>NZ_CP114291.2:2563624-3204530 GCF_027111355.2 Flavobacterium eburneipallidum
TATTATTCGCTTCATAAAATTATTTTTAACAAAATATAAAAAACATTATCCAAATTAACTAAATTAAATTCAGATATAAAACACTCAACACCAACACAATAAAATAATTAAAAAAAAAAAAAAAAATCCTGAATATACATTCAGGATTTTTTTTAATTATTTCTTTTTACAATATTATTCGTTATGCAAAAACGCTTGTCTGTTTAACAAAGTTTCTTCATCTTCTACGTGATTTTCATCAGGAACACAACAGTCAACAGGACATACCGCAGCACATTGTGGCTCATCATGAAAACCTTTACACTCTGTACATTTACCTGGAACGATATAGTAGATATCATCAGATATTGGAGTTTGAGCCTCGTCAGAATCTACTTCTTCTCCTGAAGGCAAAACTACAGTTCCTTTTAAACTTGTTCCGTCTTTGTATCTCCAATCATCCGCTCCTTCATATATTGCAGTATTTGGACATTCTGGTTCACAAGCTCCACAATTGATGCATTCGTCAGTTATTATAATTGCCATTTAATTTTAGATTTATGATTTTAGACTCATTAACAATTGTAATGAAAATGATACTCTAAATTCTATTTTTAATATCTATTATTGTCTATAAAGTATTATAGCCTTATTTTTGTGCAAAATTACAATCAAAACTTTTCATATACAAGTTACTTATGTTAGAAAACAACAAAAAAAATGGATTTATTGAATTAGGGAAATTTTTAAGCCAATTTTCCGAGAATGAAACCATACAAAACCCTTCTGTTTTGCACAATAATTTGTTTTTTGAAGAGTTTAAAAATTTAATTCAATTATCACAATCACACAACGGTTGGTACACTCCAGAAAATGTCTATTTTTCGATTCAATCTTGGGCCAATGCTTTGAGCGAAGAAAATTTAAACCAATGGCTTTCTGCTTATAATCTTGAAATTAATAAACCAAAAAGCGTAGGCTTAATTCTAGCTGGAAATATTCCACTGGTTGGTTTTCACGATTTTCTTTCGGTATTGATTTCTGGCAATAGTGTCTTGATAAAAACATCATCAAATGATCAACATTTATTGCCTTTTTTAGCTAAATACCTAATTGCGATTGACCCCGAACTTTCTAACAAAATCAATTTTGTTGAAGGAAAACTTGAAAATTTTGATGCCGTAATTGCCACAGGAAGCAACAATACTACTCGTTATTTTGATTATTATTTTAAAGACAAACCGAGTATAATTAGAAAAAACAGAAATTCGGTTGCGGTTTTAAATGGAGAAGAAACCAAAGAACAACTCATTGCTTTAGGCGAAGATATTTTTAGATATTTTGGTTTGGGATGTCGCAATGTTTCCAAACTTTTTGTTCCAAAGGGCTATTCGTTTAATGCTTTCTTTGAAGCAATTTTCGAATACCAAGACATTATTCATTATGAAAAATATGCCAATAATTATGATTACAACAAGGCAGTTTTCTTGATGAGTAATTTCAAATTGTTGGACAATGGATTTTTGACCATCAAAGAAGATTCTAGTTATGCTTCGCCAATTTCGAGTGTTTTTTATGAATTTTATGAAAACCTCGAAGATCTAGAAACCCGATTAGCATCAGAACACGAACAAATTCAATGTATTGTCAGCAATAATTTGGTAAAAAACAGCATTAATTTTGGACAAACTCAAAGTCCAAATTTATGGGATTATGCAGATAATGTGGATACGATTTCATTTTTGTTAACAACATAATGAAAAAAAGTATAAATATTTTGAATTATTTAATGTTTATTCGACTCCTATTCCCGAAATTTGCACTTTTAAATTTTGGACACAATCTATACTATGAAAAAACACAACTACAGCGCAGGACCATCTATTTTACCTCAAGAAGTTTTTGAAAAATCAGCACAAGCTATTTTAGATTTTAACAATTCAGGATTGTCAATTTTAGAAATTTCGCATAGAAGCAAAGATTTCGTTGCAGTTATGGACGAAGCTCGTGCCTTGGCATTAGAACTTTTAGGTCTTGAAGGCAAAGGATATCAAGCTCTTTTTCTTGCTGGTGGAGCCAGTACAGAATTCTTGAGAGCTCCTTACAATTTAATGAAAGAAGGTGGAAAAGCTGCTTATTTAGATTCAGGAACTTGGGCAACCGCCGCTATAAAAGAAGCTAAATTCTTTGGAGAAACCATAATTGTAGGTTCTTCAAAAGAAGATAATTACACATATATTCCTAAAGGATATACTATTCCTAGTGATGCTGATTACTTTCACTGTACTAGTAACAATACTATTTTTGGTACACAAATGAAAGAATTCCCAGCTACAACTATTCCTGTAGTTTGCGATATGAGTTCTGATATCTTTTCAAGAGTTTTAGATTTTTCTAAATTTGATATTATTTATGCTGGTGCTCAAAAAAATATGGGACCTGCAGGAGCTACTTTGGTAGTTATCAAAGAAGAAATTCTTGGTAAAAACGGAAGAGCAATTCCAAGTATGTTGGATTATGCAAAACATATCAAAGCAGAAAGTATGTACAATACTCCACCTGTTTTCCCAGTTTATGTTTCTTTATTGACTATGAAATGGATCAAAGAAAAAGGTGGTGTTGCAGCAGTTGAAAAATTAAACAATGCAAAAGCAGCTTTATTATATGGAGAAATTGACAGAAACCCATTATTCAAAGGAGCTTCAGTTGTTGAAGATCGTTCAAATATGAATGTTACTTTCTTATTGAATAATGCTGAACATACTGAAGCATTCGACAAATTATGGAAAGAAGCTGGAATTTCTGGTTTACCTGGACACCGTTCAGTAGGTGGTTACAGAGCTTCTATTTACAATGCCATGCCAATTGAAAGCGTTCAAGTTTTAGTTGATGTAATGCAAGCTTTAGAGAAAAGTGTTCAGTAATTAGTGAACAGTATTCAGTTTTGAAATACCAAATACAATTTTACAATATACATTATACAAATTATAAAAAATGAAAGTATTAGCCAATGACGGAATTTCAGAAAGTGGAATTCTAGCCTTACAAAAAGGTGGATTTGAAGTTATCACTACAAAAGTTGCTCAAGAGCAAGTAGCTAACTTTGTAAACGAAAACAACGTAAGCGTAGTATTAGTAAGAAGTGCAACTAAAGTTCGTAAAGATATTATTGATGCTTGCCCAGGATTGAAAATCATCGGTCGTGGTGGTGTTGGAATGGATAACATCGATGTTGAATATGCAAAAAGCAAAGGAATTCACGTAATTAATACACCTGCATCTTCATCAGAATCTGTAGCTGAATTAGTTTTTGCTCATTTACTTTCAGGTGTTCGTTTCTTACACGATTCTAACAGAAACATGCCTCTTGAAGGAGAAACAAACTTTAATGGTTTGAAAAAAGCATACGCTGACGGAGTTGAATTAAGAGGAAAAACACTTGGAATTGTTGGAATTGGACGTATTGGTCAAGCTACAGCAAAAATGGCTCTTGGTTTAGGAATGAAAGTTATCGCTACTGATGGATTTATTCCTCAAGTTGATGTGAAAGTGGAGTTTTTCGACGGACAATCCATCACAACAACAATTGTTACTCAATCATTAGAATCTTTATTCAAAGAAGCTGATTTCATTACGTTACACGTTCCTGCACAAGATGGTTATATCGTTGACGAAGCTGCTTTAGCTACTATGAAAGACGGTGTTGGAATCGTAAACTGTGCTCGTGGTGGTGTGATTGATGAAGTAGCTTTGATAAAAGCATTAGATTCAGGAAAAGTATCTTTTGCAGGTCTAGACGTTTTTGAAAGCGAGCCAAAACCAGAATTGACAATCTTGATGCACCCAAAAATCTCGTTGACTCCACATATTGGTGCTGCAACTGGAGAAGCACAAGACAGAATTGGAACAGAATTAGCTTCACAAATTATTAGTTTGTTAGGATAACATCCATTTCGTGTTAAATAATCAAATGCTCATTATTAATTTAGTTTAATAATGAGCTTTTTTTATTAGCTTTGATTTAAAAATCAAAATCAAATCTTATGCTAGAACAATTAACCCAATTAGTACAACAATATGGAAATGATGCAGTTGTGAAAAACAACGCTATTCCAAACGAACAAAATGAAGCTGTAATGGGCGAAGCCAGTTCGTCTATCCTTTCCGGACTTCAAAAAATAGCTTCCGAAGGTGGTATAGAACAACTTGCTGGATTATTTCAAGGAAACGCTGCTCAAGATAGTTCCAACCCAGTGGTACAACAATTAACGCAACAATTATCTGGAAGCTTGGGCGAAAAATTTGGAATTAATAGTACCGATGCTTCTGGAGTAGCTGGAAATTTAATTCCTCAAATTTTAGGCTCTCTAGTTGGAAAAGCTAAAGATCCAAATGACAGTTTTCAGATTTCTGATTTAGTAACTGCTATTTCTGGAGGAAGTGGAAATGGCGGGTTAATGGAAGCGGTTTCAAAATATGGTGGACAATTTGGTTTAGACCAAAACGCCGATGGAAAAGTAGATATGGAAGATGCAATGACAGCTGTTACCAAAAAAAGTGGAGGACTTGGTGGTCTTTTTGGAAAACTTTTTGGAAAATAAATTCAAGTAAAACTAAAAAACTCAAACCCGTTCGCAATTTCGCCAACGGGTTTTGTTAAATAATACAAACCTCTTGCTATTTTTCGTAAATTTAAATTTCAAAATGAGATTTTATGAAAAATGGAATTTACATAATTGCACTTCTAACAATTATTGCTTGTTCTTCAGTCAAAAAAGATACTATTGCATCTTCATCTGAACCATCAAAAAAATTAAACGACACAGTTCGAATTGCCAATGATTCGTTAGAATATGAAGTACTAATCATTGACCCTAATTTTAGCAATTGGCTTAACGCTAATGCTTTTCCTCGAAATTTTCATTCACTGACTTATTTAGAAAACAAAAATCAAATTTATGTAAATGAGTGGAACAATAGAGTGATGCAACCGCAACGATACAATCCTAATTTGTACGTCATGACTATTGACTACAGTCCAAATATCCGCTATGGATATGAAGTCAACTACTTAATCTACAATTATATGATTTATTTCCAAAACACCTTCAAACAAAAGCTGAGCGGTTATGTACCAATGAGATAATCTTACTATATTTGTTTTATCTAATACAAATATGAAGAAATTAAAACAACGTTGGGGAATCGCTTCAAATTATGATTTGGTAATCATATTTATAGTTTTTGCTATAAACGGTTCTTTGTCAGCCAAAATTTCTAGTTATGCGATGACTTTTTTGGGTATAAACAAAGAAAATACACATTGGTTTTTCTATTATATCATCCTATTAGTTTTGGTTTTGCCACTTTATCCTTTCTTATTGATGTTCTTTGGTTGGCTTTTTGGACAATCGAAATTCTTCTTCCCTTTTTCGAAAAAAATGCTAAAAAGTATGAAACTAGGATTCTTCTTTAAAGACAAAGAAAAAAATTAATCCTTCGATTTTTTTATTAAATACGTATAAATCCAAGTTAAGGTAAACGAAGGAATCACATCTGTAAACGGAATTATTTCTTCCAAAAAAGCAAAAATTCCAGCTACTTTTCCAACAGTTCCTTTATACATCCAAGTCATCAAGAATCCCGCTATTGGAGCCCAAATTACATCCGAGAATTCTCCCAGAAACGGAATTGAAAAAGAAAGCATTCCTATTCCGTCAAACAACAAACCTAGAATAAGATCTCGGTTTTTATTGTCAATTTGCTCAACCTCAATTTGTTTTTTCATTTTTATCAGCTTTTCAAAACAAAGATACAAATCCAATGCCAAAGAAAATTTTAGATTTTCGAATTCCCATTTTAGAAGAATTAAAACCCGTGAATATTACCAAATTCTTTGTTTCTTTGTAAAAACTGTGCCAATCAATGATACAAGCAAAAAACATACATAAATATTACGATCAACTTCATGTTCTTAAAGGTGTTGATTTACATATACAAAAAGGAGAAATTGTCTCTATAGTAGGTGCTTCAGGTGCTGGAAAAACAACGCTTTTGCAAATTCTTGGAACATTAGACCAACCCACAATCGAAAATGGAATAGAATTACTAATCAATGGTGAAAATATTTTGACCATGAATGACAAAACCCTGTCTAAATTTAGGAATTTGAATTTGGGGTTTATCTTTCAGTTTCATCAATTGTTACCCGAATTTACAGCTTTAGAAAATGTTTGTATTCCAGCTTTTATCGCTAATAAATCCAAACAAGAAACTGAAACGGAAGCCAAAAAATTACTGGAATATTTAGGTCTTTCGCATCGAATCAACCACAAACCCAACGAACTTTCGGGCGGAGAACAACAGCGTGTGGCAGTGGCAAGAGCTTTAATTAATAAACCCGCTGTGATTTTTGCCGACGAACCTTCGGGGAATCTCGACACGCAATCTGCCGAAAATTTGCATCAATTATTTTTCAAACTCCGAGAAGAATTTGGACAAACTTTTGTAATTGTTACCCACAACGAAGAACTCGCCAACATGGCTGATAGAAAACTCATAATGGTGGACGGTCAAATTAGTAATCCCTAATTATGATTGTAATAGCATTGAGTTGGATAATTCTGTTATTATTCTTCATTCCTACAGGAATGGTTGCCAAATCGTTTCTCAAAATACAAACCACTGATAATTATCTTCCAATATTTCTGGGTATTTTTCTGCAATGCGTCGGATTGTGCATTTTCAGTTTTTTCTTCAAAATTGGATGGGTTGTATTTCTTTTTAACTTTCTAATGGTCATTGGATTATCTGTTTGGAAATCAAAGGAAATCAAAAGCAGCCTGAAAGAAATAAAAGCAGACATACAAACGCTTCCTAAAATTTCAAAAATTATTCTGGCAACAATTTTTGTTTTTGCATTGTTCAAATGTGCGCAATCGCCTTTTATTATTGACAATGAAAGCTATTATGTACAAACCATAAAATGGATTAACGAATATGGTTTTGTAAAAGGATTGGCCAATCTTCATATTTATTTGGGTCAAAATTCGCCTTTTCATGTATTGCAAGCAGGATTTAATTTTAGTTTTTTGACCGATCGAATCAATGATATTAATGGATTTTTGCTAGTCTTCTCGTCCGTTTATTTTATCACTGAATTTGAAAAAAGACATTCCAAAAATGCAGAAACTCATTGGATTGGGTTTATTCCAATATTCAATATTTTGTTTTTTCAGTTCATTAATGCACCTTCGCCAGACTTATCTATAATTCTGGTTTCGCAAATACTGTTCTATTATTTTTTAGACAAAGACAATTCTTTGGATTCTTTCAAAATTGTAACGCTCTTATTTTTATACCTAATTTTTATAAAAATAACAATTGCTCCATTGGGATTATTGGTTATTTATTTGCTTCATTTTGATAAAAAAAGATTTTCCTTTTTATTGATTTTCGGAAGTTTAACTTCCCTAATTTTAATTTTAAAAAATTCAATCATTACAGGTTATCCGTTCTATCCATTCTATATTTTGCCTTTAGAAAAAGATTGGAAAATTCCGCAACAATTATTAGAATTTATAGCCTCAAGGACTAAAAGTGCTGGTTATATAAAAGTTGGCTCTCTAAATAATGCGTCCTTGCTAACAAAATTAAATTCGTGGTTGCACCTTGGCGGAATTAATCGTGTTTTCAATATTGGAATGTTAGTACTATTTGCATTTGGATTATTTATAAACAAAATACAGCAGCAAATAAAATACAAAATCCTGTATCTAATCCTCGGAATTCATTTTGTGCTTTTGCTTTTGACTTCGCCACAATTCCGATTTTTTCTTCCTGAATTTGTGTTTTTGTCTGTTTTGGCTTTAAGTACTTTATTTAATTATTTTAAAATGAATAGCCAATGGGTTCGATTCACATTACTAACTGGAATTATACTGCCTTTGATAGCGGTTCCGTTTATTGATTATAAAAATTTCACAGCCAATAAATTGCATCAACACAAGGAAAAATACAATTGGTATCAAATATTAATTCCCGAAAAAAATTCCAAATATGCCGAAATACCTTTCGAAAAAATAAAAGAAGGCAATTTAGATTACTATTCTCCAAAAGAAAATTTCTTCTTTTACGGAACTGCCAATGGCGATATACCTTGTGTAAACAAAGTGCAAGTAGAATATTTCAAGAACTATTATTATATAAAACCACAGCTACGAACTTCAGATTTAAGCGATGGATTTTATTCCAAAAGCATTCTAAATAATGAATAAAAAAGAACTAAAATCTTTCTTGGACGAAAAAGTCCTGCAATACAACACTCTCGATTTTATCGAGAGTGATCCAGTACAAATTCCGCATTTATTTTCGCAAAAAGAAGATGTTGAAATTGCTGGTTTTTTGAGTGCAACTATCGCTTGGGGCAATCGCAAAATGATTATCAAAAATTCCCATAAAATGATGGATTTGATGGGAAATTCGCCTTACGATTATGTGATGTCACATTCTGAAGATAATTTAGAACAACTCGAAAGCTTTGTTCACAGAACTTTCAATGGACAAGATTTTGCTAGTTTTATAAAAGGCTTGCAACACATTTACAAAAATCATGGTGGTCTTGAAGCTGTTTTTGCTAAACACCAAGAAGCGAATTCGATGCAAAAAAGCATTTCGGAATTCAAGAAAATATTTTTCGAAATTCCACATCAAAACCGTACCCAAAAACACATTTCCGATCCAATGAATGGTTCGGCTGCCAAACGCATCAATATGTACTTGAGATGGATGTGTCGCCAAGACAACAAAGGTGTTGATTTAGGTATTTGGAAAAATATTTCACCATCACTCCTATCCTGTCCGCTCGATGTTCATTCGGGTAATGTGGCTCGAAAACTAGGATTACTTACCCGAAAACAAAACGATGGTAAAGCTTTGACTGAATTAGATTTAAACCTCCGAAAACTAGATTCTAATGATCCTGTGAAATATGATTTTGCTTTATTTGGGCTAGGAGTTTTTGAAGGATTTTAATACTACTTTATCCCTTAATTCAATAACAATTTGTTAAAAATTAGATTATACAATTCTATTTTTTTGATACAAAAAATATAATCACTACTATTGCTTAATCGTTTAAACAAATTAATATCAACTCAAACCATTAAACCAGCACAGGACAGAACGCAATCGTTAAAAAAACTATCTGATAAATAAAACTAACTCACCAAAAAACCAAATTAAGATGTTAAAAAAACCAATGTGGCTTTCTCTTATAACAGGCATCGCCCTACTCTCAACTGCTACAATAGTAGCTCAAAACCCAGTAGTGAAAATTGATTTTGACCAATCTGGGAGACAACCCGCAGAAGTGAACGAACCTGGCTACATTCCATGGGTAATCGCTTCAGGAATCACCGCCTCTAAAACAGAAAACGGAGTCACTTTTACAATAAATAAAGGAGATAAAGGAACTCAATTAGCCACAAATTGGTACAAAGCTGGATTACTAGCACCTGATTATGCAAGATTGATTAGCGATGGGGTTTTTGTAAAGGACGGAACTGCTAATCAAGGTGGAGCAATTGAACTTCGTATCAGCGGATTAGCTACTGGAAATCACACTGTATTAGCTTTTTTAAATGCTGTTGATAGTCCTACAACCAATACTTTTAGCCCTATCGATGTTTCCGTAAATGGTACTTTGGTATTCGATAATGTAATTCCAAGTGTAAGAGCATTAAAAACAGCAGATGCAAAATCTGTTTATTTGAAATTTCAAGCAACTGCAGGAACAGATGTTGTTATCTTATTTGCTGCAGAAACTTCGGGTAAAGAAAACGTTAAAAATGTTATGCTGAATGGATTCGAATTAAACACTCCTAATATTTTTAACCAAGCAACAAATCCAATTCCGGGGCATAATAACGAACATGTTGAATTGAATTCAGGAGGAACTGTATTAGGATGGACTCCAGCCATTAACGCTTTGTCACATAACATTTATTTTGGAACTGATTTGGCAGCTGTTGAAAGTGCTACTACATCATCACCTGAATACAAAGGCAATCAACTCAAATCAAATGTTTCTTATTCATTAAATGGA
Source organism: Flavobacterium eburneipallidum (assembly GCF_027111355.2). NCBI lineage: Bacteria > Pseudomonadati > Bacteroidota > Flavobacteriia > Flavobacteriales > Flavobacteriaceae > Flavobacterium > Flavobacterium eburneipallidum. Next base: position 2,573,709 of record NZ_CP114291.2, read on the forward strand.
TTATATACTGGAGCGACTTACTATTGGAGAGTAGATGAAGTTCTTGCTAATAATGCCATCGAAAAAGGAAATACATGGCGTTTTCGTCCTGCAAAATTAGCATTTCCTGGAGCAGAAGGCTATGGTCGTTTTGCACGTGGAGGAAGAGGCGGCAAAGTTGTAGCTGTTACTAATTTGAATGATAGCGGACCCGGAAGTTTACGTGAAGCGGTTACTAATGATATTGGACCGAGAACAATTGTCTTTAATACGTCAGGAATTATTCAACTGAATTCTCGATTGGTATTAAGCCAACCTTATGTAACTATTGCAGGACAAACGGCTCCTGGAAAAGGAATTTGTATTAGAACCGCTCCATTCGGAATTACAGGTAATGATGCTATTGTTCAAAATGTAAGAGTACGACTGGGCGGAGGACCTACTTTTGATGGAATGGGATTAACCGGCGCTAATCATAGCATTATTGATCATTGTTCTATAAGTTGGACTATAGATGAATCTTTCAGTTCTCGTTCTGGTAAAAATATTACATTGCAAAAAACCTTAATTTCAGAAGCCTTAAATGCTGCTGGACATGCAAATTACCCTGTTGGAACACAACACGGTTATGCGGCAACAATCGGTGGTGACGTAGGAAGTTTTCACCATAATTTATTAGCACATTGTTATGGACGTAACTGGAGTTTAGGTGGCGGATTGGATGCCAATAATTATTTTGCTGGAAAAATGGATATTACCAATAACGTCGTTTACAACTGGGGATCCAGAACAACGGATGGAGGAGCTAGCGAAGTAAACTTTGTGGGTAATTATTACAAACCAGGACCTGGAATGGAGTTGCAACGTTATGCTTTAACAATGGATCACGAAAATGACTTTGCTGGTATGCAAAGAGCATACTTTAATAGTAATGTTATGCCTGGTTTTTTTGATGAAACCAATCAAGAATTTGGAAGAAGATCAAGACTATCAAATGGTGTTACAATTAACTACGAAACATTTGTAACTACACCTTTTTTCCCTTCTTATGTAACTACTCAATCAGCGGCTAATGCTTATAAAATTGTTCTTTCAGACGTAGGTTGTACACAACCTGAATTAGACAATCATGATACTAGAATGGTTACAGAAACTTTAAACGGAACTTATTCAGTAACAGGTAGCAAAACTGGTAAAAAAGGTTTTCCTGATAATGAAGCTGATTCTGGAGGTTACGAAAACTATCCTGTAATTAATAGAGCTGCCGACTGGGATACTGACAATGACGGATTACCAAACTGGTGGGAAACCATTAAAGGAACTAATGTAAATTCAGGTAGCAGTGATTTCTCTGATTCGAATGCCGATGCTAATTTAGATGGATATACTAATTTAGATGAGTATTTACAATGGATGTCTTTACCACATTATGAATCTCCAACAGGAAATAAAGTGAGTGTTAATATTCAAAAATTGTCTCGAGGATTTACAAGTGGTGTTAGCTATTCTGTTTCTAATGTTGTCAACGGAACTACTTCTTTAGTAGCTGATGTAGTAGAATTTACTCCAAGTGCAAATGGTTTGGGTTCTTTCGATTTTACTGTAACAGACAATACTGGAGGAACAATGACCCGAAAAGTAAATATTGTTAGTGGATACAGTTTACTTTCAACAGAAAATAATGAAAAAACAAATACAGGAGTTAGCGTTTGGCCAATTCCTAATAATGGATCATTTTCAGTACTAGTTTCAAATGACGGAGCTGAAACTGAATATAAAATCTATGATATTTTAGGTAAAGAAATCAAAAAAGGAACACTTAACAGTAACACATCAGAAAACATCAACTTGCAAGCAAAAGGAGTTTTCATCTTAAAAGTTTCTGATGCAACAACTAAAAAAATAGTGCACACACAAAAAATTATCGTGCAATAGTTTTTTTCTTATATTTGATACCAAATGGCAACTTTTTTAAGTTGCCATTTTATTTTAAAAACAAAAAAATATGAAAACTACAATTCAACTATTCAAATTCTCTTCTCTCTTTTCCTTGATACTATTATTAACTTCCTGTTTCGGTCAAGAAAAAGTTTCAACCAAAACATTTGATGACATTGCTTTAGTCAACAAAATTGATTTTTTTGATTCCAAATTAAATCAGGAAAAATTCAGTTGTGGATTCTTATTGCAACACAACAACGAAACTTATGCAGTAACCGCAAAGCATTTGTTAAAGCACATCAAGCCCGAAAGTATGAAGACATTATCATTTGAAAATAATATCAAATCTTGGTCTTTATATCCTTTGGAAAATAAATCTGAATTAGTTACTTGTGACAAATTATTAAACGAAAACAAATCTGAAAATTTAGAAGCCAAATCAACTTATGATAATGACTGGCTGGTTTTTTCAATAAAAGAAAATAGTTCAAAAGTAAAACCGCTACAAATAAGAACCACTCCTTTAATCGCTGGAGAAAAAATATATGTAGTAGGTTGGACTAGAACAATGGAATCCGGAAAACAAAGAGTCTATGAATTCGAATATTACAAAACCATAGGAGATAGAATTCTCTTAAAAGATGTTGTTGTTCCTGAAAAATTCGGAGGCTTGAGCGGTTCGCCAGTAGTTGACGAAAAAGGACAAGTTGTTGGAATTGTATCTGGTCCCAAAGAGGATCCTGATACGGACAAAAAGTATTTCGCTCCTTGCTCTTTAACAAATTTGGTGTTGTTTTTGGATAAAATTAAACCGAGTAAATAACCTGAAAGGCATTCATTATTAAGTGTTTTCAAAAAAGTTAGCCACGAATTACACCAATTATCACTAATTTTCATCAAAATTAAAATCGAATTGCACGAATTCTATCTATTTTAATAATTCGTGAAATTACAACAGCTTGTAATTTGTGTTTATTTGTGTAATTTGTGGCTGAAACTTTTAAACGTAAACAACCTGATAAATAACAAGATTCTCAACCATTAGCATAAATAACGTACCTTTGCACAAAATTTACGTTTTATGACCACTTTCGAACAATTCAATCTCCCTAAATCAGTACAAAAAGCAATTGATGATTTAGGATTTACTACTCCTACTCCCATTCAGGAAAAAACTTTTTCCGTGATAATGTCAGGACGTGATATGATGGGAATTGCACAAACCGGAACGGGTAAAACTTTTGCTTATTTATTGCCTTTATTAAAACTATATAAATTCACTCCGGGTCATACGCCTAAAATAGTAATTCTGGTTCCAACACGTGAATTGGTAGTTCAGGTTGTGGAAGAAGTAGAAAAACTGACCAAATACATGTCTGTTCGTACGGTTGGTATTTTTGGAGGTGTGAACATCAATACTCAAAAAACAGTTGTTTATACTGGCTGTGATATTTTGGTAGGAACACCAGGGCGTGTGATGGATCTAACATTAGACAATGTCATCCGTTTTGAAGAAATGCAAAAATTGGTTATCGATGAGTTTGACGAAATGTTAAATTTAGGTTTCCGTACCCAGTTAACTGCTATTTTGGCGATGATGCCTAAAAAACGTCAAAACATTCTATTTTCAGCCACTATGACGGATGAAGTGGATAAAGTTTTGAATGATTATTTTGATTATCCTGAAGAAGTTACGCTTTCAGCATCAGGAACTCCGTTAGAAAACATTACGCAAATTACGTATAACGTTCCCAATTTCAATACTAAAATCAATTTGCTGAAACACTTATTGCAGACGAATGAAGATATGAGTCGTGTTTTGGTTTTCGTTAATAACAAGAAAATTTCTGATATGGTTCACGAACGTATCGAGGAAGATTTTGCAGATCAATTTGGTGTAATTCACTCCAATAAATCACAGAATTATCGTTTGAGTACGATGGCTGAATTTCAGGCAGGAAACCTTCGTGGATTGATCACTACCGATATTATGGCAAGAGGTTTGGATATTTCCAACATTACCCACGTCATCAACTTTGAAATGCCCGAACTTCCTGAATTGTATATGCACCGTATTGGTCGAACCGGTCGTGCAGATGCTACAGGAACAGCTATCAGTTTCATCACTCCACGTGAAGAAGAATCCAAATTTGCCATTGAATTATTAATGGATATGGAATTGCCAATCGAGGCTTTCCCTGAAACGGTTGAAGTATCTTCAAAACTAATCGAACCTGAAAAAGACCGCCAACCGATTAAGTTTTTGATGAAAAAACAAAAACTAGAAGGAGATGGCGCCTTTCACGAGAAAAGCAAAAAGAACAAAAAAGTCAACCTTGGTGGCCCTGGAATAACCAAGAAAAAAACACACGGTTCTGTCAATAGAAATATGTTGAAAAACCAAGCCAAGAAACGCAAGGACAAAAAATAAGTTGGCAGTGTTCAGTAATCAGTGTTCAGTTGAACACTGATTACTGAATACTGGAAGCTAAATCTTCGTAAAAACAAAACAAACTGGGGAACACAATTCTACTTTTTTTCCAGTTGCTGTAAGACTTCCCGTTTTTTTATCTCTTTTGAAAATCACAATATCATTCGAATTTTGATTGCCTACCAAAAGAAAATTTCCTGTTGGATCAATGGTGAAATTTCGAGGGGTTTTTCCTAAAGTACTTGTTCTACTCACAAATTCCAATTTTCCTTTTTTCAAAATCTTAAAAGCGGATATATCATTAGCAGTTCCACGATTACTGGCGTACAAAAACTTCCCATCAGGCGAAATATGAATATCTGCTGAAGAAGTTTCTCCTTTAAAATCAGGAGCTACAATGGAAGTTTCATCCACTTTTTTCAAGATTCCGTCAGCATAACTAAAGGTTGTCAGACTGCCATCAATTTCTTGTAGTAAATACACGTATTTTCCATCTTTGCTAAAAGTAAAATGTCTTGGTCCACTACTCTTTTTAGCATTTACAGTATCTTTAAAAACGAGAACTTCTTTTTCTGCATTAGGATTGTACTGATACGAATAAATTTTATCTGTACCCAAATCGCTTACCAAAACATACTTTTTGTCTGGCGAAAAACCCGTCATGTGTGCATGAGCCATTTCCTGCCTTCTATCAATGCCTTTTCCAAAGTGTTGCACGATTTGCTTAACTTCACTCACACTTCCGTCATTATTTTTACCAAAAACAGAAATACTTCCGCTAGAATAATTGGCTGTTATTATATTTTTATCATCATCAATAATGTAACAAGGCCCGTCTGCATTGGCAATTTTCTTGTTTATAAAATCTAGTTTACCCGTTTTACTATCGTATTTAAAAGCACTAACGCCATTTTCATTACCACCATTCTTATTTTGATTCACAGAATAAACAAATTTAGTATCACTAGAAACACTCAAATAACTTGGATTCAGCACATTTTCAGTATTGTTTTTCAAAGTCAAATCTCCTGTATTGGAATTAAATTCATAGACATACATTCCTTTGCTTTCGCAAGTACGATTATAAGTTCCAACGATTAAATTGAATTTATTTTCCTGTGCCTGTAATCCAACAGTTGCAAAAAGAAATAGAAGATAGAAATAGATTTGTTTCATTTTTTTGAATTTATTATTGTAATTGATATTGCCATTGAAATTGCTACTGCTTTTTATTGTCTAAAAGTGTTTTTGCAGAAATACTCGTAACTACTTTTTTACCTGTCTTGGCTTCCAACTCTTTCAAGGCAACTTTGGCAACATTTCCGCCTTGTTGCGCCACTTTTTGACTCTCCACGAAATTCTTTGGATTAACTGCTTGCGAAATATCTTTAGTGGAAGCTTCTGCCAACATATTCAAGATTAACTCGGTATTACTCATATTATCCCGAAGGTTTTCTTTTTTCAAACCTTTCAGAATTTTATATTCTTTGGTTGTTTTTTCAGACCAAGCTTTAGTAATAATATCAGTTAATATGGCAAATTGAGTGCCTTCTTTTAATCCTTTGTTTTTCCATTCATCAGTAAGTTCTTTACGGATTTCAATGCTTTTCAAACGCTGATTAATCCAATTTTCAGAATAACCCAATTGCAAATAATGTTGCAAAGCCCTGTCAATTCCTATTTCTGGATCCTGCATTTCGTCCAGTCTTTCGCTTCCCACTTTCGCCAACCAAAGCTTGAAAGGTTCTGCTTTTGGTGATGGAATGGATTGGATGATTCTAAAAATAGTCGTGGTATCTCCAGCTAATGTTTTCCTTTTTTTACCATTAGTCAACATAGTTACCTGGGGACAATTTGTCCCTATGTAGCTTCCCAACTCCGTATCTCTTTTTCTGATTTTTTTTAAATAATCAGTTGGATTTACAGAATCTGTTAATGCTTCTACCACATCAACAATAGAAAAATACCATTTTTCTTCCTCTTCATTCCATAAAGAACGAACTTGCTTTTGCTCAAAAAGTTGTAATGCAGTTTCTTTGGTCATAATTCTAAATTCTATTCTTCAAATATAAGAAAATTTAAAAACTGATTTCTGTAATATAAAATCAAAATACTATCTTTGAAAAATGCAATTCAAACATCCAGAAATCCTCTATTTCCTCTTCTTATTGGTCATACCAATTCTAGTCCATTTATTTCAATTGCGACGTTTCAAAAAGGAATATTTCACCAATGTTCGTTTCCTGAAAGAACTTTCCATCCAAACCCGAAAGAGTTCGAAAATAAAAAAATGGCTGCTTTTAGCCACGCGATTATTACTGTTAACCTGTATTGTCATTGCCTTTGCGCAACCCTTTTTCAAAGCCAAAGACACCAAAAACAGTTCCAACGAAATGTATATTGTTTTGGACAATTCCTTTTCGATGCAGGCCAAAGGTCAAAAAGGTGAACTACTAAAAAGAGCCGTTCAGGAATTATTGGAAAACACTCCTGAAAATCAAACTTTTTCTTTGATTACCAATTCCGAAACTTTTTGGAATACCGATATCAAATCCATTCGAACTGAATTACAAAACCTAAAATACAGTGCTTTACCGTTCCAATTAGAAAGTGCTATGGCGAAAATAAAATCAAGAAAATCAGCTTTTAACAAAGATGTTGTCGTGATTACGGATGCAGTTGGTTTGGAATCCAAACAATTGAAAAGTATTGACAGCGACTTCAATACCTATTTTATTATTCCAGAAGCGGAACAAAAAAACAATGCTTCGATTGACAGCGTTTTTATTCATCAAACCCTGGATGATTTTTATGAAATTGGTTTGAAATTATCTGCTTTTGGCGAAAAAGACGCAGCACTTCCAGTCGCTTTATACAATCAAAACAAACTGATTGCAAAGACTTTGACAAAATTCGAAACCAAAGACAAAACAATCTATTTCACCATTCCAAAAAAGGATTTCCACGGTTATGTTTCTATAACGGATAACGGATTAGAATACGATAATAACTTATATTTCAGTATTTCAAAACCTAAAAAAAACAACATCATCAGCATTGGAACAGCTGAAAAATCGAACTTTTTGTCTCGAATTTATACCAATGACGAATTCAATTTCAACAACTTTGCAATTGAAACGTTGGATTACAACGCACTCGAAAAACAAAATACTATTGTCTTAAACGAACTGGATGAAATACCACAAGCCTTGCAAACTACCTTGAAATCGTTTGTGGAAAAAGGTGGAAACTTGGTTCTTATTCCATCGGCAAAAACTGCAACAGCAAACATTAATCCGTTTTTGAAAATCTTTGGAAACATCCAATTCAAATCTTTGGAAAACAAAGAAAAAAAGGTCACTAAAATCAACTTCAATCATCCTTTGTTTAGTGGTGTTTTCGAAAATAAAATCAATAATTTCCAATATCCAAAAACAAAAACTTCCTTTGCAATAGCGGGTTCTAATCCTGCCGTTTTGTATTATGAAGACCAAACTGCGTTTTTGACTTCCATCAGCAATCCAATTTCGTCAGTTTATATTTTCACAGCTCCAATTAATCTCGAAAATTCTAATTTTCAACAATCCCCCTTGATTGTTCCCGTTTTTTACAAAATGGGAATCAACAATCAAAATAATGGTGTAATCGCATTAAACATTGGCAACAACAATCCATTTTTGGTTGACGCCACTTTGTCAAAAGATGAAATTTTGAAAGTCAAAAACGAGACCGAAACCTTCATTCCTGTTCAACAAATCCTGAACGATAAAGTAAAAATGACTTTCAACGATTTTCCAGAACAAGCTGGAAATTTTGGAATTTACAACCAAAATGAGCGTTTGCAAAACATCAGTTTTAACTACAATAGAACCGAAAGTGATTTGGCTCAAGCTAATAAAGAAGCGCTTTCTGATTATAAAACTATCGATTCCATCGACACCGTTTTCAATAGCTTACAAACCGACCGAACAGACAGTCAAATTTGGAAATGGTTTGTTATATTTGCATTGCTTTTTCTGGTAACCGAAATGGCAATTATACGATTTGTGAAGTAAAAAATTAGACACAGATTTCACGAATTTTCACGAATTTATTTAAAATAATTTGTGAAAATTTGTGCAATTCGTGGAGAAAAGAAATATTCAATAATTAGAAAGTACTATGAATACAATCATCCGGGACGCCAAAATTATCGATTCTGAAAGTCCTTTTCACAACCAAACTGTTGATATTTTGATTGTTGATGGCAGCATCAACAAAATTGGAAAATTGCTTCCTAATTTAGAAAATACCGCGGAAGTAAAACTCGACAATTTACACGTTTCCCAAGGTTGGTTTGACTCTAGTGTTTCACTTGGAGAACCCGGTTTTGAAGATCGAGAAACCATTGCAAACGGATTGAATGTTGCTGCCAAAAGCGGTTTTACTGCGATAGCTTTGCAACCCAACTCCTACCCGATTATCGACAATCAATCGCAAATAAATTTTGTAAAAAGCAAAGCCAATGGATTTGCTACCGAACTTTTCCCAATTGGAGCCTTGACAAAAGGAAGCGAAGGAAAAGATATGGCGGAATTATTCGATATGAAAAATTCCGGTGCCGTTGCTTTTGGAGATTACAACAAGAGTTTGGACAATGCCAATTTACTAAAAATAGCCTTGCAATACGTTCAGGATTTTGATGGATTGGTTATTGCTTTCGCCCAAGATTCGAACATCAAAGGGAACGGCGTTGCCAATGAAGGAATCGTTTCTACAAGATTAGGGCTAAAAGGAATTCCAAATTTGGCCGAAGAATTACAAATAGCCAGAAACTTGTTTTTGCTGGAATACACTGGTGGAAAATTACATATTCCAACCATTTCTACGGCAAAATCAGTAGCATTAATTAAGGAAGCCAAAGCTAAAGGATTGAATGTAACTTGTAGCGTTGCCGTACATCATCTAGTTTTGACGGATGAAAAACTAGAAAATTTTGACACTCGATGCAAAGTTTCGCCACCATTGCGAACAGAAACCGACAGACAAGCATTGCTTGCCGGAATTCTGGACAATACAGTTGACATAATTACGACCGACCATAATCCAATCGACATAGAACACAAAAAAATGGAATTTGATTTGGCCAAAAACGGAACTATTGGTTTGGAAAGTGCTTTTGGAGCCTTGTTGACCGTATTGCCTTTGGAAAAAGTAATCGAAAAACTGACTTCCGGAAAAGCTACTTTTGGCATTGAATCACAAACCATTGCTGAAGGAAACAAAGCTAACATCAGCTTATTCAATCCTGAAGGAAAAAGTATTTTTTCTAAAGATAACATCTTATCAAAGTCTAAAAACTCTGCTTTTTTAGGAACAGAAAGCAAAGGAAAAGCATACGGAATTTACAATCAAGGAAAATTAGTTTTAGTATAAAACTTAAACACAAAGTGCACGAAGAAGGCACAAAGAACACTATTATTAAACTTATAAAAACCAAAAAAACTTTGTGAACTTCGCGTAAAACCTTTGTGAACTTTGTGGTTAAAAATATGGAAAACAACAGTATAGAAAAAGGAAAAACAGCCGCTATAACAAGCTACATTTTAATCATTGGTGTTCCTATTGCAATGTCAATGAATAGCGGAGAAGATAAAAGTACTTATGCTTCATTCCACATTCGTCAGGCATTGGGATTGTCACTCACTTTTATTTCATTGGGATTAATCATCAGTCCTTTTGACAGCCCAATGATTTCCATATCTATGTGGGTTTTCCTTTCTATTTTATGGACTTACGGCATTTTTAGCGCCATCAATGGTGAAACAAAACCTGTCCCTTTATTGGGAAATTATTTCCAAAAATGGTTTAAGACAATTTCATAAATTTCAATACAAAACACACTCCTTTTATCTTTGTCAAAGTTTAAAACTTTGACAAAGATTCTAAACAATACAAAAAATGAATTTATCTTTAGAATACCTCATCAGAGAACCCAAAATAAAATTGGATAAAAATCCTCTTTTACTATTAATTCACGGTTACGGAAGCAACGAAGAAGATTTATTTTCTTTCGCTACAGAACTTCCTGACGAATATTATATTGTTTCGGCTCGTGCTCCATACGATATGCAATACGGAAGTTATGCTTGGTACGCCATCAACTTTGACGCTGATCAAAACAAATTTTCCGACAACGACCAAGCTAGAAGTTCCAGAGATGTAATTGCTCAATTTATTGATGAATTAGCCGCAAATTATCCTATTGATTCTCAAAATGTAACTTTAATTGGGTTTAGCCAAGGTGCTATTTTGAGTTATGCTGTGGCGCTTTCTCATCCTGAAAAAGTGCAAAAAGTAGTAGCTATGAGTGGTTATATTAATCTGGAAATTATAGAAGAAAATTATTTAAAGAATACATTTTCAAATCTTAAAATATTCACTTCTCACGGAACTGTTGACCAAGTAATTCCTGTGGAATGGGGAAGAAAAGCAAAACCTTTTCTGGAGAATTTAGGCATCAATTCGACTTATAAAGAATATCCGATTGGTCACGGGGTTTCTCCTCAAAATTTTTATGACTTCAAGAATTGGCTACTTTCTTGAAGTAGGCAGTAATCAGTGGTAAGTGTTTAGTTGCGCACTGACCACTGAATAACTGACCACTATTTCTGGTATAACAACGATTGAAATGTTTCAAAAGAGACGGTTTCATCATCATTGACAAAATATTTAATTAGGGCTTCTCCCCAGTATTCGCCATCGCTGAAATCAACGATAATCCAACGGTGATTTAGGACTTTCACTTTGTTAATGATAAATTTATTCACTCCTATTTGATCTTGACCGATGTATGGATTTCCTTTAGGATTTTCATTCAAATCCATTAATTTTTCGGTTACAACTGGAATCAATTTTTCTACTAGAATTGTTTTGGTAGCATTATCTGGATTAAAATAATTCTGGGCGTTTTCATTTTTTTCTAAAGAAAAATAATTGGCATCTACAAGTTTTGCATCGGCTGTTACTATATCTTTTTTCAATCGTGCTTCTATTTTTGCTGCTTTTTCTTGTTCATAAACGAGTTGCTTACTGAAATACATATAAGTAAATATGTTTACAAGAACTAACAATATAAAAAGGTAAAGCAATAATGATTTTTTCATTTTCAATTAATTTTAAAGAGTAATTTCTAAATTATCGTAAGCCAGAAAAACGTTTTCTGGAAGTCTTTTTTGTACTTCTTCATGAAATCCCATAAGATGACTAATATGAGTAAGATAAGCTTTTTCAGGTTGAATCAATGCTATAAAATCCAAGGCTTCTTGCAAATTAAAATGAGTATCATGAGGTGTTTCTCGCAAGGCATTTACAACCAATACTTTTAGATTTTTCAATTTGGTAATTTCGTCTTTTTCAATGGTTTTTACATCGGTCAAATAAGCAAAATCATCAATTCTATAGCCAAAAACAGGAAGATCTCCGTGCATTACAGTAACTGGAATTGCCATTTTATTTCCAATTGCAAACGGATGATTGTTGACTACTTCAATCGTTTTGACAGAAGGTGCACCGGGATATCTATTTTCGGTTTTAAAAACGTAGTCGAATCGCATTTTGAGATTATCCATTACTCGTTGATGGGCATAAATTGGCATTTCGCCTTGCTTAAAATTAAAAGGGCGAATGTCGTCTAAACCCGCAGTATGGTCAGCATGCTCGTGAGTATATAAAATTCCATCTACTTTTTGACAATTGGAAGCCAACATTTGCTGTCTAAAATCAGGACCACAATCTATGACATAAGAATGATTTTCCCAATGAATCCAAACCGAAACCCGAAGTCTTTTATCCTTTAAATCAGCACTTAAGCAAACGGGATGATTGCTTCCTATTATCGGGATTCCTTGTGATGTTCCTGTTCCTAAAAAATATACTTTCATCTAGCACAGTATTTGCTAATTATTTTTGCAAAAATAGGATTAATTTCTCTTTCATAAGAAGCCGATTTAATTAACTTTGTAGAAATAATCCCTATACTTCGAATAATATGGATAAAAAGATAAAACTCAAGGGTGACAGAGTCATCGAACAAATTCCCTCTACTAAAGATAAAGCACTTCGTATCAACTTAAACGGAAACATTTATGGCACTTTTGCCGAGATTGGTGCTGGTCAAGAAACCGTTAGACATTTTTTCAGAGCAGGAGGTTCTTCAGGAACCATTGCCAAAGCAACATCAGCTTACGACAAAGATTTTAGCGATGTTATTTATGGAATTGAAGCTGATGGAAGATATGTAACCGAAAGCCGTCTTAAAAAAATGCTGTCTCACGAAGTTAACCTAATCGAAAAAAGATTAAGCCGAGCCAAACATCCTGATAAAATGTTTTTCAGTTACGCCAATACAGTTGCTACAATTGACTTTGCAAAACAATTTAAAGGTCATGGCTGGGTAGGAATTCGATACCAATTAGAACCTGACGAAGCCTATAACGATATAATTCTGCATATTCGTTTTAAAGAAACTGATGTGCGATTGCAACAAGAAACATTAGGAGTTCTTGGTGTAAACTTAATTTACGGTGCTTATTACAAATATGATGATCCTAAAAAATTCCTACGCTATTTATACGATCATTTAGACAAAGATCAACTAGAAATAGACACCATCAATTTTTCTGGACCACGTTTTGCTAATGTTGACAACCGTTTGATGAGTTTACAATTAGTAAAAAACGGAATGACCGATGCCGTAATATTTGACCCTCAAGCCAGAAACGTCCTTCCTGCTGCTATTTTATACAAAAAAAATATTCTTACCTTAAGAGGAAGTTTCCGACCTGTAACCAAGGTAAATATGGACATGTATAAAGAATCCTTGAAGATGTTCCTGAACGAAAACAAAGTCGATGAAAAAAACACCTTGGTTATTTTTGAAATCACATTATCAAACTTGCGTTCGGACGGAGAAATTGATGAAAAAGATTTTATGGATAGAGCCGAATTGCTTTGTTCATTAGGACAAACTGTAATGATTTCGAATTTCCAAGAATACTATAAAGTCGTTGAATATTTCTCTAACTATACCAAAGCAAGAATGGGATTAGCCATGGGAGTAAACAATTTAGTAGATATTTTTGACGAGAAATACTATCGCCATTTGAGTGGTGGAATTCTAGAAGCCTTTGGTAAGTTATTTTATCGAGATATGAAGGTATATTTATATCCAATGCTGGATGAAAACAAGGAAATCATGAATTCCGAAAATTTAAAAGTACATCCAAGAACGAAAGAATTATATAAATTTTTCAAATTTAACGGTAAAGTAGTTGATATAACCAACTTTGCTCCAGAAACATTAGAGGTTTTTTCTCGTGAAGTTTTAAAAATGATTGGAACCAACAAACCTGGATGGGAAACCATGCTACCACCCGGAGTATCCGAAATCATTAAGAAAAAATCACTTTTTGGATACAATCCAAATTCATTAATGGAATCAAATAGCTAATACTGAAAGTAGTTTTTTAACTTTAAAAGAAAAACCCGTTGAAAAAAATCACTTTTTATAATTCATAATTCATAATTTATAATTATTTTTGCGCCCTCATTAGACCAACCTCTGGCGAAAACCGTGAATGTTGCTCTTTTTAAAAACCATAAAATAAAAAATAAAATGGCAGATTTATTGAAATTCGTTCAAGACGAATTCGTAACAAGAAAAGATTTCCCTGTATTTGGAGCTGGAGACACAATCACAGTTTTCTATGAAATTAAAGAGGGTGAAAAAACAAGAACACAGTTTTTTAAAGGTGTTGTTATTCAAAGAAGAGGTTCTGGAAACACAGAAACTTTTACTATCCGTAAAATGTCAGGTGCAGTTGGTGTAGAGCGTATCTTCCCAGTTAACTTGCCAGCTTTGCAAAAAATTGAAATCAATAAGAAAGGTGCTGTACGTAGAGCTAGAATTTTCTACTTCAGAGAACTTACTGGTAAAAAAGCTAAAATTAAAGATAAAAGAAGATAGTTTACTCTGTACTCTTAATTACAAAAAGTCCCAATGCGATAATTATCGAAATTGGGACTTTTTTTTTGATAATTTTCATACCACTAAAATCATAATTTAAGAATCAAATAGTCTTTAAAATCGTAAATTCAAAATATCACATAATATCTCTTTAAAATTGTTTTTTTGTAAACAATTCCCTCTGCTATTACAACTTCATTTCATATCTTTGCCACCCTTATATCAATCGTTAAAATTATCAATAAGGTCTTAATTAATTGTGATTTAGATTATAAAATAAAAGAAATGACATCAAAAGCAAAAATTTTTTACACTCTTACAGACGAGGCTCCTTTACTAGCAACCTACTCTTTTTTACCAATTGTTCAGGCATTTACTGCTACTTCAAATATCGAGATTGAAACCAGAGATATTTCTCTTGCGGGAAGAATCTTGTCTAACTTTACAGAATTTTTAAAGGATGACCAAAAAACTGGAGATGCTTTAGCAGAACTTGGAAAATTAGCTACTTCACCAGAAGCTAATATCATAAAATTACCAAACGTATCTGCCTCTGTACCACAATTAAAAGCGGCTATTGCTGAATTGCAATCACACGGTTATGCTGTACCAAACTTCCCTGAAGATGCTCAAACGGATGCTGAAAAAGAAATAAAAGCTAAATATTCTAAAGTTTTAGGATCGGCTGTAAACCCGGTTTTACGTGAAGGAAACTCGGATCGTAGAGCTCCAAAAGCGGTTAAAAACTACGCTAAAGCCAACCCTCATTCAATGGGAGCTTGGTCTTCTGACTCAAAAACCAAAGTTGCTTCAATGGAAAGTGGTGATTTTTACGGAAGTGAAAAATCAGTTACTCTTGCAGATGCTACAGATGTAAAAATAGAATTCGTTGCTAAAGACGGTTCAACTACTGTTTTGAAAGCAAGTACTCCTTTGAAAGCTGGTGAAATCATTGACAGTTCAGTATTGAACGTGAATGCTTTGAAATCTTTTGTTGCTAAAACTATCCAAGAAGCTAAAGAACAAAACGTATTGCTTTCGGTTCACTTGAAAGCTACGATGATGAAAGTTTCTGATCCAATTATTTTTGGTGCTATTGTAGAAGTTTATTTCGCAGCTGTTTTCGAAAAATATGCTACTTTATTCGCTGAATTAGGTGTTGACACTAGAAATGGTTTGGGTGATGTTTATGCTAAAATTGCTGGAAAACCAGAACAAGCAGAAGTAGAAGCTGCTATCAACCAAGCTATCGAAAACGGACCAGCATTGGCAATGGTAAATTCTGAAAAAGGAATTACTAACCTGCAAGTTCCTTCAGATGTAATTGTTGATGCTTCAATGCCAGCAATGATCCGTACTTCTGGGCAAATGTGGAACAAAGACGGAAAATTACAAGATACTTTCGCTGTTATTCCAGACCGTTGTTATGCTGGTGTTTATACCGCTACAATTGATTTCTGTAAAAAACACGGTGCTTTTGACCCAACAACAATGGGAAGTGTTCCAAACGTAGGTTTGATGGCACAAAAAGCAGAAGAATACGGATCTCACGACAAAACTTTCCAAATGAAAGCTGACGGAGTGGTTCGTGTTGTGGATGTTAACGGAAACGTTTTAATGGAACAAGCAGTTGAAGCAAAAGATATTTTCAGAATGTGTCAGGCAAAAGATGCTCCTATTCAGGACTGGGTAAAATTAGCTGTAAACAGAGCGCGTTTGTCTAGTACCCCTGCAGTATTTTGGTTAGACGAAAACAGAGCACACGATAGAGAATTAATTGTGAAAGTTCAAAAATACTTGAAAGATTACGATACATCTGCTTTAGACATTCGTATTCTTAATCCGGTTGCTGCAACTGAATTTACATTAGAAAGAATCATAAAAGGTCTGGATACTATTTCTGTAACAGGAAACGTATTGCGTGATTATTTAACAGATTTGTTTCCAATTCTTGAAGTTGGAACTTCAGCAAAAATGCTATCTATCGTTCCGTTGATGAATGGTGGTGGTTTGTTTGAAACGGGTGCTGGTGGATCGGCTCCAAAACACGTGGAGCAATTTATTGAAGAAGGCTATTTACGTTGGGATTCATTAGGTGAATTCTTGGCATTAGGCGCTTCTTTAGAGCATTTAGGACAAACATTAGACAATTCAAAAGCGATTGTTTTATCAGAAACATTAGACGAAGCAAATGATAAATTCCTAGCTACTGATAAATCTCCTGCTCGTAAAGTAGGTCAAATTGACAATAGAGGTTCTCACTTTTATTTAGCATTCTACTGGGCTCAAGCTTTGGCTGCTCAAACAAAAGATGCGGAATTGAAAGCGATTTTCACTCCTATCGCTACTGAATTTGAAGCGAACGAAGCAAAAATCAACGCTGAATTAATTGGAGCACAAGGAAAAGCACAAACTATTGGTGGTTATTACCAACCTACTCCAGAATTAGTTAGCAAAGCGATGCGTCCAAGTGAAACATTCAATACTATTTTGGCAAAAATTGCATAAGTAGATTTTTTACAATTCTAGTTTATACTATATTAAAGACGACTTTCGGGTCGTCTTTTTTTATATATTTGGTTGAGGGAAAAAAATGAAAATAAATATGGAAACCAACTTTCAAAACATCGACGAATACATTTCCATTCAAACTCCAGAAGTTCAAATTCTTTTGGAACAAATGCGTCAAACCATACAGAAAGCTGCTCCCGAAGCCGAAGAAGTCATTAGTTATAAAATGCCAGCCTTCAAATACCACGGAATGCTAGTGTATTTTGCGGCTTATAAAAAACACATTGGTTTTTATGCCACACCAACTGGTCATTCGGAATTCGAAAAAGAATTATCCGTTTACAAACAAGGGAAAGGTTCGGTTCAATTTCCGTTATCACAACCATTGCCTTTGGATTTAATTGCTAGAATTGTAAAATTTAGAATTGATGAAAATTTGCAAAAGAAGTCCATTTGAATACCTAATTTAGCATTTTAAAACTTTAACGTTTGTTTATGAAACTTTAACGCTCGTTGATTTACAAATAGACCACAACTTAACGAATTTTGTATTTCAAAAACTAAAAAATGATTTCAAAAAAAATTATAGCCTTAAGCCTGTTTTTTTTAGTAACTTTTTCCTCATTTTCACAAGAAAAATTTACCCTGAATGGAACTATTTCTGATACCAGAAGCAACGAAACACTAATCGGAGTAAATATTGGTGCTAAAGACACTAAACTATTTACAACCACCAACGAATATGGTTTTTACTCCTTGACTTTACCTAAAGGAGAATACGAAATCGTAATCAGTTACGTTGGTTTTGCAACTGTTTCAGAAAAAATTTCGCTAAATCAAAACACCAAAAGAAATTTTTCACTCACTGAATCGGGTCAAGAACTAAAAGAAGTAGTTATCAATTCTGAAAAAACAACTGCTAACATTCGTAAACCCGAAATGAGCGTGAATAAACTTTCTATTGCAGCAATCAAAAAAATGCCTGTGGTAATGGGCGAAGTGGATGTCATCAAATCTATTTTATTTCTTCCAGGAGTAACCAATGCTGGCGAAGGACAATCCGGATTTAATGTTCGTGGTGGTGGTGCCGATCAGAATTTAATTCTTTTGGACGAGGCCACGATTTTCAATTCCTCGCACGTTTTTGGTTTTTTCTCCGTATTCAATCCCGATGCTATCAAAGATTTAAAATTGTACAAAGGCGGAATTCCTTCTAAATTTGGGGGTCGTGCCTCTTCTGTTTTAGATATTTATCAAAAAGATGGCAATAGCAAAGAGTTTCATGTCAATGGAGGAATTGGCTTAATCTCTAGCCGACTTCTCGCCGAAGGACCAATTGTAAAAGACAAAGGTTCGTTCTTGGTTGCAGGTCGTGGTTCGTATGCTCATTTATTTTTGAAATTAGCTGATAATGATAATTCGGCTTATTTTTATGATTTGAATACCAAGCTAAATTACAAACTCAATCCTAACAACAACTTATTTCTTTCAGGCTATTTTGGGAGAGATTTGTTTACTTTGAGCGAAAGTTTTACTAATACTTATGGAAATGCTACACTAAACTTGAGATGGAATCACCTTTTTAGTGACAAATTATTCTCTAATTTATCACTCATCTACAGTGATTATTACTATGGGTTAACTTTAGACTTTATTGGATTCAACTGGGATTCAGGTATAAAAGATTACAATTTAAAATACGATTTTAAACATTATTTATCCAATACCATAAAACTAAATTACGGTTTTAATTCTACCTATTATGAGTTCAATCCAGGAACAATAGAACCTAACAACGAAGATTCGAGTATCAATTTTAGACAATTAGATATAAAATACGCTTTTGAAAATGCCATCTATTTTGAAGCTGAACATATTCTAACCGACAAATTAGCTATCAATTACGGACTACGATACAGCACATTTAATAGATTAGGCAGTTCAACAGTTAATTTATACGAAAACAATCAGCCAGTATATTACGATTCAGATTTGAAAATCTACGAAAAAGCAACTCCAATTAGTGCTACTTTTTACAAAAAAAACAAAACCATTGCAAGTTATAACAATCTGGAACCGCGCTTGTCTGCAGCTTATGAGTTAAATAAAAACCAATCAATAAAAGCCAGCTACAATCGCATGGCACAATATTTACAATTAGTTTCAAACACTGCTTCACCTACTCCACTCGATGTTTGGACACCAAGTGATACCTACATCAAACCACAAATTGCAGATCAAGTAGCTCTTGGTTATTTCAATAATTTTAAAGAAGGAACCTATACTTTAGAAGTCGAAAGCTTTTATAAAACCATCAAAAACCGAATGGATTATATTGATGGTGCTGATTTAATTGCTAACGAAGCCATTGAACAAGTTGTACTAAATGGCGAAATGCGTTCCTATGGTTTAGAAATTTTACTACGAAAAAATACAGGTAAATTCAATGGATGGATTGCTTATACTTTATCCAAATCACAACAAAGAACTCCTGGCAGAACTCCTGACGAAATTGGGATTAATAACGGCAATTGGTATCGTTCTGCCTATGATAAATTGCACAACCTTGCCGTTACTGCCAATTATAATTTAAGCGAAAAATGGAATTTTGGAGGAAACTTTACACTACAATCAGGACAACCAGTAACCTACCCTAATGGTCAATATATATACCAAGGAATAGTTATACCAAGCTATGGAGAAAGAAATGGCAACAGCCTCCCTATGTATCACCACTTGGACATTTCGGCAACCTACACTCCAAAACCTGAAAAAAAGAAAGGATGGCAAAGCGAATGGGTTTTTAGTATTTATAATATTTATAACCAACAAAACGCAGCCTCCATCAGTTTCAGACAGAATGCTGAAACTGGCGTTAATGAAGCTATAAAACTATCTATTTTTGGAGCAGTGCCTTCTGTTTCATACAATTTTAAATTCTAAAAAATGAAAAACATAAAACTATTCATAACCATATTAATAGCATCATTAAGTACAACAAGTTGCGAAGAAGTTGTTGATGTTGATTTAAACACTGCTGATCCAAAACTAGTCATTGATGCATCGATAAAATGGGAAAAAGGTTCTAATGGAAGAATTCAAAAAATTAAATTAACCACTACTACCGATTTTTATACCGATATAATTCCAGCAGCAACAGGAGCTACCGTTACAGTAACCAATACTACTTCAAGCACTCCTATTTCTTATTTATTCATTGAAAATGGACAAACTGGCGAATACGTGTGTAGTAATTTCGCTCCAGTACTCAATAATGATTATACCCTTACCGTTGCCTATAAAGGACAAACATACACATCCACTTCTAAATTAATGGCTACTCCAATAATTGAAAAAACAGAACAAAGTATAAAACCTGGTTTTGATGGTAAAGACGTTTATGAAATCAAATTTTATTTCAAAGACAATGCAAACGAAACTAATTTTTATCTAGTTGCAGCCAAAAGTGGTAAAATAGCTTTTCCTGAATATGGAGTGCTTTCTGATGAGTTTTTTCAAGGAAATTTGATGTTTGCTATTTACCAAGGCGAAGATTTAAAAACAGGAGATATTATTGATTATAGTGTGCAAGGAATAACCGAGAAATACAACAATTATATGAACAAACTAATTAGTATTGCTGGAGATAATAGAAATGGCCCATTTGCAGTCCCACAGGCAGCTGCCATCCGAGGAAATATAATCAATACTACTAATCCTGATGATTTTCCTTTAGGTTATTTTCATCTCTCTGAAATTGATTCTGATAGTTATACAATTAAATAAAACAAGCTACAAAACAACACTATATTATGCAAACTTTTGGCGCAAGTAAAGAATTTATAAAAGACAACGAATTCGAATGGGAAGTTGTTGGCGAAGGTATCAAACGTAAAATCATGGGTTATGATGACAGCATCATGATGGTTAATGTTCTTTTCGATAAAGGATCAATAGGAACACCACACGAACACTATCACTCACAAGTAACCAATGTTGCCAAAGGAGCTTTTGAAGTAACCATTGGTGGCGTGACCAAAGTAATGAAAGAAGGCGATTGCTTCTATATTCCACCTCATGTAATTCATGGTGTGGTTTGCATAGAAGATGGATTGTTGATTGATGTTTTTAGTCCTATTCGAGAAGATTTCATGCAGAAAATGACCTATTAAATTTAATCGGATAGGTTTTTAAAACCTTTCGACTTTGCAAATTAATTTTTGTAAATTTGCACCTCTATAAAAAAACAATAAAAAATGGAAAACGGAATATACGCTAAATTCAACACCGCAAAAGGTTCAGTTTTAGTTAAACTAACACACGATTTAACGCCAGGAACAGTGGGTAACTTTGTAGCACTTGCTGAAGGAAATATGGAAAACAGAATAAAACCTCAAGGAACAAAATTCTACGATGGTTTGAATTTTCACAGAGTAATTCCTGATTTCATGATTCAGGGTGGTTGTCCACAAGGAACTGGAACTGGAGATCCTGGATACAAATTTGATGATGAATTTCACCCAAGCTTGAAACACGATAGACCAGGAGTTTTGGCTATGGCCAATTCAGGACCTGGATCTAATGGTTCACAATTTTATATCACACATGTACCAACTTCTTGGTTAGACGGAAAACATACTGTTTTCGGTCACGTTATCGAAGGACAAGATGTGGTTGATGCAGTAGCTCAAGGCGATAAATTAGAAACTCTTGAAATTATCAGAGTGGGTGATGAAGCTAAAAACTGGAATGCTATCGAAGCTTTTGTAAGTTTAAAAGGAGCTCGTTTGAAAAAATTAGCGGCTTTAAAAGCAGAATCTGAAGCCAAAATGGAACAACTAGCTGCAGGGTTTGAAAAAACAGAAAGCGGTTTGCGTTACCAATTCATTCAAAGAGGTGAAGGTAAAAAAGCAGAAGCAGGAAAAACAGTTTCAGTACATTATGAAGGTTCATTAGAAAGCGGAAAAGTTTTTGATTCATCTTATCCAAGAAAAAAACCAATCGAATTCAAATTAGGAATTGGTCAAGTAATCGAAGGCTGGGACGAAGGAATCGCTTTATTGAAAGTAGGTGACAAAGCTCGTTTTGTAATTCCATCTGATTTAGGATACGGACCAAGTGGTGCTGGAGGAGTAATTCCACCAAACGCTATTTTGATTTTTGACGTAGAATTAATGGACGTAAAATAAAGTACACAGTATTCAGTAGCAGATAGCAGAACTGAATAATACAATACATTTTAGATCCCAATATTGTAAAAGATATTGGGATTTTTTTTATGTTTACTCAAAATAAAAAAAATATGAAAACGAAACTAATTGTACTAACACTAACAGGGCTTTTTATCGCTTCTTGTTCCAGCAAAAAAACAGCTGCAGTACCTGAAAAACCCAAAGAAGTGGTCTTAACTCCAGAACTGATTGAAGGAAAAAATTTGTATGGAACTAGCTGTGTCAAATGCCACAAACTCTATGAACCTACAGCATACAGCAAAGAAGAATGGAAACCCATTTTAGTTCGAATGCAGAAAAAAGCTCGTTTAGACGATGTAAAAATGGCTTCTATCACTAATTATATTCATTCACAATTATAATTGTAATTTCTATAAATTTGATAATAAAATTCATTGCCAATAAAGCTATGACTAAAAAAGACCGCAAATTGGCAAAATTATAATTTGCTAATTTGCGGTCTTTTTTGCTTTAAGGTTTTGGATATTGCTTTCGTATATTGCGAATTAATTCTTCGAGACCATTGAGTTTTAATTCATAAACCAGCTGTAATTGTTGACCTAACTCTCCTTTGGGAAATCCTTTATTGGAATACCAAACCACATAATATTCGGGCAAATCAATAAGATGCCAGCCTTCATATTTGCCGAAGGGCATTTTGGTGTGTGCCAGTTTGATGAGCTGTTTTTGGTCTTGTTCCATTTTTTTTAGAGAAAAGAAAATAGAGAAGAGAAAATAGACCTATCAAAAATCTTTTTTCTTTATTCTTTACTCTCTGTTCTTTTTTCTATTTCCAATTAAAACTAATTCTCTTCTCGATTTCAGGATTCAAACTTAAGAAAACTGGACAAGTCATCGCAGCTCTTTCTAGAATAGTTTTGTTTTTTTCATCGGTAGTAACATTCATATCAAAAACAATTTCTATAGCCGAAATCATCCTTGGTTCAGCTTTCATTATTTTTGTAACAGCAGCTGTTGATGTAGCCAAATCTACATTCAAATCTCTGGCTTTAATTCCCATAATAGTGAACATACAACTTGCCAAGGCATTGGCAACCGTATCAGTTGGAGAAAAAGCTTCTCCTTTTCCGTTGTTATCAATAGGTGCATCCGAAATGATTTCACTTCCAGATTGCAAATGAATAGACGATGTTCTTAAATCTCCTAAATAAGTTACTTTTGAGGTCATTTTTTTTGAGTTATGAGTTATGAATACTGATTACTAATTCGCTTCTTTTACCATCAAATCGGTGTCGTAGTGCAGGATATAAACACCTTTATTCGTATAACCACCGCCTTCTCTTTTATAAAATTCAAATTTATTATCTACTTGTTCCGTTGCTGTAGTATCTACTGTTTCTTGGTAACTTTTATCCTGTGATAAACGCAACATGGTATCAAAAGTCACATCAAAACCACGAGTGGCAAAATTGCTTGGTAAAATTTTATTTTTCTTTCTGTATTCTTTTTCAAAAATCAAAGCTTCTGGAGATTCGTTTTCACGAATAACTGAAGGATACATTAATTGTAATTTTGTTAACTGCTCAAAACTAATTTCATCTGTATCCAAAGTTTCATTCGGTTCTAAAATGACCAATTGTACTTTATACATTTTCATGGCTCCTATCATTGTGTTCATTGTCCACTTTATCATCACTGTGTTAGCGGTTTCCAAAATCACATAATTGATTTTATCTTTGACAAATAATCCTTTCAAACCTTCTACAGAAAGACTTCCGTTTTCTAAAAGTGGTGCAAATTGAACGTCTTTTTGATACTCTCTTAAATATTGTCTTACCGATTCTTTTTTCTTATCAACTACAGCAATCATATTACCGCCTTTAGCTCTCATATAATCGAACATAGCCGATTTTAAAGTTTCGTTGCTTGGAATAGTTTGGTACAAATTCGGATAAGCATTTCCTAAATCTTTTGACAAAGGAGAAATAACTGGAGTATTATTTTTGCTTAATAATTCCGCTGTTTTTTCAACATTACTTTGATAAAAAGGTCCCACAATAGCATCGGCATT
This sequence comes from Flavobacterium eburneipallidum, assembly GCF_027111355.2. Lineage (NCBI taxonomy): Bacteria > Pseudomonadati > Bacteroidota > Flavobacteriia > Flavobacteriales > Flavobacteriaceae > Flavobacterium > Flavobacterium eburneipallidum. Next base: position 2,597,840 of record NZ_CP114291.2, read on the forward strand.
TTCTAAATTAAGAGCAGCGACATTCGAACTATTTTTAGTTTCTTGCGAATCAAAAATATTTACATCAACAGCAATTCCAAGTGTTTTGGCAGAGTCAATTGCCATCAAAGCTCCAGAATAAAAATCCAAAGTCATGTTCAAAAACTTGTCTTTTTTCAAACGCGCAGCTGTTGAATTGATAGTATCACCTTCGATTTTTGAAATATTGAAAGGCAATAACAATACTAGTTTTTTTCTATTATTCGAACTGTTTTTTGGAGACAAAGAAGTGTATGCTTTTTTAGCTTCCTGCGTCATCAAAGCCGTTGATGGTACTTTTACTAGCATTCCTATTTCAACTCCATTGACCAAAGTTGGATTTAACTTTAGTAATTCGTCTTGACTCAAACCCGACATTTTAGACAAACTATACAAAGTTTCTTTTGGTTTTACTTCATAATCAACATAGCTAATTGCTGGAGTTGTTTTTGGAACAACAACTTTAGGCGTTTCAATTACAGTAACTTTATCCGTTTTTGGTCTATTTCCTTTAATTAATAATTGATAACCAATAGTCAAGTTAGGAATGATTTCGGGATTTAGTTTTTCCAATTCTTCTATTGTCATTCCATATTTTTTAGCAATGGAATATTTTGTCTCTTTAGGAAGAACTTCATGAAAAATATTTTTCTCTGGAGTAACAGTCGCTTTTTTTGGAGCTGTATTGGAAGGAATAATCAACACTTGCCCAATTTGCAAACCTAATTTTTCTAAATCGGGATTGGCTTTTTTCAAATCTTCTTCTGATACTCCGTATTGTTTTACAATACCAAATAAGGTTTCTTTGGGTTCTACTTTATGCGTTTTGGCAACTGCTTTTACTTTTGTAGTAGTTCCTTTTTTAGGAATAAGCAAAACGCTATCCACCTTCAAACCACTTTGTGCATCTGGATTTAATTGATAAATATCATAAGGAGTAATACTGTATTTTTGGGCAATTTGGGTAATCGTTTCTCCTTTTTCAACTTTGTGTTTATCAAAATTTTGTCCAAATGCAGAACAAACAATCATAAAAACAAAAATGCAAATAACTCTATTTATCATAATTCTAGTATTTTAATTTCAATAATTAATTTCAATGGCAATGTAATTATAAACGGCAATGACCGAAACAAATTGCAATTTCAATGCGTGGTTCTTTCGTTTTTAAAAAAAGTTAGCCACGAATTACACCAATTATCACTAATTTTTTAATCAACTTTAAAATTGAATTGCACTAATTCTATCTGCTTTAAGAATTTGTATAATAAAAAAAAGCTTTAATTGCTTCGCCTATTCGCTATCGCTCGGGTCGTGTTTATTAGTGTAATTCGTGGAGGAAACTTTTAAATTCGAAAGCAATGATTTCAATGCCAATATAAACGACAAAAATCAATTTCTAAATTACTTCTTGAAATTGATTTTTGTCATTATTGTTGTTTATTTTTTATTCCCACTCAATGGTTGCAGGCGGTTTTGAACTGATGTCATACACCACTCTATTAACTCCTTTTACTTTATTGATAATATCATTTGATACTTTCATCAAGAAATCATAAGGCAAATGAACCCAGTCAGCCGTCATTCCGTCAGTAGATTCTACGGCACGAAGCGCAACCACTTTTTCGTAAGTACGCTCATCGCCCATTACTCCAACACTATTTACAGGAAGCAAAATAGCTCCTGCCTGCCAAACTTTATCATACAATCCCCAAGATTTTAATCCGTCGATAAAAACCTTATCAACATCTTGTAAAATTTGTACTTTTTCTAAAGTAATATCACCTAAAATTCGAATAGACAATCCAGGTCCTGGAAAAGGATGTCTTCCTAATAATTCAGGATCAATTCCTAAAGTTGCTCCTACTCTTCGCACTTCATCTTTGAAAAGCATACGCAAAGGTTCCACAATTTTTAATTTCATATAATCAGGCAAACCACCCACATTATGGTGTGATTTGATGGTTGCCGATGGTCCTTTTACCGAAACCGATTCGATAACATCAGGATATATTGTTCCTTGGGCTAACCAAGTTACGTCTTCAATTTTATGTGATTCATCGTCAAAAACTTCGATAAAAGCATTTCCGATGGCTTTTCTTTTCAATTCTGGATCAGTAACTCCAGCCAAGGCATCGTAAAAACGTTGCGAAGCATCGACTCCTTTTACGTTCAAGCCCATACCTTCGTATTGATCTAAAACCGATTGGAATTCATTCTTACGAAGCAATCCGTTGTTTACGAAAATACAATATAGATTTTTACCAATAGCTTTGTTTAACAAAACCGCTGCTACAGTTGAATCTACACCTCCTGAAAGACCTAAAACCACTTTATCATTTCCGATTTTTTCTTTCATTTCGGATACGATTTCTTCTACGAAAGCATTTGGAGTGAAATTTTGAGGAACTTCAGCAATTTTCACCAAGAAATTCTCCAACATTTTGGATCCATCTGTAGAGTGAAACACTTCAGGATGGTATTGAATCGCATAAGTCGTTTCGCCGTCTATTTTGTATGCTGCGTATTCTACATCATGAGTACTGGCTAATTTTACGCCATTTGTTGGCAAAGCTTTGATACTATCGCTGTGGCTCATCCAAACCTGGCTGTTCTCGGAAACTCCTTCAAAAAAAGTTTCGTCTTCTTTAATGTAAGACAAATTCGCTCTACCGTATTCTCTTGTATTAGAAGCTGCAACTTCACCTCCACTAAAATGGGCTAGATATTGCGCTCCGTAACAAACGGCAAGCATAGGTAGTTTTCCTCTAATTTGTGATAAATCTGGGTGTGGTGCATCTTCTCCTCTAACAGAAAAAGGACTTCCACCAAGAATTACCGCTTTATAACTTGATAAATCACTCGGAAAATGATTGTAAGGAAAAATTTCGCAGAAAATATTTAATTCGCGAACTCTTCGTGCAATAAGCTGTGTGTATTGCGATCCGAAATCTAAAATAAGTACGTTGTGTTGCATGCGACAAAAATACTTTATATAATTGGGATTGAAAAATTATTTTATTTTCGTTTTTACAAATTTATTTATTTTTTGCATAAAAGTTCTAATGTATCGTTATAGAACCAACAAGCTTGCTAACTTTGAAAAAATAAAACCAAGAAATCCTACTATTCGTATATCAAAAAAAAAAAAAAAACAATTTATGAAATCTAAAATTTTTGCCCTAACCGTTGTTGCTGCCTTATTCTTTATCGCTTGCAGCACCATTGACGATTTATTATCTTTTACTATTTCGAATGAAACTAGCATTCAGATTAAAAGCAACACCCTAGTCAATTTACCTACCGATGTTGTTATGCCTGATGTTACAACTAACTCCTCAAACGAATTCAAAAATAACCGAACAGAGGCTAATTTAGTCAAAGATGTAAAATTGAAATCGCTAAATATTAGTATAACCAATCCAGAAGGAGAAAATTTTTCGTTCTTGAAATCAATTCATATTTATATCTCAACAAATGACACTAACGAGATTGAAATTGCCCATCAAGATAATATCAATTCAACAGCAAGTAGTATCGATTTGATTTGTACCAATGAAAAACTTGACCAATATATCAAAGCCGTTAGTTACAAAATCAGAACGAAAGTTACCTTAAAAGAAACGGTATCACAAGATGTTACTGTAAAATCAAATATGAAATTTAGAGTTACTGCTGATCCTTTTTAAGGTTTGTTTTCCTTTTTTTTTAACCATTAAGTTCATTTAAAAAAAGAATACAAGTCTTCATTTTTTAAATGAACTTAATGGTTTAAATGTTTTTATAGGATACAAAATGTTGTTCAAAAAATCATTAAAACGGGTATAACTTGTGACTAGTTATATCTTATTACAAACCTAAATTAGGCAACACAAAAGATTTCGTGTTGGGATGCAACCTGATCCATAATCCAGGATTTGTATTGAATTGCAGTAATGCTTCCTCTTTATTTGAACTCAATTTAGTTTGAAGCACGTTGGCATAGGTTTTAATTTTAGCTGGAGCAGAATCGGCATCTACAACAGACTGAACGATTTTTTTGGCTTGTAAAATCGCAGCTGGTCCTAAAGTGAGAATAGATTCAGCAGATCGACATTCTTTTTCATCGGCTTCATTCACTAGGCTTCCACCTGCTTTAAACTTACTGATGTGATGCTCCAAAATACTGCTCGATATGGGGATTATCCCAGCAATATGATGATGCTGCGCTCCAGAAAAAGGTTTAATATAAGCCAAATGCGAGGCTTGATTTTCTTCTGGACCATGACCAATAAAAAAAATATCCAAACCACCTAATTCCTCCAATTTAGTCAAATAGGCTACAAGTGCCGACTCTAAATCTTTGGTGTCTGTTTGCATGGGTGTAAAGCTTTTTATCTTTTTGAAAAAGGCATCTCCCAAAATACGCTCAAAATCTCTAACAAAACTGAAACCATTATTCATACTTAAAGGCGCAAGTGCATCTTGAGTAAACACATTCAAACGAGCCAATAACTCATCCTCTTGCGTTGATTGAGCCAATTCTCCCAACAAACGGTGCAATTCTTGAGCACCTCTCCCACCAAGAAGCGCAATATTAATATCGCCTTCTTTTAATTTTGCAGTGTCGTAAAGTTCATTCAACATCGCTTGACCTACTTCTGCTTCTGTGTTAAGAACTGTGGGTGTTATGCCATAATCAGTAAAATTAAATTCTTGGTCGCTCGTTTGAGACAACCATATTGTATTGTTGTCTTCGTATCTTGTAAATGGGGAGTTGTTCATGTTTATTGTGATTATAGTATTATTGTCTTGGTAATAAAGTGGGTTTGGTAGTAAATTAATGCTTATTTTGGATTTGCGAAATGATTTAAATACAAAACTATTTTTAAATTAAGTCAATTGTCCAAATCCGTTGTAGTAGTTATTGACTTTAGTGTTTACACATAGTATTTGAGCACATATTCAATGAACCAATTTGGTAGTTCAGTAGGTTCAACTATTAAAGACAAATGTTTTTCTTCTATTTTAGCTATTAGATTAAATTGTTCACTAGAATTATCAAATAAAAAACATTTATCAACATTTTCAATCATTTGTATTAGATTATTTAAGGTGTTATAATAACGACTAGAAATTTTATCAGGATTAACATCGTGCCCTCCCTTTCCAACTCTATTTTCAACTCTAGATACGTTAACTTCTGGATCATCAATACAAATGAAGTATAAATAAGTTTTATAACCTTTTTGTTTTGCTTCCTTTATTTCGTCAATTTTAGAAGGGTGACTCATTACAGTTTCAAAACAAAAATCAATTTTCTGTTCTTGTAAATAATGCCTTAAAAATGCACTGATAAGAGCACCTTCATAACTGTGGGTGTCTTTTTCAATATCTACTATAATATTTTCTTTTAGGGAGAAATCTATTTTATGATGATCATCATTAGATTTTTTGATAAGAGAAATTGCTCTTTCTGTTTTTAAAAAATTATCTAAATCGTTTTGAGTAAGGTTTAAATTAAATTCACTTAAATCAATAAATCCTTTAGTCGATAATTCTTTTTCTATTAAATCTGCATTAAGAAAAATTCCAGAATTATATTTTTTTGAAAATGAATCAAAAAGTGTACTTTTTCCAGAACCATTTGGTCCAGCAAATATTCTTAATCTTGATTCAGACATATTATTTTCTTTCTAAAATCATTCCTTTTCTCAAAGAAGATATGTCAATCGTTGGTTTCGAAATATTTCTTAAAACCTTGGTTGACCGATCAGGATTAATTGCAATAATTTGATGATTTCGAATTACTTTGATTGTAAGACCTAATGCTATTGAACTTCTAACCGCTTTTGATGATGCAATTTTTGCAGAGTCTAATAATATAGCATCTTCTTTAGAAGAAAAAAAAGTACTTCTTCTCTTGATTCCAACTTTAATATGTTTTCTCTTGTTTTTCATAAAATGCAACTTTAATTCAAAGATATGAAATTAAGTGAAGAGTTAATTGTAAAGGGGCAAAATGTTACTGCTAACGTTAGTTTGTAACGTTTTGTGGCTTTGCGAGGTTGCGAACTTCGGAACTAATTATTTTCTGTTAAAGATAAAATTTCTTGCGAAACGTGAACGTGAACTTACAACAAAATTCGCGATTGCGAGAAACGGCTGTTGTTAGCTGCTGGCTTTGTAGGTTCTAATTAGCTTACTTTCGGTTCTATTTTGAATTACATTCTTTTCAACTTTTGTCCACGGCATTCTCCACCTTTCGTAACCAGTATAAATTGTTTCCCAATCCAATCCATTTAGCTTTTGTAGCAACGTCTTGTATACTTTATCACCATTTACAAATTGTAAAATTCTATATTCACCATTGATTAATCCAATCACACTTTGGTAGAATTTGTCTACTAGCTCTTCGGAATCTGCGGAAAAAAATTGACACCAAATGTAAGCGGTTGCTAGATGAAGTTCATCTTCATTTTGTAAATTTAAATTAATTTCAAAGTCAACTCCATCTTGTTTCGGTATATCCATAGATAAGTCAACATGTTCATCATCATAATTTATTATCATTTTCAGTTCAGGAAAATGATTTTGGATTTCTTTAAACTTCTCTTCTGCTATTTTAAAACATCTTGATTTTGTGGTCATTGTATTGTTTCGTGTTAAAGCTTGCCGCCAACTTGCATATAGGTCTGACTCAATAAGACTTATCAACCCAAAATTGGATCGCTTTGTCTGATAAAAATCAGGTTTATTTATTTTCAAATATAGGATATTTATTTCATTAATCGCCAAATGGACTTTTAATTTATTACAAACTTTTCGTACTAATACAAACATCTATTTAAGTAATCAAACTGATATTATCTCCCAACAATTCTTGTATGTATCTAAAAAATTCAAAATTATCTTTTCTGAACCTACTCACAATCCCACCCCTATATCCTTTCCTTCCTATAACTTCCCTAACTTTGCAAACAGGATTTATAAATCCGAGCGATTAGGAAATCAAAAATCATGTTAGATAAAAAAGCAGTAAATAAAGAGAATAGCTGGACAGTTTGCCCCCAATGTCAGGGACGTGGCAAAAAAAGTCGAGGGCTCACCAACAAAGCGAAACTTCGTTATCAAGCAGCCGTTGAGGAATTCGAAAAAACCAATGGCGAAGGGATAGCACCTGTTCCTCCAGTTGGTCATCAACACAGTTGTTTGAATTGTTCGGGTTCTGGATTGATTGCTGCTGAAAATCCTCCTTTCGCAGATACAGAAAAATATCCTCATGTTGCTATTATCGGTGGTGGTATAGGAGGTGTTGCACTTGCGGTGGCATGTTTGCACCGTGGCATTCCTTTTACACTTTATGAACGGGATACTAATTTCGAAGCCCGCTCTCAAGGCTATGGACTTACGTTGCAACAAGCCAGTAAAGCGATGGATGGATTTGGGATTTTTACTTTAAAAGATGGAGTGGTTTCTACCAAACATATTGTTCATACGACAGACGGAAAAATAATTGGCGAATGGGGCATTCGAAAATGGTTGCAAACCGATACCAAAAACTTTCAAAAACGAACCAATGTGCATATCGCTAGACAATCTTTGCGTTTAGCATTATTGGAACAACTCGGCGGTCAGGATAAAATAGAATGGGGACACCAACTAGTTGATTTTAAAAAATCAGATAATGGTGCTGTTGATTTGAGTTTTCAAGTCAATGGCAAAATTAATCGCGCCAAAGCAGATCTTGTCGTAGGTGCTGATGGTATTCGGAGTTCGGTTCGCCAATTGCTCATTGGTGACGCTGTTAGTCCTTTGCGTTATTTGGGTTGCATTGTTATATTGGGAATTTGCCCGTTGACTGCTTTAGAAAATGTTGAAAGTTCTTTACTCGATTCCGCCACCGTATTTCAAACCGCCAATGGCAACGAACGAATTTATATGATGCCTTACACGTCAGATTCGATTATGTGGCAATTAAGTTTTCCCATGCTGGAAGAAGAAGCAAAAGCCTTAAGTGCCAAAGGACCGAAAGCACTCAAAGAAGAAGCTTGCCGAAGAACCCAATGGCACGATCCTATACCGCAAATTCTAATGGCAACTTTGGAAACGCAGATTTCAGGTTATCCTGTTTATGACCGAGAATTACTCACTTCTGAATTGATAGCCCAAGAAAAAGAAATTACCTTAATCGGTGATGCGGCACATCCTATGAGTCCCTTCAAAGGGCAAGGTGCGAATCAAGCATTATTGGACGCATTAACCTTGGCACGAGCCATTTACAAAGACTGCCGACCATCATCTGAATGGAGAAATTTTGGAATTAGAGAAACAGTCTTAAATGAATTTGAATCCGAAATGTTAGCTCGTAGTGCATCAAAAGTAATCGATTCTGCAGCCGCAGCCGAGTTCTTGCATTCTGAAATTGTACTCTACGAAGGAGATGAACCCAGAGGAAGATTTTTAAAAAGAAAAGAAGATAATCAGGATTAACATTGCCTTTATTCTCTAATAACAATCATTTTTATTTTAACACCTAATGCAAGATTATCCCAATATTCAGTAGTTATTGGTCTATTAACATCATCTACAATGTGAATTTCTGCTGTATTTCCTCCAACTGTTCCGGTGCTAGCAACAACCAATTCAATGTTATTAAAACCAAGTGCTAATGGAATTCTAAATTCACCAAATTCATAATTTAAATACACTTCTGAACGTAATATTTTACCGTTTAAATATACACTAATTAAATCTCCATCAATTCGTCCAAAATCTCTGTATTTGAAAGTAAAATATTCGGATTTGGTTCGAAATTCACCAAGGTATCTATCAATTCTATCCAATTCACTTTTATCTTCCTTCAACCCTTCCTGAATCATTGTTTTTTCTATATCCTTGGTCATTTTAGATTGATACACATCGCCCAATTTGTGTTCGAATTTATTTTTTTGAATCATCGAAAAATGATTTTCAGGAGTGCCTATTTCAAAAGCATTGTTTGGTTTGGGTTTGGTACCAAAAATATTAGTTTCCTTGAACACATTGGGAGCAACAATTTTAGGGATATCTAACTTGGGCAAATTAATTGATGGTGGAATATCTTTCTTTTCTTTCGGTTTTACGATAGTTTTTTGAGGTTTGATAGGCTTGAATTTAATATTAAATTCAGCCTGCCCAAAGGCTTGTGAGCCAATGCCAATGAAAAATATAATTAAAAGAATTTGCTTCATATTGCTTTTCTATACTGATGATTCAATATTTAAAAACCCAAAAATAATAGAAATCAATTAGCTAGAATCACAAAAATTGTATAAAATAATTCTTTGATGATTGTTCATATTCTCTCATACAAAAGCTTTTGCCACCAATTTCACGAATGTACACCAATTTTATTTCATTTTTAATTTCACTAATTTTCAGTTACTGTATTGAATTTGTGCAATTCATTTTGAATTTTATTAGAATTCGTGTTCATTCGTGAAATTTGTGGTTCTTTTTTTTAAATACTTTACTCTTTGACCAATATAATTGTAGCCTTATAACCAGTTCCTACATTCCATTGGCTTACCGAAATCACTGCACCTTTGTCATCATAAACCTCAAATTGGGCGGTATTCGGCGATGCAAAACCTTCGTTCAATGCTTCAAAATCAATCTTATTCACACCTTTAACTAAAGTGATTTTAAAACCTTGAAATTCGCCATCCAAACTTACTTCGGGTTCAATTACCTTATCATTCAAATGCACTTTTATCTTATCGCCATCTACAAATGCAGCGTCCCGATACCGAATGGTTGAAGTTATTGTTTTGGTTTTGAAACTGCCCAAAAATTGATTCTGTCTATAAAAAACCCCTTCTGAATTCGCTTCTTTTTTATACAAATTTTCATTTTTAAAAAGTTCTTCAGGATTGATTTTCAAAGAATCGGGTTGCTGAACCACATCGGGTGGTGTCACTTTTGGCGACACTTCTTTTGGAGGAATGATTTCCTTTTTTTTAGCTTTTGGAGCAGGAATGGGTTTGAATTTGGAATTAAATTCGTCTTGTGCCAATCCACTAAAAGAAATCATCATCACTATTGCAAAAAAAATTATTTTTTTCATACCACTATTTATTTAAAATTGAAATAAGCCAAACATTACTATCATAACATTTATTAACCGCATTTATTACATTTTTTAGCAAATAAGTAATTCCAAAGCCTATTCTCCTCATTGAAATTTTTAATGAAATTCAGCGTTTTTATTTCTCTATTTTTTCATAAATTGCGAAAAATCTTGAAAATCCGAATACGATTTCAAAACATTAAAAATCAACATAATAAACAAAAACAATTAAAATGAAAAGAGAAAATATCTTGACTGGATCACCTTGGGAAGACAAAATGGGTTACTGTCGTGCGGTACGTGTTGGCAATTTCATAGAAGTATCAGGAACGGTAGCTATCGTGGATGGTGACAAAGTAAAAGCAGATGATGCTTATGCACAAACTTTAAATATCCTAGAAAGAATCGAAAAAGTATTAGAAGATTTGAATGCTGGAATGAAAGATGTGATTCGTACTCGTATTTTTACTACTGACGTTACTACTTTTGAAGAAGTTGCCAAAGCACACGCTACTTTTTTCAAAGACGTAAAACCAACTACAGGTTTTTATGAAGTAAGCAAATTAGTAGCTCCAGAATATTTAGTAGAAATAGAATTCACTGCAATCGCTGCTGAATAATTTTCTACATTTTTGTCATTCCGTAGGAATCTCAACAAATAAAAGCAATTAAAGAGATTTGCTTCGCCTGTTCGCTATCGCTCGAGTCTACGGAATGACAAATAAATCTTATTTTATTCTAGCAAAAAGAGTAATCTAATTAAAGTACTGAATTTAATGAATCTAAAAAAAAACCTTATTCTCGTTGCCAAATGGCTTTTCATTTGTGTTTTGATAGGCGTTTTTTCGGGTTGTGCTTCGGCATTTTTTTTAGTGTCATTAGAATGGGTTACTCAATTTAGAGAACACCACAATTGGATTATTTGGCTGTTGCCAATGGGTGGACTTTCCATCGGATTAGTATACCATTATTACGGAACCGATGTTGTAAAAGGCAATAATGTATTACTAGAAGAATACGAAAATCCTCAAAAAATCATTCCGTTCAAAATGGCTCCAATGGTACTTATTAGTACTCTAATTACCCATCTTTTTGGAGGTTCAGCTGGTCGTGAAGGTACAGCGGTTCAAATGAGTGGTGCTATCGCTGACCAATTTACAAAACTTTTTCAACTCAATAATTCCGATAGAAAAACACTAATCATTCTAGGAATTAGCGCAGGATTTGCTTCCGTTTTCGGAACACCTTTGGCTGGAGCTATCTTTGCTTTGGAAGTTTTATATTTCAGTAAAATCAGTTTAAAAAGTAGTGTACTTTCCTTTCTTGTTGCTTATATTGCTTATTTCACAGTCGAAATTTTGCAAGTAAAACACACGCATTATTCAATTCCTAAAATCCCTGAAATTACAATCACAAATCTTGCTTGGATTAGTATTGTTGGGGTATTGTTTGGTTTAGCAGCGATGCTTTTTTCTAGAACAACTCATTTTTGGGGGAAGTTATTTTCAAAAACAATCACTTATCCTCCACTTCGTCCGTTTGTGGGAGGACTTGTTTTAGTGGTTGCGATTTATCTTATTGGTACTACAAAATACATTGGTTTAGGCGTTCCTATGATTGTGGAATCCTTTTCTACTCCAAACGCTTCCTACGATTTTTTACTTAAAATACTATTCACTGGATTTACCCTTGGCGCAGGTTTTAAAGGAGGCGAAGTAACACCGCTTTTCTTCGTTGGTGCTACACTCGGAAGTGCTTTATCGCTTGTTATTCCTTTGCCCATTGCACTATTAGCGGGAATGGGATTTGTAGCTGTATTTTCTGGAGCAACCCACACTCCTATTGCTTGCACGGTTATGGGAATGGAACTTTTTGGCTTTGAAAGTGGCATCTTTATTGGCTTGGCTTGTTTAATCGCTTATTTTTCTTCGGGTTCCGTTGGGATTTATCATTCGCAGATTGTAATGGGAGCAAAACATGATTTGTATCAACGCTTTAAACGAAATAATCTACGAGATTTATAGTGCTATAAATGTTTGTTAAATAGCAAAATGTTTTCAGCATTAAAGTAAAAAAATGTAAATTCGCAGACTATGAAAGAACAAGACATACAAGCGATACACCAACTATTATCTACCCCAAAAAAGATTGCTATTATTCCACATCGTGGTCCTGATGGTGATGCTATGGGTTCAACCCTTGGATTGTATCATTTTTTATTAAAAAACAACCACCAACCTGTTGTTATTTCTCCCAACGAGTTCCCTGATTTTTTAGCTTGGATGCCAGGCTCGGAAACCGTTAAAATATTCGAAAAAGACAAAACTAATTGTATTACAATTTTAGAAGAAGTAGAACTCGTTTTTACATTAGATTTCAATGCTTTACACCGTGTGGGTGAAATGGAAAAAGCCCTCGAAAAACTAACCGTTCCTTTCGTTATGATTGACCACCATCAATCGCCAGATAATTATGCCGTGGTGACTTATTCGGATACGGTTTTTGGTTCTACGTGCGAAATGTTATATAATTTCATTTCTTTTCTTGGCAAAAAATCCGATATTGACCAAACCATTGGAACCTGTATTTACACAGGAATTTTAACCGATTCAGGTTCGTTTCGTTTTCCAAAAACTACAGGAACAACCCACAGAATCATTGCCGATTTAATCGATTTGGGAGTCGAGAACACAGAAATTCCAAGTTTGCTTTACGATAACAGTACTTACAGCCGATTGCAATTACTAGGAAGAGCCTTGCAAAACATGAAACTTTTAGAAACTTCCAAAACCAGCTATATCACACTAACTCAAGAAGAATTAGATTCTTTTAACTACATAAAAGGCGATACCGAAGGAATTGTCAATTACGGATTAAGCATCAAAGGAATTGTTTTTGCTGCTATTTTTATCGAAAATGCCGAAGAAAAAATCATTAAGATTTCGTTTCGTTCGCAAGGCGATTTTGATGTAAATTTATTTGCCCGAGAACATTTTAACGGTGGTGGCCATCGGAATGCTGCGGGAGGAAAATCGGAAGTTTCAATGCAAGAAACTGTGCGTAAATTCGAAACTTTGGTTGCTCAATTAAAACTTTAATTCATCATGAAATACCCTAAACTAATACTAGCACTAGTATTAATTACCAGTCTCATTTTCAGTTGCAATAAAGAACAAGAAGCTCGAAGACCACTCTCTCAAGCTTCGGGAACTTTTATGAAAAAATCAGCAGAAAGAAACAAAAAATTAGTTGCTACCGAAGAAGAGCAAATTGAACAACTCATCAAGAGTAATCCAAAAGTAAAGTACATGGCTTCGACTAAAGGCTATTGGTACACGTATTTGACACAAAATACGCTCGATACCATTACGCCTAAAAAAGGAGATGTCGCTTTCTTTGACTATGAAATAAAAGACTTAAAAGGCAATATCATTTATTCTGAACTAGAATTAAGACCGCAAACTTATTCGGTGGACAAGCAAAATATCATGACCGGTTTGCGTGAAGGCATCAAATTAATGCACAAAAACGAAAAGATTGTCTTTCTTTTTCCGTCGCATATTGCTTATGGTTATCACGGTGACAACAAAAAAATTGGTACAAACCAACCGTTGATGTGTACCGTAACGCTACATAATTTTATTTCGGAATCAGCCTTTAAAAAAGAAATTTTGTTAAAGCAAAAAAGTACCGAATTAGAAGAAAAACACAAACCAAAAGACAGTTTAACTCAATAAAAGTACATTTAAAAATGAAAAAAAGCATTGTATCATTCATCCTTGCCCTCACTTTATTTTCTTGCAAACAAGAAGAAAAAAATAATTTACCCGACGGATTGTATGCAAAAATAGAAACCAGTAAAGGCGACATCATCGTACAATTGGATTATGAAAAAACACCTGTAACGGTGGCTAATTTTGTCACTTTGGCCGAAGGAAAAAATGAATATGTTACCCATGAAGAATTAAAAAACAAACCTTTTTATGACGGTTTAAAATTCCACCGTGTAATTCCTCAATTCATGATTCAAGGTGGTGATCCTTTGGGAACGGGTTCAGGAGATACAGGTTACAAATTTAAAGACGAAATTACCGATAGAGTTTTTGACAAAGCAGGACTTCTGGCTATGGCCAATAGTGGTCCAGGAACCAACAGCAGCCAGTTTTTTATCACGCATCTTGAAACGCCTTGGCTAGACGGTAAGCACACCATTTTTGGCCATGTTGTTCAAAACGGAATGGAAACCGTTAATAGAATCGTACAAAATGACGACATCAAAACCATAACCATCATCCGCAACGGAGAAGCTGCTAAAAAGTTTGATGCCGTAAAAGTATTTCAAGATTATTTTGCTGCCGAAGCCGAAATTCAAAAAAACAAAGCTGCAAACGAAGCAGCTGCAAACGCCAAATACAAAGTAATTTACGAACAAAAAGCGGCTAGTCTTAAAGCTTTAAAAACCAAAACAACCAAAACATCAACTGGATTGCAATATATCGTTACCCAAAAAGGAAGTGGTAAAAAACCGACTAGCGGACAAGATATCTACATTCACTACACTGGTTTTCTAGAAGACGGAACACTTTTTGACACCAGCCTTGAAGAGATGGCAAAAAACTTTGGAAAACTCAATCCTGATAGAGTTGCTCAAGGCGGATATCAACCGATGTTGTTTCAAGAAGGCTTAATTCCTGGATTTATTGAAGGTGTCAAAAAATTGAATATAGGAGACAAAGCAACACTATTTATCCCATCAAATCTAGCGTATGGCGAAGCTGGAGCTGGAAGAGTAATTCCACCAAATGCCAATATTATTTTTGAAATCGAATTATTAGAAAAACCAAATTAACTACAAAAAACAGACTTTAATTTAAACAAAATGAAAACTAAAATATTTTTATTCATATTGCTGGGAATGCTAAATATGCAAGCGCAAACAGCTAAAAAACCAGTAACAACCAAAAAACCGGCAACCACAACTGCAAAACCAAAAACAGTAGCAAAGCCAGCACCAAAAACAACAGTAGCTCCTGAAGGCATTTTTGCCACAATTACTACTAATAAAGGAAGCATTGTGGTAGCATTAGAATACAAAAAAACACCTGTAACGGTAGCCAACTTCATCTCATTGGCCGAAGGAAAAAACACTTTTGTTAGCGATGCTAAACTAAAAGGAAAACCTTTTTATGACGGATTAAAATTTCACCGTGTAATTGCTGATTTCATGATTCAAGGAGGAGATCCTTCCGGAAATGGATCAGGTGGACCGGGTTATAAATTCAAAGATGAGTTTACCGATTTGCAATTTGACAAAGGAGGAATTCTAGCTATGGCCAATGCTGGACCAACCACTAACGGAAGTCAGTTTTTTATCACCCACAAAGACACACCTTGGTTAAATGGCAAACACACCATTTTTGGTCATGTAACCAAAGGAATGGAAATTGTCAATGCGATAGCACAAGACGATGTAATTTTAAAAATTACCATTACCCGAAAAGGAGCCGCTGCTTTAGCCTTTAACGCACCAAAAGTATTTGCTGATTATTATGCTAACAAGGACGAAGAAGCTAAAAAACAAGCCGCTATAGACGAAGAAAACAAGAAAAAACAAGCCGCAATTGAAGCCGAAAACAAACGAATTTATTTTGAAAAATACGGAAGCGTAATCGCTGCTAAAAAAAACTATATAGCCGAAACAAAGGCCACTGCTACCACAACTCCATCAGGTGTATCGTATAAAATCACTCAAAAAGGAAGCGATGTAAAACCTGCCAACGGAACAACTGTTAACATCAGTTATGCTGGCTATTTAGAAGATGGAACTTTATTTGACAGTAATTTTTCAGATGTGGCTAAAAGCTACGGAATATATGATGCCAACAGAGATGCGCAAGGCGGTTACAAACCCTTTCCTTTTGAAACTGGACAAAAAAACATGATTCCTGGATTTCTTGAAGGATTAAATCAGTTGTCATTTGGCGACAAAGCCATTGTATTCATACCATCAAGTCTTGCTTATGGTGAAAATGGTGCTGGAAATGTGATACCGCCAAATGCTAATTTGATTTTCGAAATCGAAATGACTGAAATCAAAGCTGAAGTAAAACAATAAATTCACACTCGTTTTTATTCCGATATGATATTAAATAACAAACCCCGACAATTTTATTTTGTCGGGGTTTGGTGTTTTTGGGATATTTTTATAAATGTAAAAATCTGATTACTGCAACCTGATTACTGACCACTATTTCTTAAATTTCCAATCAAATTCGTCCTTGGCATTGATAATAGCACCAATTTCAAATTTTACCACTTCTTCAAATTCGGTTTGCAGGATAAACCAATTGTCTTCGTTGAAATAATTTTCGAAAGTATCAAAATCTTCTTCTGTAAATTTGGTAATATTTTTAGTAGCCAATTCCTTTTTAACCGCACTTATTTTTTTGCCAATGATTGTGTTACCAAACAATTCTAAATCGGGACTTGAAGCCACAATATACCCCAGCTTTAGTTCTTCATCCTTATAAAATGTCAAACGCATTTTGAGGGCATTATAGGCAAAAATCACATTGTCGTCTTCATCTTTATAATTGCGGTTGGGTTTTCCGTAAAGTGCCACCACATCGTTTTGTTTCATTCCGAAAAGGAGTTTATCGATTCCGTTTTTTAGGTTTATTTTCATTTGAATTTATTTTACCACAAAGGTCGTAAAGTTTTTCACAAAGTTCGCAAAGTTTACCAAAGTTAAGGCAATCGCTTTTAGAAAATTACCGCAGATTCGCAGATTTTAAA
This sequence comes from Flavobacterium eburneipallidum, assembly GCF_027111355.2. Lineage (NCBI taxonomy): Bacteria > Pseudomonadati > Bacteroidota > Flavobacteriia > Flavobacteriales > Flavobacteriaceae > Flavobacterium > Flavobacterium eburneipallidum. Next base: position 2,614,743 of record NZ_CP114291.2, read on the forward strand.
ATAAATCAGAACTATTTTATTGCACTAATTCAAAAATCAGTGTTAATTTTATCTAATTTATGTTATGAAAATCAGCGAATCAGCGGTGTTTTTTTTTATTTAGAATTTCTTCGGTTTCAAAAGCGAATGCCCTGCTCAAAGTTCGCAAAGTTTTAAAATTAAAAACAAATCCTTATTTTAGTTCAACAAAAGTACTAATCATGAAATAGAAAGCCAAAATCATCACTCATCGAAACCAAAAAAGAATAGCCGTTTATTTCGAAAAAAATGCTGAATTAATAACAAGAATCAAATTAATAGAAGGATCACGCTGGAGTCAAACCATGGGCGTTTGGCACATTCCTGATACCGAAGAAAATAGAATTCGGTTTAGGATTCTTCCTTTATCACACACTATTCCGTCTCCAGATGGCATAGAACAAATCCAAAAATTCAAACAAGTACTGCGCTCCAAACGCTACAGCGAAAATACCATTACTACTTATAGCGAAGCACTAAAATTGTTCTTGGTTTTTTATAGAGAAAAAGCTATTGCCGAAATCACTAACGATGATGTGGTTATTTACAATAACGAATATATTTTGAAAAACAATCTATCTGCATCGTATCAAAACCAAATTGTCAACGCTATAAAATTATTTTTCCAAACCATTCGTGAAACCAAAATGCTGGTAGATAAAATTCACCGTCCTAAAAATGCGAAAACACTACCCAATGTTTTAAGTAAAGAAGAAATATTTAGACTTATTGATTTGACAACCAATATAAAACACAAAACGCTATTGGCTTTAATTTACTCATCTGGACTCCGAATTAGTGAAGCTATAAACATGAAAATCATTGATATTGATAGCCAAAGGATGCTAATTCATGTTAAAAATGCAAAGGGCAAAAAAGACCGATACACTTTATTGTCAACAAAAGTTTTAGAACTACTACGAGAGTACTATGCCATTTATAAACCAAAAATGTTTTTATTTGAAGGGCAACATGGAGAACAATATAGTAGTAGAAGTGCACAATCTGTATTGCAACAATCAGCTAAAAAAGCGGGAATCACTAGACCCATTAGTTTGCATACCCTTCGGCATAGTTTTGCCACACATTTATTAGAAAGTGGCACCGATTTGAGATACATACAAGATTTGTTAGGGCATAGTAGTCCGAAGACAACTATGATATATACCCATGTAACCAATACTTCGTTAAAAAAGATTATCAATCCTTTTGATATGTAAGAAATATTTTTAAATTTGTAAAACAAACAAAAAAATAAAACGCTCAAAAACTATTAAAAACATGCGTATAACATGCCAATTTAGAATAAAAAGTGGTAGTTTTATGCGTATATATAGTAGTTAGCGGGCATTGTAAAACGACACCAAAGAATGACACTTAAAGACGACATAAAAGCAAGAATACAAACTGATTTTGGAGCAAATGCAGACAAGGCAACGACAATGTTATTTGACGCAATCAACAAAGTTGACTATCTGAAAACAGACAGAGTTATTCGTTGTATTGTGTTTTTGGCAAATGGCGATTTGACAGACTTGAGCAAATACATTGAAACTGCAACTTTTGACACAAGAGATGTTATGCTTTGGGCTGAATATGAAAAATTAAGTGATGACTTGAACTACAAAAGAAAGCGAGACTTTAATAAGACGTTTGACGAATGTACAAGCAACGTGAAAGAATAAGAACATGCAAATTAACACAAAACTGAAATTGCTATTTGTTTGTACAGTAAACAGAATGAGAAGTGCAACGGCTCATAAAATTTACGAAGATGACGACCGTTTTGAAGTTAAGTCGGCAGGGACAGACAAGTCAGCAAACACAATTCTAACAGAAGAAATATTAAATTGGGCTGACAGTATTGTTGTAATGGAAAAACACCATAGAAATCATATAAGAAAACATTTTCCTGAAATCTATAAAAACAAGAGAATTGTTTGCTTGTACATTCCAGACGACTATGACTATATGCAGACTGAATTAATTGGAATACTAAAAGACAAAGTAGAAGATGTATACAGCAGGAAACTTATTTGACGAAGAGAAACAACGACCCGCTAACAGCCGTTTTGCAAAAGCGGGGGTTTCGTGCTTCTATGACAGTGAAGTGCTAAATTCAAGCTTTGTACTTCTAATGAAGTTTAGTGCTGAAAATCCCCGCCTTCGCAAAGCGGCGAAACGTTGGCGGTAAGTTAACCATCAAAAAACAACTAATTAGGAAACAACAACCAAATGAAAAAGATAATATTCAGTTCTTTAATAATTAATTTATTTGCTTGTAATTCGCAAACCAAAAATGTTGAAACTAAAAATGAAAGTTTAATTCAAAAATCAATTGAAAAAAGCTCAAATAATGATAAAGAATCAATTGTTGACTATAATTTGATTTTAGAAAATAAAAAAATTGACGGTATTGAAATTTCGCTACTGAATATTGGAAATTTAAATTTACCAACTGGAAAAATAATTGTTTGTGACCCTTTGGTCTATACCGAACTGATTCCCTTATCTAAAAGTGTAAACCCTGGGAATTATCCAATGAAAATCTATATAGCTAAAACAAAAAAATCGGGCGATAGATTTGCGTTGGCAAAATTGGAAATCACTGACAAAAAAGCCGTTAAATGGATTCTTGCATTAAGAGAAAACGAAAACAGCAATGAACTAAAAGAAGATGATTCCTTTTTTGGTTTTACTGTTGATGCAGGTTTAGCAAGTTTTTTTGATTATAAAACAGGTTTAGAATTTGACAAATTCCAAAAGGAATTTTATGAAAAAGATTCAAACAAAAATATTTATGATGATTATTTTGAAACTGAATTTAAAAAAAATGCAGTTAATAAAAATGACCCAAAAGATGTTGGGAATTGGATTAATTACACGTTTCCTAAAACAGAATTAAATATCCCAATGTTTCAATCAGGTTACGGAGATGGTTTATATCCAGCATATTGGGGAATTGATGCAAATGGAAAAATCACATCATTAATAATCGATTTCTTCGTTGTAGAATTACCAAAACTGAAGAAATAACCTACCGCCAACACACGCTACAACGGATTTGGGCAATTGGCTTAATGGGAAGTTGGTTTTGTATTTGGAATGATTTGGCAAATCCGAAGAATGGGCTTAATTTAGTCCCAAACCCGCTGTAGTGCCAGAACGTTAATGGTAAGCAAAAAAAGCGCACAATAAAACTTATCGTTTAATATTTTTGTACTTTTGAAAAAAAAGAGAAATTATGAGAACAATACAACTAAATATACCTGATAGTGTTGATTTGAAAGATTACGATTTTTCAATGATAATAGCGTCAAAACTTTATGAAGATGCAAAATTATCTGCAGGACAAGCTGCAGAAATAGCAGGACTGACAAAAAGAGCATTCATAGAAATACTTGGAAAATATGGTGTTTCAATATTTAGTAATTCAATTGATGATTTACAATCAGATATAGCAAATGCATAAAATAGTAATTTCCGATACAAGCACTCTGATTATTCTTCATAAAATAAATGAACTAAGTATCTTAAAACATGTTTATGGAGAACTTATAACTACTCCTGAAATAGCTGAAGAATTCGGAGAAAAATTACCAGATTGGATTACTGTACAATCAGTAACTGATGAAAAATATCAAAGGTTTTTGGAAACACAAATAGACCGTGGCGAAGCAAGTGCAATTGCATTAGCTTCGGAATTTGAAGATGTTACATTATTATTGGATGACCTCAAAGCTCGCAAATTAGCTGTAAAATTAAAACTTAAGACAACTGGAGCATTAGGAGTAATTCACAAAGCTAAACAAATGTCCATTATACCAAAAGTTAAGCCTTTAATTGATAAATTGTTATTGACGAATTTTCGAATATCTAACAATATTATAGATGAAATACTAAAGTTGAATAATGAATAAATTGCCAGCCACTAACAGCTAGAGTTTCGTTGCGTGCGCAGCACGAACAATGAAACTCCTGTTGAACGGAACCGATTATACGTCCGTCAACCTATGTACTTATCGTAAGAGCTTTAGAGAGAATAGCACGAGGATTTATAGTCCTCTTTTTTTTGGAGTAATTTCTGGAGATTTTATAGTGTTTTCCTTCACTTTTGAGTCCCGCTAATCCAAGCATTAGGTATCATAGATACAACGGATTTGGGCAATTGGCTTAATGGAAAAATGGTTTTGTATTTGGGATGATTTACTTCGTCTATTCGCTATCGCTTGGGTGGCAAATCCGAAAATAGGGTTTAATTTAGTCCCAAACTGCGTGTAGCGCTGGAACGTCAGGCTATGAAAAAACCACTATTTTCTATTAAAACCTCTCCGTTTTTCAATCCCCCAATTCAAATAAAGTCTTTTAAGATGAGGCTATTTTTTCTTCTAAATCCTAAAAAATAGACATCCCTGTTTTTGTGGTGAGCTGCTCCAGAGCAAACATCCCTAATTCAGAATTTCCATTAGAATTTAATCTTGGACTCCAGGTAGAAACAATAAATTCTTTAGGAAACAAAGCGACAATTCCGCCTCCTACTCCGCTTTTGCCTGGCAAGCCTACACGATAGGTAAACTCTCCTGATTCGTCATAAAACCCACAGGTTTGCATCAAAGCATTCATCCGTTTTACTTGGCTTTTGTCTAAAACTTGCATTCCTGACATAGACACTCCTTCGTTTGCCAAAAAATAAAAAGCTTTTGTCAATTCGTGACAAGACATAGTAATCGAACATTGGTGAAAATAGAAATCTAAAACTAAATCGACATCATTTTTCAAATTCCCAAAGGACTTTATAAAATTTGCCAAAGCAGTGTTTCTGCATCCTTCCTTTTTTTCGGATTGAGCTACTTTCAAATCAAAATCAATGGTTGGAATACCAGAAATTTTTCGAACGAAATCGAGAAATTCTTGCTTTGGGTTTTCAAAACTAGACACGATCATATCAGCAATAACAATAGCTCCCGCATTAATAAAAGGATTTCGAGGAATCCCTTTTTCGAATTCTAATTGCACTAAAGAGTTGAAAGGAGTTCCCGACGGTTCAACACCTACTCTTTCCCAAATTGTATCTCCTAGAATGGTAAATGCAAATGCTAGCGACAAGGGTTTAGAAACAGATTGAATAGAAAAACGCACTTCTGAATCTCCTATTCCAAAATTTTTACCTTGAATAGTGGTCAAACTAATCCCGAAACTATCTGGATTAACTGTTGCTAATTCTGGAATATAGGTGGCAATACTTCCTATTTTGTCTTGAACTTGTGATTCTTTGTAGATTTCTTGTAAGGTTTGCTCAATATGCTCCATGTGTAATTTAGAATATTTTCTGTAAAATTACTATATTCTTGAGGAAGAACGTCTAATATTAAGCTCGGAAGTAAGCACAACTTTTTTTTCAATTTTCACACTTGAAGCATTTTCTATTCGTTCTAAAAATACTTTTGCGGTCATTCTTCCCATTTCTAGAGGAACTTGATCTACGGTTGACATGGGCAGTTCCATAAAATCAGTAAAAGGTTCATTACCAAACCCCACTACACAACAATCTTCGGGAATACGAATGCCATTAGCTTTCAATTGTTGAATAGCACCTAGAGCTGCAAAATCACTTGAAGAAAATATAGCATCAGGTAGGTTTTTTAATTGCATAAGTGTTTTTACTGCTTCTGCACCTGCCTCAATATCACTTTTAGTAAGAATTATATAATTTTCGTCAATTTCAATTCCGTTATCAACCAATGCTTGTTTGTAGCCTTTAAGACGATTCTTGAAAATTTCTAAATTTTGGTTTCCTTTAAAATGAGCAATTCTAGAACAACCTTGTGCAATTAGATGTTGAGTTGCCATATAAGAAACCTCATAATCATTGATAGTAACAGAACTTACGCCATCTATATTTCTTTTTCTATCAAAAAATATTAAAGGAACATTTTTTTCTATAACTTTCTTGATTATCAAATCATTTTCAGAACTAACACTTTCAGAACTAATGTTTGAAACCGACATTAAAATTCCATCTACTTGAGCATTTAACAAAGTATTGATGTTTTCATACTCCCGTTTTTCATCTTCATGAGTTTGACAAATGATAACATTGTATTTATGTGCATATAACTCTTCCTCAATTCCTCGAATCACTGATGCAAAAAAATTACTATCAACACGAGGAACAATTACACCAACATTATAACTTTTTCCACTGCGAAGTGCTAGTGCTACTTTATTTTGTTTGTAATTCATTTTATTAGCCGTTTCTAACACTAATTTCCTAGTGCTTTCGCTAATCTTTGGATTATCATTTAATGCTCTTGAAACCGAAGCTGCAGTAATATCCAATACTTTGGCAATATCATAAATGGTTGTTTTTTTTGTCATTAGGGTATTCTATTTATTTTGAAACGCATAAAATTAATCCATTTTAGTAAAAATAAAGGCTAAAAGTAAAATCAATTGCACCACAAACACACATTAATCGTTAAAATTTCATTTATTTACTAAATAAAAAGCAAAAGTGCATTTTTTATTTGATATTTTTTAAGTAAATCGAATAAAAAACACATTATATTATGACATATCTATTTTTCATGTTATTTATTTTGGCTAAATGAAAATTAAAAATTAGATTTGCGTAATCGATTGCATTTTATTTTTAGCCAAAATAACAATCTCCTATAAATAATTTATTTACTTTAATAAATAACTACAAATCAACAAAATGACCACAAAAAACCAAACTTTAAAACACTTTCTTTCTGTTTCAGTTTTGTCTCTATTTATAATTTCATGCGGAACAAAAAAAACAATTGCTAAAAAAGATACTTGGAAAGAAATGCAAGAAATCATCCAAAGCGTTAAAATTCCAGTATTTGCTAATAAAAAATATGACATTACCAATTATGGAGCAAAAGCTGACGGCGTTTTTGACAACACTAAATCCTTTAAGGAAGCTATAGAAACTTGTTCTAAAAATGGTGGAGGAATTGTTGTGGTTCCAGCTGGTAAATATTTCACTGGTCCTATCCATTTAGAAAGCAATGTCAACCTTCATTTTGAAGATGGTGTCGAAATTCTATTTAGCACCAATCCAAAAGATTATCCAATCGTTCATACTTCATTTGAAGGAACCGAATTAATGAACTATTCCCCTTTAATTTATGCCTACAAAAAACAAAATGTTGCCGTAACCGGAAAAGCAAAACTTAATGGACAATCGAGCAGTGTCAATTGGTGGCCATGGTGTGGTGCTGGTTCTTATGGTTGGAAAAAGGGAGCTCCAAGTCAATCTGACCCACTTAATCGCCCAAGATTAGTGGACATGGCTGAAGAAGGAATTTCAGTAGAAAAACGAATTTTTGGAGAAGGACATTATATCCGACCTAATTTTATCGAATTTTTTGAATGTACCGATGTGCTTCTAAAAGATGTAACGATTGTTGATGTTCCGTTTTGGGTCATTCATCCCATCAAATCGACTAATGTAACTATTGATGGTGTAACTGTAAGAAGTCATGGCCCTAATAACGACGGTTGTGATCCTGAATATTCTAAAAATGTAATTATCAAAAATTGTATTTTCGATACAGGTGACGATTGCATTGCCATAAAAGCAGGAAGAGATGCCGATGGAAGACGTGTAGCGATAAAAAGCGAAAATATTGTAGTGCAAAACTGTACCATGTTTGACGGTCACGGTGGTGTAACTATTGGTAGTGAAATATCCGCTGGAGTGAGCAACGTATATGTTGAAAATTGTATTATGAATAGTCCAAACCTTGATGTTGCTATTCGCCTTAAAACCAATTCAAGAAGAGGCGCCTTAATCGAAAATTTCTATGTTAGAAACATCGAAATCGGTCAAGTTCGTGAAGCTATATTAAAAGTAGATATGTTTTATAACGTTCACGGAAATCAAACTGGAAACTTCATTCCTCGAATCGAAAATATTTCGTTGGAAAATGTAAAAGTAAAAAATGCTGGAAAATACAGTATTCTAGCCAAAGGCTACAAAGAGTCACCAATCAAAAACATAACATTCAAGAATGTAACTATCGAAAAAGTAGCTACTCCATTTTCTATAGAAAATGTGACCAATCTTAACTTTATCAATTCTTTCATCAACGGTGTTCCGATGAAGAACCCTAATAACTAGGCTTTTTATAAAAAAACAAAAAACAGGAGTTTACAACTTATTAAACTCCTGTTTTAAATTTTGACAATCTTTTGCAATACAAAATAGACAATGAAAAAAATTGTTATACTCTTCATACTATTTTACTCGGCAGTATTTGCGCAAAGCAAATTTCCTGTTGATAGCAGCTATACGGTAAAGAGCGTGTATGATAAAGTTAAAAAAGCTCATCCTTACATCAGCTACGTTCCTGCTCGTAACTATAAAACAGTAAAGGAGGAAAAAGAAATCGTCTATAAAAAAATAAAAGATAGAGAACTCCACCTTGACGCTTATTTTAACCAAACTAAAAAAAGAAATCCAGCAATTGTAATAGTTCACGGCGGTGGATGGAGATCAGGTAATAAATCTCAAATGGAAACCTTTGCTATTGAAATGGCTTCTAAAGAATATTCTTGTTTCAATATCGAATTTAGATTATCTCTTGAAGCGCCTTATCCTGCTGGTATTTTTGATGTAAAAAACGCCATTCAATACATCAAAAAAAATGCTCGAAAATTCAATGTAGATACCACCAAAATTGCAGTTTTGGGCTGTTCATCTGGCGCACAAATGGCTTCACTAATAGGAACTACGAATGGAAAAATCGCTTTTGAAGAACCAAATTCAGATAAAAAATTTTCTTCAAAAGTGAATGCTATTGTAAATATTGATGGAACTTTAGCCTTCAAGCATCCCGAATCGATAGAAGGAACGGTTGCTGGTTTGTGGCTTGGTGGCAGCTATGCCGAAGTACCTCAAATTTGGGAACAAGCCGCTCCATTAAATCAAACCGATAAAAACACACCTCCTATTTTATTCATCAACAGTAGTGTTCCCAGATTTCACGCTGGAAGAGATGATATGATTGCCATTTTGAACAAATATGGAATTTACAATGAAGTACATACTATTGAAAATTCGCCTCATTCTTTTTGGTTTTTGAATCCTTGGTTTGACGAGACAATAGTTTATACGACTCAATTTTTAGACAAAATATTCAAATAACAATTTAGTTTATGAAGAGCATTAAAAACATTTTCGTTGGTATGGCTTTGGTATTATTTTTTAATACCAATGCTCAAACATTGGAACCAAAAAAAGAAATCCTTATTTCAGATCAATTAAAATGGTCTGAACGAATGGCTTTATCTATCATGAAAAGACATCCCGAGGCTTGGCAAATTGACAATCATCCTGCTCCAAAATGGGATTACAAAATTGGAATGATTTTAACGGCTTACGAAAAATTATACAAGCAAACCAAAGATCAAAAATACTTCGACTATATCAAAGGATATGCTGATAAATTAATTGATAAAAATGGAACTTTCGAAAAATTTGACCCTCAAGACCATAACATCGATTTTATAAATGCGGGTAAAATACTTTTCAATCTTTACGATACTACTAAAGAAGAAAAATACCTCATTGCCATAAAAACATTACGAAAAAATTTTGACGATTACCCAAGAACTCAATCAGGTGGGTTTTGGCACAAAAAAATTTATCCTAACCAGATGTGGCTAGACGGATTGTATATGGGACAACCTTTTTACGCTCGTTATACAACTGAATATGAAAATGGAGAAAAATTGAACGATGTAGCACACCAATTTGAACTTCTTCATAAACATTCATTCGACCCAAAAACGGATTTGTATTTTCACGCTTGGGACGAAAGCAAAAAAATGCCTTGGGCAAACCCAACAACTGGAACGGCACCACATATTTGGTTAAGAGCTCTTGGTTGGTACGGAATGGCTTTAGTCGATGCTTTGGATTATTTCCCAAAAAACCATCCAAAACAAAAAGAATTGGTACAATATTTGAATGAACTGGCGACGGCTGTTAGCAACTATCAAGACAAATCAGGATTATGGTATCAAGTACCCGATTTAGCAACCCGAAAAGGGAATTATCTAGAGGCTTCTGGCTCATCAATGCTGGTTTATGCTATGGCAAAAGGAGCTCACAAAGGTTATTTGCCAGCTAAATTTGAAAAAGTAGCCCAAAAAGGTTTCGATGGGTTAATTAAAAACTTGATAAAAGTAGATGCTAAAGGCGAAATTCACATCACACAAGTTTGTGCCAGTGCTGGATTAGGCGGAAATCCATACAGAGACGGCTCTTTTGAATATTATATGAGCGAAAAAATAAAAGTAGATAATTCTCACGGATTGGGTGCTTTTCTTTTGGCTGCAATTGAATTAAATAAATAAAAAATAGAACCATTAAAAACCAAAACTATGCTAAAGATTAAACCAAACACATTCAAAGCAGCGACACTTTTCGTTTCGTTGGCTTTTTTAAGTTGCAAAACCACAGCTCAAGAACCTACAAAAAATCTGGAAACACAAAAAATAGAAATCTCTAAAAACGCAAAATGGTCGGATAAAATGGCTTTAACGTTGATGAAACGTTACCCCGAATCTTGGCAAATTGACAATGCTAAAGCGCCAAAATGGGATTATGTTCATGGTTTAGTAGCCCATTCATTTACTGAATTATACAAGAAAAATCCAGACCCAAGATATGCGGCTTATGCCAAAGGTTATACCGATATTTTGATTCAACCTGATGGAACAATCAAAACTTACGAATTAGAGAAATACAATATCGATATGATTGTAGCAGGTCGTTTGTTGTTCAATTTATACGCTACGTCAAAAGAGAACAAATATTTAGTGGCCATGCAAACCCTAAAAAAACAATTAGAAGGACAACCAAGAACGGATTCTGGTGGATTTTGGCACAAAAAAATATACACGAACCAAATGTGGTTAGACGGTTTGTACATGGGAGAACCATTCTATGCTCAATACACCGTTACATTTGAAAACGGAAAAAACCTAAACGACGTTGCCAAACAATTTGAAGAAATTCAATTGCACGCAACTGACCCAAAAACAGGTTTATTGTACCACGGTTGGGATTCCAAAAAACTAATGCCATGGGCAAATAAAGAAACCGGTAATTCTCCAAATTTCTGGTCAAGAGCTTTAGGATGGTACGCAATGGCGCTTGTTGATGCCTTGGATTATTTCCCAAAAGACCACCCAAAACAAAAAGAATTGGTGGGTTATTTGAACAACGTTGCTGCAAGTTTAGCCAAATTTCAAGATCCTAAAACAGGATTGTGGTATCAGGTTACTGACAAGGCTGGCGAAAAAGGAAATTATTTAGAAGGTTCAGGTTCAGCTATGTTTGCTTATGCTTTTGCAAAAGGAGCCAATAAAGGATACTTACCAGCAAAATTCAAAAAACTAGCGAACAAAGCATTTGATGGTTTAACTACTCAACTAATTAAAGTAGATCCTACTGACGGAACAATCACCATCACTGATGTTTGTGCTGTTGCTGGACTTGGAGGAACTCCTTATAGAGATGGTTCTTACGAGTATTATGTAAATGAAACTAAAAAAGACAACGATCCAAAAGCCACTGGTCCATTCATTTTAGCAGCAATAGAATTAAATAGATAAAATCAAATATGAAATTTATACAAATCACGTCTCTTCTTTTATCCTGTATTGCTATTCAATCAGTGATTGGACAAGAAAAAAATACAACTAATTATTCCCAAGTTTGGGTAGCAGACAATGGCGATGGAACCTACAAAAACCCCATCATCAATGCTGATTATTCTGATCCCGATGCTATTCGTGTTGGTGATGATTATTACATGACTTCCTCTTCTTTTAATTGTATTCCTGGTTTGCCTATTTTGCATTCCAAAGATATGGTCAATTGGGAATTGGTCAATTATGCGCTCAAAAAGCAACCTCCTTTCGACGTTTATGACAAACCCGGTCACGGAAACGGAGTTTGGGCTCCGTCCATACGATTCCATAATGAGGAATTTTACATTTATTATCCCGATCCTGACTATGGAATTTATATGATTAAAACCAAAGACCCAAAAGGCGATTGGTCTGAACCCGTTATGGTAAAAGAAGGAAAAGGTTTGATTGATCCTTGTCCGTTATGGGACGAAGACGGCAAAGCCTATCTTGCTTATGCCTATGCTGGAAGTCGTGCAGGATTCAAAAGTCTTTTGGCAATTTGCTCTTTAAACCCTGAAGGGACAAATGCAAATTATAACGATGATGTCATCATTATTGACGGTCACGATGGTGAAGCAACCATTGAAGGTCCTAAATTATATAAACGTAACGGCTACTATTATGTTTTTGCTCCCGCAGGTGGTGTTCCTACAGGATGGCAAACCGTAATGAGATCCAAAAATATCTGGGGACCTTATGAAAAAAGAAAAGTATTAGATCAAGGAAAAACAAAAGTAAACGGGCCACACCAAGGAGCTTGGGTGCAAACTCAAACTGGAGAAGATTGGTTTTTCCACTTTCAAGACAAGTTTGCTTACGGTAGAGTCGTTCATTTGCAACCTATGAAATGGATCAACGATTGGCCAGTAATTGGAACAGACAAAGATGGAGATGGCACTGGCGAACCAGTTTCAACTTACAAAAAACCAAATGTTGGAAAAACATATCCTATCATGACTCCTCCTGATTCGGATGAATTTAATAGTCCAAAATTAGGATTACAGTGGCAATGGCATGCTAATCAGCAAGTCTATTGGGGTTTTCCTTCCACGATGGGGTATTACACGATGTATTGTCGTCCGATGCCAAAAGAAGCAACCAATTTATTCGACATGGGAAATTTATTATTGCAAAAATTTCCAGCCGATGAATTTACCGCAACTACCAAAATGACTTTTAATGCCCGTTTTGACGATGAGCAAACTGGTTTAGTGATAATGGGACTGGATTACAGCTATTTGAAAGTAAAACAAACCGCAGGACAACTCGCTATATCCCAAGCAACTTGTAAAAATGCAGACAAAAAAGGAAAAGAAACCGAAAGTGAATCTGTTAAACTAAAAAGCAACACCTTTTACCTTCAAGTCAAAGTGAAAGCAGGAGGAATTTGCAGTTTTTTCTACAGTGAAGACGGCAAAAAATTTACAGCATTAGGAACTGATTTCAAAGCAAGAGAAGGCAAATGGATTGGAGCCAAACTAGGATTTTTAGCCCTACGAAACGGAAATATCAATGATGCAGGAAGTGTACGCATTGACTGGTTTAGAATCACAAAATAATACATGTAAAATGAAAAATTTTAAAAAAGGAATTGTCCTTGTTGTTCTATTACTCTTAAACTGGTGTTTTTACGCCCAAGTCAACAAACAAAAATGGCCTGAAATCATAAACAAATCAGAACCAACTTGGTTTGCAACTGATGAGGCAAAAGCAATAGCTGAAAATGTTTTGTTGTACCAACGCAATATTGGCGGATGGCCTAAAAACATCCAAATGCAAAATCCTTTGAGTGAAGTTGAAAAACAAAAATTAATTGCTCTTAAATCAGACACAAAGGAACTGACAACAGACAACAAAGCCACAACACAGGAAATGTTGTTTCTTTCTAAAATGTATGCCCAAGTAAAAGATGAAAGATATAAAAATGCTTTTTTAGCAGGATTTGATTATTTGTTGAAAGCCCAATATGCAAATGGAGGTTGGCCACAGTTTTATCCACTAAAAAAAGGATATTACACTCACGTTACTTACAACGATGATTCGATGGCTAACATCTTGAATGTACTAAAAGCCTGTGTTGATAAAACAGGTTATTATTCCATTCAACCATCCGAAGCTACTCTTGCAAAAGCGAAAATTGCTTTCGACAAAGGGATTGATTGTATTATCAAATCGCAATACAAACAAAACGGAGTATTAACGGCTTGGTGTGCACAACACGACGAAGTAACTTTACTACCTGCAAATGCCAGAGCTTATGAATTAGCTTCGTTAAGCGGCAAGGAATCGGCTAAAATTGTATTATTGTTGATGACTATCGAAAATCCTTCTCCTGAAGTGATTACTGCAGTAAACAGTGCTGTAACTTGGTTTGAAAAAACTAAAATTACTGACTTGCGAGAAGACAGAGTTGCTGTTCCAAACAGTAAAATTATGGAGAAAGTAATGGTAAAAGATCCCAATGCAGAACCGCTTTGGGCTCGTTTTATGGAGCTAGAAGACAACAAACCTTTCTTTTGTGATAGAGATGGAATTAAAAAATATTCTATAGCCGAAATTGGTCAAGAACGCAGAGTAGGTTACAGTTGGTACACCAACGAACCTAAAGAAGTTTTGAAAAAATATGTTGCCTGGAAAAAAAAACGCAACTTCTAACTGAAAATACCATTCAGAAGGAAAAAACAGTAAAAAATGAGTTTAAAATCGTCGTTGACAAAAATGGAAACGGCGATTTTTCAACCATTCAAGAAGCGGTAAACGCTGCAAAATCTTCTTCAAATCAAAGGATTATCATTTTTATAAAAAATGGTACTTACGATGAAAAAATTAGAATTCCTATCACGAAAACCAATATTTATTTCCTTGGTGAAAGTCGAGAAAACACCATATTAACTCACAATGATTATTCTGGAAAACCCAATATTGGTCCCAACAGTACCTTCAACACCTACACTCTTTTGGTAGAAGGCAATGACTTTATTGCCGAAAATCTTACCATTCAAAATACCGCTGGAACAATAGCCCAAGCGGTGGCATTGAACATAAATGCTGATCGAGTGATCGTAAATAATTGTTCGTTGTTAGGCAATCAAGACACGCTCTATACTTCGGGAAGAGGCAGTAAAAATTATTTCATAAACTGTTATATCGAAGGTACTACCGATTTTATTTTTGGACATGCCACTGCCCTATTCGAAAATTGCATCATTCACAGCAAGAAAGATTCGTATATCACAGCAGCTGCCACTCCAGAAACTTCTACTTTTGGATATATTTTCAAAAATTGTAAACTCACCGCTGACGAAAACACAACTCAAGTATATCTAGGAAGACCTTGGAAAGAGTATGCTAAAACCGTTTTCATGAATTGCGAAATGGGAAAACACATTAAACCCGAAGGTTGGCACAATTGGTCGAAACCAGAAGCTGAAAAAACCGTATTTTATGCGGAATACAAGTGCAAAGGTCTTGGATTTCAACCTAAAAAAAGAGTAACTTGGTCGCATCAATTAAAGAAGTCCGAAGCAAAAAAATATACATTAGAAAACTGCATGGGATTAGAATTTTCAAAAGCAATTATTCAATATTACTCCAAATAATTAGACCTAAAAAACCAAAATAATGAAACACAAAATTCTATTTTTTCTACTGGTTTCGCTACAGTGTTTGGCACAAAATAGTACGTACCCAACAGCCAGTGTCGATTCTATTATTAAACGAATTCAACTACCTAAAATTCCTTCGTATAAAATTGTAATAACTAAATTAGGAGCAAAAGGCGATTCGATAAGTAATGCCAAACCTGCTTTTGACAAAGCTATGGCGTTGTGCAAAAAAAATAATGGTGGAACCATCATTGTTCCTAAAGGAGTTTATACCTTAAATGGACCGATTCATTTTGTTAGTAATGTCAAATTACATCTGGAAGACGGAGCGAAAATAAGATTCGGATCCAATCCGAAAGATTATCCAATCGTTCTGACGAGTTGGGAAGGAACGATGCTTTACAATTATAGCCCACTTATTTATGGCAATAATGTAGAAAATATCGCCATAACTGGAAACGGAATTATCGACGGCGAAGCTAAAAACACTTGGATCAAATGGAAACCGCTTGAAGCCAAAGGCAAAGAATTGAGCCGAGAAATGAACCACAAAAACACGCCTATCAAAGAGCGTATTTTTGGCGAAGGCCATTATTTAAGACCGCAATTAATTCAGTTTATCAATTCAAAAAACATTCTTTTAGAAAATGTTCAAATTGAAGATTCTCCGTTTTGGTGTGTTCATTTATTGAAAAGTAAAAGCATTACGCTTCGTGGGTTAAAATACAAATCGTATAACAATAACAATGATGGTATTGACCCCGAATATTCGAGCGATATTTTAATAGAAAACATCCTTTTTGACAATGCCGATGATAATGTTGCCATTAAATCAGGAAGGGATGACGAAGGAAGAAGTAATTCTGCCACTCCATCCGAAAATATTGTGATTCGAAATTGTCAATTCAAAGGATTGCACGCCATTGTTATCGGTAGCGAAATGTCGGCTGGAGTTCGAAATGTGTATGTCGAGAACAGTACCTTTCGAGGTGATTTGAAAAGAGGAATATTTTTAAAAACCAATTCCGATCGTGGTGGTTATATCAAAAATATTTTTTTCAACAATTTAGCCTTTGGAAAAGTAGAAGATTGTATTTATATTACTGCTAATTATCATGGAGAAGGCGGTGGTTTGCATTCGTCTAAAATATCCGATATTTCATTTTCGAATATCAGTTGTGTCGAAGCTACTAAAACAGGAATTGTAATAGAAGGCTATCCGAATAAAAAAGTATCCAACATCAAATTAGATAACATCAACATTCTATCTGCTAAAAATGGTTTAACCATTACCAATTCTGAAAACGTAACAACAAACGAAATTGTCATTGGCGAAAAAGCCACAACTCCTACAGCTGCAAAATAAATTCATTACAACTAAAAACAATATACTATGAAACTGGTTTCCTTATTCTTTATACTTATTTCGTTAAACTGTTTAGCCCAAAAACCAACTATTTATGGCATTGGCGATTCGACCATGGCCAATAAAACAAAACCCGAAGAAAATCCAGAGCGCGGTTGGGGACAACTTTTTCCAACATTCTTAAACGACAAAGCAACATTTGACAATCGAGCTGTAAATGGTAGAAGTTCGAAAAGTTTTAGAACCGAAAAACGTTGGGACGACATTCTTAAAACATTAAAAAAAGGCGATTATGTCTTCATTCAATTTGGACACAACGACCAAAAGGATCAAGATTCAACTCGCTTTACCAACCCACACACTACCTATCGCCACAATTTGATTCGTTATGTACAAGAAACCAGAGAAAAAGGCGCAACACCTATTTTATTTTCTTCCATCGCTCGAAGAAATTTTAACGAAAAAGGAGTTTTAATTCCAACACATGGCGATTATACACTAGAAACTCGCTTGGTTGCACAAGAATACAATGTAACTTTCATTGATTTAGAATATTTTACTGAATTATTAGAGCAATCGTATGGTCCAGAAAAGTCAAAACAATTACATTTGCATTACAAAGCAGGGGAAATTCCTTATTATAAAGATGCTAAGGCTGATGATACTCATCTTGGGGTAAAAGGAGCAACCGAGGTAGCCAAAATTGTGGTGGAAGAATTAAAGAAAACCAAACTCGATATCGTAAAATATTTCAAAAACTAATAAAACGAAAACCAACTAAATCAGCCTAATTATGCAAGAGAAAAATATAACATTAGGAGAATTTATCATTGAAAACCAAAACGATTTTCAATATTCATCGGGCGAGTTATCTCGAATTTTCAACTCCATAAAACTAGCCGCAAAAGTAGTCAGCTACAAAGTGAACAAGGCTGGATTGGTGGACATCATTGGTGGTGTTGGCGAAAAAAATGTACAAGGCGAAGACCAGCAAAAACTGGATGTTTATGCCAATGAGATTTTTATCAAAACCTTAATCAATCGTGAAATTGTTTGCGGAATTGTTTCCGAAGAAAACGACGAATTTATTACTGTAAAAGGCAGTGATGAAGGCAATAATAACAAATATGTTATTTTGATGGATCCGTTGGATGGATCGTCTAACATTGATGTAAATGCCTCTGTAGGAACTATTTTTTCAGTTTACAGACGAATTTCCGAAGTAGGAACTCCTGTAACACTTGAAGATTTCTTGCAACCTGGAACTGCTCAAGTCGCTGCAGGTTATGTGCTTTACGGAACATCAACCATATTAGTTTACACTACCGGAAATGGCGTAAACGGTTTTACTTTGAATCCCGCAATTGGAACTTTTTATCTATCACACCCAAAAATGCAATTTCCAGTTGATGGCACAGTTTACTCCATAAACGAAGGTAATTATGTGCATTTTCCAAGAGGTGTAAAAGATTACATCAAATATTGCCAAACCGAAGAAGGCGATCGTCCTTACACATCCAGATACATAGGAAGTTTAGCGCCAGATATTCATAGAAATATGATTAAAGGCGGTGTCTATTTGTATCCAACCAGTACCAAATCACCAGAAGGAAAATTACGCCTTTTGTACGAATGCAACCCAATGGCGTTTATTGTAGAACAAGCGGGCGGAAAAGCTTCGGATGGATTTTCTAGAATAATGGAAATTGTTCCAACAGCTTTGCATGAAAGATGCCCATTCTTTGCTGGAAGTGCCAATATGGTGGACAAAATAGAAGAATTTATGCTAAATGCTAAATTGAGTAAGTATTAATCAATAGCTTTTTTCTAAAAATAAAAACTCGATACGCAGCACTTTTAAAAGTGACGTGTATCGGGTTTCTTTTTTAAAATCAAATCAAAACGAATCCTAAAATGAACCGCTTCAGAATAAAAATTTATATTTGCACAAAAAATAATACATGTTAAATTCTATAGATTTATTTTCAGGTTGTGGTGGCATGACATTGGGTTTTGGGTGGGCAGGATTCAATTCAGTGCTAGCTTCTGACATTGATGAAAATTGCGAAAAAACATTTGCTACCAATTTTCCTGAAATCCCTTTTTTGTGTGGCGATTTATCGAATTTTAGCCAAGAAGAATTTGACAAAATAATAAACAATCAAAACATCGATGTTATTATTGGTGGACCTCCTTGCCAAGGTTTTAGTTTAGCCAATAAAAAAAGGAACAAAGTCTCCGAAGATCCTCGAAACAAACTTTTTTATGAGTTTGTAAAAACCATCAATTGGTACAATCCAAAATCCTTTGTAATGGAAAATGTCAAAGGATTGTTATCCATGGAATCAGGACAAGTTATTAAAGAAATACAAAACGAGTTCGAAAACGCTGGGAAATTTGGGTACGAAGTAAAAACCAAAGTCTTAAAAGCTTCGGATTATGGCGTTCCACAATCAAGAGAGAGAGTTATTATTATTGGCATCAGAAAAGATTTAGGTTTGATTCCTGAATTTCCCGCTAAAAAATACGAAACGGGAATTACGGTAGAAGAAGCCATTTCCGATTTGCCGCAAATCAATGCTGGCGAAGGCGAAGAAAAAATGGTTTACCCTCAAAAACCTGCCAACGATTACCAAAAATTCATGCGCAAAAAGGCTAAAAAGGTTTTCAATCATATCGCCATGCGCCATACCCAAAGATTAATTGATCGATTTAAAGCCATTCAACCAGGAAAAAATTTATTGGATGTTTGGGAAACCCACGGTGCTGTACAAAGAGGGAATCCTAATGAAAAATCAAAAATAAAATTCAGCCAAAACAACTTGCGATTGATTGCCAATAAACCTGCTCCTACTATTGCAGCTTCTTTTCAAAGCAATTTTATTCATCCTTTTTTAGACCGAAATCTTACCGCCAGAGAAGGCGCCAGATTACAATCGTTTCCCGATGATTTCATTTTTGAAGGTATGCGAACCAAAATGAGTTGGGAAAAAGGATTGAGTCAATACCAACAAATTGGGAATGCCGTTCCGCCACTTATGGCTTTTGAAATTGCCTTAACACTCAAGCGAGTTTTGGAAAATGGCAACCAAGAAGAAAAGACAGAGGAACAATATCTTGCTTTTAACGAACCTGAAATTATCTCATAAAGATCCTATCTCAAAATAAAAAAACTGCCAAGACACTATAAATAGTACCTTGGCAGTAAAAAAAAATAGTTTATCTAAAAGGGAGATTAACTCCCTTAAGAATATTTCTTAATTAGAATCCGTAAACTACAGCTATAGTAGCTTGTGTAGCAGATTTTGTAGCCATCATATCAGAATCAGAAAAATAATCATCTGAATTACTATCTAATCTGAATTCTGGAATTAATGTAAATCCACCTACTTTGTAATTAGCTGATAAAGTAAAAGCTGTTACTGATTGATCTGCATCAAGACCAAACATATCTGCACCTTCTTTAGCTTTAAAATATTCTGCACGCAATCCAAGAGCAAAAGCATCAGTAATAGCTACAGATGGGTACAAAGCAAATCCTGTGTAACCTACATCACCTTCATTTGAGAAATCAGCAGCATTCAATCCTAATTTGAATTTTTCAGACAATTGGAAAGTTGCTGTTAAATCAACAATAGTTCCACTAACTGAACCGTCCATGAAATTAAGGTAAGCACTAACTGGGCCACTAGCATAAGACAATTGAGCTCCAACAGCATTCAATCCCTTTGCTGGATTAGCATTATAGCTATTCCAAGTATCATTAAAGATTCCTACCATTGCTCCAAATTTGTCTGATATTTTGTAGTTTGCTTTAACACCAGCATTTTGGAATGGTCCGTTTGTAAACAAATAAGAAGTAGAATAATGGAAATTAGCTACTGGAGAAATTACTTCATATCCAATAAAAGTTCCCATATAACCTGCAGTCATGCTAAATTTGTCTGTGAAAGCATAAGTAGCATACAAGTTTTGAATATGGAATGAATTTCCATCAACTCCATCTCCATTTAATATTGATTGGTATTGTCCTCTTGGTCCAAATGAAAGTTCACCAACGAATGAAGCTTTTCCTGTAGTTTTTTTCAAAGCAATGTCTAACATACCTAAAGAAAGTGAATTTTGGTCTGATGCAAAACTTGTTCCAATGTTTGGAGTTTTAGCAAAATCATACTTGTAATACAAATCTCCAGAACCAGAAATCTCTAGTGGTGTTGATGCAGGTGCATCTTGTGCAAATGTTACGCTGCTTGCTAGCATTAAAGCCAAAATAAGTGTTACTTTTTTCATGTTCAATTTAGTTTAATTATTAAATTAGTTTAGTTTATTAAAAAAAACAGCCTCTTTGTTTTCTAACTAGTTTATAAAATTTGTTTTTAATAAATCAAAAAACAATATTTTATTTAACTAAATTTCTGACAGATTAACTGGTTTTTCTTGAGACAAATCTATTAACTTAAATTGTAGTTGAGTAAAAAAAAAACAGTTTTTTGCTTCTTTTGGAGAAGAATTATCAATTAGCAAGAAATCGTAATCAAATAATATATTATCCGTATTTATAACAAGATATTTTACAATATCAATATTTAGAAAAATAACAATACCCCTAGTTTTTTACGTCAAAAAACAAATAATAGCCATAAAATTGAATTTTTATCACTAAAAAAAGACTAAAAAAAGTAAACACCCCTAAAAAAAATACACCTTATTAATTTATTGTATAAATATCAAAAAAACATATTCCAACTGAATATTATAAAAAAACAGCACTAAAACCTAAATAATAATCCATTAAAACCTGAAGTAAAGACATAAAAACCACTCTTTATTGAAGAAATAAAACAGAAGCGATTTTATTAAATCAGCAAAGAAAAATCAAACTCTATTCTGACATCAATTCAGATGTTAATTTTTTTCTTAAATTTGACTAACTAACTATGATTTCATTTGCTAAATTCTATTTTTGTACGCTATGAAGCGAGTAGCTCAAATATTATTGTTTGTATTCATTACTTTTCTTATCACACCTTCTATTATAAGTGTATTAGAAAAGAATGCAGACATTTCTGTATTTTATAATTTTTCTGAAGAAGAAAAAGCACATAAAGAAATCAAAGCTTTGATTAATGATGAAGTAGCTGATACTACTAGCAATTTATCCGAATTATTGAAAACTACTTTAATTCAGTCCGAAAATT
Source organism: Flavobacterium eburneipallidum (assembly GCF_027111355.2). Lineage (NCBI taxonomy): Bacteria > Pseudomonadati > Bacteroidota > Flavobacteriia > Flavobacteriales > Flavobacteriaceae > Flavobacterium > Flavobacterium eburneipallidum. Next base: position 2,636,666 of record NZ_CP114291.2, read on the forward strand.
TATCCAAACACGATAAAATTACTTCTAAAATATTCATTCCTCCGCCCGAAAACATTTAATACAGTGATAGGTTTTTATTAAAACCTGTTGGTTTGCATTATTTAGAATGCAACATTCTCTTTGTATTCAATTTTTAGTAAGGTATCATGACAAAAAAAAACAATCTTTTTGCTAACCTAAAATCTGATTTTGCATCAGGTTTAGTGGTTTTTTTGGTGGCGCTTCCTTTATGTTTAGGCATCGCAATGGCATCGGGTGCTCCTTTGTTTTCAGGCATTATCGCAGGTGTCGTAGGCGGAATCGTTGTAGGGTATTTAAGTAAATCTCACATAAGTGTTTCTGGCCCTGCAGCTGGCCTGACAGCTATTGTTTTAACTGCAATTACTGATTTAGGCGCTTTTGACATATTCTTAACAGCCGTTTTCATTGCTGGTTTAATTCAATTAGCACTTGGTTTTATCAAAGCAGGAAGTATTTCGAATTATTTTCCAACCAATGTAATCGAAGGGATGCTTGCTGGAATTGGAATTATAATTATTCTCAAACAGTTGCCACATGCTTTTGGTTACGACAGTGATTTTGAAGGCGATCAAGCCTTTGCCCAAACTGACGGGAGTAACTCCTTTTCGGCATTATTCAATATTGTTGACTATATTCAACTGGGTTCAATAGTAATAACAATCGTATCAATGATTATATTGATTGCTTGGACTAAAGTTTCTTTCCTTAAAAAAATGAAGCTAGTACCTGGAGCACTTATTGCGGTAATCATAGGTGTTGTTTTGAATGAATTTTTTATTGTATCCGGAAGTTCATTAGCCATCCAAAAAGAACATTTGGTTTCGCTACCTGTACCTACTTCATTAGAAGAATTCAAACAAATTATTGTAACTCCTAATTTTTCAGGTGTTACCAATCCCAAAGTTTGGATTGTAGCTCTGACTATTGCCATAGTTGCCTCGATAGAAACCTTATTATGTATTGAAGCTGCTGACAGAATGGATGTTTACAAACGTTATACAGACACAAATGTAGAATTAAAAGCGCAAGGAATTGGAAACATTGTAAGCTCGCTTATTGGTGGTTTACCAATGACCTCTGTAGTGGTTCGATCATCAGCCAATAATAATGCTGGAGCCAAATCTAAAATGTCAACCATCATACACGGAATTCTATTATTGATAAGCGTACTAACTATTCCTACTATACTCAACAAAATTCCATTGGCAACATTAGCTGCAATTCTATTGTTAGTAGGATATAAATTAGCCAATCCTGCAACTTTTAAGCACTTTTGGCAAAACGGAAAATACCAATTCGTTCCATTTATTGCCACCCTACTAGCAGTTGTATTCTTGGATTTATTAAAAGGAGTTGCTTTGGGAATTTTAATTAGTATTATTTTTATCCTGAAAGGAAACCTAAAAAGAGCCTACAGCTTCAGAAAACAAGAATACGCAGATGGTGATGTTATCCATATTGATTTAGCACAAGAAGTTTCTTTCTTGAACAAAGCCGCTATCAAAACGACCCTCAATGATATTCCAGAAAATTCACAAGTGATTATTAATGCTCAAGATACCGTTTATATAGCGCATGATGTTTTGGATTTAATCAAAGAATTCAAAAAAATTAGAGCCAAAGAAGAAAACATAAAAGTAAAACTCGTGGGTTTCAAAAAAGCTTATGACCTTACTAATACTGGAGAAGAAGAAAAACACATATTTGTAGAACACAATCAAACCATAAAAAAATCTTAATTAATAAAAAAGATGAGAACACATAACAAAGAAACACAATCAAAATTAACTCCAAGATTAGCATTAGAAATTTTGCAAGAAGGTAACAATAGATTCATCAAAAATCTCCAAGCCAATCGCGATTTATTACAACAAGCAAATGAGACTAAAGAAGGACAATGGCCATTTGCTATAATATTAAGTTGTATTGACAGCAGAACATCTGCAGAATTAATTTTTGATCAAGGTTTAGGCGATATTTTTTCAGCAAGAATAGCCGGAAATGTAGTAAACACTGACATCCTTGGTAGTATGGAATTTGCATGTAAAGTAGCTGGGTCTAAACTAATCGTAGTTTTAGGTCATAGTAAATGTGGAGCAATCAAAGGCGCATGTGATCATGTAGAAATGGGAAATCTTACTGAATTGCTATCTAAAATACAACCCGCAATTTACCAAGAAAAAGAAACTAAAGAAGATAGAACATCAAACAATGCTAGTTTTGTAGAAAACGTATCTCGAATCAACGTGAAACGAAGTGTGAAAAGTATTGTAGATCGTAGTTTTATCTTGGAACAAATGGTTGATAATGGTGAGATTGGAGTTGTTGGAGCCATGCACAACATCGAAACTGGAAAAGTAGAATTCTACACCGATATAATGTATATCAAAGATGATAATAACCCAAAATTTTCTGTATCAGAATTAAAAGAATAATTTTCCTTAAAAGTGAAAATAAAACAATAGTAAATCTGGTTTAAAAAACCGAAATAATTAAATTGCTATTAATTCACAACTCTTTTTATCAAGCCGACTCCTAACAGAGTCGGTTTTTTTTTTATCATTTCTTTCTAATATATTTTGCAATCATGTATTCCGAAATTGGTTTTAATGTTACGCCTGTTTCTGGATGCAATCCTGGATGAGTAAAACATTCTAAATCATTTTTATGAAGAACTTTGGCATACCAAAAAAGAGGTTTCCCATTTTTGAAAAAAGTGGTTGTATCACAAACTGTTACTTTTTTGAAATTATCCAATAAACTTTGATTATAAACAATAACTGCTAAAGAATCCTTAACCTCATCATAATCTGCAGCTTCATAATGATTGTTGACCCAAACCATACAATTTTTATTAGAGAAAAATGTCTTTTTAACACCATAACTTAACAATATTACAAATAATAACACCATTGCTACTAGAACCCATTTCTTTGAACTAGATTCCTTTTTTAACTCTTCAATGACAGTAAATTTTATTTCTGATTCTTCACTACTACCTTCTTCTTTTAAAAATGTACTTTCAACTACAATATTAGCACCTTCCCTTTTATCACCTCCAATGAACTTTCGAAAAGGTCTTGGATTAAAATCGACCAAAACCGCCATTAAATCCAAGGACAAAGTTCGAGTATTCTCTGTTCTTCCTCTCAAAAAATTTCCTATAGGTCTTAACCTATCTATTTTGGCCAGTTCTATCTGCTTTCGTTTACTGGATTTGTCATCTAATTCAAAAAATAAATCGAATATTTCTTGGTCTTGTTTACTAATGCCTTTATCGAAAAGCAACAAGCAAAAATTCTTCAATTCAGCTGGAGATGGATTTTGCAAAAAAGTCGAATACTGTCCCTTTTTTGCTTCTTCATAGCTAGCTTTTATCGCCTTTTTATAATCCTCGAGAGTAATTTTATTCATAGTGCAATCGGAATTTATCGGAATGGTTTGGAATTTATCAGAATCATCGTAATGACTGGAATCCGTTACTAATTATCGTTCAAAAACCCCATTCCTTTGCTTTAGAATTAGTTCTTGTTTTAACCTGCAATTAAGACAAATGTACGAAACTAGTTCTTAAAAAGTGTTGCTAAACAGTCTGGCGATTTTATCAGGGAAGTATAACTATTGCCTTTCTGTTTCAGCACACTTCACTTCCCAAACCAATAATTGAGCCTACAATTCACAATGAATTTGACTCCGGCATGCATCCGATTCAAGTATCGGGCAGCCACAACTATGTTTAATTTTAATCTTAACTAAAATGAAAAAAATATTTTTAGTAGCATTATGTATCGCTGCAAACACAATGCAAGTTTCCTGCACAACTGACGAAACAGAAACAGCCCCAACTAGTAATACTGTGAAAAATGTGGTAGCAGAAGGTAGTGGAGAAAGTACTCCGATTAAACCACCAAAACCATAATTTATTTTTAAAATAGTAATCTTCTATTTTAATAAATTTCTGTATTTTCGGGAAATGATACTCAAAAAGTTACATTTCCCGATTTTTATTTTATTTACAGCGTTTTTGGTAGTAATATCATGCCAAGAAAAACCACAAAACAAGCAAGATAAAACCAACAATCATACTCAAATTGATAGCCTTATCAACCTTGGCGAATTGCATTTTGACAATGTGAACTATGATAGCTCCTACTTCTTTTACAACAAATCGAAATCGCTTTGTAATCCTAAAACAGATCATACCAGAATTTTGTATTCTTTGTACCGAATGTCGGAAATTCAACAAAACCAAGGCGATTATGCTGGCAGCGAAAGTACAGCCACAGAAGCTTTACCTTTTTTAAAAAACAATATCGATCCCGCTTATGAATGTTCCATTTATAATTTATTAGGCATTGTCAATGTAAAACTATTTGATTACGATAACGCCCTTTATTACTACAACAAAGGATTACATTTGAAAATTGATAAAGCTCGAAAATTAAAATTTCAGCATAATATAGCCGTGGTGTACATCAATAAAAAAGACTACCACCGAGCCATTCAAATCTTGCTTCCATTGATTTCCAGAAAAGAAATTATACAAGATACTGTAACCTTTTCGAAAGCACTTGAAAATTTGGGATATTCCTATTATAGAACAGGAAACCAAAATGGGATTGATTACATGAATCAAGCCTTGAAAATCAAAAAACAAACTAATGACCACTGGGGAATGGTGTCTAGTTACCTACACCTTTCAGAATACTACAAAGACAATCCTAGTATAGCCAATAAATATGCTTCACTTGCTTATGAAAAAGCAACCAAAGTAAATAATGTGGATGAACGACTAGAATCTCTATCTTTATTAATAGAAAATAGCGCTGGAAACCAATCCAAAATTTATTCCAAAAAATACATTCAAATTAACGATAGTATCAAGAAAGTAAGACAAAAAGCCAGAAACCAATTTGCTAAAATAAAATACGACTCCAAGAAAGAAAAAGAAGAAAACTCAAAATTAAAAACCCAAAAAATAGAGACCGCATTAGAACTGGAGCAACACAAAAACAGAAATCTTATTTTAATTTTTTTAGTGATAACAGGTATTCTTTCTACCATTTTTTTGTATTACTTTTTGAAGGCTTTGAACAAAAAAGAAAAAATTCAAATCTCCTACGACACTGAAACCCGAATTTCTAAAAGATTGCATGACGAACTTGCTAATGACGTTTTTCATACCCTAGCTTTTGCCGAAACACAAGATTTATCGACAAGCCAAAATAAAGAAATTTTACTCAACAATTTAGATGCTATTTATTCCAGAACCCGGAATATATCCAAAGAAAACAGTGCCATAAATACTGGAAAAAAATACCTTAATTGCTTGAAGGAAATGATGTCTGGATTCAATACTGATACTGTTACTATCATTACCAATGGAATGGATACAATCGACTGGGACAATCTAGAAGTAAACAAAAAAATTATTATCTACAGGGTTATTCAAGAACTCTTGGTCAACATGAAAAAACACAGTCAATGCAGTTTAGCAGCCATTAGTTTCAAAAAAAACGAAAAAAAATTACAGATAGATTACAGTGATAACGGGCTTGGAGCGAGTTTAGACAAAATAAATTCAAGAAATGGACTCCAAAATGTGGAAAACCGTATTCTAGCTATAAAAGGAACTATTACTTTTGATACTAATACAAACAAGGGATTCAAAACCAGTTTTTCGATTCCTATATAAATTAGAAAATTACATGTTCAAAAAAGTTTTAGTAGTCGAAGATTTTGATAGCATCAGCATCACCGTTGGACAAGCATTAGAAGAGCTTGCAGTTTCCGAAATTCATCACGCCAAATACTGCGACGATGCACTTTTACGAATAAAAAAAGCACAACTTGATAAAACTCCTTACGATTTACTGATTAGCGATTTATCATTCAAAAACGATCATCGGGAAAACCTATTAAACTCTGGTGAGGAATTAATAGAAGCCATAAAAAAAATCCAACCCGAGATCAAAACCATCGTTTTTTCGATTGAAGACAAATCTTTTCGCATCAAATCGCTTTTTAACACTTTAGGAATAAACGCCTTTGTTTCCAAGGGACGAAACAGTATTCCTGAACTCAAAAGAGCCATAATTGGAGTTTTTAACGACCAAAAACCAACTCCTTCTGCTGAAGTTTCGCAAGCCTTGAGAGACAAATCCCTTATTGAAATAGAAGCCTACGACATCGAAATTCTAAAATTATTATCCAAAGGCTATATCCTAGAAGGGATTGTAACCGAATTCAAAACCCTAGGCATTGTCCCTAACGGAAACAGCAGCATTGAAAAACGTATCAACAAACTCAAAACCTATTTCAAGGCCAGTAACAACGTACATCTGATAGCTATTTCCAAAGATTTAGGATTAGTTTAAATTTTAGATTGCAGATTTTAGATTGCAGATTTTAAGTATCTATTACTTCACTATTTTATTTATTTTAAGTTTTTTTCCTTTTTTTTCCCTGCTTTACGGTTTCCCGTAAGGATACTGTTTTTATAGCCGCTACTTTTGGCATAAAATAAAAGTTCATGCCATGAAATCTAATGCCAAAATAAACGCCATCGTAATAACAATAGGGGTTTTAACAACCCTGTTATTACTATTCCTAAAAATAAATTGGAACAACATCCATTGGAAAATACTCCTTGTTCCAACAATAATTGCCTCACAAATCATTTTTTTGTCGGTTGCTATAAAAAAAAGGTATAAAAAACCCTAGCACTCCAAACCCAAAACAGCAGGTATCCAAATCCTGTTCAAAACAATCATTATGAGCGAAAATAACACACAAATCTATATAAAAAATGACATTACAATTTCCCCAAAAACCTTGAAAAATAAATGGGACAAATACCTCGATGACTATAAAAACTATACCCAATCTTACATCAAACATTACAAAAAATCACTCGATGGCAAATCCAAATCTCTGCTTAAATACCCATACAAAAAAGCCCAATCCGAATGGATTTACCAAAAATTATTGAATGCGCAACAGAAAAATTTCTTAACATCCAAACAATTAGAAAAAATGTACAAAATTCAAATTAAAATCGCTAACCCATGTCTTTCCTAAATACAAGCCCAATGAAAAAACTCAACTTTTCCCTAGCAATTCCATTCGTTCTCGCTCTATTTTCATGCCAATCCAAACCCGAAAAACAAGCTGTCGTTCCCGAAAATTACACCATCCAAAATTACAAACTAGACGATGATGAAATTGCACGAAGAAAAGCATTAGACACTATCGAAAAAACAGAAGACACAATTGCTATCAAATAATTTTTCAAAAAAAATGCTCCAAATGTGGAAAGCCGTAACGAAATGATTTTTTATGGTGGTAGGTTTGGAGGATTATTAATTAATCACTAAAAAAATGAAATTATGAAGTATTATGTAAACAACAGAGCACAATCAAATGGAGATCACGAAGTCCACACAGAAAAGTGTAACTTTCAACCGTCAGACAAGAAATATCTGGGTGAATTTTCAAATTGTGCTGATGCAGTAAAAGAAGCAAAGAAAACCTATTCCAAATCTAATGGATGTAAAACTTGCTCAAATACCTGTCATACCAGTTAAAAAGCAATTTTAATTAGACTATGTTCTCACATTATCTTACATATCTATTACAAAAATTACGCTTTTTAAAAGTGATAATCGCTCGATTCCTTATTATTCTTTTTAGAAGAAAAAAAGGAATCGAGTTGTTATATCTTGATTACAATACGGAGTATTTATTTGAAAACAGCTATTTAATTATTAATTATCGATTTAGAAATGCACTTTATTATCGTTTCAAGAATATAAAAACTCTTGAAAAACAAATTAAAATTTTCAATCTATCCAATTTCGATAATGAGTTTGATTTGGTTGTATATGGTTTTTTCCAAAAGAAAGTATATCAAATAAAAGTTGAACGAAAATTAGAACTCGACAATTCAAATTTCAAAGCTTCAACTTTAAATCTCAATTTAAAATTAAGTGAGATAAAAATTCCAAGACTTACTCCAGAAAATATTTATTGTACTATCCATAAACCAATAATTACAAAATCAAACATTGAAATAGAAAACAAAAAACTAGCAATATCAAATTCAACTTTTAACCAAAATGATTTTATATGACACGAGATTATTATGAATTACCAAAAACAGGATGGATAATGCGCCAACTGTGGAAATGTGCCGGAGGCGATAGATTCCTTTTAGAACGTGCAACCTATTCTGACCAAATAAAATATATGTGTTTAGGTGGAATTGTATTTGCTACTGGAGCAATGGCCGGATTGGCTGGCGGTTATGCTTTTTATACCATTTTTGAACCCAGAGGGTCAGCAATTGAAAACCCTATTGATTATCCAACGATATTATTGGCTTTGATTTTTGGAATAATATGGGGATTGATGATATATAACATTGACCGTTTTATAGTAACAAGTACAGGAAAAGGTGATGGAACAGAAGCAATAACAATTGGTGAATTGAAAAGTGCATTTCCTCGTATTTTAATGGGCGTCATTATAGCGATGACAATTTCCAAACCTGTTGAAATTAGAATGTTTAAAACTGAAATTGACATTAAGTTAAGAGAAAAACAGCTCGAACAACAAGTAGAATATCAAACAAAAGTTGACAAAACTTATGCTGACAGAGAAAAACTTTTGTTAACTGATTTTGGGAAGATAGAAATCCAAAGAGCAGATTTATTAAATAGAATTAAAGATTACGAAGTTCAATATAGAAAAGAAACTGCTGAAGGTATGGGTGGTAGAGGTCAAGGAGAAGGTCCAGTTGCAAGGGCACTAAAAATCCAACAAGCCAAATTAGAAGGAGAATTAAGCAGGTTCGATGAAATCAATAAATCAGAACTAACAGATTTAAATAATAAGAAAAAATCATTAAGACTTGAAAAAGATAAAGAACGAAACAATAATGCAAAAATAGCTAACGGTTTAGATGGACTTCTAGAAAGAATTAAAATATGTCACGAAGTTGCAGGTTTTTGGATATCACTCTTCATTACACTATTATTTATGGCAATAGAACTAACTCCAATCTTTTTTAAACTAATGTTAACCAAAACAACTTATGATTATTTGGCTGAAAACCGAGATGAGTTACTTAAGGCTGAATATGGCATAGAAGTTCAATATGATAAATACAAGGACAAAGAAGGAATAGAAAGACACTTGACCATAAATCACGAAGCGGAACGAATAATATTTGAAAAGAAAATGGTTACTAACATTCAAAAGGAACTGACAAAATATGCAGTAACCAAATATAAAGAAAGAGAAATGAGAAAAATAGATGATAATCTAGATGGTTACATTAAATCTATAAATCCTAATGAATAAAGGGATAAATGAAATAAGACTTTTTCTTTTTACCTGTTCAGGAGAAGATAATTATATATTAAAACGATGCAAAACTAAAATTCAAGTTAGGTTTGCTGCAATAGGTTTTTTTGTATTATTGATTTTTCTTGGATGTTTTATAAGTGCGTCTTTTTTTACTTATTCGCTATTCAATGGCGCCATTTGGGCAAGTCTTCCTATTGGGATTTTCTGGGGTGCAATGGTTGTAAATATATATCTATTATTATTGCATACCATTTCTCCTGCAATTATACCATTATCATCAAAAAAGAAACGAAAAAAAGATAATGAGGAAGAAAAAAAAGTGAGTTTTTTATCGCTTTCTATGTTTTTGCGTTTATTGTTAATGATGCTTTTAGCTATAATTATTTCACAACCTTTAAATGTTTATTTCTTAAGTTCATCAGTTTCAACAAGTATTGAAAAGCATAAACTACAAGAACGGGTTAAACTTTATACAACAACGAATCAGTCATTAATTAACAATGAACTAGAGTTTTTTAAAGATTTTAATAGAAAAACGTCTTCTAAAATTGCTCTGAATGAAACTAATGTTGCTAACACAAATTTGAATTTTATTAATACAAAAATAAGCGGAGATAGTTTGTTTCTCAAAAAGACAAATTCAGCTTTAAAAAAACTCGACAATTTAAACAATCATTGGTCATTATCTTCAAAACAAAAAAAGCATCAAACAAAACTTTTAGATGAAATTAATACTTTATTAGATGATGAATTAAAATCTGATTCGGATTTTATCAATCAGCTAAATGATATAAAATTACCATTATCAATAAAAACAGAATTTGATGATTTTAAAACAGAAATCACATCCCTAATTAATGATAAAAATGCTAATTATAAAGCATTAAATTCTTTACTAGACAAAAGTAATTTTTATGTAAAAACCATTCAATTATTGCTTTTTGAAAATCCTTTATCTTGGATTATTACAATTTTGGTATGCCTAGTTTTTTTAATTCCTATTGGATTAAAATATAAAGCTAGAGACATTTCTGCAAAAATGTTTTTAGCAGACAATAAAGAGGATTTACAACTAATTAAATTAAGACAAGAGTTAATAAACACAACCAATTTCAATTGGTTAGAAAAAAAAATAAAAAAAATTGACGCAAAAGAAATTAGAACTACAGATTATTATTTCCAAAGAATGCTAATTGAACACAAAATTATTTTGCACGAATATGATATTGCAAAAAAACAATATTCCGATATTTTGACAGATAGAGTCAAAACATATAATAAAATTTGTAAAGAAAGATTAAAGCCATTTCTTGAAAAGTTAAAGAAAATCAATAACAACAAATACAATGAAATAAATAATTCAATCAATACTGAATATAAAGACGAGCTATTAGTAAAATATGAATATTGGATAGATAGCCCTTTCAGAACCAAAAGAAAACAAGTTATTAAAATTGTTGAAAATCAAATAGGGTTATTAGATTTTGTATATATGCCAAATACAGAAAAAGAGATTTAATGGATAAAAAAATCGTAAATATCATTAATGAAGAATCTTTTCTGGACAAAGATGGTTTGGATTATATCAAAATAACCAAAGAAATTTTAACACCTAGAAAAACCTATCTAAAAGGTACGATTTCAGGAAAATACAGAGGTGATAAAATACCCGACGTTTCCGACAAATCTGATTTGTTTGATTTTGAAATATACGAAGCAGAAGTAAATTGTAATTCTATAGATGATTTTAGTAAAAACAAAGCTTTTGAATTCCCAAAAGATTTCAAGAATATTACGAATCAAAATAAAATTAGAGGTTCTGTTTTTCCTAAAGAAAAACTTCCTAAAATACTAGCTGTTCAAATTTCTGCAAATAATAATTCATTTGGTATAAATGTTTTAGAACCACAATTATTTGAATTCGAAATTAATCGAAAATACCATCAAACAGATGGTGAACAAGTTTATGGGACTTTTAATGCTTATATTACAGGTTATGTCTTTGATTATGAAAGAGAAGAAGTAGTAGAAATCATTGAAAAACCTATACTTGCTACCGATGAAAAAGTAAGAGGAATATATCCGCCTCTTAAACATCATTGCGAATCAAATGATATTAAGACGGGAAATGTAGAAAAAAAAGATGGTTATATAAGATACGAATATTTTTGCAAACATCACCAAGATACCGTTTGGGGTAATCGAAAATATATAGGAACGGGTTCTACAAATCAACCTTTTATTGATAATGGAGGCTGTCTTAAAGAAATATTCGGAATACTTGGCTTACTAGTCGGTTTGTTCTTCTTGATTACTATTTTACCTGGATTCTTATATATAATTGGATTTTGGATACTTACAATCCTTTTAGGATGGTTGGCTCCTTACTTAAAATGGATTTTTAGAATCATTGGTGTCATTTTATTATTTGCATTTTTAGCATCATTACTAAATGCTTTCATCCATCGCTCACATACTTATAATCCATACCCGATACCAACTCCTACTATTGTGAATCCTCCTGTATATTCTCCAATTGTAGATTCTACTTCTAAAAAAACAATTGATGAATGGATTACAATTAATAGAAAATGGCAAGATTATGACAACAACATCTATCAAGGGAAATATAAAATTAAAAAGAGTGATTTAACTAATTCAAAATATTACAAAAACAATTTATCTTTAATTCCAAGTACAAGTCAAAGCTATGATCAAATGATTTATTCTTTAAAAGAAAATGACAAAAACAATATATCAAGTATATATCATTTGTTTGATAGTATTGGTAAAGCAAATCGTTTAGATAAAATAAAATTCGCAAAAATGATTGTCACATTTGTTCAAGATTTGCCATACGCTGTTGTTTTAGAAAACGAATGCAATGGTAATCTTTACAATGATGAATTTACTAAAAAATATCTTTCCACTCCGAATGCAAATTGCGACCCATTTGAGCGTTTTGGCATCAACACACCTATCGAATTTTTAGTAAATCAAAAAGGTGATTGTGACACAAGAACATTACTACTTTATACACTACTGGCTCATTATGATTATGATATTACACTAATGAGTAGTGAATTTTATAGTCATTCTATAATCGGAATTAATCTACCTATCATTGGTACTGCTTACATATACAACAATCAAAAATACGTACTTTGGGAAACAACAACAATTTCAAAACCCGGAGTCATTTCAAAAGAAATTTCTATATTAAATAACTGGAGAATATCCTTAAAATCAAAATAACTATGGACAAACAAAGTATTTTTTTTACGGTTTTAGTTGCTGTAATTGCAACTGTTTTAATGCAAATGGCAATTCAATTTCTAGCAAAAAAACAAAAAATACAACCTAATAGCAATGAGCAAGGTCTTCCACTCTCACTTACAATATGGAATATATCGTTACTAATTCCATTTTTTCTTTATTTAAAAACTGCAATACTAATTTTAGAAAATACAATTGAGATTTTAATAAGTCCCAAATGTCCTGAAAATGCATTTTTGGGAGTAATACAACGAATTGCAATTTATATTGGCTTTACTTTTCTATTTACTTTTTTAGCATATTATCTAATTGGAATTATTCTAAAAATAAACTTAGGAAAAAGAATCGATAGTATAGAAATAGACAACAACAATTATGGCTATTTTTTAATAAAAGGAGTTTTGATGATATTCATATCCTTTGTATTACTAGATACTTTTGAACACCTATTAAATTGGTTTGCCCCAATTATTGAAACACCTTTTTATCATTAATTTAATTATTAAGTATATTAATTGAAGTTATCTCTAAAAGTAATTTAAAGCATACAAAAGTTCAAAAATGAAGCCTTATTTATTCCTATTTTCTATCCTGTTCCTTTTCCTCTCCTGCCAACAACCGCCCAAAATCCCAACAAAACCACAAAGTTTTCATAAAGAAAAAATCACACCTGATGATATCGAAACCATCACACCACAGGAAGCCAAAACCTTTCATCAAGACAAAAAACACGACTACGAATACCGAACAGGAAATTCGGGGCATTACGAATACAACTATGATGTAATAGGCAAGGATCAAGACAGCAACAAAGTCTCTGGAAAAATAAATATTGAAGGCAAATACGGAGCAGGAAAAATTGACGACAATCAAGGCAATCCACACAACATAGAAGTAGAATGGTATGGAAAAGGCAAACTAAAAGCCGTAGATGAAAATGGAAAAGCCTATGAGTTAGAAGTGAAATAACATTTAACTATTGAAAATATCGAATATCGCAATATGCGATATTTTTTTATAAAACATTGTAAAATAAAACAATATACCGTAATATTGCATATCGCAATACGCAATATTACAAATTATGATAGCATCAAAATACAATATGAAACCTCAAGATATTTTGGTTTTATTAAAAATAATAGCATTGGATAACAAAGAATGGCAACAACTAACTTTGGCTCAAGAACTAAATATGAGTCAATCCGAGATAAGTCAATCTTTGCAACGTTCCAAATATGCACAATTAGTTGATTTTTCGGGAAAAAAAGTGAATAAAGTAGCCTTTTATGAATTTTTAATACACGGTCTGAGTTATGTTTTTCCGCAAAGACCTGCAGCAGTAGTTCGAGGCATTGCAACGGCACATTCAGCCGCACCAATAAACGAAATGATACAAGCAACAGAAGCGTATGTCTGGCCTTATGCCAAAGGAAACACAAGAGGTCAGGCTGTTATTCCGCTTTATAGTTCCGCTATTGAAGCCAGTTTAAAAGACGCTGCTCTACACGAACTTTTGGCAATGACAGATGTACTGCGAGTTGGAAGCACAAGAGAAAAAGAAATCGCAAGGGTAGAATTAAAAAAGAGAATCTTAAATGAATAATTTTATTGACATTCAATCACTGGTAAATGTAGCAGTAGGCTTGAAGGAATTAAGACAAAAAGTAGTCTTTGTTGGTGGCGCAGTAATCAATCTTTACAACGACGACCTAGCTTCGGAAGAAATAAGACCTACTGAAGATATTGATATGACTTTAAAATTAGAAACCTATTTTGAATGGACAACTATTCAAGAACGCCTTTCGGAACTTGAATTCTTTCCCGATCCTTTCGGACACGCTATTTGTAGCTATCGATTTAAAGGAATTCCAATAGACATTATGCCTGCTGAAGAAAGTGCCATTGGAGATTCAAATAGCTGGTATGCACCAGGATTTAAAGATTTAAAAACCGTTATAATTGGAAATAATATAAGTATTCAAATTTTGAGTGCGCCTTATTTTCTGGCAACAAAGTTTGAAGCATTTAAAAATAGAGGCTTTAACGATTATAGAAGCAGTCATGATTTTGAAGACATCATATTCGTATTAGACAACAGAACATCCATAGTGGATGAAATTTTGCAAGCTGATGAAGAAGTGAAAAATTATTTAAAAAAGGAATTTCTCTTCTTAAAAAATCACAAAAATGCAGATGAAATTCTATCCATGCACATTCACCCATTAATCGTCAAAGAACGGTTCACACTACTAATGGAAAAGATAAATTTGATAATTGAATAATGACCAAACCCCTCCTATTTCTACTCTTATTCCTAACCGCTCCAACCTTCGCCCAAGTCAAACTCCTTTCTTGGAACATTGAAAATTTAGGAAAGTCCAAATCCGATTCTGAAATTGGTTTTATCGCTAATACTTTGAAAGACTATGATATTATTGTCATTCAAGAAGTCGTAGCCGGCGATGGTGGCGTACAAACCGTAGCAAAACTCGCCGACGAACTCAACCGAAAAGGCAACAAATGGGATTATGCCATCAGCAATCCAACAAGTAGTAGTGCCTATAAAACCGAACGTTATGCTTTCCTTTGGAAAACGAGTAAAGTAAAGAAAATAGGCAATGCTTGGCTCGAAAAAAAATACCATTTAGAAATTGATAGAGAACCTTTTTATAGCACTTTCGAGTATGCAAACAAAACATTCACAGTCGCCAATTTTCATGCAATAACCAAGAGTAAACAACCCGAAACGGAGATTAAATTTTTTAAATTTTTACCCGCAGCATATCCCAATTTGAATTTGATTTTTGTGGGCGATTTCAACTGTCCGCAATCGCACACGGTTTTCAATCCCTTGCGAAAAATGGGTTACACTTCTGTATTGGTCAATCAAAAAACATCCTTAAAAAAAGGATGCGTCGCTGGAAACTGTCTGGCATCAGAGTTTGATAATATCTTTTATAAAACTACAAAAATTAAAGTCTTGAATACTGGAGTTATCCATTTCTACACGAACTTCAATACTTTAGAACAAGCTCGAAAAATATCCGATCATATCCCAATTTGGATAGAATTTTCGTTGAACTAATTTTTTAAAATTTGGAATTTGAAATTTGGAATTTGCTTTTTAAAATTGACTAGGTTTTCTGTTTTTTCTTTCTCGCAGCTGGAAACAATACATTATTTAAAATCAATCGATAACCTGGGGAATTGGGATGCAAATCCAAAACAGTTGCAGGATCTCCCACACGATGCTGGTAATCTTCGGGATCGTGACCGCTAAAAAAAGTAAACATTCCTTTGCCTTTCTCACCGTGAATGTAACGCGCTTCGCCATTGAGTTCACAAGTTCCCATCACCAACACATTCGATTTGATGAGAGTCGCATCAAAAGAAGTGGTTTGTCCCATAAAACCTTTGATTAATTGGGTTTGATTTTGACACAACATACTCGGAATTGGATCCCATTTGGCTGAAAATTCCATTAAGGTAAAATAATCTTTTTCCATCGGAATTCTCCTTTTTTCGGTCATATCAATATCCGAAAACTCATAATGCTCTGGCTTTCTATCTAAAGTAAAATCCTTGAAAGCAAAAGAATTAGCATAATTTATTTTTGCTTGATAATTGGGCTCACTTGCATCACCATCAAACATTGATTCACAAATATCTACGCCATCGGCTGCTAAAGCAATATCAAAACTATCTGTAGCAGAACACATAGCAAACATAAATCCGCCACCAATAACGAAATCTCTAATTTTTTTGGCTACAGCCAATTTCTCTTCTGATACTTTTTTGTAGCCTAGCTTAGTTGCCAAAACTTCGGCATCTCGTTTTTGTTCGATGTACCAAGGCGAATTTCTATTGGAACCAAAAAACTTACCATATTGTCCTGTAAAATCTTCGTGATGCAAATGCAACCAATCATATAGCAGCAATTGATCACTTAAAACTTCTTCGTCATAAATGGGTGTAAACGGAATTTCGGCATAAGTCAAAACTAAAGTCACAGCATCGTCCCAAGGTTGTTTTCCTTTGGGAGTATAAACTGCTACTTTTGGGGCTTTTTCAAGTACAACTGCTTCCATATTTTGAGAAGGACTGGCAATTTCTTCTAAAATTTGGTTGGTTTCTGCATCGCTTAATATTTCAAAACTCACGTCTCGGATTTGGCATTCTTTTCTAATTTCTGGTGCATCGGCCAATAAAAAAGAACCGCCACGATAGTTGAGCAACCAGCTGGCTTTGTATTTCTTATCGATACACCAATAGGTAATTCCGTAGGCTTTCAGATGATTTTTTTGCGTATTTTCATCCATTGGCAACAAAATAAACGAAGCTTTTACCGAAAAGGAAATCAGGATTAAAAAAATAAGGAATACTTTTTTTGAAAACATTTGTAGATTTTTTATGCAGTACCAATTAGTTTACTTTCCCAAATATACTAGTTTTATTGGAGGAAAAAGGATAAAAAACACAGTATTAGTTTTAAAAAAGTAACCACGAATTACACTAATTATCACGAATTTTTTAGAATTTAAAATAAATTACACGAATTGTATCCCTAATCAGAATTCGTGTAATTTAAAACTAATCGAAATTTGTGTTTATTTGTGTAATTTGTGGCTAAAAACTAAAACGGCATATCATCGTCATCGTCGTCATTCAAATTGCTACCAAAGGCTTCATTTGGTGATGGAAGATTTTTAGTTTGGAATGGATTTTCTTCGTGATTCATACTCGAAGGCAAATCATCATAACTTCCGTTGTAATCGTCAAGATTGTCAAATTTACCAAGGTGTCCGATAAATTTCAAACGAACGTTTTCAATTCCACCATTACGGTGTTTGGCAATCATAATTTCGGCTTGACCTGCTGTTGGCGAGGCTTCATCATCATCCCACTCGTCAATTTTGTAATATTCTGGACGGTATAAAAACGAAACAATATCGGCATCTTGCTCAATCGCTCCCGATTCACGAAGATCAGAAAGCAATGGTCTTTTGCTAGATCCACGAGTTTCAACCGCACGCGATAGCTGTGAAAGTGCAATTACGGGAACGTTTAATTCCTTTGCCAAGGCTTTTAAATTTCGAGAGATTGTGGAGATTTCCTGCTCGCGATTTCCTCCTCCTTTACCATTTCCTCCAGCGGTCATCAATTGCAAATAATCCACAATGATGATTTTGATACCGTGTTGCGAAACCAAACGTCTCGCTTTGGCACGCAAATCAAAAATAGAAAGCGAGGGTGTATCATCAATAAACAAAGGCGCTTTTTCCAAGTTTTTCACTTTGGTACTCAACATCGTCCATTCGTGAGGTTCTAATTTACCAGTACGTAATTTCTCTGAAGACAAACCCGTTTCAGATGAAATCAACCTAGTAATCAACTGCACCGATGCCATCTCCAAAGAAAATAAAGCTACTGGATGTCCAAAATCGATAGCCATATTTCGTGCCATTGAAAGTACAAATGCAGTTTTTCCCATCGCAGGACGAGCCGCAATGATAATTAAATCACTCGGTTGCCAACCCGAAGTTAGTTTATCCAAATTAGTAAAACCAGTTTCAACACCACTTAATCCTTCTTGTTTACTAATTTCTTCAATTCTTTTTTTGGCTTGTAAAACCAAGCTTTGAGCTGTTTCTGAACTTCGCTTGATGTTTCCTTGGGTTACTTCATACAGTTTCGATTCAGCTTTGTCCAACAAGTCAAAAACATCCGTGGTTTCGTCATACGAATCTTCGATAATTTCAGTTGAAATTCGAATCAAACTGCGTTGAATGAATTTCTGCAAAATAATTCTGGAGTGAAATTCAATATGTGCCGAAGATGAAATTTTCTGCGTTAGTTGAATTAAGTAAAAATCACCACCAGCAAGGTCTAATTTTCCGTTCTTTTTGAGTTGAGCAGAAACGGTTAATAAATCAATAGGTTGTGTATCAGTAAAGAGCTGAACGATAGCTTCAAAAATATGTTTATGGGCTTCTTTGTAAAAAGCATCCGCTTGTAAAATATCAATTACATCATCTACACCTTTCTTATCAATCATCATCGCACCAAGCACAGCCTCTTCTAATTCTAAAACTTGAGGTTGCAACTTTCCTTTTTCAAGGTTGATAATGTTGGTCTTATCGTATTTAATTGGGTTTATATTCTTCACATTTTCCATAGAGCGAAAGTAACTAAAAATTAAAAAACTTTACTATTGACTTATTACAAATAATTGTTCATAAGCAATCGTTTTTTGTTCATAACCCAAAAAAAATCCGAAGCGATAAGGCTTCGGATTAATTTGTATAAAGTAAGATTTTACTCTTTGTATTCCCCCATTTGAAGGTATTTCTCCATTCTTTGGGCGATTAAATCGTCTGTTGATAAGTCTTTAAGCTCATTGTATCCTTTCATGATATATTGCTCTACTGTCTTAAAAGCAGTTTCTCTATCGTAGTGGGCTCCACCTAGCGGTTCTGGAATAATATCATCGACTAATTTTTGCTTTTTCATGTCGGAAGAAGTCAATTTCAAGGCTTCGGCAGCTTGCTCTTTATAATCCCAGCTTTTCCATAAAATAGAAGAACAAGACTCTGGAGAAATAACAGAATACCACGTATTTTCCATCATATATACTTTGTCACCTACACCAATTCCTAATGCACCACCTGAAGCGCCTTCGCCAATAACCACCACAATAATTGGCACTTTCAAACGTACCATTTCGATGATGTTTCTAGCAATAGCTTCTCCTTGTCCACGTTCTTCGGCTTCGATACCTGGAAAAGCTCCGGGAGTATCTACTAATGAAAGAACAGGAATTCCAAATTTTTCTGCCATTTTCATCAATCGCAAAGCTTTTCTATACCCTTCTGGATTGGGCATTCCGAAATTTCTATATTGACGAGTTTTGGTATTGTATCCTTTTTGTTGACCAATAATCATAAACGATTGTCCGTCAATTTTACCTAAACCGCCAATCATCGCTTTGTCGTCTTTAAAACCTCTATCGCCGTGAAGCTCTAGGAAAGTATCGCCACAAAGTGCTTTAATATGGTCTAAAGTGTAAGGTCTATTAGGGTGTCTTGACAATTGTACGCGTTGCCAAGCGGTAAGATTTTTATAAATATGCCTTTTGGTTTCTTCCAGTTTTTTGTTGATTTGTTTACAAGTATTGGTAACATCAACATCTGATTCTTGACCAATAACAAGACATTTGTCTAACTGATCTTCTAATTCTTTTATTGGAAGCTCAAAATCTAAATATTCCATAGGATGTGTCCTTTTTTTTTGGTTTGATTCGAACTGCAAATATAAATTTATTTATTCAAACATAAATTATTTACATTAAAAACATAAATCTATTTTACAGAAAGAAGCTTAAATTAATTATTCTTTATTCGATAAATAGTGTTTCACAACGCCGTTAAGAATAACAGTTATGACAATTAATAAGGCTCCAATATAAAACTCAAAGCTCATTTTTTCTTTTCCGCCAAGGATTAAATACGCCAAAATAATTCCGTAAACAGGCTCTAAACTCGTAGTTAGCATCACTGTATAAGGCGAAAGTTTTTGCATCACTTTGACCGAAGCTGTAAAAGCATAAGCGGTGCAAATGGATGATAAAATCAGTAGTAAAATCCAATCATTAACCGACAGAACAAAGAAATCAGCTGTGAATTTATTTTCGAATATAAAATAGATTGAAATAAAAACCACTCCAGCCAAGAATTCATAAAAAGTGATAACCGCCGAATCGTGTTTTTCGATTAATTTTCCATTCATTAGGGTGAATAAAACACCCATTATTATAGAAGCCAAGGCATACAACATTCCTTCCAAATAATTCATTTCGACTTGCAAAATAACGCCCAATCCAGCAATGATAACCAATCCGAAGAATACTTCATACCAAAGTACTTTTCGGCCATAAAACAAAGGTTCGAGTAGCGATGCTAAAAAAGCACCCAACGAAAAAACCGCTAAAGTGATGGAAACATTAGAAATATGAATGGCTTCGAAAAAAGTAATCCAATGTAAAGCTATCAAAAGTCCCACAAAAATTAATTTGAATAATTCTTTAGGAGGAACGGAAAATGACTTCTTTTTTGAAAGTATAAAAAGCAATAAAAATCCACTTGCTAGAAGCATTCGATACCAAACCAAAGCATCAGCAGCTATCGAAATCAAAGCTCCTAATACGGCTGTAAATCCCCAAATAAATACAATTAAATGAAGATTCAAATAACTTCCTAATTTATCTTTTTGCATTTCGTAGTAAAAAAATGGCTAAAATTCCGAACACAATATTCGAAAACCAAACCGCTAACAATGGCGAAAAAGTAGATTTTTCGGCTAGAGTTCCAAATATTTTATCAAAAAATACAAAGGAAAAAGCAATTCCAATTCCAATCGCTAGACTCACTCCCATTCCTCCTCTGCGCTTCATGGCTGAAACAGAAACGGCAATAATAGTCAAGATAAATGCCGAAACGGGAATACTGTATTTTTTGTACAAAACCACCTTGTAGATATTAACATTAGAAGAACCTCTACTTTTTTCTTTTTCGATAAACCGATTCAATTTACCTAAAGTTAAGGTCTCGGCAATATAAATCACGGGGGTTAAATCTTCTAAATCAAAACTAAATTTAGCCTCCTTGCTATCGGCTTTTTCGATTTTGTCTTCTAATGTTCCGACCGTTCTTTTGACATAATCATACATTGTATAATTCTTGGTTTTCGGATTCCATTGAATTCTACTAGCCGAAATTTTATACTCTAATTTATCTTTTTTAAACTTCTCATAACTAAAATTATAAGCCGTTTTGGTTTCGGGATTAAAGCTATTGACATAGATAAATTCGTTTTTACTGATTTGGCGAAAAACATCTGTGTTTTTTCCTCTCATGGCTTCTTTTCCGTCACTTCGAAGATAGGTGTATCGAAAATTATTAAAGCCTTCGTTTGCCTTTGGAACAATAAAAAAACCCATCAATAACACAACAATAGAAACAATAGTAGCTCCAATTATAAAAGGTCTCAAAAATCGTGAAAACGAAATTCCCGAACTCAAAATCGCAATAATTTCCGTATTATTGGCCAGTTTTGAAGTAAACCAAATCACCGACAGAAACAAAAATATCGGAAACAATAAATTCATGAAATAAATCGTGAAATTATAATAGTAAACCAATATTTCCGAGAGTGGAATTTTGTTGGCAATCATTTTATTTATCTTCTCCGAAACATCAATGATAATTCCAATAGGTGCAAACAAAAGTAACATTACCCCAAAAGTGGATAAGTATTTTTTAAGGATGTATTTGTCTATTATTGTTAACATTTTTTTTTATTTAAAGGTTTAAGATGGTTTAAGAGTTTAAATTGGTTTAAGAGTTTCAAGAGAACTTTAAACTTTTAAACCAATTTAAACTTTTAAACTTCTTTTACAATCTTTGGCTCATATTGCGCACCATCATGTCTTTCCAGGTTCTAAAATCTCCTGCTATGATATGTTTTCTAGCTTCGCGAACCAGCCACATATAAAATCCAAGATTGTGTATCGTAGCGATTTGTTTTCCGAGGTATTCATTGGCAGCAAACAAGTGACGCAAATAGGCTTTGGAATATTCTGTATCTACAAAAGTATGACCCATTTCATCAATTACAGAAAAATCGGCTTCCCATTTTTTGTTTTTGATATTAATCGTTCCGTTAGCCGTGAACAGCATTCCGTTTCTAGCATTTCGGGTTGGCATCACACAATCGAACATATCAATTCCCAAAGCAATATTTTCCAAAATATTGATTGGAGTTCCTACGCCCATTAAATAACGAGGCTTGTCTTCCGGAAGGATTTCACAAACCACTTCGGTCATGGCATACATTTCTTCGGCTGGTTCACCTACTGAAAGTCCGCCTATGGCATTTCCCTGCTGACCTGAATTGGCAATATATTCAGCAGATTGACGACGTAAATCTTTATAAGTACTTCCTTGAACAATTGGAAAAAAAGTTTGCTCATAACCATATTTATATGGCAGTTTATCCAAATGATTGATACATCTGTCCAACCAACGGTGCGTCATGTGCATCGAACGCTGTGCGTAACGGTAATCGCAAGGATACGGTGTACATTCGTCAAAAGCCATAATGATGTCTGCACCAATGGTACGCTGGATTTCCATCACATTTTCAGGAGTAAAAAAATGATAGGAACCGTCAATATGCGATTTGAATTTTACACCTTCTTCCTTAATTTTTCTATTAGAAGAAAGTGAATATACCTGATATCCACCCGAATCGGTCAGAATATTTCTGTCCCAATTCATGAATTTATGCAAACCACCTGCTTTTTCTAGAATTTCGGTTTGCGGACGCAGGTATAAATGATAGGTATTCCCGAGGATAATATCGGGGTTTATCTCTTCTTTCAATTCCCGTTGGTGCACTCCTTTTACCGAAGCAACCGTTCCCACAGGCATAAAAATTGGAGTTTCAATAACACCGTGATCAGTAGTGATACTTCCTGCTCTGGCTTTGGTATGTGGATCTTTTTGTAATAAATCAAATTTCATAAGGACTTTTTTCAGTGCGCAAAGATAAGGTAATTGTGAATTGTGAATTATGAATTGTGAATTTATTTAACAGCTAATATTATGGAAATAAATTATACAAGTTGTCACTAATCTATTTTCTTTTGTTAAACAATTAATTCGATTTAAAAGCTAAAAAAAAGACCAAAATGAGGTTTCCCGTAAAAATACAAAATTGATTATCAATAATTTAGACCTCAATAAAAACAACAATTCTCTAATTATGATAAAAAAATCCATTTTAATAGAAAACAAAACATCCATTACGACCAAAAATTTACAATTGGTTATCCAATCCGAAATTCGAGAAAGCTCAGTGCCCATTGAAGATATTGGTTTTTTAGTTTTAGATCATCCCGAAATTTACTTGAGTTTACCCGCCATGAATTTATTAGTAGAAAACAATACTGCTGTGATTATTTGTTCTAAAAATCATTTGCCTAACGGAATGTTTCTGAACCTCAACAGCCATCATATTCAGCAAGAAGTTTTTAGAAACCAAATTGAAGCTTCTGTTCCACTAAAAAAACAATTGTGGCAACAAACTATTGTGGAGAAAATAACCAATCAAGGGATTCTTTTGACAAAAATTACTCAAAATAAAAACAGCTTCGAATTCTTGGCAAGCAAAGTCTTGAGTGGAGATACGACAAACATGGAAGGAGTCGCTGCAAGCCAATATTGGAAATCCTTTTTTGATACTTATGACATCAATTTCAGACGAGAACGTTTTGGCGATTATCCCAATAATTTTCTCAATTATGGTTATGCGATTCTTCGGGCAGCAACCGCTAGAGCTTTGTCTGGAAGCGGATTATTGAACACGCTAGGCATTCATCACAAGAGCAAATACAACGCTTTTGCACTAGCCGATGATATTATGGAACCGTTCCGACCATTGGTTGACGAAAAAGTTTTCGAAATTATGCAAAACTATGAGGAACAGGAATTGAACACTAAAATCAAAGCCGAACTCTTGCAAGTATTAACTCGAACCGTTTATTTCAAGGATGAAAAAAGTCCGTTGATGGTCGCACTACAAAAAACGGCTAGTTCCTTGCAACAGTGTTTTATGGGAAGTAGAAAAAAAATTAAATATCCAAAATTATGGAACTTAACGCCTACCGAATAATGTGGTTGTTTGTATTTTTTGATTTGCCAACAGAAACCAAAAAGGATCGACGCAATGCTTCGCAATTCCGTGGCAGTTTGTTAAAAGATGGTTTCTCGATGATGCAATTTTCGGTTTATATTCGTCATTGTGCTAGTGGCGAAAGTGCCGATGTGCACGAAAAACGGATAAACAAACTCGTTCCGCCTTTGGGTAAAGTCAGTGTTTTACGAATTACCGACAAACAATTTGGGATGATTATTAATTATTTGGGCAAAGCCAAACAAGAAGCGGTAGATGCACCCACGCAATTGGAATTATTCTAGAAATAAAAAAATGCTCCAATCTAGCCTATCACGTGCTAAAAAGGAGCATTTTATTTTACGATATTTCTCTTTATTCTGTTGATTACTAGAAGGTAACAAGCCAACTAATATCGTGTTTTCTAATCTTTAATCAAACCACAACAGGTTCACGTCATATTTGTTTCCCTGTGAAAATATCGTGTTTTCTAATCTTTAATCAAACCACAACCCGCTTCTTTGAATATGATTTCTTCGTCGTAATATCGTGTTTTCTAATCTTTAATCAAACCACAACAATGTCCATTAATTCTTTTTGCATCTTAAAAATATCGTGTTTTCTAATCTTTAATCAAACCACAACCTTCTGCTCCTATAAACTTTTCTACGTCTCAATATCGTGTTTTCTAATCTTTAATCAAACCACAACTAACTCATATCCTTTTATTTCTTTATTTTTAATATCGTGTTTTCTAATCTTTAATCAAACCACAACAATGTCCATTAATTCTTTTTGCATCTTAAAATATCGTGTTTTCTAATCTTTAATCAAACCACAACTAATATTTAGATAACTAAATATACTTGATGAATATCGTGTTTTCTAATCTTTAATCAAACCACAACTAGTCTTTACCATAATAAAACCGATTTGCTAATATCGTGTTTTCTAATCTTTAATCAAACCACAACGTTACGCTTTCAGCATCAGGAACTCCGTTAAATATCGTGTTTTCTAATCTTTAATCAAACCACAACATATCTTGCTGTTATCTGCGTACAAATATAAATATCGTGTTTTCTAATCTTTAATCAAACCACAACCTCTTCCGACTCCTCTTATGTTTAGATGTGAATATCGTGTTTTCTAATCTTTAATCAAACCACAACCGGTATTGTCTATGCTTATTTGTACCCAAAAATATCGTGTTTTCTAATCTTTAATCAAACCACAACCTTGATACAGTCTTATAGGACAGACAAATAAATATCGTGTTTTCTAATCTTTAATCAAACCACAACCATTTTCTACATTCATATTTTTCAGTGCTGAATATCGTGTTTTCTAATCTTTAATCAAACCACAACTAACAGTACTGATGGTTCCGCATCTAGTACAATATCGTGTTTTCTAATCTTTAATCAAACCACAACAAATTGACGTCAAATTTGTTCCCTTGTGAAAATATCGTGTTTTCTAATCTTTAATCAAACCACAACAACTCACACCAAATGAATGATGTGAGTGTTAATATCGTGTTTTCTAATCTTTAATCAAACCACAACTAACCTTCGTGTGTGTATACTGTTTTCATAATATCGTGTTTTCTAATCTTTAATCAAACCACAACTGACAGTATTTAGTTATATAATTTACTGTCAATATCGTGTTTTCTAATCTTTAATCAAACCACAACAAACAAAAGCAAGCCAAAAAAAAATACAAAATATCGTGTTTTCTAATCTTTAATCAAACCACAACGGAGATATTAAGAATCCGTCAGGAATCAACAATATCGTGTTTTCTAATCTTTAATCAAACCACAACTACTCCCACATAAAACAGATCATATCACCAAATATCGTGTTTTCTAATCTTTAATCAAACCACAACAAAATACTCATTATGAAATATCTTTAAGAGAATATCGTGTTTTCTAATCTTTAATCAAACCACAACATGGATGATTATTCCGATTTGGTTTGCGACAATATCGTGTTTTCTAATCTTTAATCAAACCACAACATAATAATAACTCCACCGTTAGGACAAAAAAATATCGTGTTTTCTAATCTTTAATCAAACCACAACAATGCCAATCCTTCTTGGTTGCTTAACTTTAATATCGTGTTTTCTAATCTTTAATCAAACCACAACGTTTGTCATTCTGCCCCTACCCGCTAATGTAATATCGTGTTTTCTAATCTTTAATCAAACCACAACAATATCCATTAGTTCTTTTTGCATTTTGAAAATATCGTGTTTTCTAATCTTTAATCAAACCACAACATTAGTATTTCGTTCCCTTTACTTGTGTCAATATCGTGTTTTCTAATCTTTAATCAAACCACAACAAAAGAAATAGATATAGTATATAATAATAAAATATCGTGTTTTCTAATCTTTAATCAAACCACAACTGCGACGGTGATAGCGTCGTTAGCGATTTGAATATCGTGTTTTCTAATCTTTAATCAAACCACAACGCTTCTGAAAGCGCTTTGTTTGCGTTAGCAATATCGTGTTTTCTAATCTTTAATCAAACCACAACATGTATATTTTCCCACCTTTGTTTTTGTTTAATATCGTGTTTTCTAATCTTTAATCAAACCACAACTCTGTCAACTCCTCTTAAGTTTTCTGCTTCAATATCGTGTTTTCTAATCTTTAATCAAACCACAACAGAGAAGTAGATTCAAAAGCAGTTGAAGCAAATATCGTGTTTTCTAATCTTTAATCAAACCACAACTTAATATAATACCCAGCTATTACTATTATTAATATCGTGTTTTCTAATCTTTAATCAAACCACAACTTGATGGTTTTGATGATGTGAAATCTTTTGAATATCGTGTTTTCTAATCTTTAATCAAACCACAACAACTTCCATAAACTTCCTGCATCGATGGTGAATATCGTGTTTTCTAATCTTTAATCAAACCACAACCTGATAACGGCAAGTCGTTAAACTCGTCGGAATATCGTGTTTTCTAATCTTTAATCAAACCACAACAAAGCCTTTAGCCGCTCCCTCGATGTTGTAAATATCGTGTTTTCTAATCTTTAATCAAACCACAACAGCGCAGTACTGCTTATACGCTTCCCACTTAATATCGTGTTTTCTAATCTTTAATCAAACCACAACCCTGTACCCATCTCAGCGAAGAGTCCCGCGAATATCGTGTTTTCTAATCTTTAATCAAACCACAACCATGACATCTATCCAAAAGAAAGCGAGCAAATATCGTGTTTTCTAATCTTTAATCAAACCACAACCAACTTGTCGAGTTGAGCGTAGTAGCTTTGAATATCGTGTTTTCTAATCTTTAATCAAACCACAACCAGGAAGGTTTTTTTAGAGATACTTATAAAAATATCGTGTTTTCTAATCTTTAATCAAACCACAACCCATCAACGATTTGGGAGCAAATGGTGTGGAATATCGTGTTTTCTAATCTTTAATCAAACCACAACGAGCGGGACGGTATTTCAAAAGACAAAAACAATATCGTGTTTTCTAATCTTTAATCAAACCACAACCAAGGGGATTTCGACTGGATGCTCAAGCGGAATATCGTGTTTTCTAATCTTTAATCAAACCACAACAGCACTTCTCTTTCATTATTCGTGAAGATTAATATCGTGTTTTCTAATCTTTAATCAAACCACAACCGTCTAATGACCAAAACAGATCCGAAAGAAAATATCGTGTTTTCTAATCTTTAATCAAACCACAACTATGGAAGGCTGCATCGAAAATAATAGCGAAATATCGTGTTTTCTAATCTTTAATCAAACCACAACTGGTTGTTGACGAAAGTATCAAGATGAAAAAATATCGTGTTTTCTAATCTTTAATCAAACCACAACTGAAAGCTACTGCATCCCTGCTGGGCGGATGCCATACCTTTCAGTTGTGGTTTGAGATGTTTAAGACAATGAAAAACTTATGTCAAAGAACTTCTTAAAAATTTTGCCTGCCAATGATAGCCATTATTTCTATTGTATCGACATTAATTTTGTAAAAAATGGTATCAACTCCACAAACACAATATCTATATCCTTGACGAAAACGAATAGCTTCTGGAAATAGATACGGATTTGATGCAATTTTTGAAAAACAATCAAAAAACATATCATAATATTTATGCGCTTGAAGCATTCCGAAACGACTCATTCCATATTCAAAAATTCGAGTCAAATCCTCTTCTGCTTGAATATTTAGTTTATAACTAAACATTTAATTTTTTCTTAATTTCAGCTAATAACTCTTCTTTAGTTTTAGAGCTAAATCCACTTTTCTCCGCTTTATCAAGCTTCATTCTAACAAATTCTACATAATCATCTTGCGAACGTGCTTTTTTGATGAGATAATTAATAGCTTCACTTTTACTAGTAAATTCTTCTTCTGCAACTTGTTTTTTTAACCATTCGTCATTTTGATTGGCTAAAGTGATACTTTGACGTGTCATAACAATAATTTTAGTTGGTGTAAATTTACACCAAACTTTTGAAATAAATCAGATTTTTGAAATTTTTCCCGAAACTGAAATTTTTACTTTTATAGGATTAAATGTAAACCATCCTGTTTTACCTTCTCCAAATCCTCTTATTTGTTTGTAATCATCATCCGTAACCGTTGAAGACTTATGTTTTCTAAAAAAATAATCTCCTGATGTTAATTTTTGAACTCTGTACAAATTACCTCTTAAAATTTCATAATCAGGATTTCCCCAATTGATTTCATCTTCATTTAATCCTAATAAAAACATATCATTAATATGCAAAGTCGCAACCACTTCTTTTCCCTCGACAGGAAGTTGATACGTTGAAAATCCTTTGCTTTTTCGTTCCACAACAGTCCAAAAAGTTACCACTTCTTCCTTTAAATTTCCTTTGTCGTCTTTATAAATCAAAACGTGATGATTATTCCTAGGATTCACCCATTGATTAACATTATCCTTTAGCTTTTCTGCTCCTCCAATATTTTCTTTCATCCTTATTTTCAAAATTGGTACTGGCGCTCCATTTTTATTAGGCAAGAAAATTTGTGGTTGTTTCACTCCATTTTCATCAACAATAAAAAAAGTATTTACAGGAATTGTTCCTTTTACAAATCCGCCTAATTCTTGAATTCTTTTATAAATTAACATTCTAATAGCTTCGTCAACTACTTTTTCAAGTTGTTTTTCGGTTGTCAAACTATCAATGGATTTCCTAACGTGAAATGCTTCTTCTCCATTAAAATTTCGTTTACCAAAAACGGTTTCTTTATGCAATTGTCCTCGTGCAGCAACCCCTTTATTGATATGCGTTTTTCCGTTTTTTTCTACTTTGGTATATCGAATAGTGATATCATTAGCAATACGTTTATGTGAAATCAATATTTTATCAACAGCAACTTCAGCATCTTTTCTAAACGATTCCCAAGGCATCGGAAAATCTTTTAAATCGTAGTTTCTATTGTAGCGATTCCATTTGGATAATTCCTGTAAATAACTTGTTTTGCCACAAGCCATAACCAAGGCATCGATGGCGTGATGACGATGATCTTCTCTCGTTTTAGCATTTTCATCATTCAAAACAGTATTCAATCCCCACTTTTGGCGCAAGTTGGCTGTCATTTGTCCTGGAGAGACATTTACTTTTTTGCAAATTTTTGCTAAATAAGTTGAAGCTTCTTTGCTTATAAATCGGGTGTCATTTAATTGTCTTGAACTGAAATCATCATCAAACTTTATCTGTACAAATCTTTTGAATTTCTGGTAAGCGTTTGGATATTCCTTGGTGTCTGAAAATAATTTTAATGCTCGTTCTTTTCTAGCAATCCAATCCAATTCGTCATTTCCATAAAATTCAAAAGGCGTTCTATCTCCTTTACGCCTGTTTTCATCAGCATAACACAATGTTTTATTATTGAAACTATCGTTCAACGAACGACTCCACGGATGAATATGTTCTATTTGGACTTCGCCTGTAAAAAGTTTGCTAATAGGAATTGTAACACCTGTATAAGGACAAGTCTGTTTGCACTCTTCCCAAAGTTTGAATTTTAAAATGTTATCGTGTGAAACTCTAGCATATTTTTCAACTTCGGTTTTCACTCTGTCATTTTCACGTTCTAATCGCTTTTGATCTCTACGAATTTTATTTCGCTGTGATTTGGAGATTTTTAAATCTCGAGCCATTTCTACTTTTATCTCGTCGAGTTGTCCGTGTTCTTCAATTAATTCATTTACCAATTTCCGCAATTCAAATAAAGCAGTTATTACAATTGGATTTCGAATAGCTTGTATTTCCTTATCGGCATCTTTGCCAACTGGTAATTTTTCTAGTAATTCCGTAACATCAATTGTTGCCGAATGATGATAGAGTTTCTTTAATTGTTTGTCATTCAATTGAAATTCTTTTCGAAGTAAATCTTTAATAGTATCTATAAAACCACCTGAAATTTTAAATCTAACAATAGCTTCAACATTATCAATTAATTCTAATTGCTTCTGATTGTTTTCTGCTGTATCATTTTGCCATTTGTCACCAAAAGTATTTTTTATTCCACCCATAACCACTGCAACATCATAAGTATATCCTTGCTGTAAAAATGGTAAAATATTAGCAATAGCTTTTCGGCTCAAACTAGCGTAGCCGTCTTTTACATTAAACTTTGAAATTGCAACAGCTTGTTCCTCTGTAAAATTCCAATTCTTAATAGCATATGCTGCAAGATTTGATTTACTGTCAAAAAAATATAAAACGTGCCAAATATCTTCCTGCTCTTTTTCTGAAAAATCAAACCATTTTTTGCCAAAATATTTTTTATTGGATAAATTAGAAATAGTATGTGTGCCAACTATTTTATCGTCGTCTTTATAATTGAATTTGAATTCTGCACTTTCTTTACCGATGGCTTTTCGTAGTTTTTTGAATTCAATTTTATCAAAGGAAAGCAATTGCTCAATCAATTTGTTTTTTTCTATTTGAGATATTTTCTTTCCATTATATTCAACAGTATTTACCCATTGCCAAATTCTAAACATTTCAACAGGAATAGCACTTATTGGGCATTTTGTTTTTGAAGGTTCAAAAGAACAATTACCGACCAAATGCTTTTGTGAGCGTAAAGGTCTTTGATGAAATATAATTCCATCTTCTTTGTAATTATCTTGCTTTCTTCCTCCAAAAACTGTTTTTAAATCATAATTTAAAACAGAATGAAATTCCGATTGTTTATCCCAAATCAATTCAAATTCATCGATATACATCTTACGAGTGGTGTATCTATTTCGGATTCTTTCTAATCCATACTGAAACGGTTGATTTTCTTTTGGATAAATCTCAAATAAATAAGAACCTAAAGTTTTGCCTTCAATGCTTTCTTGTGTTTCTGATATTCCAATTTTCCCTTCTTTTGGAATACCTTTAAAAATAGTTCCTTTTTCATCATCTTCTCCTCCACTTTTTCTGCTATTACTTAAGAAACCTCTTCTTTGAATTAAATGGTAAAAAATTCTACCAATTTCTTCTAAAGACAACTTCTCATTCAATGCTTTTTGGCGCAATTCATAAGGATTCATTGCAAACCAAGTGGCTAATTTTTCAGAGGGGAATTGTTTGGTTTGTTTCCAATCTTCAAAATCTTTCAAACTCATTGGACACATATTATTTTCTGAAAGTGATTTTAACAATACTTTCTTTCTTAATCTTCGTCTAAAGAATTGACGCCTTACGCCTCTTGCTCCTGTTCGACTTGCATTTTTAGACATTTCATTATCACCATCGCCCAAATTCTCAACACCCATTGGAAAAATTCTGCTCCCAATGCCTAAAATTTTATTCAATTTATCATCAATTAAAGCCCACCCAATCGAGTTAGTCCCTAAATCTAATCCTAATATTTTTGCCATACCAATCTGTATTTTATAAGAATTTTTAAAACTACGGAGAAAATAATTACCCAGCTTACGGTTTCCCGTATTCAAACTAAAGTTTTTTTTACATACATTTGTAATGATTAAAATTTCTAATCTTTAATCTTATCACAATAAGGCTATATGCCGTAGATGAAAATCTTTAGTCCTGCTTCGGTGGGACTTTTTTTTTGATGTAAATTACCAAATAAAAACAATCGCAAATTCTAAATTTATAAAAATCTCCAAATTTTAAGCGAACAATTAGCCAACCATTATCCAAAAAATCCCCTATTGTTTTTCAGCAATAATCTAGTCGCAATCTTACTTTAAAAACAAATAATTACAGAAAAAAATTACCTATAGAATACTTAAAAACACAACCTATTTAAACTTTTTTATAAGAAATTAAATATATTTAAAATGTTTTTTTTAACTTTAAAACAAAATTATCCTTCTGATATAAAAATTGATTCGAAAGTACTTCTCAAAAAATATTTGAGTTGAGGGATAAAAATTAAAAGAAATGGAAGACATAAAAATTGATTTTCAAAAAATATTTGATTTAACTCCAAGTCTATATTTAATTCTCTCTCCTGAATTAAATATCTTGTACACAAACAATGCCTATGAAACAGCTTCAATGAAGAAAAGAGAAGAAATGATAGGGCGCAATATATTTGATGTTTTTCCTGATAATCCTGATGATAAAAATGCCAACGGAGTTGCTATCTTATCAAACTCGCTCCATTTAGTACTCAAAAACAAAAAACAGCATACGATGGCTGTTCAACGATATGACGTTCAAAGACCTGATGGCGTATTTGAAAAAAAATACTGGAGTCCACTGAACATTCCTGTATTAAATTCCGAAAATGAAATAGAATATATCATTCATCGTGTGGAAGATATAACCGAGTTTTTTTTAACCCAAATCGAACAACAAAGTAAAGAAGACAAAACTCTTGGACTCGAGAAAAAGGTCAACGAAATGGAAATTGAAATTATAAAACGTTCAAGGGAAATACAAGAATTCAATTTTGAATTAGAAAACAAAATTAAAGAACGTACAGAAACTTTATTAAAGAAAGAAGTTACACTAGCCAAACAAAACAAAAAATTACAGAATCAAAATAAAGAATTAGAACAATTCTCTTATGTAGCCTCACATGATCTTCAAGAGCCATTGCGATCTCTAGTTAGTTTCACCGAACTATTAGAAACAGAATTTGCTGGAAAATTAGGTGGCAATGGTGAATTTTACATTGATTTCATTTCCACATCATCTAAACGAATGCAGCAATTAGTCAAAGGATTACTGGATTATTCTAGGATAGGTAAAGAAAAAAAAACAATTACAGTAAATTGCAATCAAATTGTAAATGAAGTCCTTTCAGATATGATGGTTCTTATAAAAGAAAGCAATGCCGAAATAATAATATATGACTTACCTATTCTTATTGGTTATGAAACAGAATTGAGACAACTGTTTCAAAATCTCATCAGCAATGCTTTAAAATTCAAGAAAAAAAACATCCCTCCTAAAATTATTTTTTTAGCTAAAAAACAAGAAAACGAATGGCTTTTTTCAGTTCAAGATAATGCTATCGGCATTGATAAAAATGACATACACAAACTTTTTGTAATTTTTAAAAGACTCAACAACCGAGATGAATATGAAGGAACCGGAATTGGACTGGCACATTGCAAAAAAATTGTCGAGTTACATGGAGGAACAATTTGGGTAGATTCAAAACTTGGCGAGGGAAGCACTTTCAATTTTACCATTCCAATACTTAACATTTATGAAAAAGAAACTGAACTGCGTACTATTAATTGATGATGATTTAGGAACAAATTTCATCAACCAAATGCTCATTAAAAAAGCAGACATCACCGAAAATGTACAAACCGTATTAAACGGAAAAGAAGCTATTGACTTTATTACCAATAAAGGAAAATATGAAAAAGCTGGTAATGTATTTCCAAAACCAATGCTAACCTTACTCGATATAAACATGCCCGTAATGGATGGTTGGGAGTTTTTGGAAATTTATAAAAATTTGGAAATCCACCAAAAAGGAGAAATAATTATTGTAATGCTGACTACCTCTTTGAATCCTCATGATAAAAAAAGAGCCGAAAATTTTTCGGATGTTTCTGGTTTCAAAAACAAGCCATTGACACTAGAAATTATTAAGGATATTATGCAAAAACATTTTCCAGATTATTTGTAAAAAAGAATAAAATAGAAAAAATTAACAATTTCATTTACACATTCAAATTTAAAACTTCTCCAATTTTCAAGGCACATTTTTCGCCATCAATCGCTGCTGAAATAATCCCTCCGGCATAGCCAGCACCTTCGCCACAAGGATACAAACCTTTGATTTGAAGATGTTCCAATGTTTCGGCATCACGGGGAATACGTACTGGCGAGGAAGTTCTGGATTCAGGTGCATGAAGAATCGCTTCATTGGTCAAAAAACCACGCATGGATTTTCCAAATTCCACAAAACCTTCTCGTAATATTTGAGTCAGAAATCCTGGAAAAACCTGTCCCATTTCCACCGAAGTAGTTCCGGGAACATAAGAAGTTTTTGGGATATTGTTCGACACTTTATTTTGGGTAAAATCGACCATTTTTTGTGCAGGCACTTTTTGGGTTTGCCCTGCCAAATGCCAAGCTTTTTGCTCAATGCTTTTTTGGAATTCCATTCCTGCCAAAGCACCGAATTTAGCAAACGGCTTGAAATCTTCGAGTTTCAATTCGATAACTATTCCTGAATTGGCAGTAGCCTGATCCCTTTTGGATGGCGACCAACCGTTAGTTACCACTTCGCCTAGACTCGTCGCACAAGGCGCAATCACACCACCGGGACACATACAAAACGAATACATTCCCCTGCCTCCTACTTGCTTCACAATAGAATAAGGCGATGGTGGCAAATGCTCCCCACGATAATCACAACTGTACTGAATACTGTCAATTAACGACTGCGGATGCTCGGCACGAACGCCCAAGGCAAAAGCTTTGGCTTCGATAAAAATTTGTTTTCTGTCTAGTAATTCGAAAATATCTCGGGCAGAATGTCCTGTTGCCAAAATTATTTTGTTAGCAAGAATCGTGTCTCCATTTTGAATAACAATCCCCTGAACTTCATTATTTTTTATAAGAATATCTGTCAGTCGGGTTTCAAACAGCACCTGACCGCCCATTTCAATAATTTTCACCCGCATGTCCTGAATGATTTGCGGTAATTTATTGGTTCCGATATGCGGATGGGCATCCACCAAAATATCGTGTGAAGCACCATAAGCAACAAATAATTCCAAAATTCGGGTTACATCGCCACGCTTTTTGGAACGGGTGTATAACTTTCCGTCCGAATAAGTTCCTGCTCCGCCTTCGCCAAAACAGTAATTGGAATCTTCATCGACAATATGATCTCTGTTGATGGATTTCAAATCCCTTCTTCTTCCTCTAACGTCTTTGCCTCGTTCGATTACGATGGGTTTCAATCCCAATTCAATCAATTGCAAGGCTGCAAATAATCCCGCAGGACCCGCCCCTACAACAATTACTTCCTGTGCATTGGTAACATTCTTGTATTCTGGCAGTTCAATTTTAGCTTCTTGAATGGGTTCGCCAACCAAATAGATATCGACTTTCAAATTGAATTTCACGGCTTTTTGACGGGCATCAATCGAACGTTTCAGAATCGAAATATGTTGGATTTCTTTAACATCAACCCGAATTAATTTGGCAATATGTTGTTTGAGCAACAATTCGTTTGTAGCTGTTTCTGGCGATGTTTGGAAAAGTAATTCTTGTGGCATTGTTGCAGTTGATGGGTTATTTGAAAACAATAACGAAATGCAAAAATAGTATTTTGAAGGGAAACTTTATGGAGAACCTTTGTCAAAGTTTAGAACTTTGACAAAGGTATCGGTCTTTTCAATTTAGACTTTGTAACTTTACCATCTAAAACATTCAAAAATGACGAGACACACGAGCGACAGCGAACTGCCGAAGGAAATAAAACTAATATGGGATTTTCGTGGTCCTGCTTCCGCAAAAACAGCCGAACATCACGAAATTCATTTAAAGGAATATATTGCAATTGAAAAATTATCGCCCAACATTACAGGTTTCGAAATCCTTAATGAAATGTATGCGATTGCTTTTATGGTAGTTACCGATGAAACGATGATTCAAGTACGTGATGCTTTGAAACCGCATCGAGGAGAGGTTTTTTAGTATTCAGTGTTCAGTCGCAGTATGCAGTTCAACTTTGACTGAATACTGATTACTGAACACTGATTACTCTTTTAATTGGCTACTTCACTGATGAATTTAATTCGCATCAAACGCAATTCATCAATATCGTAATCGCCATCAAATTCTTTTAAGGCTTCTTCTATATTATCAGAATGGGATTCCATGAAATAGTCGTGAATTTCTTCCTGTTGATCTTCGTCTAGCATTTCATCAATCCAATATTTGATGTTAAGCTTTGTTCCTGAATTGACAATTTGTTCCATTTCGGTTATCAAAGCTTCCATATTCAACCCTTTTGCGGAAGCAATATCTTTGAGTGATAATTTCCTGTCAATATTTTGAATGATATACAATTTGTTGATAGAATTGGCACCTGTTGATTTTACCACTAAATCATCTGGACGAATGATATCATTATCTTCAACATATTGATTAATCAAGGTTACGAATTCTTTACCGTATTTTTTGGCTTTTCCTTCCCCAACACCATGAATATTGGTCAATTCCTCCATAGAAATTGGATATTTCAACGCCATATCTTCGAGTGATGGATCTTGGAAAACTACAAAAGGAGGAACCCCTAATTTTTTGGCTACTTTTTTACGTAAGTCACGCAACATATCCATCAAAACTTCATCGGCTACTCCGCTTGATTTTGCAGCTGTTACTATAGCTTCGTCTTCGGATTCATTGTATTCATGATCTTCTGACATTAGGAAAGATTCTGGGTTTTTAATAAAATCCAAACCTTTTTGGGTAATTTTAATTATTCCGTAAGTTTCGATATCTTTTGACAATAATCCATTTACTAATACTTGACGCAATAATGCCATCCAATATTTTTCGTCATGATCAGTACCTGAACCAAAAAAAGGCTGCACATCTGTTCTATGTGCTTTTATCACAGCATTCACACGACCAATCAAAGTAAAAACTACTTCTTTGGATTTATAAATATGTTTGGTATCACGAACTACTTCGAGTAATTGGACTACTTCATCTTTAGCCTCTACTTTCACTTTTGGATTACGAACGTTGTCGTCCATATCACCACCTTCTCCTGTTTCGGTATCGAATTCTTCACCAAAATAATGCAAAAGAAATTTTCTTCTAGACATCGAAGTTTCAGCATAAGCCACTACTTCTTGCAGTAAAGCAAAACCTATTTCCTGTTCGGCTACTGGTTTTCCTGACAAGAATTTTTCCAGCTTTTCAACATCTTTATAGGAGTAATAAGCCAAACAGTGACCTTCTCCTCCATCGCGACCTGCACGACCGGTTTCTTGATAATAACTTTCTAATGATTTTGGAATGTCATGGTGTATAACAAAGCGAACATCGGGCTTGTCAATTCCCATTCCGAAGGCAATTGTTGCTACCACTACATCAACATCTTCCATCAAGAACATATCTTGATGCTTGGCACGAGTCTTGGCATCTAATCCTGCGTGATATGGCACTGCGCTTATTCCGTTTACTTGCAAAACCTCGGCTACTGCTTCTACTTTTTTGCGGCTCAAACAGTAAATAATTCCAGATTTTCCTTTGTGTTGCTTGATGAAACGAATGATATCCGCTTCGATATTTTTGGTTTTGGTACGAACTTCATAAAACAAATTGGCTCTATTAAAGGATGCTTTGTAAGTAGTTGCATCCGACATATCCAAGTTTTTAAGAATGTCTTCCTGCACTTTTGGAGTGGCTGTTGCAGTAAGACCTATAATAGGCACATCACCTAATTGCTTGATAATTCCTTTAAGATTTCGGTACTCTGGTCTAAAATCGTGTCCCCATTCCGAAATACAGTGCGCTTCGTCAATGGCTACAAATGAAATGGTCACACTTTGCAAAAAACTTAAATACTCTTCCTTTGTCAAAGACTCTGGAGCAACATACAATAGTTTTGTCAAACCCGAGCTAATATCCTTTTTGACTTGAGCAATCTCTGTTTTAGTTAATGACGAATTGAGTACGTGTGCAATTCCATTTTCTGAAGACAAACTCCTTATGGCATCAACCTGATTTTTCATCAAGGCAATCAAAGGAGAAACCACAATAGCGGTTCCGTCTTGAACCAAAGCTGGCAACTGATAACAAAGTGATTTTCCACCACCTGTTGGCATAATGACAAAAGTATTTTCCTTGTTGAGAATACTTTTTACAACTCGCTCTTGTAAACCTTTGAATTGGTTAAAGCCAAAATACTTCTTTAATTCTTTGTGGATGTCAATTTCGTTTGAATTCATTCTTTATTAATGGTATTTTATCTAAATTTGCACCACTAAAGATACTAATTTCTTTTATACTCACAAATTTTTATAAAAATTCTATTTTGGACACCAAGGAAAATATTCTGATTTCAGCAAAAAAAACTATTCTATCCGAAAGCGAATCCATAGCAAAACTAATTGATTTTATTGATATTAACTTTGCCGAAGCTACCAAAATTATATTCCATTCAAAAGGACGATTAATTGTAACCGGAATTGGCAAAAGTGCGATTATTGCACAAAAAATGGTCGCTACGTTTAATTCTACAGGAACTCCATCTATCTTTTTACATGCTACAGAAGCCATTCATGGTGATTTAGGGATGGTTCAGCCCAATGATGTAGTGCTTTGCATTTCAAAAAGCGGTAATAGCCCCGAAATAAAAGCACTTATTCCTTTACTGAAGAGATTTGGTAATCAATTGATTGCTATGACAGGAAATATGACTTCTTTCTTGGCAAAAGAATCAGAATATGTTTTGAACACCACGGTCGATGCCGAAGCTTGTCCTAATAATCTAGCACCAACCAATAGCACAACTGCCCAATTAGTAATAGGCGATGCGCTGGCTATCTGTTTGATGCAATTGCGAAATTTTACCCCCGAAGATTTTGCCAAATACCATCCAGGTGGTGCTTTAGGCAAAAAACTATTGCTTCGTGTACAAGATATGCTCGAAAACACGTTAAAACCAATGGTTGCTCCTGATACTGCTATAAAAAAGGTTATTTTTGAAATCTCTGAAAAACGTCTTGGTGTTACCGCTGTAGTAGAAAATGATAAGGTAATCGGAATTATTACCGATGGTGATATTCGAAGAATGTTGAACGAGAATGACAGTTTTGCCCATTTGACAGCCAAAGATATTATGACTAAAAAACCAAAAACAATACAATCTTCGACTATGGTAGTTGATGCGTTGAATATTCTAGAAGATTTCTCCATAACACAGTTAATTGTTATTGATAACGACCAGTACAAAGGTGTTTTACACTTACATGATATATTAAAAGAAGGCATTATATAATGAAAAAAGAACTTAATCAAATGTCCTTTTTGGATCATCTCGAAGAATTAAGATGGTTGCTAGTAAGAAGTACTATTGCCATTTTAGTCATGGCATGTGCTACTTATTTTATCAGTGATTATTTGTTTGACACCATTCTATTTGGACCAACAAGACCCACTTTTTTTACCTATACATTTCTTTGTGATTTATCACACCAAATAGGAATAGCCGAAAGTATTTGTATTACCGAATTTCCATTTATTATTCAGAATACAGAAATGGAGGGACAAGTCAATATGTTTGTATGGATGTGTATTTTGGCTGGTTTTATTCTTGCCTTTCCATATATATTGTGGCAAATTTGGGGCTTCATCAGTCCTGCTTTGTATGAAAAAGAAAAGAAAAATGCAGTCGTATTCATCGTTACGTCTTCTCTACTCTTTTTTATGGGAGTGCTGTTTGGCTATTTTTTTGTTATTCCAATGTCTGTCAATTTTGTGGCTACATTCTCGGTTAGTGAAATGGTAACCAATCAATTCACATTAGATTCTTATATGGGAATGGTCAAAACATCGATTCTCGCCAGCGGATTGTTTTTCGAATTGCCTATAATCATTTATTTCTTGACCAAACTGGATTTAGTAACTCCAAAATTCTTAAGAGATTCTCGTAGATATGCTATTGTAATTGTACTGATCATTTCTGCAATTGTTACTCCACCAGACGTTGTGAGCCAAACTATCGTAGCCATACCGATGCTGATTGTTTTTGAGTTAAGCATCCTCATTTCGGCAATTGTTTATAAAAATCAGCAACGAAAAAGCAAAACAATTAGTTAATTACAATCACAAAAAAAGTCAATATCATCCAACTGATAACCGAATAAATCATACAAAATGAAGTTAAGAGCCGAAAATTTAATCAAAACATACAAAGGAAGAAGTGTTGTAAAAGGCATTTCAGTAGAAGTGAATCAAGGCGAAATCGTGGGACTTTTGGGACCAAACGGAGCTGGAAAAACCACTTCTTTTTATATGATTGTAGGTTTAGTAAAACCCAATATGGGCAATATTTTCCTAGATGATTTGAATATTACCGATTATCCAATGTACAAAAGAGCCCAACAAGGCATTGGTTATTTGGCGCAAGAAGCTTCTGTTTTTAGAAAATTGAGTATTGAAGATAATATTTTGAGCGTTTTGCAATTGACCAAACTTTCTAAAGAAGCACAAGTAGCCAAAATGGAAAGCCTTATTGCCGAATTTAGTTTAGAACACATTCGTACCAATCGAGGTGATTTACTTTCGGGAGGAGAACGCCGTCGTACTGAAATTGCTCGTTGCTTGGCAACCGACCCAAAATTTATTTTATTGGATGAACCCTTTGCAGGTGTTGACCCAGTTGCTGTAGAAGACATTCAAAGAATTGTGGCTCAATTAAAAAACAAAAATATTGGCATCTTAATCACCGATCACAACGTGCAAGAAACCCTTGCTATTACCGACAAAACCTATTTGATGTTTGAAGGAGGAATTCTAAAAGCAGGAATTCCTGAAGAATTAGTAGAAGACGAAATGGTACGTAGAGTTTATCTAGGACAGAATTTCGAATTGAGAAAAAAGAAATTGGAGTTTTAAAAAAATATTCCGTTATTTGAAAAATCAGTTTTGAAACTAATTCTATAAAAATGGAAGATCCAGACAATCCAAGTCCTGAAACCCAAGAAAGATGGTTTAAAGATCCTAACAATTGGATTTGGGGAATTTTCTATTACAATCCAAAAGACAATCGTATTTTTCCTCCAAAAAGAAATTCGAACTATGGAGCAGGATTTACAACTAATTTCGCAAATCCTAAATCGGTACTTACTTTGATTGGTATTTTATTATTCTTCGCATTTGTAGCAATATTAATCCAAAAAACAAAATAATTACTCTATCGTAATAAACCGCAACTGCTCAACATCACCATTAAAAATATTGACATCCACATTGCCTTTTATTCCTGATACAGAAGCCTTTTCGGTAAACTGCCAGAACAACCAATCATCGCCAATTTTCTCTCGGTAAAAATTATAATTGGCAATCCAAAAAAGATAATCCGAGAAATCTTCTTTCAAAAAATCATCGTAATATTTTTCGCCAGAATAAATAATGGGTTTTACTTTATAATGGGCTTCAACAGCATTCAACCAACGTCTTAAACCTATTTTCAAACTATCCAAGGATTGTCCTTTTGGTAGTTTTTCAATATCTAAAACAGGTGGCAAATCGCCTTTTCGTAACTGAACGGTTTGAATAAAAAGTCGAGCTTGTTCTAATGAATTTTCGTTGGGACGATAATAATGATAAGCACCACGAATGATGTTGCTTTCTTTTGCGCTACGCCAGTTTGCCGCAAATCGACTATCTACTTTGTCGTTTCCAGCTGTAGCTCGAATGAAAACAAATTCCAAAGAATACTTACTTTCAATAGAATTTATCAAATCCCAATCGACTTCTCCTTGAAATTCCGAAACATCAAATCCAATGGCTTTACCCTCGTGTTTTTCCAAAACTTGGAAATTACGAATATCTGTAATGCGTTTGTCTTCGGCTTCTTCATAAGATAATTTATCCGATTTGAAACTGAAATAATACGCCAATCCGTTGCGATAATGATAACAAACGCCAAAAAAAAGGAGAATAAAAAATCCAATTATCGAATAAGTACGCAGTTTTCCAGAGAAAAAAGAGGTTTTCTTTTTCGGTTTTCGCCTAATTATGGTTTTGCTTCGGGTGGTTTTCCGCCTCATTAAAAAACTATTTTTTTCAGGAATTTGTTATTGATAACCGACAACAAAACATAAGTAATAATAACCAACGGAATTCCTAAATATTGGAAAAAAACTAACAACAAAACTGCCAAAGTCAAAAAAACAACTTGAAGCGCATTCTTCTTAAAAGTAAAGTTTTTAATTTTTAAGGAAAATAACGGAATTTCAGCATTGAGGATATAAGCGCTAAACAAAGTGATAACCAATAAAATCCATTTGTTGGATAAAATTTCGAATATTACTAATGAATCCGAATATTCTAAAACTAAAGGCAAACTCAAAATAAAAAGCGCATTGGCAGGTGTTGGCAAACCTATAAAAGAATCGGTTTGACGCGTATCAATATTAAAATTAGCCAAACGATAACAAGAACCTAAAGTAATAATAAAACCTAAATAAGGAACAATTAGAAGTGGTGCGGCTGAATCTTGAGCTTTTAGCAACAGCGAAAACATTACATAACCAGGAACAATTCCGCTAGTTACCATATCCGCCAAAGAATCCAATTGCAATCCCAACGGACTTGAAACCTTGAACAAGCGAGCAAAAAAGCCATCGAAAAAATCTAAAAAAATACCCAAACACACAAAGTAGAAAGCCATTTCAAAATTTAATTCTGCCACAAAAACTACAGCAATACAACCGCAAAAAAGATTGAGTAAAGTAATTAAGTTAGGAATGTGTTTTTTTATGTCCATGGTAATTAAAATTGATTGTCAAAGTTCACAAATTTAATATAATAACTGATTGAGAAGTGCGTTTTTAGAAGAGATTTAAACCATTTTAAATTTAAAAACTGGAATGGGTTGTTAAAAAAGACATTAGCTCATTAAAAAATTATATTTTTGAAAAAAATTAAAAACCACTTGGGTCTGCAAAAATCAGCAATGTCAAGAAAAAATATATTTATTTTCCTTTTTATACTTTGTGGCTGTTCGTATGCACAAACCGTACGGAAATATTCGAACGAATTTATGAATATCGGTGTCGATGCTGCTGCATTAGGAATGTCTAACGCCATGACTGCAAGCACTAATGACGTAAATGCTGGCTACTGGAATCCCGCAGGATTAGTCCATCTGGA
The DNA here is from genome assembly GCF_027111355.2 of Flavobacterium eburneipallidum. Taxonomy (NCBI): domain Bacteria; kingdom Pseudomonadati; phylum Bacteroidota; class Flavobacteriia; order Flavobacteriales; family Flavobacteriaceae; genus Flavobacterium; species Flavobacterium eburneipallidum. The sequence goes on from NZ_CP114291.2 coordinate 2,680,436, forward strand.
AGACCACCAAATTTCGTTAATGCACGCCAATTATTTTGCTAATATTGCCCAATACGACTACATTGCTTACGCTAATACTATTGATGATCAAAGTGCTTGGGGAATTTCCTTAATTCGTTTTGGGGTGGATGATATTATGAATACTACACAACTCATCGATAGCCAAGGAAATATTGATTACAATAGAATCAGTCTTTTTTCTACAGCCGATTATGGGGTTACTTTTTCGTATGCCCGAAAATTACAAGTGCCTGGATTTCAATATGGGGTAAATGCCAAAGTAATTCGTCGAATTATAGGAAAATTTGCCAGCTCTTGGGGTTTTGGGTTTGATGCTGGAATTCAATTCGAAAAAAATGACTGGCAATTTGGCTTGATGCTTCGTGATATTACAACTACTTATAATGTTTGGAACATTGACGAAGCCGAATATCAAAAAATAGCCGATGCCATTCCGGGACAAAACCAAGAATTACCTGAAAGCACTGAAATTACTGCTCCAAAAGCACAATTGGGATTGTCTAAAAAGTTCCTATTTCATTATGACTATAGCCTTTTGGCTGCAGCCAATTTGAATGTTGTTTTCGCTCAAACCAACGATATTATTTCAACAAGTTTTGCTAGTGTTGATCCTGCTTTAGGATTTGAATTTGGTTATACCGATTTAGTTTTCTTAAGAGCTGGAGTGGGAAATTTTCAAAACGTACAACAAATTGACAATACCGAAAAAATAGGATTCCAACCTAATATTGGTTTGGGTTTCAAATACAAAGGCATTCAAGTTGATTATGCCTTGACCGATTTAGGCAATCAAAGTGCTGCTTTGTATTCGAATATTTTTTCGGTAAAAGTAGATTTGGGAGTTTTTAGAAATTAATTTATAAATCCACATGATTTCAATACTAAAAAAAACAGTTTTTTTTGCACTGCTTATCATCTCAAACATTGTTTTTTCTCAAAACCTTCCTCTTTCTGAAAAAGCTAAAGTAAGTGTTATCACTTGCGATACAGGCAACGAATCCTATTCGCTTTTTGGACATACGGCGATACGAATAACCGACATTGATAATAACTTGGATGTGGTTTACAACTACGGCGCATTTGATTTTGCTACACCCAATTTTGTTGCCAAATTTGCCAAAGGCGATTTACAATATTTTGCTATTGCGCATTCTTTTCAAGACTTTTTGAATCAATATACCTTTGAACAGCGAACCGTTTTTGAGCAAGAATTATTGATTTCAAGAGCCTACAAACAAAAATTATTCGACAATTTGAATGCTGTTTTAGCATCTGAAAAAAAGTATTATACTTATAAATTTATCGACAAAAACTGCACTTCGATGGTGGTGGATATATTGAATCAAACATTAGGTTCGAAAATAATTTTCAAGAAAACAGATACTGACAAAACCTACCGAAGTATCTTGTATCCTTATTTTGATAATTCCTTTTATGAAAAATTAGGCACGAGTATTATCTTCGGAAAAAAAGTGGATGAATTGGGAACACGAATCTTTTTGCCATTAGAACTACATAAAAATTTAGCCACAACTCAATTTGGAAATCAATTACTTTCCAAAAAAAGCGAAACGCTGTTAGAATTTAAAAAAGAAACCTCAAAATCTTGGTGGAATACCATTTATACTTTGATTGCTTTTCTTGCTATTGTTGTAATTTTAAACAAAAGAAGCGTCGATTTGTTTTACTTGACGCTTATGGGAGTATTCGGAATCTTCTTTGTATTTATGGGATTTTATTCGTTTCACCTTGAGTTAGAATACAATTACAACATTTTATTATTTAATCCCTTTTTGTTGCTTTTGATTTATTTTTATGCTAGACAAAACAGAAAATGGATTATCAATTCGGGCTATTTGAATGTGTTTTTAGTACTTATTTATGTCGTTTTTATGCTAAACAAAATACATTTACTGATTGTATTACCATTTGTTTTGACAAATATTATTCTATTAACTAGAATCATAATTAAGAACAGCAAACGAATTCCTGTAATTATTTAATTACTGACCACGGTAAAACAAAACGGTACTGAATGTTTTTAAGGTAATATTCAAATCCATAAAAAGGCTTCGGTGTTTGATGTAATACAAGTCATATTGCAGTTTTATCAAACTATCTTCTATAGATTCTCCATAGGAATAATTAACTTGTGCCCAGCCTGTAAGTCCTGGTTTAATAACATGGCGAGTTTCATAAAAAGGCATTATTTCGGCAATTTCCTTTACAAAGAAAGGTCTTTCGGGTCTTGGTCCAATAACTGCCATATCTCCTTTTAAGATATTTAAAAATTGTGGAATTTCATCAATCCTGGTTTTTCGCATGAATTTTCCAAAAGCCGTTACTCTGCTATCATTATTTGTAGAAAAAACAGCTCCTTCTTTTTCGGCATTGGAAATCATGGATCTGAACTTGTATATTTGAAAAATTTTACCATTTTTACCCACACGTTCTTGAGTATAAAATAACGAACCTTTATTTCCAATGGCATTGCCAATTATTATTATTGGCAATAATAAAACACCTACTAACAAACCAAAAATTGAAATTAATGTTTCCATTATTCTCAAATTAATTTTATATAACTGGTTGTTATTTGCTCTATTAAAAGGGAAAAATTTATAAAAATCTCTAGTAATATGATGTACTGGAATTCGATGTGTTTTATCTTCAAAAACTTGAGTGTACTCGCGAATGGTTGTACCCGATTCTAACAAATGAAGTAATTTTTGATACAATTCAACAGTTATTTCTTCTGTTTTTTGAGAAGCCACAACCACTTCATAGAGTTTACTTCTTTTTACAAAAGTGGCTAATTCACTAACTTCTAGATTGTGAACATATTTATAACTAGGCAAATTAGACTTTTCTATATCAGTATTCACATAAGCTACAATGCGATAATGAGGATCCGAATTTTCTAATTCTCGAACCAGCTCCTCTACTTGCTCTCGGCTACAAACTAGTATTACTTGCTGTACAAATCTATTGGATGCTAAAAATTTGACATAAAATATTCTCCAAACTAACAAGGATATCAATATTGTGAAGTAAAAAATAACGATTTGTATTCTATTAGAAGGCAAGGAAGCTGAAAAAATTGGCGTCAATAAATAGAATAAAAATGAGGTTGAAGCAGTAAGAATGGTACTTCGCAAAACTTGAAATTGATTACTGGCAACCTGAAGATTGTACATTTCAAAAACAGTTCCGATTCCATTTAAATAGAATGCTAAAAGAACTCCATAATTAAAATCGGTTGTTGAAACAGAAAGGTATTCCAAGTCTAAAATATCACCAACAATACGCAAGGCTACTAAAACAAAAATTACATCAAAGGATCGGAGTAATACTTTTCGCTCTGAAACTTCAAAATGTATTTTATTACTGTTGTTCATTTTTCTTTTTATCTTATTACAAAACAAACATACTTAAAAAAAATCGATTAAATACATAAAAAACAGCTAAAAAACACAAATTGTTATAAATAAACAAACTATCGTATATTTTTTCTTACTATATAAAATAAATCCGATTTCTTTACAAAATTACTATTTCTTAATCTATTTAGAACTTTTTTAAACTATATTAATTCAATTAAGAATCTTTTTTTCTTTTTTGAGTTTGAGTTTCGCCTAAAAAAACATTTAATAATGATAACGAATAAACAAATGCTGGTGCTGCAGTTCGCATGGCAGCGTGATTGATTGTCAAAAACCAAAAAGTAACAAAACACAACAAATACATGTTGAATTTATTTTCTAAATACAAAAACAAAGGCGTAAAAAACAAAATCAACAACCCCATGATTCCCAGTGAACCATGTTCGGCAAGCATCCTTGTAATTTCATCGTGAGATAAGGTTCCATCACCTGTTTCGGCTTTACGCACTTCAACTCCTTTTCCAACTCCGACACCAAAAATGGGATTCTTCAAAAAGGCATTGATTTCTCCTTTGGCTACGTCTTCCCTACCTGTTAACTGGCTTTCCTTGACCCTTCCTGCTGCATCTTGATTGGCATAACGTTTGTCAATAAGTCCCCCAGTTTGAAACGAAGTGTACATCCAAGTAGCCATCATCGCAACTGCCATCAAAATAATCAAATAATTCAGTTTTACTCTTCCATCAAAATTCGATTTAACATAGAGAAAAAATAACAGCAATAATATCATTAATAAACCCGTAATCATTCCTCCTCGAGAGAAAGTGACCATCCCTCGATAGCTAATGTTTAAGGCAATAATCAAATTGATAATAACCATAACTTTAGTCTTGGATTCTAAAATTATGCGAGAAAAGAAAATAAACATTCCCAATCCTAAAACCGTTGCCACCTGATTGGGACCAAAACCACCCGAAGTTTCAAAACTAGATTGTGTACTAGTGATTACATCCCTGACATTAGGCGTATAAAAAGTTAAATATACCATACAACTAATGATAGGCAAACCCATACAAAGTAGCACCGAATTAATTTGGCTTAAAGGTATTTTTCTCCTAAAAGTATAAAGCGATGCCACTCCTAGACATACTGGTCCCGAAATATTAAAGGCTATAGCGTTTTTAATATCCGTTTCCACATTCAATACAAATGTTGACATAATAACACCTGGAATCAATAGCAATAAAAACAACCAATATGGAATGGCGTTTCTCGAAAACCCACTAAAATACATTCCAATAAAAACAAAAACCATCACTCCATATTTAGAAATCTCATACAAGGGATTTCCACCCGTCATTCTCAAAAAAACCTCGCTACCTACTATATAAGCGGCTGCCATTAAGGCTTCATTGTTTCTATTTTGAGCTTTTATAACAAAATAGACTCCCAAAATAAAAATCGCATAACCATATATTTTAGATGTAAACGGAAATACAAACACCAAAAATCCGATTGCAACATGCAAAAGGATTAAATTAAGATATAAAATGTCGTTTCTTGTCATTTATTATATTTTTGTAACCAGTCTAAATAGTGTATCATTACGGTTTCTTCTGAATAATTGTCACTAACCGTTTTTTGAAATGCTTTTCCAAAATTATATTGCAAAATTTCATTTTCTATTAGTTGAACCAATGAATTATAAAACGATTCCATATTTCCTGCTTCGACCAAAAAACCGTTCTCACCATCTTGAACTAACAAAGGAATTTCCCCTACATTAGTCACTACAACTGGTTTTTCGTGCCAACCGTATTCTAACAGAGCCACAGGTAAGCCTTCGGATTGCGAAGTTAGAACCGCAATTGTGGATTGAGCCAAAACATTAGAAATATCTTGTCTGGAACCATAAATAAAAACTGTATTCTCTAAATTAAAATCCTGAATCAGCTTCTTAATTTGATTTGAATACTCATCTTCAAAATCTTTTCCAACCAAGTGAAATGTATAATCTGGGTGAGAAAACTGAATTTTTTTAGCTACTTCCAGCAACAAAAAATGATTTTTTTGTACTCTCAAATTCGCCAAAGATAGTATTCGTTTTCCTTGAATTCCTTTCAAAACAGTCTTTTCTAAAGTTTCACTTACTTTAGAAGGAAAATTAGGCAAATAAATCACATTTTTATGATTCATTTTTTGTTCTGCCCAATTTTTCAAATGTTGATTTACGGCAATAATCCCACTAAAAAATGGAAGTGTAATTCGCAAAGCCAATGAAGGTCTTTCAGCCAAAAACTCGCTATCGCCATAATGATCGTGCCAAATTAATTGTAATGAAGGACAAGATAATTTCAGAAGAAAAGCCAGAAAAAAAGAAGTACTGTGAGCGTGGATGACTTCCACTTTATTGTCTATCGCAAATTTTCGCAATGCAAAAAGAGCTCTAAAATCAATCGCTCCTTTTTTGTTTAAAAACAAATATGCCACTTTTGGATGGACTTGATTCAAGAGCGAACCTTCTTTTCGACTAACGACCAAGCCTGAAAAATCTATTTTTTCTGCAAGCGCATTGGCGTAATTCACAGCCATTCGTTCGGCACCACCAGCCTCTAGAGAATCAATAATTTGAAGTATTCTCATGCTTTCAATAATTTTTTAATATCCCTTTCAAAAACATCCAAGGTGTATTTTCTGGACCAATCACTCGCTTTTTGGCTTTTGATTTTAAAATCTGTTTCGTTTTGCAACAGCGTTTTTAATTGTTGAACGTTATTTTCTAAATCTATTTCCAATAAAACACCCCGTTTGCCATAATCCAACATAAACGGAACACAAGAAACTGGAGTCGCCACAGGAACACAACCCCAAAACATTCCTTCGGCAATCGCTTTGGGCCAACCTTCACTTTCGGATGGTAAAATCACAAAATGGCTTTGCTCGTAGGCTTTTTGAACCACTTCTTTAGTTTGATTTCCTGCTAACAAAATAATTTTATCTAAATTATTTTGAACAATATAATCTTCTAAATGGCTTCTTTCTGCTCCTTCTCCGTATAAAGTTAAAGCAACATTATTCCCTTTTTTAAATAATTTTTCGACCAATTGAATGGCATACAACGGATTTTTACCTTTAACCAAAGTTCCCACAAAAACAAAACGAATTTCCTTTTGAAAATCTTTAGAAACAACAGGTAATTTATCAGATTCGTGATACGTGGCGGTAAAAAAAGCTTTGATGTTTTTTGAACTTCCCTCCCATTCGCCATAAACCAAAACTTGCATATTTCGAGTCAAAAAAGGATTGGATAAAATCCATTTTTGTAATTTATAACTCAACGGTTGCTTGGATTTTGGATCCCAATTACCCGCATATTTGGCTGTTTTTATTTTATTTGGAAATAAAATCTGAACCAAACAACCCAACAAACCAATGTTACCTGGACATCGCAAATGAATGTGATCCGCTTTTTGCATGGCTTTGTAGATTTGCCAACAAATTTTAGGAATCTTAAAAAAAGTGCTAAAAATAGCTTTGAGATTCAAGACATCAAAACTATTAACTTCCACAAATTCAATATTTTTGTGTTCGTAATATATATCAATAGCTGTCTTTTTAGCATCGGATAGAGGAGCAACAATGATGACTTTTTCGACATTTTTGATCCAAATATTCATTTCTCGAACGTAAGGTGCATAAGCAAAATAGCGATTCTGCTCAAAAAGATGCGGTACGTGAGTAATGATAACAAAATTCATTGGATAGGATACAATTGCGAATTTGGAATTTCTAGTGGTAAATATATCGTTAAAAACCGTCAATATCCAAGAGAAAATTGAAATTTATCAATACTATTTTCAAGAAATGACTTTCGAAAAAGTTGAAATTAAAAGAACAATTTTCAGAATTCTCACTACTAATCAGACCTTAACATTTGTTAACAAAATAGATTTTCAGAAACGATAATTAATTGTATTTTTACCGTTCAAAATTTAGAAAAATAAATGGGCAAAATCATTGCGATTGCTAATCAAAAAGGAGGAGTAGGAAAGACCACAACGTCTATCAATCTCGCTGCTTCACTAGGTGTTTTAGAAAAAAAAGTATTATTAATAGATGCTGATCCTCAAGCCAATGCTACATCAGGATTGGGTATTGATGTGGAAACTGTCGAAATTGGCACTTACCAAATTTTGGAGCACAGCAACACCCCAAAGGAAGCAACCCTAAAAAGTTCTTCTCCAAATGTAGATGTCATACCTTCTCATATTGACCTTGTGGCCATCGAAATTGAATTGGTGGACAAAGAAAACAGAGAATACATGCTCAAAAAAGCACTAGAAAGCACCAAAGATGAATACGATTATATCATCATTGACTGTGCGCCATCCCTTGGATTGCTTACTTTGAATGCTTTGACTGCCGCAGATTCTGTGGTAATTCCTATCCAATGCGAATATTTTGCACTCGAAGGTTTGGGTAAATTATTGAATACCATCAAAAGCATACAAAAAATTCACAATCCCGAATTAGATATCGAAGGATTGCTCTTGACCATGTTTGACTCTCGTTTGCGTTTGTCCAATCAGGTGGTTGAAGAAGTTCAAAAACATTTCAACGATATGGTTTTTGAAACTATCATTCAAAGAAATGTAAAATTGAGCGAAGCACCAAGTTTTGGTGAAAGCATTATCAACTATGACGCTACCAGCAAAGGAGCTACTAATTATTTGCATTTGGCTCAAGAAATCATAAAGAAAAACAGCTAAATTTTATGGCACAAGCACTTAAAAAACAAGCATTAGGAAGAGGTTTATCAGCATTATTGAAAGACCCTGAAAACGATATAAAATCAGTAACGGATAAAAATGCCGACAAAGTTGTTGGTAATATTATTGAATTGGAATTGGATGCTATCGAAATCAATCCGTTTCAACCTAGAAGCAATTTCAACGAAGAATCCTTAAAAGAATTAGCCACCTCTATCAAAGAATTAGGCGTTATTCAGCCGATTACCGTTCGAAAATTAGACTTTAATAAATACCAATTAATTTCGGGTGAGCGACGTCTTCGTGCTTCCAAATTGGTTGGATTGACTACCGTTCCCGCTTACATTCGAATTGCCAATGACAACGAATCGTTGGTTATGGCATTGGTGGAAAACATCCAACGTCATGATTTAGACCCTATTGAAATTGCGCTTTCGTACCAAAGATTGATTGACGAAATTCAATTGACACAAGAACAAATGAGCGAACGTGTGGGAAAAAAACGTTCTACAATTGCTAATTATTTGCGTCTTTTGAAATTAGACCCGATTATCCAAACTGGAATTCGTGATGGATTTATCAGTATGGGACACGGTCGTGCGATAATCAACATTGAAAATTTAGACATTCAAACTGATATTTATCAAAAAATCGTCAGTCAGAATCTTTCAGTTCGTGACACGGAAGCTTTAGTTAAAAATTATCAAGAAAGTTTAAAACCAAAACCAGTTGCGACTAAATCAAAAGCGACTTCTTTTGAAATTGAAGACATTCAAAAAAATGCTTTCAACTCTTATTTTGGTACTAAAGTCGATGTAAAAGTGGCTGGAAATGGCAAAGGAAAAATCACTATTCCATTTCACTCCGAAGAAGATTTTAATAGAATTATCAAACTAATAAAAGGATAGTGCGTAAAATATTTTTCATACTATTCTTCATTGTCATGGGAAGCAATACTGTTTTTTCTCAAAAGAAAACAGACACTCCTTTGATTACCAAAGACACCTTAAAATCGAACAACATTGATCCTTTGACTCCTGCCAAAGCCGCATTTTATTCGGCAATTTTACCAGGATTAGGACAGGCTTACAACAAAAAATACTGGAAAATCCCCCTTGTGTATGGAGCCATCGGAACGAGTATGTATTTTTATTTGGACAGTCAAAAAAGCTACAACCAATACCGTGACGAATACAAACGCCGTTTGGAAGGTTTTGAAAGAGGCGAAGAGTTAAAAAAATACGATGATGCTACGCTAATTTCAGCACAAAAATTCTACCAAAGAAACCGAGATTTATCTGCCTTATTTGTGGTTGGTTTCTATGTTTTGAACATTATCGATGCCAATGTTGATGCAGCTTTAACTCAATTTAACATCAACGATGATTTATCTTTTAAACCCAATGTTTATCGAAATGATGTAACATTAAAGTCGAATGTGGGACTTATAATCAATTATAGTTTTTAGCAACTCACTAAAATCGAAAACAAAAAAATAAAAAAGACAATTGTAATTTTAAAAATAGAATGAAAATAGCACTTTTAGGATACGGAAAAATGGGACAGGTAATCGAAAGAATTGCCCTAGAAAGAGGACACGAAATTGTTTTGAAAAAAGACGAATTCAACACTTATGACGGACTTTCAGATGCCGATGTCGCTATCGATTTTAGTGTTCCGTCTGCTGCTGTGGATAATATTTCGAGCTGTTTTCATGCCAATGTTCCTGTTATTTCTGGAACTACAGGTTGGCTAGAACATTATGACGAAATGATAGCGCTTTGTGCTGAAAAAAATGGAGGATTTATTTCGAGTTCAAACTTTAGTTTAGGAGTCAATCTTTTCTTTGAATTGAATGAATATTTGGCAAAAATGATGTCCAAATTCGATTCCTACAAAGTCAATATGGAAGAAATTCACCATACTCAAAAACTAGATGCACCCAGTGGAACTGCCATTTCATTAGCCAAAGGCGTAATCGAAAATAGCAATTACACCAATTGGACAATGGAAACACCTGAATCCAACCAAATTCATATCGAAGCCAAAAGAATTGGAACAGTTCCCGGAACGCACACTGTAACCTACAAAACCGAAATAGATTCCATCGAAATCAAACACACCGCTCACAATCGCGAAGGTTTTGCTCTTGGAGCTGTAATCGCTGCCGAATGGATTGTAGGCAAACATGGCGTTTTCACAATGAGAGACGTTTTATCTTAAAGTTGTTGAATAGGTTATTTGGTTAATCGTTTAATCGAAAGAAAATATAGTAAAACAAATTACCAATAAATAAACGACTTACCAACAAACCAAATCCCCGAATAAACGATTAAACAAATAAACAACACATTATGACAGCATTTCAATGGTTTGTATTTTTCTTGATTCTTCAAGTAATACATTTTTTAGGAACTTGGAAATTATACGAAGCTGCAGGCAGAAAACGTTGGGAAGCCGCTATTCCTGTATATAATTCTATAGTTTTGATGAAAATTATAGGTCGCCCTACTTGGTGGACACTTTTGCTTTTCATTCCCATTATCAACCTAATTATGTTTGCTGTTATTTGGGTAGAAACGTTGAGAAGCTTTGGAAAACGCTCTTATTTAGATACTTTTTTAGGGTTAATCACTTTTGGTTTTTACATTTATTATGTGAATTATACTCAAAAATTAAACTATGTAGCAGATCGAAAACTGAATGAAGAAAATCAAGCTGGAAGTACAGTAAGTTCGTTATTATTTGCTATTATCGTTGCGACTTTGGTGCATACTTATGTCGTTCAACCGTTTACGATTCCTACTTCTTCATTGGAAAAATCGTTGTTGGTAGGCGACTTTTTGTTTGTAAGCAAAATGAATTATGGTCCAAGAGTTCCCATGACAACTGTGGCTTTACCTATGGTTCATGACTCGATTCCTATGACCAAAAAGAAATCGTATTTGAGCTGGCCTCAACTGCCTTATTTAAGACTACCAGCTTTCGAAAAAATAAAAAATTCTGATATTGTAGTTTTCAATTGGCCAGTAGATACTGTTTATCAATTTAGAGACGTATCCGGAAGACACATTGATAAACCAATTGACAAAAAATCGAATTATGTGAAGCGTTGTGTGGGTATTCCAGGTGATAGTTTAGCGATAAAAGATGGTATCGTTTATATCAACGGAAAAGTATTGGCTTTGCCAGAAAGAGCTAAACCACAATATTCTTATAAATTAGTTTTAGACGGAAAAACTCCAATTGATTTTGAGTTTTTATTCAAAGACATGGATGTTACGGATGGAGTTAATTATGTAAGTCCACAAAAAGATACTGTTGGAATTGCGGCTCTTACTGCTGAAAGTGCAGCACGTTTTAAAAACATTCTTGGCATAAAAGCGGTTATTCGCAATGTATCACATCAGGCTGAAACGGGTAGACATGGCGTTTTTCCTCATACTACACAATGGAATCGAGATAATTATGGACCAATCTACATTCCGCAAGCTGGAAAATCAGTTGCTTTAAACCTAAATTCTTTGCCTTTTTATAGTTATATAATTACCGAATACGAAAAGAACAAATTAGAAATTAAAGGAAGTGACATTTACATCAATGGCGAAAAAACCAACACTTATACTTTCAAACAAGATTATTACTGGATGATGGGAGACAACCGTCACAACTCGGAAGACAGCCGTTATTGGGGTTATGTTCCTGCCGATCACATCGTAGGAAAACCAGTATTCATCTGGATGAGTTGGGATACCAATGGTAAAGGTTTAGGAAAAATTCGTTGGGAAAGAATGTTCACAACCGTTGGTGGCGATGGACAACCGCAATCGTATTTCAAAATTTTCTTGATTCTTTTAGCAGTCTATTTTGTGGGAGAGTATTTTTGGAACAAAAGAAAAGCAAACAAAGCATAAAAGTTTAAGGGTTTAAAAGTTTAATGTTGTTTAACCACAATACGAATTAAACTTTTAAACCATTTTAAACAAATACAATACACAAAATGAACATTCTTATTCACCCTACTTACTTTCCTTCGATTAGTCATTTTGTGGCTATGGCTCAAGCGGACAGTATTACGTTTGAAATGGAAGATAATTTTCAGAAACAAACCAATAGAAACAGGACTTATATCTACAGTCCCAATGGGATTCAGTTATTGAATATTCCTGTAAAACATTCGAAAGAAAGCCATCAAAAGACAAAAGATGTTAAAATAGAAATGGATTTTGATTGGCAAAAACAACATTTCAAATCACTAGAAGCGGCTTACAGAAGTTCTCCTTTTTTCGAATATTTTGAAGATGATATTTACCCTATTTTCGAGAAGAAACACATTTTTTTGATGGATTTGAATTTTGAAGTTTTGGATATTGTTACCAAATGTTTGCGAATGAAATTGGAATACACCACTACAACCGAATATTTTCACGAAGTAAATCCTGATGTTGCCGATTTTAGATTCTTGGCAAACGGAAAAAAAGACAACTCCCAATTTGAAGTTTATCCACAAGTATTTGAGGAAAAAGCAGGTTTTTTAAACAACTTGAATATTCTGGATTTGCTGTTCAATGAAGGGAAATTTGCCATGGATTATTTGAAAAGTCAGCCTTTAATTGTAAAATAATCCGAATTTATTCCATAGATAATCGGGTCATAATCGGAAAGTGATCTGAATTTACAAAATCAGGAAAGTTTTCAAAACTTTTGACTTTCATCGTGTTATCTGTAAAAATATAATCGATTCTGGCAGGATAATATCGGAATTTATAGGTGGCTCCAAATCCTTTTCCAGCTTCTTCAAAAGTATCTTTTAATTTTCCTTTTATATCTCTGTAAACAAAAGAAAACGCACTGTTATTCATGTCTCCACAAATAATAACAGGATAAGGACAATCTTTTTTATGTTCTTTGAATAGTTCAGCTTGTTGCTGTTGCTGCATAAAAGCTTTGCTAATTCTGTTCAACAATTTTTGTGATTTGCCACCTTGATTGATAGCATCAATGTTCTCATCAATTTCATTTACATCTGGCGAAATTTTGATGGATTGCAAGTGCATATTATAGACTCTGATAATGTCTGTTCCACGTTTAATATCAGCAAAAACGACATTATTATTCGAATTTGGAAAAAGAATTTTGCCCTCGTTTATAATCGGAAATTTAGAAAAAATGGCTTGACCAGTCTTAATTTGATTCCCGTCCATAAAAATATAACGGTGTGGATACAATTTCAAATCCATATTAGCAGAATTTGAATATTCCTGAACACACAATATATCAGGATTTTTTTCATTAATAAAACCCAAGATATTATCCGGAATATCGTCTCTTTCGACCCATTTGAACACATTGAAGAGTCGGACATTGTAACTCATTACGGTAAAATCTTTGTCATCTACAGGATAATCTTTACCCGAAAATTTATAGAATTTATTAATGAAAGTAATCCCCATCAAAAGCACCAATCCCGACAGAATCATTCGCTTTTTGAATTGTAATCCCCAATAGACAAAAAACAGTCCATTTAAGACAAAAAACAACGGCATAAACAAAGTCAATACAGATAGAATTGGAAAAACTTTAGGAGCCAAAAAAGGCAAAATATAAGCAACGAAAGTCGATACAGTCAGAACTATATTCAAAAAAAACATGAGCTTATTAAACCACGAAAGGTTTTTCATTTTTTTGTTTTTTGTTGAGAGTTATAAGTTGTAAGTTGTAAAATTACTAAATTGTAAATTGCAATCTAAATTCTCAAACCTGCATTCTATTTACTGTAAACTGCAATATGATTACTGAACACTGACCACTTTACTTCCCAGCTTTGAACAGAAATTCTTTTTCTTCTTTGGTCAAACAATCATAACCCGAACGACTTATTTTATCTAATATTTCGTCTATCTGTTGTTGCGTTTTATCTTTAGTCACAATTCTAGAAGAAGCTGGTTTTTCTGTTGGTTTCTTGTAATTCCTGTGTACTGTTTTTAATGGTTTAGAAGGCGATTTCTTGAACAAATTAACAAAAAAATCAATTACAGATGAAACTATTTTACTCAAATCGGTTCCGTTTTGCAATAATTTAATATACACCAAACCAAAAAAAGCACCCGCCAAATGCGCAATATGACCGCCCGAATTGTCTAATTGTAGTTGCAACAAATCAATTAGAAGTATTACAGCTGTAATTTGCCACAGTTTGACATTTCCAACCAGCAATAATCGAACATTCATCAAAGGTTGAAAAGTAGTTACGGCCACTAAAATGGCCATTATAGCTCCAGATGCACCAACCATCGAAGTCAATACATTCAGAGAATAAAAAGTCAAAACAAAAATAAGACCCGCAAAAATAGCCGACAATATGTACAATCCCAACAGTTGTTTTTGATTGAAAAAAGTCAAAAACAACTGACTGGAAAAATTTAAAATAATCATATTGAAGAAAATATGCCCGAATCCATTATGAAAAAAAGCATAGGTAAGAAAAGTCCATGGCTTAAAAATGAAATCGGAAGGTGCCGAAGATAAAGCAATCCAATTAGGCAGATTGAATTCTCCAAACTTGAATTGGTAGAAAAAAACTAACGAAACTAGAAAGCAAGCAATATTCCAGTAGATTAACTTTTGAGTCATTCCACCGGATTTATATTGCATTTTTAAATCGTCAATTATACTTGCCATTTTAGATTTGTTTCAACAGTTACTGACGTTCGGGAACGAATTTAGATTAGTTTCTAAATCCTAAAAATAGGAACCTTATGCGTCCAAATCTACTTTAGTTTTAGAAGCAATTTCTTTATATGTCCCGTTTACTAATTTCTCACGAATCGCTTCAAAAGCGGTAAGAGTTTCGTCAATATCAGACAATGTATGTGGAGCTGTTGGAATAACACGCAATAAAATCATCCCTTTTGGAATAACTGGATAAATCACAATCGACAAGAAAATACCGTAGTTTTCTCTTAAATCATTCACCATTACCATCGCTTCTGGCACACTTCCTTCAAGGTAAACTGGCGTAACGCAAGTATTCGTGTCACCAATGTTAAATCCTTTGCTTTTTAAACCATTTTGCAAAGCATTTACGTTTTCCCATAATTTGTCTTTTAAACTTGGGTTATCACGCAACAATTGCAAGCGTTTCAATGAACCAATGGTTTGAATCATTGGCAATGCTTTGGCAAACATTTGAGAACGCAAGTTGTATTTTAAATAATCAATAATATCTTTATCAGCCGCTACGAATGCACCAATATTCGCCATTGATTTGGCAAATGTAGAAAAGTAAACATCAATTCCGTCTTGGCAACCTTGCTCCTCACCTGCTCCAGCTCCTGTTTTCCCTAGAGTTCCAAAACCGTGTGCATCATCAACTAACAAACGGAAATTGTATTTCTTTTTCATTTCTACAATTTCTTTCAACTTTCCTTGTTGACCACGCATTCCAAAAACACCTTCGGTAATAAAAAGAATTCCTCCACCTTGTTCAGCGGCTAATTTCGTAGCACGCTGCAGGTTTTTCTCCATACTTTCGATGTCGTTATGTTTGTAAGTAAAACGCTTGCCACTATGCAAACGAACTCCGTCAATAATACAAGCGTGACCATCTACATCATACACAATTACATCATTTCGGGTCACCAAAGCATCAATAATAGACACCATTCCCTGATACCCAAAATTCAGCAAATAAGCCGATTCTTTCATTACAAAAGCAGCTAATTCTTGCTCTAATTGTTCGTGATATTTGGTGTGACCTGACATCATTCTGGCACCCATTGGAGCAGCAGCACCAAATTCTAAAGCTGCATCAGCATCTGCTTTACGCACTTCTGGATGATTGGCCAAACCTAAATAATCGTTCAAACTCCAGTTTAAAACCTCTTTCCCTTGGAATTTCATTCTTGGTCCTAAATCGCCTTCCAACTTTGGAAAAACAAAATAACCTTCTGCTTGTGAAGCCCATTTCCCTAAAGGCCCTTTATTGTTTTGAATTCTTTCGAATAAATCTTTTACCATAATATATATCTGTACTACTATTAATTTTAAGAGGTTGCAAAAATAAATATTTAAAATTTATTAGCATCTTGAAAGTAAAATTATTTTTAGTGGGCTGTTTCCTGCTGTTCATTATATCAAAAAGCAAAAGGATACCGTTTAACTACGTTGAATCTTCGATTTCCATCAGGGCTAGACATCTTTGGTAACAATAAACTTTGTACATTTGAATACTATTTTTCATTAGAAAAAATCATATCAATACAATTATGTCACAAACTCCCAAAGAATTAAAACTAGCCGTTCTCATTGATGCCGACAACGTTCCGTACAGCAATGTCAAAGGAATGATGGAAGAAATAGCCAAATACGGAACTCCAACAACCAAACGCATTTACGCCGATTGGACAAAACCGAATGCCAATGGCTGGAAATCAGTTTTACTGGAACACGCCATTACCCCAATTCAACAATACAGTTACACGGTGGGTAAAAATTCTTCGGATTCAGCGTTGATTATTGATGCCATGGATTTATTGTATTCGGATAAATTAGATGGTTTTTGTATTGTTTCTAGTGATAGTGATTTTACCAGATTGGCTATTCGTTTGAGAGAATCGGGAATGAAAGTCATTGGCATTGGCGAAAAGAAAACGCCAAGTGCTTTTATCGCTGCTTGCGACCGTTTTGTATTTATCGAAGTTTTGGACGGTGCTATCAAAAAGACACGAAAAATAGCTAATGTTCAAAGTAAATTACCAAAACCAGCTACAACTCCTGCATCTGAACCTAAAAAACTGGTAGAAAAAGAAGCTCCAAGCAAAATCGACAATCAAACCATTGAACTTATTGAAGACACTCTCGAAGCGATTGGCGATGAAGACGGCTGGGCATTCCTTGGCGATGTAGGCAACCTCATCGTGAAGAAAAAACCCGAATTTGATCCTAGAAATTATGGTTTTTCAAAACTAACTCCGATGCTAAAATCCCTAACTGACATTCTCGAAATTGACGAAAGAGAATCGGACAAAAAAGGAATCAAACACGTGTATGTTAGGCTTCGTTACAGTTAGACAACGACCCTTTTTTGATTAACATAGATTCAAAAATTCTCTTTTATTGATTATTATTTTAGATTTAATATTTTAAATATTTTTTAAGAATTTGTTTCATCAAAAAGATTCTTTTTCGTGTAAATTTGCGGGAATCGTGCTTTTTTTAAAGTAAAAAACCTTGATACCACTTAAATTAATTATTAAATGAGAAAACAAATTTTCGTTGTTGGAATTTCATTATTAGCCATATCCTTATTTTTCAATTACTACATGCAAACAGCCTATTTGTTTTCTGTAGTAATGGTTACTTTCATCGGAATTGGATTTTACAATACCATTCAAAAAAAGCACACCATACTCCGAAATTTTCCCATTATTGGCTATTTTAGATACATTTTTGAAAGTATTTCACCAGAAATTCAGCAATATTTTATCGAACGCTCTACAGATGGAAAACCTTTTTCCAGAAACCAACGTTCTTTAGTGTATCAAAGAGCAAAAAACATTGATTCCAATACTCCATTTGGAACACAGTTGGACTTGAATCATACCAATTACGAAGGTATCAAACACTCGATGTTTCCCGCAGCAGTAAATGAAGAATTACCTCGTGTTTTAGTGGGTGGACCAGCTTGTAAACAACCGTATTCAGCTTCTTTATTGAATATTTCAGCGATGAGTTTTGGGTCTTTGAGTGAAAACGCAATTGTTGCTCTGAATAAAGGAGCGCAAAGAGGCAAGTTTTATCACAATACAGGCGAAGGTGGTTTGACCGAATTTCATCAAAATGGTGCTGATATTACTTGGCAAATAGGAACAGGATATTTTGGTTGTCGTGATGACCGAGGTAGTTTTGATGGCGGAAAGTTTGCAGAAAAAGCGAATCTTCCCGAGGTGAAAATGATTGAAATTAAACTCTCTCAAGGTGCAAAACCAGGTCACGGAGGCGTTTTACCAGCAGCTAAAAACACAGAGCAAATTGCCAAAATAAGAGGTGTACAACCGCATACAACTATCCTTTCGCCTCCTTGTCATAGTGCTTTTTCAGATGCTAAAGGATTAGTTGAATTTATTGATCGCTTACGCCAATTGTCTAACGGAAAACCTATTGGATTCAAACTTTGCATTGGTCAAACCAATGAATTCGAAGCGATTTGCCACGAAATGATTGCTGCTGATTGCTATCCTGATTTTATCACCGTAGATGGTGCCGAAGGCGGAACAGGTGCTGCGCCTCTAGAATTTTCAGACGGTGTAGGAATGCCTTTTGAACCTGCCTTGATTTTTGTCAATAAAACATTGGTCAATTTGAATATTCGAGATAAAATAAGAATCATTGGTAGCGGAAAAATCATTTCGGGTTATTCTATTTTGCACGCCATTGCGTTGGGGGCAGATATGTGTAATTCTGCCAGAGGATTTCTGTTTTCGCTGGGGTGCATTCAGGCGTTGCGTTGCCACAACAATCAATGTCCTACTGGTGTAGCGACTCAAGATAAAATGTTGATGAAAGGCTTGGTGGTAAGCGACAAATCGGAACGCGTGTATCATTTTCATAAAAACACTTTGCACGCTGCCAACGAATTATTAGCCGCAGCTGGAAAAACGAGTTTCGCCGATGCGGATATCAATATCTTTATGCGTGGGGATGAATTTAGTGAATTATCTAATTTGTATTTTCCGAATAATTTATCGAATGTGAGTAGTACACGGTAGTTATCTTCAAGTTTATAAAAATGAAACTAAAAAAACCAACGGAAGAATTCATCGCTGAAATTCTCAAATTATATTCAGTTGAAGAAGGTAACGAACTTGATCAAAATCTTATTAAATTATTTAAAACATTTAATGATGATAAAAACAAATTCAATGTTTTAATAAAAGTTGCATCCTTAAATAAAATTTACTCAACAGCAATAGTTAATATAAATCCAGTTGTTGACCAAATAATTAAAATCACTAACTCTGAATCAAATCCAAATACAATAACTGAATATATTGTATTTGTAGATAAAATATCTAAAGTTAATTGGACAAATGAAAAAGGAAAATGTTTTGAACGGAATAACTTATCTTTTTCATCTAAATACGTTCATTTTTTAAGCAATTTTGAAACTCCAATTTATGATAGTTATATTTGGATTATCATGAATGGATATTTAGGTCAAAAAAATAACGAAAAGATTTCATTTGAAAACCCAAGTAATTTCATAGAGTTTTATGCAAGATTTGAAAAATTTAAAATAGATTTAGGTTTGGAAAAATTCTCAAATTATGATATTGATAAATTTTTATGGCAATATGGCAAAAAGTTAATAAAAGAAATTGAAAATGAAATGTCTATTGATTTAGAACAAGCTAAATCTGAACTAAAGAAAAGAATAAAAGCCAGCAATTAAAATTTACAACATCGATTTTAGATAATTGACTTAATAGAAAGTTGTTTTATACAAGAGCTATTTCCACAAAAAAAGGTTAAGTTGAATTTTTTATCAACTTAACCTTTTTACATTTTACAACACAAAATAATGATCGTTCTCTACTACTTTTGTGTCTTTTTTATTCTCCAATTCAGTATCAAAAGAATACTCACTTCGGTATTCGTTGACCATTTGCATTAGATTTTTTTCAATCGTATTGGCAATTGCGGTAACAGGCGTATCGGTTGGTCTGTTTTCGAAAGGATCTTGCAAATGAATTGCCATTTTCTCAATTAAAACGAAAGCTGCCGAAATGGCTGTAATCAACGGAATAGCGAACCAGCTCAAGACACTTGTTAATCCAAAAGGCAATAATAAAATAAACAAACACAAAGTCAATCGGATGTACAAACTATAGGTTGTTGGAAAAATCGTGTTTTTAATTCTTTCGCATTTCCCCATGTGATCACACAATCTGGAGATTGTATTGTCAATTTCTACTTGCTGATACATATTGATTCGTTTATCATTTCGAGCATTTCGAAGATCGCGAGCATGCAAAATTAAAATAGCATTAGGCACGTTTTGATGATTCTTAACATATTTAATTTCCTCTTCGCTCATAAACTCTTTGAGCGGTTTTATCGCATCTTTTTTCCGAAGGGATTGCCCCAAACTATAACACCAAGCTATTTGTCTTTTAGTAAAAGTTTCTTTAAAGTCATTGGCTTCAACAGAAAAATCTGGATCTTTATAGAAAGTCATTACTTGACGAATTAAGGTTCGAGAATCATTTACAATCGCACCCCAAACAATTCGTGCTTCCCACCAACGGTCATAGGCCTGATTGGATTTGAAAGCCAATAATAATGAAATAATGGTTCCAATCATGGTTGGAATCGCTATTGGAATATCAACTGGAAGGTTGATGAAATAATGATGAAAAATTTCGAATATTATAGTATAAGCTAATACAAGAGCCAGCTCTACCTTAATTTTTCCGAGAACATATTTAATGGGAATTCTTTTCTTTAATAACATCTTTTTAATTTTAGATTACAGTTCGTCTTGAAAAAAATGTTCAGGCAAATTCTTCGTAGAGTGATAAAACAGGAAGTCCTAAAAGTTCATTGATTTCTTCTTTCTTTTTCTTTTTGAATTTGATTTTTTCGCCTTTACGGGTTTGAATAAGTAAATCGATATCATATTTAGAGATGGCTTCGTTAATATGAGGCGCAACTTCTTCAAAATTGTTTTGGTAGTTGGACGTTTGACCTACGATTTCAAAAGAAAAATTCTTGTCTAAAAACTGTTGAATATCTTTCACATGCGCATTGGCAGTAGCATTTTCAATATAAAGTGCTTTGTTACAATCTTCTTTGATAGGTTCGTTGCCCAAATGCAGAATAGGACATTTTTGATTGCCCGCCAATTGCACTAAATATTGATGAATTCTTTTGGTTTCTTGTTTATAGGAATGAGGCAAAATCAATAACTTTATATCAAAGGCTTCGATAATTCTTCTGAAAATTGGAGATGAAAGACCGTATTGATGGTGTACTTTTATTTTACAGTTGTCTGTATTACTTATAATGGCTCGGCATTGGTCTAAAACATCCTCTTGATTTGGAGTTAGTCCTGATTTCATTTCACGCAAAAAATGAGAAGATGAAAAAGTATCAGGAGTATCGGAAACTAGCATTAAAATAATTTCAGACTTATAATCTTTCGCTTGATTAATAGCAGATTGTACAGCAAAAATCGTATCGCTTTTTAAGGTCGTAGGAATTAAAAAATTTTTCATAAGCATAAAATGATTTAGTTTATACTTACAAAGTAACTTCCTGAATATTAGAAGAGTCTTAATTTAAGATTAGATTTTCTTAAGATTCAACATTAGAATTTTTAATGTTAGATTTCTTGAAAACAATAGTAACGATAGTTCCTTTGTTTTCTTCAGATTGCACTTGTAGTTCTCCGTCGTGCATTCGGATAATTTTCATCGCCAAAGGCAATCCCAAACCGTAACCTATATATTTTGCAGCAATTTTTCCTCTAAAGAAAGGCTCATATAAATGTGGAATATCCTCGGGTGGAATTCCTATTCCGATATCGTTTATTGAAATTTTAATTTGGTCCTGATTAGCGGATAATGACACAAACACCTCATTATTATCGGAATATTTCACACCATTAGCAATGATATTATTAATAGCTAATTCCAGTAAAGGTTTGTTGCATGGAATTAATAGTAAATTAGAATCCTGTGGAGCAAAGTTAAGTTTGACACTCACTCTATTATTAGGGAATAATTTATCAATATCGGATTTTACATCCATCAATAGTTCATCAATTCTGGCAATATCCAGCACTTGTTTTTTGCCGTCATAACCAGTTTGGGTTAGCTTCAACAAACTCTCGGTAAGATTTCCTAATCGTGATGCCTGACTGTAAATATTCTCTAAAGACTGCACGTATTCTGGCACAGGTCTTTCTTTGAGAAGCATAATTTCAGCCTCGGCAATAATGGTGGTAATTGGCGTTTTGAGTTCGTGTGAAGCATTATTTATAAAATTAGCCTGAATTTCGAATGAAGTTTCCAAACGATCCAACATATTATTAAAAGTAGCCGTTAGATCGGATATTTCATCAGAATTCTTAAGCTCTGGAAGTCGGTTATGGAGGTTGGAAGCACTAATTCTTTTTACCTCATTAGTGATTCTCGCTACAGGATTAATGACTCGTTTTGCTAAAAAGCGACCTAAAAAGAAAGCCAGTACTATGAATCCGATACCACCAAAGAATAATATTTTCACGATGTAAACGGTTGTTGTTTTTCCTCTTCGGTCACGTGCACCAACAATTACAATATATTTTTGATTCCCTTCTGTAAAAACCTGACCTAAATAGTACTTGCTGTTAACTTCAAAATAATCTTTTCCTGTTTTTAAAATATTAGAATAAAACTCATTTGGAAGATTTAATTTAGTGTTATAATCAAAACTATTGGCACTGTTTATTTTAAGAACATATTCTTCTTCTTCAATTAGTTCTTCTAAACCGTTTTTCTTTAAATTACTGTAATATTTTATTTTTTCAGGATCATACTGAAAGTGAATAGAAGCTACAATTTTAGATCGATCGTCAAGTCTTTTCAAAAAATGATATCGATTATTTTCTCTAAACAAAACAAATACTATAACACTTAATAACAACGTACTAAAGCAAGAAAGTGCTACATAAGTAACCGTTATTTTTTTTCTAATATCCATTTTTAAGATTTAATAACATAACCCAAACCTTTCATCGTATGAATGAGTTTCGTATTGAAAGGTTTATCAATTTTTTTTCGTAAATAGGTAATATAAACATCAACCACATTGGTATTCATATCAAAATTTATATCCCAAACATTGTCTAAAATTTGATCCCGAGATACTATTCTACCTTTATTTTTTGCCAAATAATAGAGTAATTTGAATTCTTTGGCGGTTAAAACGATTGACTCCCCAGCTCTTTTGACCGTTTTTGCTCGAGCATTAATTTCTAAATCACCAATGCTAATGGAATCTATTTTCTCGATTTCTTGACTGGCTCTGCGATTTAGAGCATTTACTCTAGCATCAAGTTCTCCAAATTTAAAGGGTTTTACCAAATAATCATCCGCCCCGGCGTTCAAACCTGTTACAATATTCTCTGAAGTTCCCAAAGCAGTAAGCAATAAAACAGGAACAAAATTTTTGCTAGCTCTCAACCTTCTGCAAATTTCGATTCCGTTGATGTCGGGCAACATTACATCCAAAATAACCACATCAAAAGTATAATTGTGAATCATTTCTAGAGCTGTAGTACCGTCAAGCGCAACACTTACTTCGTTGTTATTCTCGGCAAATCCTTTCCGCAAAATGGATAAAAGATTAGGCTCGTCCTCTACAATTAGTAACTTCATTTGAGAAAAAAAATGTGTATTTAACAAAACTACTAATTGAAATTAAAATCTAGAAGGAGATTAGAAAGAATTATGATTTAATTAAGAACTGTTTATTTTGAAATAAAAAGGTATTAAATCGAGAGGAGAGAAAAATAAAAACAACACAATCGAATAAAATTACCGCTACTTTTTAACCGCTATCCAAAAAAAGAGGGCTTTTTATAGCCCTCTCATTATGATTTTGATTTATCATCATCAACTTTACCTTCATTTAAAATTGAGTAATGAACCCTTTTCTTTTTATAGTCTAACATCTTAAGTAACGAATCAAAATCATACTCAAATATACAATTAAAAAAACTTTAATGTTCTGAAAAATAATGATTTAACTATTGTTTAACAAATAAAAATTAGCATTTCAAAACATTGTATCTTTGCCATTATTTTATAAAATCAAAAAAAATGAAACTCGTTTTTGCTACTAACAACAAAAATAAAATCCTCGAAGTACAACAAATGCTTCCTGCTACTATCGAAATTATTAGTTTAGAAAGCATTGGTTGTTTTGAAGAAATTCCAGAAACAGCAGATACCATAGAAGGAAATGCGATTTTAAAAGCCAATTATATCAGTGAAAAATACGGTTACGATTGTTTTGCCGATGACACTGGACTAGAAGTCGAAGCACTAAACGGTGAACCAGGCGTTTATTCAGCTCGTTATGCTGGCGAACAAAGAAATGCTGATGATAATATGAATAAGTTATTAAACGCTTTATCCAATAAACCAAATAGAAATGCTCAATTCAAAACTGTTATTGCCTTAAATCTAAACGGAAAACAACATCTTTTTACAGGAATAGCTCGTGGCGAAATCACTTTAGAAAAAACAGGAAATCAAGGTTTTGGATACGATCCTATCTTTCAACCAGAAGGATTTTCAAAAACTTTTGCACAACTTTCTTTAGAAGAAAAAGGAGGAATTAGCCACCGTGGTAAAGCAACAGAGCAGTTAATTTACTTTTTAAAAATTAAATAAAATTCAAATTTGTAAGGAAGATTTAACTCTTAAATCTGAAAAACGAAATCTAAAATCTAAAATCCTAAATCTAAAATTCTGATTATCAAATAACAATAAAATCTTAAATCTGAATTTTCCATTAGATTATATGGTTTTTTAAGTGTACTTTTGCACCAAATTTTAAAAACATATATGAATAAATTTGAACAATTAGGATTGAGTGAATCGCTACAACGTGCGATTATCGATCTAGGATTTGAGAATCCGACCGAAGTACAGGAGAAAGCGATTCCCCTATTATTGGAACAAGACACAGATTTAGTTGCGTTGGCTCAAACAGGGACAGGGAAAACAGCAGCTTTTGGTTTTCCAGTCATTCAAAAAATTGATGCCGACAACAGAAATACACAGGCGTTAATCTTATCACCTACCCGCGAACTTTGTTTGCAAATTACAAATGAACTTAAAAACTACTCTAAATACGAAAAAGGTATTAACGTAGTGGCTGTTTATGGTGGTGCGAGTATTACAGAACAGGCTAGAGACATCAAAAGAGGTGCGCAAATTATTGTGGCTACTCCAGGTAGAATGCAAGACATGATTAACAGAGGATTGGTAAACATTTCTCAAATTAATTACTGTATTCTTGACGAGGCAGACGAAATGTTGAACATGGGCTTCTATGAAGACATCGTAAACATCTTGTCAACCACGCCAGACGAAAAAAACACATGGTTATTCTCGGCTACCATGCCTGCAGAAGTAGCCAGAATTGGAAAACAATTCATGACCAATCCATTAGAGATTACAGTTGGAACTAAAAATTCAGGTTCAGCAACAGTTTCTCACGAATTTTACTTGGTAAATGCTCGTGACCGTTACGAAGCTTTGAAAAGATTGGCAGATGCTAATCCAGACATTTTCTCGGTTGTTTTTTGTAGAACCAAACGTGATACACAAGCAGTTGCAGAGAAATTAATCGAAGACGGATACAGTGCTGCTGCATTGCACGGAGATTTATCTCAAGCGCAACGTGATGGCGTTATGAAATCGTTTAGAGGTCGTCAAATTCAAATGCTTGTGGCTACTGATGTTGCTGCTCGTGGAATTGACGTTGACAATGTTACTCACGTAGTAAACTATCAATTGCCTGACGAAATAGAAACCTACAATCACCGTTCAGGCCGTACGGGTCGTGCTGGGAAATTAGGAACTTCTATAGTTATTGTAACCAAAAGTGAGATCCGTAAGATTTCTTCAATCGAAAGAATCATCAAACAAAAATTCGAAGAAAAAACAATCCCTTCTGGAATTGAAATCTGCGAAATCCAATTGTTACACCTAGCAACAAAAATTAAAGACACAGAAGTAGATCACGAAATTGACAACTACTTGCCAGCTATCAATAATGTGTTAGAAGGTTTGACAAAAGAAGAATTGATTAAGAAAATGGTTTCAGTAGAATTTAACCGTTTTATCAATTATTACAAGAAAAACAGAGACATATCTAATCAATCATCTGACAGACGTGAGCGTGATGATAGAGACGGAGCCCCAAGAGAAAATAACAATGGTGGTGCTGTAAGATATTTTGTAAACATTGGTTCTAGAGATAATTTCGACTGGATGTCATTGAAAGATTACTTGAAAGAAACTTTAGACCTAGGTCGTGATGATGTTTTCAAAGTAGATGTAAAAGAAGGTTTCTCTTTCTTTAACACTGATCCTGAACACACAGATAAAGTAATGGAAGTATTGAACAACGTACAATTAGAAGGACGTCGTATCAATGTTGAAATTTCTAAAAACGATGGTGGCGGAAGACGTGATCATAACGGAAGAAACTCTGGAGGTTTTGGTGGCGGAAGAAGTTCGGGACCAAGAAGAGAAGGAAGTTTTGCTCCAAGACGTGAAGGTTCTGGTGGTGGATTTAGAAGCGACAGAAATTCAGCTCCTCGTGAAGGAGGTTTTGGACCAAGAAGCAATTCAGCTCCAAGAACTGGTGGTTTTTCAGAAAGAGCCCCAAGACGTGAGGGTGGTTCATCAGAAAGACCTGCCAGACGTTCTGAAAGCTTTGGAGATGCTCCAAGAGAAAGAAGACCAAGAAGAAGCTAGAAAAAAATTGTAGATTTTAGGTTGCAGATTTTAGAATTCTAGTTTGCAATTATTATATCTACTGTTAATTTTCTTATAATTATATTGAAACTACATTATATTTCATACCTATTTATTACTTTTAAAGTTTTAAATCTGTTTATGAAATATCTTGTAGTTTCTTTTTTTTTAATACTTACCTCAACAGTCTTTTCTCAAGCTATTGATGCGGCTCAAACCGTTACGGGAACCATTCTTAATGACAATACCAAATTCCCTTTGCCCAACGTTAATATTATTAACATCAACAAAGTTAGAGGAACAACTACTGATGATAGAGGGAATTTTACACTTGCAGTATCTGTAAATGACACATTACACATTACTTGTATTGGATTTCAATCCTTGAGAATTAGAGTTACTAATGACTGGGTAAGAACTAAATCGACTACCATTCAACTAACCGAAAAAGCATACGCCCTTGAAGAAGTAATTGTTGGCGGCTATAATTTAACAGGCTATCTCGAAGTAGATTCTAAATTAATTCCAGTTAAAGAAAATTACCGTTACAGCATAAACGGATTGACCGAAGGTTATGAAACAGGTGATACTTCACCTGGAGCTTTTGGCAAAGTAATGGGTGCTATTTTTAATCCCGCCGACAAACTTTATAATTTTTTTGGTAAAAAGCCCAATGAACTCAAGCGTTTGAAAGAAATGAAAAAAGACGATACCGTCCGTAACCTTCTGGAAACTAAATACGATCGTGAAACTATTTCAGTTCTTTTAGGTATCGACAAAAAAGAAATTGCCGAAATACTAGCTCGTTGTAACTACTCGGAATCTTTTGTAAAAACAGCTAACGACCTTCAAATACTTGACGCCATAAGTGGCTGTTATGAAGAATATAAAATTTTGAAGAAAAAATAATTTTTTTTTCAGAATGAAAGGATAATCATAACTGAAATTAAATACTCTTAAAATCTCTAATTATCAAATGATAGTTAGAGATTTTTTATTTAAAACAATATCCTTTTTAAAACTACATACATAAAACTCCCCGAAAACAAAGACTTTCTTTATTCTTGTTAAAATATTTTAAAAATAATCATCGTTTTATATATTAAACTGAATATCTTTTACGTTGTATGTTCAAACAACCCTGCTTATGACTTGACAAATACTTTAACCAATAAAACCTTGAATTATGTCTAGATTAAGTATTTACGAAACTCGTTGGATTGACCTTGTTTTCGAAAACAAAAACAAAGAATATGGTGCTTACCAAATGCGCCGTGACAGTGTAAAATCCTCATTGACTGCCCTATTTATGGGATTATTATTTGTCGCTTCTATTGGAGTCATTTCTACAGTTGCCAGTCATTTCAAATCAGATACTGCTCCTGTTGATTTAATTCCTGAATGGTCAGAACCTATCAAAGTAACCGATATTCTTGTTACTCCAGAACCAAAAACCGAAGCTGCATCTTCGCAAGCACCAACACAAAACATTACCGAAATACCTGTAAAACAAGAGATTTTCAGAAATCCGATTATCGTAAATCCAAATGAAGCTACGCCCGAGATACCCGTTACTACTGAAATAAAAAACACCACAAACAACAGTTCAGAAAGCATAGGTATGGGAAATTCAACCACTTTAGATGGATATGGTTCAGGAGCTGGATCTGGAACTGGAGTTACTCCCGAGGTGGATTATGGAACTTCAATCGTTGGCACTTCTATTTTAGACAAGATGCCTCAATTTCCGGGCGGAATGGAAAAATTCTATAAATATGTGAGCAACAATTTTGAAAAACCAGAAATTGATGCTTCTAATATCATTAAAATTTATGTATCGTTTGTTATCGAAAAAGATGGTACTATGACTGATATCAAAGTCAATAGAGACCCTGGTTATGGACTAGGCAGAGAAGCTGTTCGTGTTTTGAAATCCTTAAAAACCAAATGGACTCCAGGAATCATCAATTCAAAACCTGTTCGAACCGCATATAATCTTCCGATTTCAATACAAATGCAATAAACAAAAAAGCAGAACCCAAAAGTTCTGCTTTTTTTATGTTTTAAAAAACTTATTTCTTTTTCGTAGTAGTCGTTTTTTTGGTAGTGGTCTTTTTTACAGGAGTTACTGTTGGCATTTTATGGATATATGGCTTATACAATCCTTCTTTTACAGCTCTGTTTTTAGCATTTTCAGATCGTACTTTCGGATCAGGATGTGAACTCATCATTCGAGTTAAAAAATCACTTTGAGTTCCTTCGCTCATTTTAGCTAAAATAGCAAAAGCTGATTCTACCGCATTGACATTATAGCCATTTTTCTTCATAAAATCATAAGCAAAATCATCTGCTTCTGATTCCTGCTTGCGACTGTGTTTACTATCAATCATAGCACTACCTATTTTTCCCAATTGGCTGTCCGTTATTGTAGCAATAGCGTTTGATTGTGAGGCTGCAGCATCAATTAAGGCTGCTTTTTGGTAAGCTGCTTTTATGGCATCTCTTGAATCGTTATTGACAACATGACCTATTTCGTGACCTATCACTACCAGCAATTCATTGTCATCCATCACGTCCATCAATCCAGTATAAACCCTAACACTTCCATCGGCTGTGGCAAAAGCATTTACTTCTTTAATCACATAAATTTTATAATTTATAACCAAACCATTCACATTGGTATGTTTTCCAAAAATCTTGTTCAATCTAATTGTGTAGGGATCTTTTGGACCAGCAATAGTGTGCTCGGTATCCATTTTTACAACCGCTTCTTTAGATAATGCTGCTGCTTGTTCATTTGTAAAAGTCAAACCAGCATAGCCTTTTTGAACTGCACCTAACGCTTTTTCGCCAAAATTAATTTGTGCATTAACTCCCGAAAAGCCTAAAAAAGTAAATAAAACAACTAAAAATAAGGAATCTTTCTTCATCTTTTAAATTTTAATTTATAAGCGACAAAGATAGTATTAAGTATAGATTTCATCCTAATCAAATGCAATTTCATCATAAAAATCAATGTTCCCAAGTTGTTAAATAAAGGTTAAACAAAAATTAAACAGTTGTTTAATTTAAACAGTTGTTTAATTTTGTCTCATTAAATTAAAAACAGTGGAAAACGATTTAAACGACAAACAAATTCAAATTCTGGAAGTAGCCGAATCACTCTTTGCAGAGAAAGGTTTTGATGGCACTTCGATTAGGGATATTTCGAAAGAAGCCAATATCAACGTAGCTATGGTTTCCTATTATTTTGGAAGCAAAGAAAAATTATTAGAATCTTTAGTCTTATATAAAACTTCTGGTCTAAAAGAATTATTAGTGAATTTGATAGATGAAAAACTGGAACCTATCGAAAAAATAAACAAGCTAATTGACCTTTATGTCAATAGACTCAACTGCAACAGAGGAATTTATCGCATTCTACATTTTGAATTAGCATCCAAAAAAAGGGTTTTGGAATTGGAATCTTTTACCGAAATAAAAAAGTCGAATTTAAGGTCTTTGGAACTGATTATCAAAGAAGGGCAAGCCAAAGGGGTTTTTAGAAAAGATGTGATTATCCCTTTGATAACGCCAACAATTCTAGGAACTTTTTTTCATTTTCAGATGAACAAACCTTTTTTTGAAGATTTATTAAACCTAAAAACCGAAGAAGCTTACACCAATTATGTGAAGACTGATTTAATAAAACACATTCAACAAACCATAAAAGCACTTTTGATATATGAACATTAAACAATTAATACTCTTTGGTATTTCTTTAATTGGAATAACAGTAGTATCAGCGCAGGAGAAAAAGAGTTTAACTCTCGATGAAGCCGTTCAGTTGGCTTGGACAAAAAGCTACGAAGTAAGCCTTGCCGACACCAAGGTAAACACAAAAAAATACGAGTTGCAAACGGTAAAAAACAACCAATATCCCGATTTTAAAATTTCTGGTCAATACCAGCGTTTGACAAAAGCTTCGGTAACAATAGCAAATAGTGATCCTGATGCAGCACCACTTCCCGCTCCAGAACAATTAATGTTGGCACAGGCAACGGCTAGTTTGCCTTTGTTTTCAGGATTCAAAATCCAAAATAGCATTAAATTATCGGATAATTTATACCAAGCCGAAAATGCGAATGCTGCCCAAACAAAAGAAGAAATTACAATGCGAGTGGTGACTTATTACACCGCTTTGTACAAGGCGCAAAAAACTTTGGATTTACTAAAAGAAAATCAAAAAAGTGCCAAACAGCGTGTAACCGATTTTATCGAATTAGAAAAAAATGGCATTATTCCGAGAAATGATTTATTGAAAGCCCAATTATTGGTTTCTAAAACACAATTGTCTATTGATGAAGCGAACAACAATCTGAATAACATTAATTTCTATTTGACGACTTTATTAAAATTAGATTCAGGCACAAAACTAGCTGTTAACGAAAGTGATTTTTTTACTTTAAAAACAGATAATGCACCCAAATCAGATGCCGTAGCATTAGAAAACAGAAAAGATTTAGAAGCTATTCATTTCCATCAAAAAGCCAGTGAAGCCAATATCAAAATAGCAAAAGCAGCCTATTACCCTTCGATTTCATTATTGGGTGGTTTTACTGCATTGGATTTAAAAGAAATTGTTACTGTGAAATATGCAATGAATTTTGGAGTAGGATTGTCATACGATTTAGGTGGAATTCTAAAAAACAAAGCACACGTAAAAGTAGCAGAAAGTCAAGCATTGGAAGTCAAAAATTCGGAAGCTATTTTAAACGACCGCATCAAAAACGAAGTTCAGAAAGCACTGGAAGATTATGATTTAGCCATCAATCAAAATGTAGTTTACAACGAAGCGGTTCAGCAAACTGCGGAAAACTTCCGAATCGTAAAAGACAAATTTGACAACGGATTATCTGACACTAATGATTTAGTTGAAGCCGATGTGGAGAATCTTTCGGCTAAAATAAACACAGCGGTATCTAAAGCAAACATCATTCTAAAATACTACGAATTACTTTCGGCAACAGGACAAATAGCACAATCATTCAATCTTTCTAAAATACAATAATAGCCACCATGGAAAAGAAAAAAACAAATACCAAATTCATCATCATAATCACAGTCCTAGTTTTAGTACTGGGAACATACGGAGTTTCAAAATACATCCACTCTATTTCTCACGAAGAAACGGATGATGCTCAAATAGAGAAAAAAATGAACCCGATTATTCCGAGAGTTGCAGGATATATCAGCAAGGTTTATGTAAAAGACAATGATTTTGTAAAAAAAGGAGATACTTTATTCACTATTGACCAAAGAGATTTTCAATTGAAAATTGATGAAGCCAATGCTGCTTTATTGGGAGCAGAAAGTCAATTTGAAGCTGCAAAAGCCGATATTGGAAGTGCTTATGCAAACATTTCTGTTTCGGATGCCAATGTAAAATCAGCAGGTAGTTCTATCGAAAGTGCTAAAATCAGATTGAGACAAATTACCAGCGATTACAACCGTTACAATAATTTGTACAAAACACATACGATCACTAAACAACAATACGAACAAGCTTTGGCTGCAAAAGAAGAAGCCGAAAGTCAAGTTCGCGTTTTGGAACAACAACAAAGAGCGAGTTCGTATCAAAAATCGGTAATTCAATCGAAATCTAAAGTTTCTGACAAACAAACGGAAGTCGCTGCTGCCAATATCAAAAAAGCGAAATCATTATTAGACGTTGCAAAATTAAACCTTACTTACACTGTAGTTACAGCCGCTATTGACGGTCAGGTTTCTAAAGTGGATATTCAACCAGGACAATTGGTCCAAGCAGGTCAATCCTTGTTTTACATCATCAATAATAATGAAGCTTGGGTGGTAGCGAATTTCAAAGAAACGCAATTGGACAAAATGATTGTGGGTCAAAAAGTAAGTTTGCAAGTAGATGCTTATCCTGATTATGAATTTAAAGGAACACTTACTTCTTTTTCTCCGGCAACTGGTTCACGTTTTTCTTTGTTACCACCAGATAACGCTACTGGAAACTTCGTGAAAACGATTCAAAGATTACCCGTAAAAATTAGTTTAGACCCAACAAATGATGCTGAAAAAGTAAAATTATTGCGCCCAGGAATGAACGTTGAAGTAGATGTACATTTGAAGTAGACTGCAAACTGTTCAGTGATTAGTGAATAGCTTTTAGTAATTAGCCCTTAATTAAGCTAATCACTCTTTACTAATCACTAATTACTAAATTAAATTTTATAAAATGACAAAAGTACAAGCAGCAGACGACGATTTAGTAGAATACGGATTCAGACGTGTCATTATTACGATTACGGCGGTACTTTGTGCGCTATTAGAAATCGTTGATACGACCATTGTAAACGTAGCTTTGACAGATATGCGAGGCAGCCTTGGTGCGACCTTAACCGATGTGGCTTGGGTAATTACCGCTTACGCCATTGCGAATGTTATTGTAATTCCAATGACGAGCTGGTTATCGCAACAATTTGGAAGACGTAATTACTTTGTAGCCTCGATTATTCTTTTTACGGTATGTTCCTTTTTGTGTGGAAATGCCAGTAATATATGGGAATTAGTAGCCTTTCGATTCGTTCAGGGTATTGGTGGTGGTGCTTTATTGGTAACCGCTCAAACCATTATCACAGAAAGTTATCCAGTAGCCAAACGTGGAATGGCACAAGCTATCTACGGAATGGGTGTAATTGTAGGACCAACATTAGGGCCGCCATTAGGAGGTTATTTGGTCGATCATTATTCTTGGCCTTATATTTTTTACATCAATATTCCGTTGGGAATTATTGCTACTATTTTAGCTATTTCTTTCGTAAGAAGTCCAAAATATGGCGAAAAACTAAAAGCCAATCAGGTCGATTGGTGGGGAATTGTATTATTGGCAACCTTCATTGGTTCGTTACAATTTGTTTTAGAACACGGACAACAAGACGATTGGTTTAACGACAATCTGATTACGGGTTTAAGTGTGGCAAGTATCTTCGGTCTAATTCTTTTCATCTGGAGAGAACTTACGTATAAACATCCGATTGTCAATTTAAGTGTTTTAAAAGACGGAAATCTCCGAATCGGAACTGTTATGTGTTTCATTCTTGGTTTCGGATTGTATGGTTCTACATTGATTATCCCAATTTACACGCAATCTGTTTTAGGTTGGACGGCGACAGATGCGGGATTATTACTAATTCCAGGTTCGATAACAACCGCTTTGATGATGCCAATAGTAGGAAATCTGATTCAAAAAGGAGTGCCGCAAGGTTATATGGTAGGTGTTGGATTTTTAATCTTTTTCTTCTTTACCCTGATTATGCACAATAATATGACTCCCGATACTGGAACAGAACATTTATTTTGGCCGTTGATTTTAAGAGGAATCGGATTGGGATTGCTTTTTGTACCCATAACCACGCTCTCTCTTTCGACCTTAAAAGGAAAACATATTGGAGAAGGTGCGGCTTTTACAGGAATGATGCGCCAATTGGGAGGTTCGTTTGGTATTGCTATCATTACCACATTCATCACCCGCTGGAGTCAGGAACACCGAGTAAATCTGGTTTCCTATTTAGACCCAAGCAAATACGAAGTACAACAGCGCATTGTTGCCTTGCAAAGAGGTTTTATGTCAAAAGGTTTTAGCAGTAACGAATCCTTGCAAAAAGCCTATCAAGTGTTGGATTATTCAGTGCAAAAACAAAGTACGGTACTGGCTTATATGGATATTTTTCTTTATTTAGGAATTTTGTTTTTATTATGTATTCCAATTATTCTTTTCATTAAAAGAGGGAAAAACAAAATCAACCCTGCTGATGCGATGCATTAAGATTTTTGTAAAAACTAAAACCGCAGATTCGCAGATTATTAATTTTAAATCTGCGAATCTGCGGTGTTTTTTATCTATCTTGTAAAAACCAACTGATTCCCTTCAGATAAATTCGCATCAAATTGATAGCCTTCATAATTGAACCCTTTCAAATCATCAATGGTTTCGGCATTGGTATCAATGATGTAACGCACCATCAATCCTCTCGCCTTCTTGGCAAAGAAACTGATTATCTTTAATTTTCCGTCTTTATAATCCTTGAATTCTGGAGTGATAACAGGAACTTTCAAGGCTTTTACATCCACAGCCGAGAAATATTCGTTGCTCGCCAAATTCACGAATAACTCCCCTTTTTGAAGTTCTTTATTTAAGGCTTTCGCAATAATAGGTTTCCAAAAATCGTATAAGTTTTTGCTTTCGCCAATGGGTAATTTGGTTCCCATTTCCAAACGATAGGCTTGCATTAAATCCAATGGTTTCAGGAGTCCGTACAAACCCGATAAGATTCGCAAACGGTCTTGTAAATCGTCCAGTTTTTCTATTGGAATCGAATAGGCATCCAATCCCGTGTAAACATCACCATCAAAAGCAAAAACCGCTTGACGTGCATTTTCAGGAGTGAAAGGTGTTTTCCAATCTTTGTTGCGCTGCCAATTCAAATCAGCCAGTTTGTCTGAAATATCCATTAATTCTGAAAGTTCCTTTGGGGATTTTTGTTTCAACACTTTATGCACTTGTCGGGATTCTTTTAGGAACAAAGATTCCGAAAAGTTTGGCGTTGGCAAAGCTTTTTCAAAATTTAACGATTTGGCTGGCGATATAACGATTTTCATAATTATGGTTCTTGTTTGAAAGTTTCAAAAGTACAAATTGAAAAACCGAAAACGAAAATTGTAATAGAATTTATTTGCCTATTTTTCAGCCACAGATTTTAACGGATAAAACAGATTCACACCGATAGAAAATCCGTTTTAATCCGACAAAATCTGCGTCATCTGCGTGCCAATTTTTTACCACAAATTTCACAAATTAGCACAAATTATTTTTTAGTTTTACCAAAAGAATACACTACTTTCAAACATCCCTTTTACAATGAACAACAAACCCCTTTGGAATATCCTTTTATCCGATCTTGTCAATAAAAACCAATTTATAGAAACCGTACTTTCTGGAAAAAGCACTGGCAAATTAGCAATATACAACAACTTAAAAGGCATTCTTTTTTCAGACATTACCATTCAGAAATTCATAGAAAAAGAAGAACAATACGAAACGCTCGAAACTACTTCTAACCGAAGATTACGTAGCTTTTCATCAGGCGAACAAAAGAAAGAATTCCTAAAATACTGCCTGAATCAAAATCCAGATTACATTATTTTAGACAATCCTTTTGATCATTTAGACCAGGCTTCTCGAAAAGTTTTAACTAAATCTATAGAAGAATTATCAAACTCTTTAGGGCTTATCCAATTGGTCAACCGTTCCGAAGATTTGTTATATTTTATAGAAAACAAAGCACAAATAATGGATGATACTTTTGATTTAAAACCAATTGAAAGTTCTACAAACAATACTAAAAGAATCCAACCAGAGGGAATTCCGAAACCAGTACATTCTTTTGAGAATAAAGAAAATGTGCTTATAAAATTAGATGGTGTTTCGGTAAGTTATGAAGAAAGACCTATTATAAATTCTATTTTCTGGACGATTAAGCAAGGAGAGTTTTGGCAGTTAGTTGGTCCAAATGGTTCTGGTAAAAGCACCATTTTATCAATGATTACGGGAGAAAATCCAAAAGGATACGGACAGGAATTATACCTCTTCGGAAAGAAAAAAGGAAGCGGAGAAAGCGTTTGGGACATCAAGAAAAACATCGGGATTTTCTCCACTTCGATGACGCATTTATTCAAACGAAACCACACTTTGGAACAAATGATTCTGTCGGGATTTTTCGATTCCATTGGATTATACACACAGCCTACAATCCTGCAAAAACAAATTGCAGACCAATGGCTATCGGCAATTCAAATCAGTCATTTGCGAAATAAAAATTTTAACCAACTTTCGTTGGGATTGCAAAGAGTGGCGCTCATTGTTCGTGCTGTTATCAAACATCCACCTTTAATAATTCTCGACGAACCTTTGGAAGGTCTTGATGATAACAATTCGGCTTTGGTCATTGACCTGATCAACATCCTGCTTCAGGAAACCAATATGACGATTATCTATGTTTCACATAGAATAGAACCGAGACTAAAACCGACTTCTGTTTTTGAATTGATTCCTTCGGAGACGGGTTCTGTTGGGAGAATTAAATATTAGAAATAAACTAAAAAAAGCCTTCTCGATAATCCAAGAAGGCTTCCCTATTTTATATCAAAAAAAAATCCGTTTTTATCCGTTAAAATCAGCGTCATCCGTGTGCTAACTTTTTATTCCTCTTCGTTAGCATGCGTTTTCGAATACCCTCTCCATTTCTCCAAACAATCCTGAAAATCCTGTGGCAATTCGGTATCAAAACGCATATATTCTCCCGTATTTGGATGAATAAAACCAAGGGTTTTAGCGTGCAAAGCCTGACGTGGCAAAGCCTTGAAACAGTTTTCTATAAATTGTTTGTATTTGGTAAACGTTGTTCCTTTCAAAATCAGATGACCACCATAGCGTTCGTCATTAAAAAGCGGATGACCGATGTGTTTCATGTGAACCCGAATCTGATGCGTTCTTCCCGTTTCCAGAATACAAGAAATCAAAGTCACATAACCAAAACGTTCTAATACTTTGTAATGTGTCACGGCAGGTTTTCCAATTTCAGGATCGGCAAAAACTGCCATTTGCATACGGTCTTTTAGGTGGCGGGCAATGTTGCCTTCAATCGTTCCTTCATCTTCAATTACATTTCCCCAGACTAAAGCAATGTATTCTCTTTCGGTAGTTTTAGCTTCAAATTGCTTGGCAAGATGCGTCATAGCCGCTTCTGTTTTAGCAATAACCAAAAGTCCAGAAGTATCTTTATCAATACGATGAACCAGTCCCGGACGCTCACTACTGTTCATTGGCAGATTCTCAAAATGATACGCCAAAGCATTCACCAAAGTTCCCGTATAATTTCCGTGACCCGGATGAACCACAAAATCAGGCGGTTTGTTTACCAGCAACAGTGCATCGTCTTCATAGACAATATCCAACGGAATATTTTCAGGATCTACCCTATTTTCAAACGGCGGATGCGACAACATAATGCGTATCACATCAAAAGGTTTTACTTTATAATTCGATTTTACGGGAATATCATTCACATAAATATCGCCGGCAGTTGCGGCATTTTGGATTTTATTTCGAGTCGCATTTGGAATCATGTTCATCAAATACTTGTCGATCCTCAAAAACTCTTGTCCTTTGGGAACGTCAAATCGATAATGTTCAAATAATTCGTCCTCTAAATCCTCGGTAGTTTCGTTATTATTGTTCATGTTCCGGTAATTCCTCAGTTGTTGGTATTGTTGTAGTTGTCGAGTCCACTTCTTCTACATAACTTTCTTTTCCGTCGCCCAATACCAAATCAATTTTGGATGCTTTCAAAACGCGATCACCAGGCTTAATATTTCTTCCTTTACAGCGCATTTCCAATACCATATCTTTTCCAAGATTTGGAATATAGGTAATTGTACCTTCTTCAAGTCCCAAAGCCTTTAGTGTTGGCACCGCTTCACGATAGGTTTTGTCAATCAAATCAGGAACTTTAACCGACGAAAAACCCGAAGCATTAATCTTTATATATACTTTTCTGCCTTCTTTTACTTTCGCACCTGGTAATGGATCTTGCTCTACCACACTGAATTTTGGATACGCACTATTGTAATCCACACTGTCCAAAAGCACATAATCTAAATCTAATTCATCCAGTTTTTCTTCCACTTGCTCCTCGGTCAGTTTAGCCAAATTAGGCACTGTGATTTCGTGTCCGTGATCGGTGGTGAATGTCAGCCAATGCATGAACAAATAGCTCAAAACGGCAAGAATGACAAGAGCCGCAAACGCTTGTCCAAAAAATACGCGGCTAGTAAGATATTTACGTAAGCTCATAAATTTATTTTTATAAGTCACAAAGATAAACCTATTTCGTTCCAAAAAAAATTCTAATTTTGTTTAGAAAACGTTTAATCGGTTAATCGGTTAAACGGTTAACCGATTAAACTAATAAAATGAAAAACATTGCCATCATAATGGGCGGATATTCAAGTGAATACAAAATATCCTTAATCAGCGGAAACGTAGTCTATCAATTTCTTGACAAAACCAAATACAACGGATTTCGCATTCATATTTTCAAAGAAAAATGGGTCTATGTTGACGATAATGACGCTGAATTTCCAATAGACAAAAATGATTTTTCAACTACTGTAAACGGAACCAAAATCACATTCGACTGTGTTTTTAATGCCATTCACGGAACTCCTGGCGAAGACGGATTGATGCAAGCTTATTTCGAATTAATCGGAATGCCACAATCTTCATGCGATTATTACCAAGCTGGAATTACTTTCAACAAACGTGATTTACTTTCTATTTTAAAACCTTATGGAATTAAAACTGCCAATTCTTACTATCTGAACAAAGGAGACAAAATCGATACTGCTGAAATTGTGAAAAACTTGGGCTTACCTTGTTTTGTAAAACCAAACAAATCAGGTTCCAGTTTCGGAATTTCTAAAGTAAAAACCGAAGCCGAATTGCCAATTGCCATCGAAGTAGCCTACAAAGAAGACAACGAAATCATCATAGAAAGTTTCCTTGACGGAACCGAAGTTTCTGTTGGAGTGATTAATTATCAGGGAGAAATAATCGTTTTACCCATAACCGAAATTGTTTCAGAAAATGATTTCTTCGATTACGAAGCCAAATACCAAGGGAAATCACAAGAAATTACTCCTGCCAGAATCTCTGATGAAATGGCCCAAAAAGTGAGTGTTGCTGCCAAACGCGCTTACGAAGTTTTGAAAATGAAAGGTTTCTCTAGAAGCGAATTCATCTTTGTCGATGGAGAACCTCACATGCTTGAAATGAACACCATTCCAGGACTTACTACCGAAAGTTTAATTCCGCAACAAGCCAAAGCAGCGGGAATTTCATTGACGAATTTATTTACGAATGCTATTGAATTGGCTTTAGCTTAATTAAATGTTTCAGCCACGGATGACACAGATTAAACAGATTTTCACGGATTAATTTGTAAAAATTTATAAATAAAAAATCTGCGGAAATCAGTGTAATCTGTGGCAAAAAAAAGAAATAGACTTTCTAGTAATTAAACATATAAACCATGAACAAAACCAGACTCGAAGCCTTTAGCGATGGCGTTTTAGCCATTATAATCACCATCATGGTATTAGAAATCAAAGCACCAGAAGACGATAGTTTTGAATCCTTACAACATTTAATTCCCGTTTTTTTGAGTTATGTTTTGAGTTTTATTTACGTGGGTATTTATTGGAATAACCATCATCACATGCTGCAAGTAGTCAAAAAAGTGAATGGCTCTATTTTGTGGGGTAATTTATTTTTACTTTTTTGGTTGTCGTTGATTCCATTTGCTACGAGTTGGATTGGTGAACATCATTTTTCAGCTGTACCCATGAGCATTTATGGCTTTGTTTTACTGATGTGTGCTGTTGCTTATAACATTCTTCAAAATAAGATTATAAAATTAGAAGGAAATGATTCTATGCTACACAAAGCTGTTAAAGATGACCTCAAAGGCAAAATATCAACTTTAGCTTATGTTGTAGCCATTCCTTTAGCATTCGTTTCTCCTTGGATTTCTGGATTACTTTATATCGCAATCGCACTACTTTGGATTGTTCCCGACTCGAGAATTGAAAAACAATTAAACTAAAAATGAAGATGAAAAAAGCCATTTTTCCAGGATCTTTCGACCCGATTACATTGGGTCACGAAGATATTATCCGAAGAGGAATTCCCTTGTTTGATGAGATTGTAATTGCCATTGGCATCAACGCCGAAAAAAAATACATGTTTTCTCTTGAAGAAAGAAAACGATTTATTGAAGAAACATTTAAAGATGAACCCAAAATTTCGGTTATTACTTATGAAGGATTGACGATTGATATTTGCAAAAAAATCAATGCTAATTTCATCCTCCGAGGACTACGAAATCCAGCTGATTTTGAATTCGAAAAAGCCATTGCTCACACCAATAGAACATTATCAAAAATTGAAACAGTATTTTTGTTAACAGCCGCAAAAACTTCTTATATCAGTTCTAGTATTGTGAGAGACGTTCTTCGACACAATGGAGAATACCAATTACTTGTTCCCGAAGCTGTAAGAGTTAAATAATAAAATTTGAAAAAGAGTTTTTAAAGCTTACTTTCGCCAAAAAATAACAAACCAAAATAATGAGTATAGAAAGAGAATTAATCAAACGCAGTGGCGGAAAATGTGAACTTTCTGGCGTTACCGAAGATTTAAAAGTGTATCCAATTCTTCCAACACGAAAAGGCGGAATAGACGAAAGCATTTTAATCAATGCAACGCTTATTGACCAAATTGAAAATCCCGAAAAAATGGATGTCAATCTTTGGAGATGCCTGAATGATAGTATGTGGAGCGAACATTTGCCTGTTCAGATTGTTTCTTGGCGAATGTTAAGCCGTTTGGGTAATCAAGAATTATTAGATCAAATGTATTTGGATGAAGACGATTTAGCTTGGGCAAAGGCGACAGGCGAAGGCGAAGAAGACGAAAATAAAGTAATTCACCGCGATAGTAATGGTGTAATTTTAGCAACTGGAGATTCAGTGGTTTTAATCAAAGACTTGAAAGTAAAAGGTTCTAGTATGGTAGCCAAACAAGGAACTGCCGTTCGCAACATCCGACTTGACCACGAAAATGCCGAATATATTGAAGGAAGAGTTGATGGTCAAACTATTGTAATTATCACACAATACGTAAAGAAAATATAATCCATTCAGTAAAACAACGAAAAAAGCCACGGCATTCGCTTTTAAAATTCCACCGCAGATTCGCAGATTTTAAAAATAAATATAGTGCTGTTTTATTTCACTAATTCAAAAATCTGCGTTAATTTTTTCTGAATTATGCAGTGAAAATCTGCGAATCTGCGGTATGATTTTGCATTTAATCTGTTTTTTGTTTTAAAAGCGAATGCCTTGGAAAAAAGCCGTTTCAAAACTCCATTTGAAACGGCTTCTTTTTTATTCATTGAACACTTTATAGCTGGGATCTTCCATAATATTAACATCGATGATAGCTACCGCATTTTTCAATAAGTTGATACAATCTGGACTTAAATGGCGTAAGTGTACTTTTTTACCTAACTTATTATATCGTTCTGTAATTTTATTGACTGCATCAATAGCACTCATATCTGCAATTCGACTTTCTCTAAAGTCAATAATTACTGCGTTTGGATCATTGGTAACATCAAATTTTTCGGCAAATGTTATGGTCGAACCAAAAAATAAAGGGCCGTATATTTCATAATGTTTTACACCATTTTCATCTATATATTTTTTAGCCCGAATTCTTTTGGCACTTTCCCAAGCAAAAACCAAAGCCGAAATAATTACTCCAATCAAAACAGCTAAAGCTAAATTATGCAACAGAATCGTAATAACAGCCACTAAAATCCCAACAAAAATATCCTGTTTGGGCATTTTATTGATGATTTTAAAACTAACCCATTCAAAAGTGCCAATTGCCACCATAATCATCACACCAACGAGTGCAGCCATGGGCAATTGCTCAATAATTGGTGCACCAAATAAAATAATGAAAAGTATCGTAAATGCTGCAATAATCCCCGACAAACGAGCTCTGGAACCCGCAGAAAGATTCACTAAAGTTTGAGCAATCATAGGACAACCACCCATTCCGAAGAAAAAACCATTCAAAATATTCGAACTTCCTTGTGCGATACATTCTCTGTTTCCATTGCCTTTAGTACCAGTAATTTCATCTACTAAATTTAAAGTCAACAAACCTTCTGTCAATCCAACAGCTCCAACCATCATGGCATAAGGAAAAATGATTTTAAAGGTTTCAAAACTCAACGGAATATTAGGAATATGAAAAGGCGGAAATCCACCACCTACAGCCGCAATATCAGCTACGGTTTTAGTCTCGATACCCAATCCTAAAACTACCCCAAAAACAACCATAATTGCTACTAAAGAAGCAGGAACAGCCTTTGTTAGTTTAGGTAAAAGAATTACAATACCAATAGTCAAAGTGACCAAACCTACCATAATATAAAGAGGAGTTCCTGTGAGCCAAGTGCTTTCGCCATTAACTACCTTTTTGAATTGATCAATTTGCGACATAAAAATAACTACCGCCAAACCATTGACAAAACCATACATTACAGGTTTTGGCACCAATCGAATGAATTTGCCTAATTTAAAAACACCAACCAAAATTTGAATAAATCCAGCCAAAGCTACTGCTGCAAAAACATATTCCAAGCCATGAGATCTCATCAAAGCAATCAAAACAATTACCGTTGCTCCAGCTCCACCCGAAATCATTCCTGGTCTTCCGCCAAATATTGCAGTAACCAAACCAGCTATAAATGCAGCGTATAAACCCGTAAGCGGAGGCAAACCAGCTACAATCGCAAACGACAATGACTCTGGAATCATAGTCATCGCTACTGTCAATCCTGCTAAAATTTCGGTTTTGTAATTGATCTTTTGGGAGAAATCAAATAAATGGAATAATTTTTTCATAGTAGTATAAAACTGAACACTATTAACTGAATACTGAATATTACTCCTCTTCTTTCTTTATAACCTTTCTGTCCACTTCAATTTTAAATTTCTTACCTTTCATTTTTTCATCCTTAATGTTATGAAGCAAGTCTTTCACTTTATTGAATTTTACGGCTGCAAACGAAATAAAATCCTTTACTTCGATTAAGCCTAAATCGCCTTTTTCGAGTTTTCCTTTTTGAGAAAAGAAACCAACAACATCAATTTTGTTCAGTTTGTTTTTCTTTCCGCCACTGATGTAAATCGTTTGAAATTCAGGTGGTTTTGGTAAAGTTGTTGAACTTTCCACATTAAGAACTGGCATTCCGTAATCAACATAATCCAACTTTTTTTCGCCTTCATTTACAATCAAATAAGCTGTTCCCGAAGCTTGCATACGAGCTGTTCTTCCGTTTCTATGAGTAAATTCATCTTCTTTTAAAGGCAAATGATAATGAACAACGTGTTTCATTTCGGGAATATCCAATCCACGAGCTGCTAAATCGGTGGTGATTAAATAACTCACACTTCCGTTTCTGAACTGGATTAGCGCCCGTTCTCGTTCGTCTTGATCCATTCCGCCGTGATAATAAGTGGCGTAAATTCCTTTTTCGTTCAAAGTATCGCTAATTCTTTCGGCGGCATCTCGGTGATTACAGAACACAATTGCCGATTGCGATTTCAAGGAACATATCAAGTTGAACAAACTGCCTATTTTATCTTTTGATGGAGAAACTACCATTTTCATAGCAAGCTTGGTTTCTTCTTCCTCATTTTGAATAAAATCCAAAATCGTAGGATTGACTACTCTAGTGTATTTTGGAATTTCAATATCGGAAGTTGCTGAAACTAAAATACGTTTATTTAATTTGGATAATTTCCCAATAATAAAAGACATTTGCTCGTGAAAACCCAATTGCAATGACTTATCAAACTCGTCCAGAATTAAAGTTTCTATTTTGTCTAAACGAAAAGTGCCACGGTCAATATGATCGGCGATTCTTCCTGGAGTTCCAATTAAAACCGCTGGTGGATTGCTTAAATTCTTGATTTCGGTATCAATGGAATGTCCGCCGTAACAAACGTTTACTTTATAATCGGTTCCCATTTTTTTCCAAACTTGCTCAATTTGCAAGCCTAATTCTCGCGATGGAACCAGAATCAAGCATTGAACAGAAAGGATTTCAGGTTTCAACATTTCGAAAATGGGTAATAAGAAAGCCAATGTTTTTCCGGAACCTGTTGGCGAAAGCAGTAAAATATTATTGTCGCTCAAAATAGTTTCTTGAGCAGCAACCTGCATTTCATTCAGGTTTTCGAAACCTAAATTGTGTAGTATATTGTTGGAATGGTGTTTTTGATTCATTTTGTAAAGATAGGTAAAAAGTTGGCAGTGGTCAGGTTGCGGTTTTCAGATTTTAAACACTGAAACCTAACAGAGAAACTAAATATAATTTCTGCACATATCTGCAATCCGGCTACTACAAACTCACTTTTT
The DNA here is from genome assembly GCF_027111355.2 of Flavobacterium eburneipallidum. Taxonomy (NCBI): domain Bacteria; kingdom Pseudomonadati; phylum Bacteroidota; class Flavobacteriia; order Flavobacteriales; family Flavobacteriaceae; genus Flavobacterium; species Flavobacterium eburneipallidum. The sequence continues at coordinate 2,725,269 of NZ_CP114291.2, forward strand.
CCTCTTCAAACAACAATTTTATGTTTTCATAAGAATTTTTCAATATTTCAGAAATGTTATTCGGATGTATCCAAACTACTTTTTCGATTCCTTCCTCAATTTGTCCTACAGGAATTCCCTCAAAATCGGATTGCATTTCAAACCAATGGGTGATTTTTAGCTTATAAATGCCATTTCTTTTAAAAACGTGGTAGGTTTTCTGTAATTTTTTGGTGACTCTTAACTGACCAACGCCTGTTTCTTCCTCTACTTCACGCATTGCGGTATCCTCAATTTCTTCACCTTTTTCAGTACCGCCTTTAGGCAAATCCCATTTTCCACCCCTGAAAATAAACAAAACCTCGCCTTTTTTATTGTAAACCAATCCTCCTCCTGCTTTTGAAACAGGAATTTTAGATTTCAAAGTTTTCATAATTTCCTTTTCATCAGGATGATAAAGAAAAGCTTTCTGAATTTTATTTTGAAAAATTTTGATTATAAGTTGCTTTATATCAATACTTTCCAATAAGAACAATTGAAAATCTGTCTCTTTAGAGATTTCATTTGTCAAAAAAAGTGGTTTGTCGTTCACAAAAACTTTATACATTTGTACTATGATATTTAATAAAGATACCGCCGAAAAAACTGCCGAATTGCTTTTGCAAATAAATGCAATTAAATTGAATCCAAGAAATCCTTTTACATGGGCTTCGGGATGGCAATCACCAATTTATTGTGATAACCGATTAATTTTATCCTTTCCACTGATTAGAAACTATGTTCGAGATGAATTTTCAAAACACATCGAAAAACAATTCGGAAAACCCGATGTTATTGCTGGTGTGGCTACTGGAGCAATTGGAATAGGAATTTTGGTTGCCGAAAGTATGGGTTTACCTTTTGTTTATGTAAGACCTGAACCTAAAAAACACGGTCGCCAAAACCAAGTAGAAGGTTTTTTACAAAAAGGGCAAAATGTAGTAATTGTCGAGGATTTAATAAGTACAGGTAACAGTAGTTTGCTAGCTGTAGAGGCTTTGCGAAATGCAGGAGCTAATGTAAAAGGAATGGCAGCTATATTTACTTATGGCTTTGATGTTGCTGAAGAGAACTTCAAAAATGCCAATGTGGACTTGTTTACTTTGAGTAATTATCAAAATTTATTGAATTTGGCAGTAGCCAAAAAATACATTACCGAGGAAGAAGAACAAACTTTGAGAGTTTGGAATTCAAGTCCATCTACTTGGAATGTTGAAGTATAAAACACTACAATTATCCCCTTTCATAGCGGGATTAAAATAAAATTATAGAAATGAATTTAGAAAGTCCAAGAGTTACTATCGAAAAATCGGCACAAGAATTATTTGATTTATTGAGCGATGTCAAAAATTTTGAAAAACTAATGCCCGATAATATTGCCAAATTTGAAGTTATTGGAGACGACTCTTTTCTTTTTGGACTTAAAGGAATGCCTGAAATTCAACTAAAAATGAAAGAAAAAATAGCTCCTAACAAAATACTTTTAGGATCAGCTAGCGAAAAACTATCTTTTACTTTAGAAGCAGATATTCATGTTGTTTCTGAAAATTCTTCGAATGTTCAATTGCTTTTTCAAGGCGAATTCAATGCTATGATGGGGATGATGATTAAAGGACCAATAGGTAAATTTATCGAAACATTAGCCTTAAATATGAATAAGTTGTAAATTTATTTTACCACAAACAAAATAGCCTTTTCAGTCAATAGAAAAGGCTATTTTGTTTAATACAACATCTGAATTTCTTTGATATCAAATGCAGCAACCGAATCGTCTTCTAAAAGCACTTGAAGTTTGCCAAAAGAAGAAACTCCTTTAATTATTCCCATAAAATTTTGTTGACTGGCATCCGAAAACGGCATTGGAATTCCTTTTTTGAAAAGCAAATTCGAATAATTATTCCAAAACAAATCTTTATTCTGATTCCAAGATTGAATGTTTTGTTCCAAATTTTCAATAATCCTAAAAAGCAGTTTTTCTTTATTAAAAGTAGTCTTGCAAATTACTGCCAAAGAAGACGCTTTCGGCAAAAGTTCAAAATTGATTTGGTTTACATTCAGTCCTAAACCTATGATTGAAACAATTTCGCCATCACTTTTAATACTATTTTCAATCAAAATACCACCTATTTTTTTGTTGCATGACATAATGTCGTTTGGCCATTTGATACTCAAATCCGGAATATTAAATTGTTCCAATGCTTGAATTACCGAAACCGATGTTGCGATATTAATATCAAATATCTGGTTATTATTTCGCACAAAACCCCTAACCAAAACACTCATAATTAGATTTTTACCCGATTCAGAAACCCAAACTGCTCCCATTTGTCCTCGACCTTTGGTTTGAGTTTCGGCAGTAACCACAGTAAAATTTTCGACTACTTGATTGCTTGATAATCCTTTCAGAAAATCATTTGTAGAATCTATGGCATCGAGTTTGATTAGTTTCATAGGAAAGTTATTTGTGAAACAGAATTTAATATTATGTTAACGTTCAAAAATAATCACAAAAAGTGGTAACTTTACAAACTTATATTAAAAATAATTCATGGCTAAAAAGACTATAAATAATGATGTGCTATTGGCAAACATCATCAAAGGAATTGAAGAAGTAAAAGGAAATGACATTGACATCCTTGATTTAAGAGAAATAGACACTGCAGTTTGCGACTATTTTATCGTTTGCAACGGAAATTCAAATACCCAAGTTAACGCCATCGTTAACTCTATCCAAAAAACAGTTTCGAAAGAATTAAAAGACAAGCCTTGGCATGTCGAAGGTACTGATAATGCGGAATGGGTTCTTATGGACTACGTAAACATAGTAGTTCACGTTTTTCAAAAACACATTCGCGAATACTATAACATTGAAAGTCTTTGGGGTGATGCCAAAATCACTACAATTCAAAACAAATACTAAAGAAACATACTGTAATGGCTAAAGATAATAATCCAAATTCGAATAATTTTAAAGTAAGTCCTTGGTTAGTTTATACCGCAATACTATTGATTTTTTTGTTCATTAGTTTTATTACTGGTGGTTCTAATTTTTCGGAACCAACCCAAATAAAATCATCTGACATTGACTCTATGTTGACTAAAGGTCAAATCAAAAATGTTGTAATTTATAACAGTAAAGATGCAGAAATTTATCTTACTGATGCAGCATTAAAAGAGCCTGCTAACAAAAAAGTATCTAAAGATGTTTTGGATCAACCCAACAAAGGTCCACATTATGTGACTAAATTTGGTGATCTTAAATCTTTTCAGGAGAAACTAGATAAAGCCAAGGCAGAAAAAAAATTAGTTGATTATGACATCAAAGATGCTAGTAACTGGAGTGATATTATAATAAGTTTATTGCCTGTTATAATCATTGTAGGCGTATGGATTTTTATTATGCGCAGAATGTCAGGCGGTGGAGGTGGCGGACAGATTTTTAACATCGGAAAATCTAAAGCCAAACTTTTTGACGAAAAAACAGATATTAAAACCACATTCAAAGACGTAGCTGGTCTTGAAGGAGCTAAAGAGGAAATACAAGAAATTGTAGAATTCTTGAAAAATCCTGAAAAATACACCAATCTAGGAGGGAAAATCCCCAAAGGAGCTTTGCTTGTAGGGCCTCCTGGAACTGGAAAAACCTTATTAGCAAAAGCCGTTGCTGGCGAAGCTCAAGTACCATTTTTCTCTTTATCAGGTTCTGATTTTGTAGAAATGTTTGTAGGTGTTGGCGCTTCAAGAGTTCGTGATTTGTTCAAACAAGCCAAAGAGAAATCTCCTGCTATTATCTTTATCGACGAAATTGACGCTGTAGGTAGAGCTAGAGGAAAAAGCAATATGTCAGGCGGAAACGACGAACGTGAAAACACCTTGAACCAATTATTGACTGAAATGGATGGCTTTGGTACTAATTCAAACGTAATTGTTTTGGCAGCTACTAACAGAGCCGATGTTTTAGACAAAGCTTTGATGCGTGCAGGTCGTTTTGACAGACAAATTTTTGTTGACTTACCAGACATAAGAGAAAGAGCTGAAATTTTTCAAGTGCACTTGGCGCCAATTAAAAAAGTAGAAAACCTTGATCTTGATTTTCTTGCCAAGCAAACACCAGGATTTTCTGGGGCTGATATTGCCAATGTCTGTAACGAAGCCGCTTTGATTGCTGCCCGTTATAACAAAACTGCTGTGGACAAACAAGATTTCTTGGATGCTGTAGATAGAATTATTGGTGGTTTGGAGAAGAAAAATAAAATCATCACTCCTGATGAAAAAAGAGCGATAGCCATTCACGAAGCAGGACATGCCACAGTAAGCTGGATGCTAGAGCATGCAGCACCTCTTATCAAAGTAACAATCGTTCCTCGTGGTCAAAGTTTAGGAGCAGCTTGGTATCTTCCAGAAGAAAGACAAATTGTAAGAACCGACCAAATGCTAGACGAAATGTGTGCAACTATGGGCGGAAGAGCTGCTGAAAAAGTAACTTTCGATAAAATTTCGACAGGAGCATTAAGTGATTTAGAAAAAGTAACTCGTCAAGCTCGTGCTATGGTCACCATTTATGGTTTGAATGACAAAATAGGAAATGTAACTTATTATGATTCAAGTGGACAAAGCGAATATAGTTTCTCTAAACCATATTCTGATGAAACAGCCAAAGTAATCGATGCCGAAATTTCAGAATTAATCGAAGGACAGTACCAAAGAGCGATTCAAATATTAGAAGAAAACAAAGACAAACTCAATCAACTAGCTGACATCTTAATTGAAAAAGAAGTGATTTTTAAAGACGATTTAGAAAACATTTTCGGAAAAAGAACTTTTGATGCTAATTTGGAAGAAGTAGTTTCTTAATAGGCGAATTCATATATTATTTTAAAATCTTAATTCAAAAACTACTTTTGAATTAAGATTTTTTTATCTTTGAACGTTTTCAAATAATATATAAAGTAGCATAAAAAAAATATGAGTCTTTTTAGCAAATTTTTTGGTTCTAACAATCCCGCTTCTGAAGAGGCTAAAGATAATGAATTCAGCAAATTCACCCCAGACAATGAAGTTCCTGTAGAGGAGCAATTTGTTTTTAATTTCAAAAAAAATGGTGGAAAATTTTTGTATTGCGAAAATGAATCTGAAGTCAAAGACCATTTAGAACATATATTTGAAGAAAATGATTGGTTTGAGAGTGAAGCATTATGCTATGAACCAGAATTATTCAATATGTTAGAAGAAAATAGAATTGCTTTTAACCAACCTACAAACCCAGCTTTTTTCCTAGCGAGTTGCGAAAATTTAATTGCTGACGAAGGTTCTATCTTATTTTCTTCGAAACAAATCAAACAAAGAAAGCCCAATGAATTACCTTCAAACATAGTAATTCTAGCTACAACAAGTCAAATAATAAGAACTAAAAGTGATGGCTTGAGCGTTATCAAAAAGAAATACGTAAAAGACTACCCAACCAATATTACGACCATAAAATATTTTGAAAAAGCAGCAGAAGAAGACTTTACTCAATACGGAAGTTCTGCAAAAAATCTATATTTATTGCTTTTAGAAGACCTGTAAGATGAATGAAACACTAAAGAGATCCATATCTGGTGCTATTTATATAATTCTATTACTGGCTTCAATTCTCTATTCTACCGAAAGCTTTTTTATAGTATTTGGTATTTTTTTAACCATCACTATTTATGAATTTTGTAATCTGATACAAACTCATAAAGTCTTCCCTATACTTTTTGGAATCGTTTTATATAGTTCTATAACATTAGTTAGCCATTATAACAAAATAACTACTACTACCATTAATGGACTTTTCGATACTAATATAGAAATCCCAATCAATGTACAACAACTCAACATTGTATTGCTAGCGATAACTTTAGTAGTATCTGCAAAATGTATTCTTTTCTTATTCTATGATAAATTTCAAAAGATAAGCACCTCTTCCAAATATTTGTATTTATTAGGTTATATCATTTTGCCATTTGTATTTATCACTAAAATTTCTTTTGGTGTAAAGGATTACAACCCTAAAATTATAATTGGATTGTTCATTTTAATCTGGACCAATGACACTTTTGCCTACATCGTAGGAAAATCAATAGGTAGAAACAAATTATTCGAAAAAATATCACCTAAAAAAACTATCGAAGGATTCTTGGGAGGAATTGTTTTTGCTATTTTTGCAGGTTATTTAATATCGAGATATTACATCAAAGCCAAGCCTGAATTTAGCGAAAAATCAATACTAATTTGGACATCAATTGCCGTAATCGTTGGTGTTATGGGAACAATTGGCGATTTAATTGAATCCAAATTTAAACGTGTTGCTGGTGTAAAAGACAGCGGATCTATAATGCCTGGTCACGGAGGCATCTTAGATAGACTAGATAGTGTTATATTTGTAGCACCAATTATATTTTTATTTTACCAAATCTTAAACTATGTTTCATAAAGAAGGCGCTCCATCTATTTTAATCGGCACTGTTTTTACAGTTGTTGTACTTTTATTATCGGATACATTTATTGATATTTATTGGCTTAAAATGGCTATCCAAATAGCAACTTTATTGTTATTGATTATCATTTTACAGTTTTTCAGAAATCCGAAACGCAATTACATTCTCAACGAAAACCAAGTTTTATCTCCTGTAGATGGAAAAGTAGTCGTTATTGAAGAAGTGTATGAAGGTGAATATTTCAAAGAAAAACGCCTACAGGTTTCTATCTTTATGTCGCCAATAAACGTTCACGTGACGCGTTATGGATTGAGCGGATTAGTAAAATTCAGCAAATACCATCCAGGAAAATTCTTGGTAGCTTGGCATCCAAAAGCAAGTGAAGAAAACGAAAGAACTACAATTGTTATCGAAAATAAAAATTTTGGAGAAGTGCTTTACCGTCAAATTGCAGGAGCATTAGCCCGAAGAATTGTAAATTATGCTAAAGAAGGAACACAAGTAACCCAGTGTGAAGATGCTGGTTTTATCAAATTTGGTTCTAGAGTAGATGTATTTTTACCTCTTGGAACACCTATAAATGTTGTACTAAACCAAAAAGCAATAGGAGGAAAAACTGTTATTGCCACAAAAGGCTAATGAGTAAAAAAGATTTAGATACACGATTTCAAGAAGCAGTAGCCATTGCTTCTAAAATGACACAAGCGTCCTTGCCACAGGATGTGCAGTTGCGTTTGTATGCCTTTTACAAACAAGCCACTTTTGGTACAGCAAACTACAATCAATCAGAACATTCAGATTTGAGAAATGCTTTCAAAACCAATGCTTGGATACAAATCAGTCATTTATCTGTAGAAGAAGCCAAAGAACAATATATTGAAAATATAAATTCCTTAATCCAAAAATAAATCCACAGTCATGAAAAACTTTCGTTTTTTATTATTGAATTTGGTGTTAATCACTACGTTACTTTCTTGTAACAAAAAAAAACTGACCGAAGTGGTTGAAGTCCCACTACCAACAGCCCAAGAAAAAACAATTATGGGTATGCCTGATGATGTTAAGGCGGATGAAGGTTCTTTTCAACTAGATAAATTACCTTACAAATACGACGCCTTGAGCCCAAGCATATCGGCATTGACAATGGAAAACCATTATTCTAAACATTATCTAACCTATACCAATAATTTAAACAAATCCATAGTAGGAACTCCATTAGAAAACTTAACTATAGAAGAAGTTTTAACTAAATTAGACCCGAGCGTTCTTGACATCAAAAACAATGCTGGAGGTTATTACAACCATACTTTGTATTTCAAATGTATGGGACCAAAAGGAGGCGGACAACCAAAAGACACTTTAGCAACAGCTATAGACAAAAATTTTATAACCTTTGATGATTTCAAAAGAGAATTCAAAAATGAAGCTGCCAAGCAATTTGGTTCGGGTTGGGTTTGGTTGATTGTAAACAAATCAGGACAACTTCAAATTACAACTACCCAAGATCAAGACAATCCATTGATGCGAAATGCAACTGTTCCTGGCAAACCCATTTTAGCACTAGACCTTTGGGAACACGCTTATTATTTGGATTACCAATATAAAAGACAGAATTATGTAGATGCTTTTTTTGATCTAATTAATTGGGATAAAGTTCAAGAAAATTATGAAGAAGCTATAGCGAAGAAGTAATACATTGAAAACGGATGGAATATCAAAATTACATCCTTTTTTTATGTCGTTTAAAAAGCCAACTACATACTTATAAATAAATCATAATATGGATTATGATTCTTTGCTTTTGCTTAAATTTGGCAAAAAATTAATCCATTGAAGCAGTTACTACTTTTCATCAGTTGTTGTTTAACCATTATAGGTTCGCAAAATCTTTTGGCACAAGCACCCGAAAAAATATTGATCGAACATTCTGATTATTTTGATGTCAACCAACTCGAAGCTCCCGATGCTGCCTTGCTTACTGGAAACGTACGCATCAACCACGACGGAGTAATTATGACGTGTAACAAAGCTTATTATTTCCAAAAAGAAAACTACATCAAAGCCTTTGGAGACGTACAATTAGTCCAAGGAGATACTTTATACTTAAACAGTAAATATGCCGAATACAATGGCAATATGAAACAAGCTTTTGCAACAGGAAATGCCGTTATGCGTTCGCCAGAATCTAAATTAGTTACTGATACTATCAACTTTAATCGAAATACTCAAGAAGTTTATTACAACACCGCTGGAACAATTACGAATCGTGACAACACGCTAAAAAGCAAGTCTGGAAAGTATTATGTAGTAGAGAAAAAATTCCAATTCCTGACAGCAGTAACCATTACCAATCCTAAATATGTTATCAAGTCCAATCACTTGGATTATTACAGCAATTCGGGGCATTCCTATCTTTTTGGACCTTCGACAATTACCAGTAAAACCAATTATATTTACACCGAAAAAGGATTTTATGACACCAAAAAAAATGTATCTCATTTTCTTCGGAAATCCTATATCAAATACGATGATCGCTTGATTGAAGGCGACAGTTTGTATTATAATAGAAACAAAGAATTTGCCTCCGCAACCCGAAACGTAAAAATTACCGATTCTATCAATCGAGGAATTGTCAAAGGACATTATGCTGAATTATACAAAAACAAAGACTCGATGTTTGTAACCAAAAGAGCCGTAGCCGTAAATTTTGTTGAAAATGATTCGGTTTACATTCACGGACAAAAACTAATGGTTACTGGAAAAGAAGACAATCGAATTATTCGTGCGTTCAACAAAGTGCGTTTTTTTAAAATCGATATGAGTGGAAAATGCGATTCCATCCATTCGAGTGCCAAAATTGGTTTGACAAAATTAATAGGAAACCCTATTCTTTGGAACGGAGAAAGCCAAATTACTGGTGATATCATGCATCTTATTGGCGACAAAAAAACTCAAAAAATCGACTCTCTCAAAGTTTTGAATAATACTTTTATAGTCTCTAAAGATACTTTAGGAACAGGTTTCAATCAAGTCAAGGGACAAAATCTGTTCGGGAAATTCCTAGAGGGAAAACTCCACGATGTGGATATTATCAAAAATGCCGAAGTCATTTATTATATGCGAAATGATGCTCAAGAACTCATTGGTATCAACAAAAATGTGAGTAGTAAAATCAATATTATTTTTGATAAAAATCAAATAGAAGACATTACCTTTTTCACAAACGTCGATGGAGCCATTCATCCCGAAAAAGACCTGCCCGAAGCCGAAAGAGTACTAAAAGGACTGGTCTGGCGTGGCGATGAAAGAATAAAATCGAAAGATGATATTTTTACGGATGAAGAAAATTTAGAAAACGACAAATTAGTCCAACAAGGCAAAGACGAAAATGCCAAGAAAAACGTTCCGATGAAAGTCAGGAAAGAAACCTTGGATTACGATAAAAAGAAAAAGTAGTTATATCAGATTTCTGATGACAATTTTACATAAATAACATCCCTTTAATTTGTCATTCCGACGAAGGAGGAAACCCTACTAACGAGAGCAACATAATTGAGACGCTTCCAGCGTGACAAATAGCAAGAATAAATATCTACAAAAACAAATAAAAACTCCGTAAAACTTTGCGTCATCGCACCTTTGCGGATAAAAAAACAACAACGTGAACGATTTCATAAAATACCAAGCACAAACGTCTCCCTATCCATTAGGAATGGAAGTTTCGCATGCAAAAGGTTCTTATATTTTCGATACTAATAATAAAAAATATTTGGATTTTGTGGCTGGTGTTTCGGCTTGTACACTCGGACACCAACCACCGAGAGTCAATCAGGCAATAAAAGACCAGTTGGATAAATATTCGCACGTGATGGTTTATGGCGAATATTCGCAAAGTCCAGCGGTGGAATATTGCAAATTGATGGCTTCACTCCTACCCGAGCCTTTAAATAAAACCTATCTCGTCAATTCGGGAACAGAAGCTATTGAAGGTGCCTTAAAACTAGCCCGAAGAGTGACTGGCAGAAGCCAATTGATTTCTTGCAACAATGCCTATCACGGCAATACGATGGGTTCGATGAGTGTCATGGGATACGAAGAGCGCAAACAAGCTTTTCGTCCGTTGATTCCCGATGTAGATTTTATTACTTTCAACAACGAAGCCGATTTAGAAAAAATCACCACCAAAACGGCTGGAATTCTACTGGAAACCATTCAAGGTGGTGCTGGATTTATTCAACCTCAAAATGATTTTCTAAAAAAAGTCCGAGAACGCTGTACCGAAGTCGGTGCCATGATGATTCTGGACGAAATCCAACCGGGTTTTGGAAGAACAGGCACGCTTTTCGGATTCCAAAATTATGATGTCGTTCCCGATATTGTAGTTATGGGCAAAGGAATGGGAGGCGGAATGCCTGTGGGAGCTTTCACCGCTTCTGCGGAAATGATGGATTTATTGACATATAATCCAAAATTGGGTCACATTACCACTTTTGGCGGACATCCTGTCATAGCAGCAGCTTGTTTGGCTACTTTGAAAGAAATTACCGAAACAAACCTAATGACAGAAGCTTTAGCCAAAGAAAAACTATTCAGATCACTTTTGGTACATCCTTTGATACAAGAAATTAGAGGAAAAGGATTGATGTTGGCAGCAATGACAGCAAGTGCAGAGATTACCAACGAAGTGATTCTAAAATGCCAAGACAAAGGACTTATTCTATTCTGGCTTTTATTTGAACCAAATGCCATCCGAATTACACCACCATTAACCATTTCTGAAGAGGAGATTAGAGAAGGCTGTGCAATTATGATTGAAGTAATGAATGAAATAATGATTTAAGATTTTTGATTTCAAATTGCAATTACAACTAGAAATAGCTGTTAATTAAATTGTTCACAACAATTCCAACTTTTCCTCACAATAACACCTAGGTTGCCTAATTTTATTTCGGGCAAACTCAAAAAGACAAAAGTATGCAATTAAGCGACGAGGAAGAAGACTATAACTTATCTCTATCCAAATTTGAGTCGATGTTGAAAACCAACAAAGTGCTCTTTTTTGACTCCGAGGAATTTGAAGACATCATCCTTCATTACCTCGATATGGGAAAAGCCAATTTGGCTAAAAAAGCCTTGAAACTAGCCTTGGAACAACATCCAAGATCAACTGGTTTGAAACTAGTTCAGGTTGAAATGCTAATTTATGACGACAAACTAGAAATAGCCGAAAAGCTATTGAACGAACTGTACGCCATTGAACCCAATAACGAAGAAATCTACATCCAGAAAGCCAATATTTGTTCTAAAAGAGACCAGCACGAAAAAGCGGTCGAAATGCTCAAAATTGCTTTGAAATATACGGATGATTATGCCGATGTCTATAATTTAATCGGGATGGAATACCTGTTTATGGATAATCTCGAAATGGCAAAAGACAGCTTTATCAAATGTTTGGAAGAAGATTTCGAAGATCAATCAGCCTTATATAATGTTGTGTATTGCTTCGAATTTTTAGATCAAAATCAAGAAGCTATCACTTACCTCAAAAAATACATCGATAAAAATCCATATAGTGAAATCGCTTGGCATCAGCTGGGACGCTTGCATTATGGCGTAAAAGAATATGAAAACGCCATTCGTGCTTTTGATTATGCTACTCTTATAGACGATGAATTCCTTGGTGCTTTTATGGAAAGAGCAAAAGCTTTGGAACGTATGAAAAAATATGAAGAAGCGATTGAAAGCTACAACAGAACCATCGAATTAGATGATGCTACTTCTTATGCTTTGCTTCGAATTGGAAAATGCTACGAAAGGCTAGGCAATAAAGTTCAGGCTTTGAAATACTTCAACAAAACAGTTCACGAAGATCCACTTTTGGATAAAGGATGGATTGCGATTACCGATTTTTACGTTCGCCAAAAAAACTTTCAAAAAGCCTTGTTTTTTGTTAACAAAGCATTAGCGATTGACAATCAAAATCGTTTGTATTGGAAGCGTTATGCCACCATTAACAAACAAATGAACTTCTTTGAAGAAGCCGAATTTGGATATCGAAAAGCAGTAGAATTTGGCGATTATGCTTTAGACACTTGGTTGTTTTGGGTTGATATTTTGCAGTTTTTGGGCGAATTCGAAACGGCAATCCAAACTTTGTTACAAGCTACAGAATATTTTCCTGAAGAAAACGAAGTCGAATACCGTTTGGCTGGATTGTATTTTATGATTCAGGAAACTACCAAAGCTAAATTTCATTTAAGCAACGGTTTGCGCATCAAATTCGAAAACCATTATATTTTGGAAGATTTATTTCCAGTAGTTTGGACTCGAAAAATGGTTCAAAACTATATTACCAAACACAAAAAATAATTTTTAATTAAATAAAAAAACTGACACAGATTTCACAGATTTACACCAATTAATTCGTGTAAATTCGTGAAATTCGTGTTTTAAAACAAACACAATGCTAGACACAATACGCAAACGCTTTGGCTTACTAGGACGCAACATTAGTTATTCTTTTTCAAAAGGATATTTTACAGATAAATTCAATGCCGACAAACTTTTCGAAGGTTGTACTTACGAGAATTTTGACATTCCAGAAATAACTGCTTTCTCTGAAATCATAAAAAACACGCCTGATTTAAAAGGAATGAATGTAACGATTCCTTATAAAGAAGTTGTGATTCCTTATTTAGACAAATTATCCAAAAAAGCAACCGAAATAGGTGCTGTCAATACCATAAAATTCACCAAAAAAGGAAAACTAAAAGGCTACAACACCGACTATTATGGTTTTATGAAATCATTAGAACCATTATTACAACCGCATCACAAAAAAGCATTAATTCTAGGAACTGGTGGCGCTTCTAAAGGTGTGGCTTATGCTTTGAAAGAATTGGGAATCTTGTACACTTTTGTTTCCAGAGAAGCCAAAGAGGGTATAATTGATTACGACCGAATCAATGCTACGACTTTTGACAATTATCAAATCATCATCAATTCTTCACCAGTAGGAACAAGCCCAAATATTGATGCTTTTCCACTGATTCCTTACGAATATTTCACAGAGAAACACATTGCTTACGATTTGATTTACAATCCTGCGGAAACCCAATTTCTAAAAAAGGCAGCTGCAAAAGGAGCACAAACCAAAAACGGACAGGATATGCTTGTTTTTCAGGCTGAAAAGGCTTGGAAGATTTGGAATAAGTAGGAGAAACAATTCAATAGGCTACAATGAAATTCATTCTTACAATACTTCTGATAATTTCAACATCTCTATTTGGATGTAACAATCCGTCCACAAAAAAAGTAACCTTTAAAAATCCGTCAATAAACGTTGAATCAACGAAAACAAAAGCAAACCAAGCGTTAAAATTTTGCAAAGCCAAGAATTTTAATCAGGACTTTTGCATTTTAATTGATATGAGTTTGCATTCTGGCGTTAAAAGATTTATCGTTTGGGATTTTACAAAAAATAAAATATCAAATAGTTTTTTAGTTGGACACGGATGCGGAGAAAATCCTTGGAACAATGATTATTCAAAAGACAATCCAAAATTCAGTAATGTAGATGGAAGCCATTGTTCGTCATTAGGTAAATACAAAATAGGACAAAGAGCCCATAGCGACTGGGGTATTGGCGTAAAATATGTTTTACACGGTTTGGAATCTACCAACAATAATGCGCAAAAACGTTTTATTGTTTTTCATTCTTGGGAAGTAGTTTCAGATGAAGAAGTATATCCAAAAGGAACTCCAGAAGGTTGGGGATGTCCTACAATTTCAAATAATAGTTTCAAAATAATTGATCCATTATTAAAATCAAGCACAAAACCAGTTTTGATGTGGATTTATAAATAAATCCTAATCAGAAACTTTACAAGGCTTAACAAAAGGTCACCGACTTTCGTTACCAATTATAAATTGTGCAAATCGATTGTGCTTTCAAGACATCTATTACTGGATTATCAACTTTTGTAATAGCTATAATTCCATTATCATCAACATAATTGGAAGCACTGGAATAAACATAATGAGAAGCTTTGGCAACAATTCCTGCTCGAACAGGATTCAAATGAATATAATCCAATTTCGACCAAAAGAACTTTTCAGAGAAAATTTCTTCGGGATGATTTCCATATTGCCAAAACTGATATTTTTCATTTCGGCTATGGCTTTTACAAGCAAATTCAAAACGTTTCAGCATCCAATCGGCTCTACTTTCTGGCTCTGTTTCTATTTTATTCAAAATGGTCTTTGCTGTAAACTTCTTGAAATCCCGAATCAAATCAGATAATTTACTGTTTTCTGACTGAATGATCAAATGAATGTGATTGGACATAATAACAAAGCCATATAAAATCATTCCTTTGTTTTTAATGCAAAAATCCAGACTTTCGATGACGCAATCTTTATAGGTTTTTCTGGAAAAGACATCAACCCAGTCCACAACCGTTGCAGTTATAAAATGCGCTTTGGATTGATCTCGAATTAGGAATCCTTCTTTTTCTTTCATTTTTGTTTTTTTTAAAGGTCAGTCAGAGACTGAAAATCACATCCTCAAAGTCGGAGACTTTGCCGAGCTGGATTTCCTACTATTATTAGTCTATTCTTTTAGTTTTAATAATAAAAATATATCTTTTTCATACGTTTCAATATTATTTACAAGTTCTGATTTTATTTGCTCCTTTGATTTTGATTCATTTTCAACTAAATAAATGATTTCAATCGCATCTTGAAATTCATCAATACTGTAATCGGAAATTGTTTGAAAATTTTCAGTTTCTTTATTCATATTACTTATTTTGAAATAATATTCGTAAAATAAAAAATCAACATTTGTTGTTACTCCACCTGGATTTTTACAAAACGAGTCTAATTTTTCCTTAATTTCTCCTGAAATAAAAATGTGATAATCTTTTTGTAGCATAATTTGTTTGTTATTAATGAATAATTCTTTTATTGTGCAAATTTACGCTATAAGTTAATCCCTTCAAAAAGTGTGACAAAAAACCAAACTTTTTATTAAAAGCTACTTTGAAAATCTCGCTCCGCAAAGTCTCCGACTTTGAGGATGTGTTAGTCAGTCTGTGACTGACATAAATTAAATCTTTCTAAATAAAATCGGTTGAAAACCGAAAATCACTACCTCAAAGTCGGAGACTTTGCGGAGCGTAAAATCCTACCCCAACCATCCATCACGATCCAAGCTTCTATACTGAATCGCTTCGGCAATGTGGGAGGCAACTACATTTGTCGAGGCTTCTAAATCAGCAATAGTTCGGGCTACTTTTAAAATTCTATCATAAGCTCTGGCAGAAAGATTCAAGCGTTCCATGGCGGTTTTTAGTAATTGTTTAGAAGCATCGTCAAGCGCACAAAATTCTCGAATGTGTTTGGTATTCATTTGGGCGTTGTAATGAATATGTTCCATTTGAATAAAACGCTGCGATTGAATTTCTCTAGCGGCTGTTACTCGTTTTCGAATATCGACACTGCTTTCGGCTTTTTGATCATCGGATAATTTATCGAAAGGAACAGGAGTTACTTCTATATGAATGTCAATTCTATCCAACAAAGGCCCTGAAATTTTACTCAAATAGCGTTGCATTTCGTGTGGCGAAGACGTTTGTGGCGAATCAGGATCGTTGAAAAACCCACTCGGACTCGGATTCATACTGGCTACCAACATAAACGAAGATGGATAAGTCACGGTGAACTTGGCTCTTGAAATGGTCACTTCCCTATCTTCCAAGGGTTGTCGCATCACTTCAAGAACATCTCTTTTGAATTCTGGTAATTCGTCTAAAAACAAAACACCATTATGAGCCATCGAGATTTCGCCTGGTTGAGGATAACTTCCTCCTCCAACCAATGCCACATTGGAAATGGTATGATGCGGACTTCGAAATGGTCGTTGATTCATCAAACCTATTTCTTTCAATTTTCCAGCGACACTATGAATTTTGGTCGTTTCTAATGCTTCTCGCAAAGTCATGGGAGGCAAAATACTAGGCAAACGCTTGGCAAGCATTGTTTTTCCTGCTCCAGGAGGACCAATCAGGATAATATTGTGCCCGCCAGCAGCTGCAATTTCCATACAACGCTTGATGCTTTCTTGTCCTTTCACATCACTAAAATCAAATTCTGGAAAATCTAATGTTTTATAAAATTCAGCTCGGGTATCGATTGTTGTGGGTTCTAACGTGCCTTTTCCTTCGAAAAAATCAATTACTTCTTGTACATTTTCTACTCCGTAAACATCTAAACCAGCTACAATTGCTGCTTCTTTTACGTTTTGTTTCGGCAGAAAAAAACCTTTAAATCCTTCTTCTTTAGCTTTTATAGCAATAGGCAAAGCACCTCGAATGGGTTGTAAACTTCCGTCGAGAGAAAGTTCTCCCATTATAATGTACTTATCGATTTCGTCCGTTTTAATTTGGTCCGAAGCTACTAGAATTCCAATAGCCAGCGTCAAATCATAGGCTGAACCTTCTTTTCTCAAATCGGCGGGTGCCATATTAATGGTAATTTTCTTGCCTGGCATAGCGTATCCATTATTCTTGAGTGCGGCTGCAATTCGATAGCTACTTTCTTTGATGGCATTGTCTGGAAGTCCTACCAAATGATAACCAATTCCCTTATCCATATTAACTTCGACTGTAATTGTGGTGGCTTCCACACCAAAAACGGCACTTCCAAAAACTTTTATTAACATATAACTATTGTATTTAAACGTAAAATATTTTGATAGTATTTTTTTTCATGAAGGATACACTAATCCTATTTGACTTCTAACTTCATCCACGATTTTGATTAAATCTAAACTATTTTGATGAGACCAAAGTTGGCTTTCAATCTTATTTTTGCGAATACAATGATGGCATTCTTCAATTTCATACGTAAATCCTTTTCCCTTTGTTGGCAATAAAAATTCTTCTTTATTGTTATTGACTGATAAAGTATAAGATTGTGCTTCGTGCCAAAGGGCATTCAAATTAATGGTACCTTTACTTCCATTGATGGTAGCAATCATATTAGATGCTGATACAAAACTGGAATGTAAAATAGCTTGAGCGTTTTCATATTGCAAAATCATAGAAGTTTGCAAATCGGCTCCTGTTTTGTAAAAATTAGATTTTGCCAAAATTTCTGTTGGAATTCCCAATACCATATAGCATAAAAATAATGGGTAAACACCAATGTCTAAAAGTGATCCTCCACCTAAATTGATATCGGTTTTTCTATTACCAATTCCTTCTAGGGTTGCAGCAGAAAAAGCAAAATCAGCATTGATGTATTTAATGGTTCCTATTTCTCCATTTTTAATTTTAGCAAAAGCTTCTCGAAATGATGGATTGAATCGGGTCCAAAAGGCTTCCATAAAAAAACGATTATTTTCTTTTGAAGCCGTAATCATTTGCAAGGCATCATCATAATTTAAGGCAATAGGTTTTTCGCAAAGAACATGTTTATTATTTTGTAATGCTCTTATACTCAAAGTGGCATGAGAGTTATGGGGCGTAGCTATATAAAATATATCCACTTTGGAATCCTTCATAATGGCATCATAAGAATTATAAACCTGCTTCACATTATAATTTTTGGCAAATTCTTGTGCTTTATCAAGATTCCGAGAAGCCACTGCTACTAATTCAGCATCTTCAACTAGCATTAAGTCTTTGGCAAATTGATGGGCAATATTACCCAAACCTATAATTCCCCATCTAATCTTTTCGTTATTCATGTTATTGTTTGTTATTTATATAGACACCAATGAATTTATGTTTTTTTCAATAGTACAAAAAATAGTGTATTCATTCAAAATCTAAATTTAACATAAAAACCCTTTCAATAGAAATTTAGCACTAAAATTAATTTGCAAACCAAAATCTATTCATTTTCTTTGGTATAAATTACACTATTAAAATTCATTAGCAATGAAAGTAATTCTCCGCACATTCGATTTAGAACTCAAACATACTTTTACCATCTCTAGACTTTCTTATAACACCCAACCTAGCTTGATTGTAGAATTGCAAAGTGAGGGGTATTCTGGTTTTGGCGAAACAACGTCTAATGCCTATTATAAGAACACGGTTGAGATGATGAAAAATGATATTGAAAAAATTATTCCATTTATCGAAAGTGTTACCAATGAAGCTCCTGAAGAATTTTGGAAAAAAACTTATCCATTCTTAAAACATAATTTATTTGCCCTTTGTGCTTTGGATAACGCTTACACCGATTTGTATGCACGCAAAAAAGGGAAGAAACTATATGAATTTTGGAATTATTCTATTAATCGTAATCCAAAAACAGATTACACCATTGGCATTGATAGTATCGAAAAAATGGTAGCTAAAATGAAAGAGCTACCTTGGCCGATTTATAAAATAAAACTGGGAACCAAAGAAGATCTTGCTATTGTTACCGAATTAAGAAAACATACGGATGCCATCTTTCGAATTGATGCCAATTGTGGCTGGACAGTTGATGAAACGCTAAACAATGCTATTGAATTAAAAAAATTAGGAGTTGAATTTCTTGAACAACCCCTGAAAGCAGATGATTGGAAAGGACATAAAGAAGTCTTTAACCATTCTGTATTGCCTATAATAGCTGATGAAAGTTGTATTATTGAACAAGATGTAACCAAATGCTACAATCATTTTCATGGTGTGAATATCAAATTAGTAAAATGTGGTGGACTTACCCCTGCCAGAAGAATGATTACCAAAGCCAAGGAACTAGGAATGAAAACCATGGTAGGCTGTATGACAGAATCTACAGTAGGAATCTCGGCAATTGCGCATTTATTACCCGAATTGGATTTTGTAGATATGGATGGTGCCTTACTATTATCTAAAGATATTGCTACTGGAATAACTATTTCAGAAGGAATTATAAAATATGCAGAAATAAATGGAACTGGCGTTAGCTTAATAGCCTAAATATTAACGAATTCTCAATATACAACAGGTTTCATTCAAAATTAATCTACAAAAAGAATCAGTTTACC
Source organism: Flavobacterium eburneipallidum (assembly GCF_027111355.2). Classification (NCBI taxonomy): domain Bacteria; kingdom Pseudomonadati; phylum Bacteroidota; class Flavobacteriia; order Flavobacteriales; family Flavobacteriaceae; genus Flavobacterium; species Flavobacterium eburneipallidum. The sequence continues at coordinate 2,744,778 of NZ_CP114291.2, forward strand.
ACATAATTGATGAAAAAGAGCCGTTTTAGATTCTAAAAATTATAATTCTGTCAAAAAAACCCAAAATCCTTATTAACAAATTCCAAATTTTGACAATCAATTATCTCATACCCGCAAAATTTTAGGGGGTAAAGTATAAATTTGACAAAAATCATAACTTATAAAGTATTTTTTGTGGGGGTATGGAATGAATTATATACTTTTATCAAAAATTATAACTAAAAACTCAAAACTATGCGAAAGATTATTTTAAGTGTGATTCTAATCACAGTTCTGGTATTATCCATTTTTTCAATTCACTTCATTTCTGAATCTGCAACATTAGGTGCTCACGTTGTAGAATTAAAATTAGACACAGGTGACACGGCTTGGATGATTGTTGCTACTGCACTTGTATTATTAATGACTCCAGGACTTGGATTCTTCTATGGTGGTATGGTAGGTAAAAAGAACGTTATCAGTACCGTACTACAAAGCTTCATGGCTATGGTAATTGTAACCATCTTATGGGTTGTTGTTGGATTTGGATTATGTTTTGGTCCTTCTGTTGGAGGAATCATTGGTGATCCATCGTACAATTTGTTATTCCAAGGAGTTAGTGCTAACACTGCTTGGGAATTAGCACCAACTATCCCAATGATATTGTTTGCTTTATTCCAAGCTAAATTTGCTATCATCACACCTGCTTTGATCACAGGAGCTTTTGCAGAAAGAGTACGTTTCTGGGCTTACTTGTTGTTCATGGTATTGTTTATCTTATTCATATATGCTCCATTATGTCACATGACTTGGCATCCTGATGGATTATTCTTCGGATGGGGAGTATTAGATTTTGCTGGAGGAACTGTAGTACACATGAGTGCTGGATGGGCTGCTCTTGCTGGAGCTATCTTTTTAGGAAAAAGAAAAGTTCAAAAATCAAACCCTGCTCGTATTACTTATGTATTATTAGGAACTAGTTTATTATGGTTCGGTTGGTTCGGATTTAATGCTGGATCTGCTGTTGGAGCTGGAAGCCTTGCTGCTCAAGCTTTAGGAACTACAACTGTAGCTGCTGCTGCTGCTGCAATGGGATGGGTATTCTTGGATAAAATTCTTGGACACAAATTATCTGCAATGGGAGCTTGTATTGGAGCTGTTGTAGGATTGGTAGCGATTACTCCTGCTGCTGGATTCGTAACTATTCCTCACGCAATGGCAATTGGTATCATTGCAAGTATCGTAAGTAACCTTATGGTAGCTAAATTCAATAAAGAGAAAATTGACGATGCTTTAGATGTATTTGCTTGTCACGGTGTTGGAGGTATGGTAGGTATGCTTTTAACTGGTGTATTTGCTTCTAAATCTGTAAACTCAATCGTAGGTGATAACCAAGGTTTAATCTTCGGGGATGCTACATTGTTTTTGATCCAATTAAAAGCATTAGTTATTACTTCTATCTTTGCTTTCTGTGCATCTTATGCTTTGTTCTTCATTGTTAACAAAATAACTCCATTAAGAGTTTCTGAAGAAAAAGAAGAATTAGGATTAGATATTTCTCAACACGGAGAATACTTGTAGTATTTAGTATAACAACAAATAATAAAAAACTCTCTGATCATTCAGGGAGTTTTTTATGCTATAAATAGAAACTTAAATAGCAAAACAAACTCAATTATTTCATTATAAAATTTAATTCCCTCGCTTCTTCACTTTAAATTCAAATGTATTCGCTCCCAATAATCCATCACTATCTACTCCTTCAATGTTTCCTATAAAAAGAGAATTGATGTCCGAGCAGAAAAAATCGACAGTTGCTTCTCCATTTATATCCGTAATTATATCCGATTTCCAAAACAACGTATTGCGGTAATCTGGCGACGAATCGGTTATTGTTACTTCATCATAAATGGCTTCATAAAAAACTTTCTTGCCATAATAGCCTTCAACCATTACCACATTAAACATATCCAACAACTCTTCTTCGGTTAAATCCCTATAATTAAACCTAGGTTCTGGATGATTTTTACAGTTCAGAATACCATTAATACATCTATAATCAACCACATGATCTAATCTGTACAAACTATCCAGTTTTCCTATGTATTTATCCCGAAATCCTTTCTTTTTTGAGATTATAGCAACTTCTTTCAGTTTGGTTATAGTTTCCCGATCGGCAAAAGGAGAAACGACTTCTGGCTTTTTTTCTGGTATTTTTTCAATAGAATAAATCAGGTTTTTACTCTTGCGATTAGCATTGATTTTTTCGAAAAAATTACCCGAAAAATCAATACGGTATTTTGAATTTTCTGCTGTATTCAGTTGTAAATAAGTATAACTGCCCTCCCCTTTTTTAAACTCTTTAGCACCTATCGTAAAAACACCTATCGAGTCCGTCACGATAAAATATTTACCTGTCTTCTCATTGGATGTAGCCACAAACATTGTTTTTCTTCCAACGGATTCAGTTATATTTTTCTTCATTTTTTCAAAACGAACTTTTGCTTTCCAATCCTCAAAAACCAGAGGTTGAATACTCGATTGCTCTTTTAGATTAGTTTCATTCCAAACATAATTTCGCCATCCTTGGGTAAGCATCAGTAAATTCAAGGCTTGTTTTCGATCTTTATTTTGTTCGTTAAAATAATAAGCAGGATTGTAGATAGCTCCTTTTAATTGTGTAGAAAGCAAATAATGACTTTCGATGGTTTTTGCATCGAGTTTGTTTTGGTAAATTCCATCAAACACACTTAAACCCAAATGTGCTACAATGGGTTGACCGTTAGAATCAGTAACTTTTATTTTTAAACTAGCTTTGTCACGAAGTGTATATCCCGTTTGGTTGAGTTCAGTCTTTATAAATAATTTTTGTTCTTGATTTACATACACCAATCGTTCTGCTACTGGTTCTAGGTTTTGATTAAAAAGAGTAACTTCGGCAATGCCTTGAGGCAAATCTTTTAAAGGAAGTTTGAATACCAATTCTTTTTTCAAAATCCCCTTGGCGATACTATAAACCACACCTCGAATCTGCAATCTCAAATAAACTTTTTCTTCCTTTAAATCATCCGTTTGGGTAACTTTAAAGTAGGCTAACTCATTGTTACTGCCTATATAATGCAATACTTTTCCGCTAGTTTCTATCGCTGATATATCGTATTTTTTATCCGAACCCAAAAGTTGAATATGGTATTTTTTAGTACTATCAGGAATAAAATCAAAACCACCCATACCAGCATGAGCACTATTTAACGAAAGTACAGGAAAATCATTTTCAAACAAAGTCCCCGAAACATTCACAGGCAAGCCTTTTGAATTAACCGCTTTAAAAGCCAATGTACTCTCGATTCCTGAAACCAATTTTCCTCCTTCTGGGAAAGTTGTGAAATGCACCATACTGTCTTTCTCGATTGAAACTACCGTTGGTTTAGTGCGAATGGTTTTCTGAACTTCCAATTTCTTTGCGGCATAAAATTCCTTGGCAGTTCCTTCAAAAGAATGGCTGGTATAAGCTACCAAAGTATAAATCCCTTCTGCTAATGCGTTTTTTAAAAACAAATGCCCATTGACAAAACCGCTTTCTATTTCGTATTTTTTCTCCCAAACCACCTGATCCGTTTGATCTTCTATCAGCTGAACAAATAAAGTTTTACTACGTCCCGATGGATAAAAATATTGAGCATCCAACACATAAGCTTTAAACCAAACATCCTCCTCGGTTTCATAAATACCTTTGCTAGTTTGCAAATACACCAAATCAGCAATATTGTTTTTGGGTAACTTTTGCAGGGACTCCGCAAATTGTTCTGTATCGTTTGCGCCGTTTTGACCATAAAAAGATAATGCCCAAAACAATAAAAAGAGATATAATAACTTTGGAAATTGGTTTGGTTTTAGATTCATAAAGTTGGTTTGGTTTTAGTTTTGTTTCATAGCGTTGAATAAGAATTCTTGTTTTATGCTGAATGACTGTTAATAATCAAAATTATGAAAAGATTAACCAACTTAAAACACTAAAAACCTTACAATTACCATACCGGAATTAAGTTTAATAAAGATTTATTGCTATCTGAAAAACAATTAAATACTAATAATATTGAATTAACTATTTTGATAATTTGTAAGAAAAAATTAATATATTTGAAAAAACAAAAAGCGAAACAAACCTTCGCCAATCTACCCAATTTTGGGTGTATATACGAAGGTTTGTTTCGTGTATATACTAGTTGGCTGCTACTTAAAAAAAATCGAATGAAAGAAGAACCATCGAAAAAAGAAACAACATTAAAATATAAAGGTAAATTTGAAAGTATTTGGACAAACCCAGTATGGAGCAAAGTTATTTCAGCTGGAATTATTGCTTCAATAACAATTTTATACTCTATTGTTAAAAATGCTTTTGAAGACATTTCAATATATGAAGCTATAATCAAAGTTCTTAATTTCCAAATTGAAGTTTACTTATATTTAATGTTTTCAGTTTTTTCAATTGCAATCTATTTTATAATTAATTACTTAAGAAAGAAAATCAATAAAAAACATTTAGGTTTTGATCTCGACCAAAGAATAGGGAATTTTACTTTTAGAGAGCTTCATAATGCCCTTTTAACACATTTTATTGAAACTCCTGAAAGACTTCAATATAATGCTCCTCCAACAATTGATCTTTTAACAGTTTATAAAATATACGCAAGAATTTTTAACCAAGGTGTTCAATGGGAAGATGATATGGATACATATTACAAAATAGGACCAATTTTAATGTCTTATGGTATTATTGAAAAAGTACCGACAACAAATAAATCAGATACAATAGGAATGGAAATGCTTCAAACTTCAAAGATAGGTTTTGAATTTTTCGCTATGCTTGAGAAATGGCGAGTTTATAATAATAATGAATTTGAAGAAAGCGAGATACAAATTATAAAAGAAAAACAGAAATGAGCAAAATAAGCAGCAGCTAACAGCTAGAGTTTCGTTGCGTGCGCAGCACGAACAATGAAACTCCTGTTGAACGGAACCGATTACACGTCCGTCAACCTATGTACTTATCGTAAAAATTTTAGAGAGAATAGCAAGAGGATTTATATTCCTCTTTTTTTTTTTTTGAGTAATTTCTAGAGGTTTTATCGTGTTTTCCATCACTTTTGAGCCCCGCTAGTCCAAACATTAGGTATCATAGATACTACGAATTTGAGCAATTGGCTTAATGGAAAGATGGTTTTGTATTTGGGATGATTTACTTCGTTTATTCGCTATCGCTCGGGTGGCAAATCCGAAAATAGGAGTTAATTCGAAATCAAACAAAAAATCAAAACATAATAAAAGATCCTGTAAATCAACTAATTTACAGGATTCTATATTAAAATAAGTAATAGTTTTTACTCCATCAAAAACACGGTCAAACCTCTAGCTCCGTGAGCTCCTAAAACCAAAGATTGCTCAATATCGGCAGTTTTGGACGGGCCTGCTATAAAAGTAGCAAAGCCATATTCTTGGTTTGCTATTCTATCGTAGGCTTGGTGCATGGTGGCAACAATATCTTTTTTATTAACGATTATTGCCAAATATTGCGGAATAAACGGTGATACACGTTGCCCTAGAACAGCATCGGTTACCCAAAGAGCAGAGTTTTCGGCAACTCCAAAATGCGCTTTTACCAAAGCCAATTCTACATCTTTCAAAGAATGCGGATCTACAGTAAACCAATCCAGAGTGGCAATTTCTGAAAGTTCGGGAATGGTAGTAATTATTCGTTTATCTGTAGCGTAATTTTCCTTTACAAAATCAATCACTTCTTGGTAATTCGAAACTTCAATAAAATCGCCTCCAATACCACTTAAAACTGTTTTGTATTTGTCCAAAATATCAAATTTTTCCTGACCTAAAACAGCTAAATCAGGCAATGTGTTAACAATTTCGGGTTGATTTTGTTTTATTTTTTCTAAAATACTGGCTCTGCTACTCATTGTCTTTTCCTTTAGATTCTTTTGCATTTTTCTTGTACCATTCACGGAATGATTCTTCTGGTGGCGCTGGCATTTCTCTTTGTTTGTACCAAGCATTCAAATTATTATTCACCATAAAAGGGGCATTTTTCATTACAAATCGTCCCGCTTTTCCTGCTAAATCAAACACCATTGGATTAGCCAAAACAGCTGCCATTCCTTTCATTGCCACAGTTTTTGCAGTTGGTGTATGTCCTTCTTTTACCAATACCTGACGCCATTTGTACAACTGATCGTGAATGTCAATTTTTACAGGACAAACATTGGTACAAGAACCACAAAGTGTGCTGGCAAAAGGCAAATCGGCATTTTTACTCATATCGAGATTGGGTGCCAAAATAGAACCAATAGGTCCCGCCACAGCATTGTGATAACTGTGTCCGCCACTTCGTCTGTAAACAGGGCAGGTGTTCATACAAGCACCGCAACGAATACATTTCAAAGAATTCCTGAAATCTTCTCTACCTAATTGAGTACTTCTGCCATTATCAACAATTACAATGTGCATTTCTTGCCCCACTCTTGGCTTTTTGAAATGACTCGAAAAAGTGGTTATAGGTTGTCCTGTAGCACTTCTTGCCAATAGTCGAAGAAAAACACTCAAATGCTTGCGCTCGGGAATCAATTTTTCAAATCCCATAGAAGCAATATGCACATCGGCAAGATGCGCACCCATATCGGCATTTCCTTCATTGGTGCAAACCACAAACTCACCCGTTTCTGCGATTGCAAAATTAACGCCTGTCAAAGCCACTTTTCTGGTAAGGAAAGTATCTCGAAGTTGATGTCTCGCAGATTCAGTTAAATATTGAGGATCAAAATTTCCTTTTTCTGTTCCCAAATGTTCATGAAATGTTTCACTAACATCTTCTTTTTTAAGATGAATAGCTGGCAAAACAATGTGACTTGGCGGTTCTTTACGAAGTTGTACAATATATTCTCCCAAATCAGAATCGATTACTTCAATTCCTTTTTCTGCTAAATATTCATTCAAATGGCATTCTTCCGTAAGCATGGATTTGGATTTCACCATTTGCTTGACATTATTCTTTTCCATTATAGAATGTACAATTCTGTTGTGCTCCTCACCATCGGCTGCCCAATGAACAATGATTCCATTTTGCAACGCATTGGCTTCGAATTGCACCAAATAATCATGAATATTAGAAAGTACGTTGTTCTTGATTTGCGATGCTGTTTCACGCAAGTTTTCCCATTCGGGAATGTTGTGTGCGGCTTTATCTCTCTTTTCACGAACAAACCAAAGCGTTTCATCGTGCCAATTTACGCGCTCCACATCTTTATTAAAACGTGTCGCGGCTTCGCTATGTTGTATTATTTTTTCTGAAGACATCTTATAGTAGTTTTCTATAGACCATTAGTCCGTTTAGAATCAATTTTTATTTACAAAATTCAACACATTTTCATGAATAGAATGCTCTCCTTGAACCGCATCTGCACTTACCTTTTTTAGAAAAATATTTTCTATAGGAAGTTCTTTTTGCCCTAATATTTTGGAAACAAACTTCACATTAGTTGCTTTTACATTATCCAAATATACGTTTTTAATAGGAGTTAATCGACGTTCGATTGTTGGAACTAAATCTTTCCATTGGTACAAAACATCGGTTTCTATGCCCAATATTCCTTGGTCAATTTTACCAGAAGTAATATTGCTCATGTAGATATTTTTGACATAACCTCCTCTGCGTTCATTGGTTTTGATAAAAAGAAGGTGATTGAGTTTTGCCCCATCAATAACGGTACATTTATCAATAAATACATTTTCGATTCCACCTGATAATTCACTACCTATGGCGACTAATTGGTGGCCGTTTTTGACGGTACAATTACGCATCACAATATTTTTAGAAGGAGTATTCAATCGCCAAGCATCTTGATTACTTCCTGATTTGATAGCAATTGCATCATCACCTTGATCGAAAACACAATTTTCAATCAATACATTTTGGCTCATTTCTGGATCCACACCATCATTGTTGTGACCGTGAGCATAGACTTTCAAATTGCGAAGCACCACATCTTTAGACAAAAATGGATGAATCGTCCAAAAAGGGCTATTAGTTATCGTAACACCATCCATCAAAATATTTTCACAACGATTGAATTGAATAAATTGCGGACGAAAATTGGCAGTATCATTGACCATTTGTCGTTCTTCCATCGGTTTGTTGTAAGAAGCCAAATAGTACAATCTTTTCAAACTTTCCATGTGTGCTTTTGGGCGTTTGAACCATATTTTCCACACATCCATTTTGGCTTTCAATTCGCCTTCGCCTGTAATAGCTATGTTTTTGCATTGATACGCATAAATGAGTGGCGAATAATTATAGCATTCATAGCCTTCCCAAGTACTTCGAACAGCAGGCAGATAATCTTTTGGATTTTCTGAAAAAAGCAACAATGCGCCTTTCTCTAAATGCAAATTGACATTGCTTTTAAAATGAATTTTGGCTGTTAACCATTCGCCTTCAGGAATGACTACTGTTCCGCCTCCAACTTGATTGGCTTTAGCAATAGCATCGTTTATGGCTTTTGAAGTTTTGTCTTTATCTCCTTTAACAGCTCCAAAATCAACAATAGAGAATTTAGCACATTTGCTAAAATCGGGTACATTGATAGCAGGCATTTTAAAAGGTGCTTCTACCTTAACCTTTTTTAAAGTTACTGAAGACTTATCTTTTTTAAAAGACAGAAAAATAAGTGACAGAAAAAGGACTAAACAGAGGGTTATTTTTTTCATTTTATAGTTAATTTTTTAAATTTCAAAAAACAAAATCCTATGTTTTTTTTACAACGAAGAATTTAATATTTCAGCAATGTGAATGGTTTTTATTGGACTTTTTTGTCTTCGTAAAATCCCCTCCAAGTGCATCAAACAAGACATATCTCCACCAGTAATATACTCCACTTGGTGTTTCTCGTGGTCTTTGATTCGATCTTGTCCCATTTTTACAGAAATGGCTTCTTCGGTTACACAAAATGTACCTCCAAAACCGCAACATTCATCTTTTCTGGATAAGGAAACTAAATCAATTCCTTTGATTTTGCTCAATAATTGTCCTGGTTTAGAGAAAGGAGCTGCATTCAACTCACTCATTTGCGAAAGTTTTAATCCTCTTTGTCCGTGGCAACTTTGATGCATTCCTACTTTGTGTGGAAAATTTCCTTCGATAGATTCTACTTTCAAAATATCAGTAATGAATTCCGTTAGTTCAAATACACGGTGACGCATTTGCTTGGCTACAGCTTCGTTATTGGCATCATGCAAATGTTCTTTGACGTGCATTACACAACTTCCAGAAGGGCAAACGATATAATCGAATTCGGCAAAATTTGCCACAAAATTAGCCTCGCAACCTGTCGTTAAATGTTGGTATCCGCTATTAGCCATAGGCTGTCCGCAACAAGTTTGCTTCATTGGGAAACGAACATCACAACCTAATTTTTGTAATATTTCATAAGTAGCAATACCCACTTTTGGATAAAACTGATCTACATAACACGGTATAAAAAGTCCAATTTTCATTTTCATTTATTTAAAATTGATACGTTGGAACGGTTTTGAAACCCGTCCGTACGCAATTTATATGTTTTGTTTCATTGAAATAAAACTATTTTTTTTAAATCAATTTTCAACCTACAACGGATTCATTTTCATTCGTAATTCGTAATTTTTTAATTCGTAATTGAATTAATGCTTGTAAAATTTCAAATCAATCAAATCGTTTTGAATTGGCTTTGGATTCCAGCTATTATGAATCGCCAAAGCTGCACCTAAAGCACTAGCCTGTGCCATTGAAGCCGCGTACACTTCCATATCTGGAAAAGCTTGCGCTAATAAATTCATAAAAATAGAATTCTTACTAAATCCTCCGTCAACAAAAACTTTCTTCACAGGGCTATTATGAATGACCAGTTGGGTAGAAATCACTTGTTGAGCAATAATATCCATTATCAATTGGTGGTAAGCCACTTCGTAATTTTTGAAGCTATCCAAATTTCTATTTTCGAAAGGACATTTCTCAACAAAAGAGTCTGTATTGAAAGACGTTTCTTTGAAATTTGTAATTCTCAAATCGGCAATAATATCTTTATTATAGGTGATTTCTTTGTAAAAATTACTAGCTAATCCGAAATGTTCGGCAATTCTTTTAGATTCAATTTCGTGTGTATTTCCAGCAAATAATCGTGCTGCTTTTACAGGAATATTTTTATTTTGCAAGAAACACAAACAGTCTTTATTCAATTCTTCCGAAGTTAAAACTTTATCATTAAATGGATTAATAGAAATACTCCAAGTTCCAGTTGACAATAAAACAAACGGTTCTGTAAAATTGATTGTGTAAGGAATTAATGCCGAAGAACTATCGTGCAAACCAATACCTACTGAAATTCCGCCTTCAATTCTTAAAGTTTCTTGTACGTTATGAATTGGAGCTAATTTGTCTATTATTCCTTCATTAGTCAACCATTTGTGGTACTTCATTTTTTTGAAATTCCAAAGACTAGTATGGCATCCAATGCTGGTAATATCTGTAAAATAGCGTTTTGTTAAAATAGAGCTTAAATATTGAGGCAAGTGTAAGCAATATTTTACTTTCGAAAACAGTTCAGGTCTTTCTTCCTTGAAACGGTAAATTTGCATTCCTGAATTCAAACTTCCTAAAACTGGTGAAGCGGTCTTTACAGCAAACTTTTTCTTACCCTTGTATTTTGGATAAAATTCATCTTCTAAAGCTTCTGGATACGGTTTTAAATAATTATATAATGGTGTCAAAGCTTTCCCTTCAGCATCTACATATACAAAACTAGCACCGTATGTACTAAAATTGATTGCTTTTAGAATGTAATCTTTCAATTCTTGAAGTTCAGTTAACCTGTCGGCTACCCATTTGCTCAATTCCAAAATATTTTCGCAAGGAAAACCATCTTCATCTACTGTTTCTTCAAGTATTACTGATTTTTCCCAAACAATTCGATAATTTTCGTCAAACAAAAAGACTTTTTTATTTGTTTTTCCAATATCAAAAATCGCAACTACATTCATTTTTAAACTATTTTATAATAGACTGTCCAAATAAAGGACAATATTTTCTTTTTAAAATTCTTTTAGAAACACCCATAAAATTTGACACAGATTTCACATCTTTCTTTAAAAAATTTGTAAAATCTGTGTCAGTCTATTTATCAGGTATTCGAACAGTTTATTACAATCCTGTAGCTACTGTTTTTAATCCTCTTTCTCCAATAAGTTCTTTTCTTACTGCTAAATCACGATACAAAGCTACTGGATTCAATGCTGCTCCAGCACGCAAACGCGCTTCGGCAACCAAGGCACGAACATCAGTACGGAAAGCGTTTTGCAAAATCTCTTGCGCTTTTACCACATCGTTTTCTTCTTGAGCGATAACCAATGCTTTTCTATCTACAGAAAGTGCTTGAGCATAAGCAATCATAATTGCTTCTACAGATTGCAATAAATCTTCCATTGGATCTTTGATGTTGTGAGAAGCATCTATCATCCAACCTAAATCTTTGGCGTGATTCATTCCTCTAGCATCCATTCCTTCAACCAATTCATTGAAAATCAAGAATAATTGGTATGGTTTCAAAGCACCAGCTGTTAAATCGTCATCACCATATTTAGAATCATTGAAGTGGAATCCACCTAATTTATCTTCCATTAATAATATAGAAACAATTTGCTCGATATTAGCATTTGGTAAATGGTGACCTAAATCCACTAATGTTTTAGCCTTATCCCCTAATTTTTTCACATAAGAATATGATTGTCCCCAATCAGCAACTGTTGTAGAATAGAAATTAGGTTCAGCACATTTGTACTCTAAAAACAATTTCCAGTTGGCTGGCAAAGCAGCATAAATTTCTTGTAAGCTTTCTAAAGTGTTTTCATAAGCTCTTCTGAAATTTAATTGTCCTGGGAAATTAGATCCATCCGCTAACCAAACTGTCAATGATTCAGAACCCAACTCAATGCCTTGTTTAATTACTTCGATATTGTGATCCACAGCTTGTTTACGTACGGCTTTGTTCACGTTTTGCAATGATCCATATCGGTAAGTATGTTCCGCATTGGCTTGATCTTGAAACGTATTTGAATTTACTGCATCAAACAATAAATTATGTTGAGCCGCCAAAGCTTTGATTGCTTTATGATCTTGTGGAATATCCCATGGAATGTGCAAAGAAATAGCTCCAGAAGCATTATTCAAAGCGTGTAGCAAACCTACATCTTCGATTTTTTCTTCTAATGAGCGTGGTTCTCCACCACCTGGAAAACGACCAAAACGAGTTCCTCCAGTTCCTAAAGCCCAAGATGGAATTGCGATTTGAAAATCGATTAATTTTTTGATAATAGCTTCTGATTCAGCAATTTCTGAAGCAGTAAAAACCAATTTATTTTTATGAGATTTTAATAAATCATCATTATGAGATGCAATTTTGTTAGAATCAATTAACATAATATTTTTTTTAAAAGAAAGTTAGAAAACTAGTTTAAACGAAGTTATAAGCGGTATAAAATAAATGAAGTCTAAAAAATTTAGACTTTATACTACTTTAAAGATATAACTAAAATGGGAGTGAAAATTAAGGTTTATTTAGGTAGTAATTTAATTTATACTATTAAAATTTAATTAAAATTAAGTAAATCTAACGTCCGAAATGAATCGAACGTTAGAAAAACCACCATTACTAACCAAAGTAAAAACCAATTATCTATAAAAGCCCATTGATACACCACCATCTACATTCAAAGCATTACCTGTTGATTTCCCCAACAAGCCACCTACGAATGCAAAACAAGCGTTTGCAATATCATCTGGCAAAATAATTTCATTCAATAAAGTACGTTTTGCATAGTAAGCAGGCAATTCAGCCACAGTAATACCATACGCTTTTGCACGACCTTCTGCCCATCCACCTGACCAAATATTAGAATCAGAGATTACTGCATCAGGGTTTACTGTATTCACACGGATTTTGTCAGCACCAACTTCAGCAGCCATCAAACGAGTCAAGTGAGCTTGAGCCGCTTTGGCAGATCCGTAACCAGGATTGTTTGGTCCAGCAACCACTGCGTTTTTAGATACAATGTTTACGATATCGCCACCAAAACCTTGTTTGCGCATTACTTCGATTCCCGCTTTAGAAACAATAAATTGTCCTTTCACCAAAATATCGTATAATCTATCCCACTCTTCTAATGAATGTTCAGCGATAGATTTTGAAATACTGATTCCAGCATTGTTCACAATAATATCAGCTCCACCAAATGCTAAACAAGCAGCATCTAAAGCCAATTCAGTGCTTTTTTCATCAGTTACATTCAATAAAGTACTAGAAACTGCATCTTTACCAAAAGCTTTAACGAAATCAGCAGTTGCGCCTTGTAAACGCTCTTCGTTGATGTCATTGATAACTACACAAGCACCTTCTTCGGCGAATTTTTTAGCGATAGCTTTTCCAATTCCACCAGCCGAACCTGTAATAACAGCGATTCTTCCAGATAATGCTTTTGGTTTTGGCATACGTTGCAATTTAGCTTCTTCTAACAACCAATATTCGATGTCGAAAGCTTCTTGACGTGGCAATGATGTGTATTCAGAAACCGCTTCGGCTCCTTTCATTACATTTACCGCATTCACATAATATTCTGATGCCAAACGCGCCATTGTTTTGTCTTTTGCAAAAGTAAACATACCAACTCCTGGATATAAAATTACCACTGGATTTGGATCACGCATGGCTGGTGAGTTTGATTTTTTGCAAGTATTGTGGTATTCTTTATACATTTCACGGTAAGCCTCAAAAGCAGGAGTTAATTTTGCTTTGATAGCATTTACGTCTGATAAATCTTCGTTTGGATCTAATTCCAAAACCAAAGGACTGATTTTAGTACGCAAGAAGTGATCTGGACATGACGTTCCAAGAGGTGCTAATTTTTCCAAATCATTAGAATTGATAAACTCTAATACTCTTTTATCATCTGTATAATGACCAATCATTTTACGTTCAGAAGAACAGAAACCTCTTAAAATTGGAGCTACTTTGGCAGCTTGTAATTTACGAGCATCTTCTGGAAGACTTTCTAATTTTTGACCTCCAAAAACTGGACGTGTTTTTCCGTAGTTACTTTCTAAAAATTCAGCACATTTTTCAATTACTTCCAATGTGTTGATGTAGCTTTCGTAAGCCGTGTCTCCCCAAGTAAACAAACCGTGAGAACCTAACATTACTCCTTTTAGTTTTTTTCCTTTTGCTTCAGCTTCTTGCAAGCAAGCACGCATTTGAAGACCTAGATCAAAACCTGGACGTTGCCATCCCACCCAACCGATTTCTCCGTTGAATAATTCTTCTGTGATTTTCTTACCATCTTTTGCAGCAGCGATTGCAATTGCAGCATCTGGGTGCAAGTGATCGATGTGTTTGAAAGGCAAGAAACCGTGCAATGGCGTATCGATAGAAGGTGCTTTTGACGCTAAATCAAAAATACAGTGGTTGAACAATTCCACCATTTCGTCTTCGAATTCGATTCCTCTGTACACATTTTCAAGGTTAAGCAATCTTTCTAAATAAAGTGCCGCACAACCTGATTTGGTTAATGTCCCAATATCTCCACCAGAACCTTTAATCCACATTACTTCCGAAGGAGCTCCAGTTAATGGATCTTTATCAGTAATTTTCACAGAAGTGTTTCCACCTCCATAATTAGTTAATCTTAAATCCGCTCCTAATAAATTAGAACGGTAAATAAAAAGTGCTACTTCATCCCCAGCCATTGCTGCTGCTTTTGCTTCATCCCATAGGTAGCTTACGTGCTTAAAAGTCATGTTGTTTGAATTTATATTTGACATTGTTATTATATTTATATTATTTTATTAATTTATTAAAGTGAATTTCCGATTCCCACTATTACGATAGAGGCAAGAATAAGTCCGATTCCTAAAAGGAATGTATTGAAAGTTTTCTTGGAAACACCAGTCCATTCTTTCAAATAAAATCCCCAAAAGTTTGCCGTTAAAATAATTGTCGCCATGTGTAAAATCCATGAACTGGCTCCGTTTCCTAATTTACTTTCTCCCATTCCGTAGAAGAAGAATTGTAAAAACCACATGGTTCCTGCCAATGCCGAAAACATAATATTTTTACTTATAGGCGTTTGTTTATTTGTATAATCTCCAAAAGTTTTGTTTTTGAAGTTAAGATACATACACCAAATAAAGTTGATTGTCAATCCGCCCCAAAGTATTACAATATAGGTGACATTATTTTGAAATAAAGGATTAAATCCTTGAGCCACTGCCTCATCAGCCATTGATTTTCCTGCTTCAATTCCGAAGTTGAAGAATGAACTCAAAATACCTGATACGATGGCAATAATTAGTCCTTTTACAAGACTAAAATCTTTATCTTTATCTTCATGCCCTACTGCAAAATCTTTTTCTTTAAGCATACCTGCTTTTCCTGAAAAAGCAATCCCTAACAAGCAAACTACAACACCCAACAAAACCATTTGCCCGCCTGTATTCTGCAACATATCGGTGAAAGACGTTTTGCCTTCAACTGGATAAAAATTATAATAAATTGAAGGTACTAATGCTCCGAATGCCGAACAAAAACCTAATGTTATCGAATTTCCTAATGACATTCCTAAATAACGAACGCCTAAACCATAAGTAAGTCCACCAATTCCCCAAATCAATCCCATAGAATAGGTAACTGCTTTTACAGTTGAATCAGCACCGCTGATAATTTCAACAAAATTTGGAATGGTCAAATAAGCGGCAATTGGGGGTACAATCAACCAAGAGAAAAATCCACCAATAATCCAATAGCTTTCCCAAGCCCATCCTTTTACCTTTTTGTAAGGCATGTAAAAACTTCCAGAAGAAAAACCTCCGATTGAGTGAAAAATAATTCCTAATAATGCTTGCATCTAATAGTGTATTTTATGGTTAGTTATAATAGTATTGTAAAATAAATCAATATGCAAAACAAAACTATCCTGTACTATCCTTTACAAGAATAGCTAATTCCCTCAAGAACTAAATCATCTAATGAAAATTATATTGAATATTTAATGTCTTTTTTAATATTGTAAAAATAAAATCCGAAAAATTGAATTGCACAAAAACTCTTGTTATTAAGTAATATAGAACGCATTATTGTTAAAAACAGTATTAAAAAAAGAAAAGAAAATCAGAATATCTCTTTCTATTTTACTCAAAATTTTCAACTATTTAACCAACAATCTATTTTAACAACAGTACTTTTTTTTGTTACATATTTACACTCTTTTAGTTGCAAAACTATTTTAGTTTTATCAAAATCAATTTTAAAAAAAACAAGTATTTCTTGCTAAAACGAAATAACAAAACATTTTCGCATTTTTTTTATACTTTTCATCGGAAAACAATATTATAATTTCATTTTAATAGCATCCTTTTTATTTTAATATTTATATTTGCGTAATCGATTTCACTAATTGTATTCATTTTTCAAAAAGCCAATTTATTACCAAAAAATAATTTGATTATGTTGTATTTATCTGAAAAGAATTAGCAACAAAAATGTGAAATATAAATTTCCATAATAGCAAATGGATATAATTTATTAAAATATAAATATGATTAAGTTTATTACTATTGACGAAGATTCACGAGTACCTAAGTACCAACAAATTGTGGATTCTATTATTTTTAATATATCAAATGGTAATCTTAAAATTGACCAAAAAATTCCTTCTATCAATATTTTAAGTGAGGAATTCTACATGTCAAGAGATACGGTAGAAAAAGCATACAATATATTAAAGGAAAGAAAAGTAATTTCTTCCATAAAAGGAAAAGGGTATTATATTACTAGAACCAAATTGATTTCTAAAGTCAATATTTTGTTTTTATTTAATAAATTAAGTTCCTACAAAATGGCGACTTTCAATGCTTTTGTAAATCGAATTGGAGCCAATTCTCATACTGATTTACACATTTACCATTGTGACGAATCTTTATTTTTAAACTTAATAGATAAATACAAAGGAGCTTATGACTATTACGTTATAACTCCTCATTTTAAAACCGACAATTTAAAACATATTAGTTTTACTGATGATGTTGCCAAAGCTATAAAAAGCATTCCTAAAGAAAAGCTAGTTATAATGGATAACATCAAACTAGGAATGGACGGCGAAATCATTGAAGTATATCAAGATTTTGAAAATGATATTTACAATGCTTTGACGGAAGGTTTACCTAAAATAATAAAATACCAAAAATTAATTTTAGTTTACCCAGAAAATGCAATTTATCCTTATCCAAGACGAATTTTACAAGGATTTAAAAAATTTTGTGTAGAGAATGCCTTAACTTTTGAAATCCTTAACCATGTTTATCCGGATATGGTTTTGAAAAAAGGAGATTTATTTATTACCATCGAAGAATCGGATTTGGTAAATTTAGTCAAACAAATCAGAGACGATGAGTTTGTTTTAGGAAAAGAAATAGGTATCATATCTTATAACGATACTCCTCTTAAAGAATTATTAGGTATCACTGTAATTTCTACCGATTTCAAAGTAATGGGAGAAACGGCTGCCCGAATGATCCTTAATGGCGAAAAAGGCAAGACGAAAGTTCCTTTTAATCTAATTGATAGAAACTCTATTTAATCTCTTAAATATCAATTACGAATTAAAAATTACGAATTAGGATCGCAAGGTGCCGATTGAATACTAAAAATGTATTATTAATTGTAATTAATGATTATGAAAAAATCTTTGTCAAAGTTATTCAACTTTGACAAAGATTAGACATAAGAAAATTATTTTTGGTAAGCTACAGCTAGTTGTTTGCTTGAACCTAATCCTTCCATTCCTAATTCGATTACATCACCTGCTTGGATATAAACTGGATTTGGTTTTATTCCCAATCCAACACCTGGAGGGGTTCCTGTACTAATTATATCACCTGGAAGCAAAGTCATAAATTGGCTTAAATAATGCACCAAATAAGGAATTTTGAACACTAAATTCAAAGTGTTACTGTTTTGGTATGTTTTACCATTCACCGTCAACCACATCGATAAATTATCGACATCGGCAATTTCGTCTGTTGTCGCCATGAAGGGACCAAGTGGTGCAAAGGTATCGCAACCTTTTCCTTTTGCCCATTGTCCGCCACGTTCCAACTGAAAACCTCTTTCGCTGTAATCGTTGTGCAAACAATAACCTGCTACATAATCCATAGCGTCAGCTTCATCAACATAACTGGCTTTTTTTCCAACTATAAAGGCCAATTCGATTTCCCAATCGGTTTTGTCGCTGTTTTTTGGAATTATTACATCATCATTGGGACCACACAAAGCAGTTGTTGATTTAAAGAAAATAATAGGCTCTGTTGGAATTGCAGCACCAGTTTCAACACAGTGATCTACATAATTTAATCCAATACAAATAATTTTTGAAGGTCTAGCTACTGGAGAACCCAAACGAACAGAATCAGCTACTTCCGGAAATGAAGTATTACTTTCTATAGCTTTTTTTAATTTTTCTAATCCATTATCTTCAAAAAAAGCTTCGTTATAATCTGTTACAATCGAAGAAACATCATATCTTTTTTCTTCAATTAAAATTCCTGGTTTTTCTTTTCCAGCTTCTCCAAAACGTATTAGTTTCATATTTCTATTTTTAATTTATTTCTATTTATTTAACTATTCAATTTGATAAATCCTCCGTCGATAGGATAATCGCAACCCGTAATAAAACCAGCTTCGTCACTGCATAAAAACAAGGCCAAAGCGGCTACTTCTTCTGGTTTTCCCATACGTCCAATAGGTTGTGATTTGGATAATTTATCAAACATTTCTTCTTGATTGTCTGGATAATTTTTGGCAATAAATCCATCCACGAAAGGGGTGTGCACTCTGGCTGGCGACATCGAATTGCAACGAATATTTTCATTAATATAATCTTTAGCAATGGATAAAGTCATTGACATTACTGCACCTTTGGCAGTTGAATAAGCAAATCGATCGGACAATCCTACCCAAACGGCAATAGATGCCATATTGACGATAACACCGCCACCCGAAAGTCGTAATTGTGGAATCGCAGCATACAAGCAGTTGTAAACTCCTTTTACATTGACGCTCATTACTCGATCAAAATCAGCTTCGGGAGTAGTTTCTACTTTCCCTACGTGAGCAATTCCAGCATTATTAATCAAAATATTGATATTGCCAATTTTTTCAAATGTTGCTAAAACTTCTTGTTGGTTTGCGACATTGCAAGCATGTGAAAAAACTTTTCCTCCAGCAGCACTGATTTCGGATACAGCCTCTTTGGCGCTTTCTTGAGTCAATTCTATAATATGAACTTCTGCACCTTGTTTAGCAAATAAAGAGGCAATTGCCTTTCCGATTCCGCTACCGCCACCAGTTACGACAGCTTTTTTATTTTGTAATGATAACATAATTATATGAGTATATTTTGAAGTGTAAAAATAACAATTACAACAAAACAAAATGCCTAATCCAAAGAAATAATATCTGGATTAGGCATTTTTAACAAAGCTTTTAAATGTATCAAAAAGAATTCTTCGAGATAAAATCTATTCTTTCTTTGAATTTGGTTGCCAACCACTCAATATTTTACTTATGGTATAATCTGATTTTACTTGTTGAGCCGTTAGACTATGCGACCAAGTTACTCGATTTGATAAATCTCCTCCTTTTCCAGTAGATTCATATTCTGCGTAAAACGTAGTGGATTCTGCGTCTTTTTTTCCCCAGTTAGACCATCCTTGAGGATTGATATGCTCTCCTATTTCGCAATTAATAAAAACCGTTTTGGCATAATTACGCCAAGGTCTTCCTAAATATACACTTTCTTTAGGTGCATCACTAGTGAGCTTACAATTCAAAAAAACATAGCCATAAGCAATGTTCACAGGCGTAGAAGCTGCCGTAACATAAGAACTACCTAGTTTTGAAAACAACTCACAACTATCAAATACAGCTGTTGAAGCACCAAAAATAAAATCGGTTGTGCCTTCGATATAACAATTCTTATAATACTGCCTACTTTTGTCTCCGCGGGTGTACAGTGTGTCTTGAAATCCTAAAAATCTGCAATTAGTAAAAGCTACTTTATCGCCATCTATTCGTACTGCAACAGCTTGACCGACTGGTCCTGAAGAATTTTCAAAAGTGATGTTTTCGGCTTTAAAATAATCGCCATCAATGGCAAAACTATAAGAACCTGATGTTCCGATATTTGTTCCTTCAGCATTCTTTTTGGATGCAAAATCATCATAAGTGAGTATCGTTTTGTCTTTATCTTCTCCAATAAAAGTGATATTTATTTTGTCTATTGGTATCGCTATTTTCTCTTTATAGATTCCATTTTTGATGTAAATCTTGGTTTCTTTTTTCTTCAAAAGCGGCACTGAATTAATTGCTTCTTGAACCGTCTTGAAATCTCCAGAACCTTTGGCATCAACAACAATATCGTGTTTTTTGGCAATTGTTTTAGAACTATTCATTGCTGCAAGTGTAAAACAATTAAATATAATTAGAGAAAGTACTCCAAGGCAATTTTTTTTTATTTTAAATTTCATTTATAGATAGTTTGTTTCAAATTAATCGTACTGCCCAGCATTCACTTCTTTTACGATACTGTTTAGATATACTTCAATATTATCATAAGCGGAACTCAAATCTCTACCGTTAGGATTGGCTAAATTTGGGTTTAATTTTTTCTCAATTTCCCAAGCGTCTGGCATTCCGTCATTGTCTGTATCTACTGGAGGGGTTGTCGATTTTAAATCTGGCCAACCTCCAACGTCATTTTGTGAGTCGATCATTCCTTTTGTTCCACCATTAGATCCTTCGAATGAATAGGTTTTGTTTTTTACATTGTCCAATATTCTCGTATCTACAGCATCTCTAACCAAATTTGCTCCCACATATTTTAGTACTCTTTCATAAGCAATAGCTGCGGTATGAGTCGTAACATTTCCTTTAATATCAAGAGGAGTATCTAATTTCATATTCTTTTTATCAGCATCAGAAACGACTCCATAACTAGAATGAAACTGATTATACACACCATAATCCCAATTATTATTAGAAACAATTGGACTTCCTTCTACAAAATTGCCATTGATATAGAATTTACCCCAAATATTATAAACTTCTGTTCCAACGTTTTTATTTTTATCGATAGAAATAATTCTATCGGTTTTTCCTGTTGCAGGACCTGGTTTATAGTAACAATTTACAATATTCACATTCATTGCTTCTCCACCGTAACAACTATTCCCTGACCAATTATAGATAACATTATTTCTTAAATCGACCAAATCAGTCAATGCAAAAGCTTTTCCTGCTTCTTCGCCTAATCTTGGATTTCTACTATCGTGATGCGCTAATAAATTGTGGTGAAATGAAGCATTTTTACCTCCCCAAACGCCACCATATCCATGAGCACCTTTTACGTGAACCGATGTTTTCAAAGATTCTGAAATGATAGACCATTGCAAAGTTGTATTTTCATTGGCATAAAAAGAAACACATTCGTCTGATGACCAACTCATCGAGCAATGATCTACAATAATATTTCTGTTGAATCTTCCTCCTAGAGCATCTGCTTCTTGCTGGGCTAAATCTCCCATTCTGAAACGGATATAACGTATAATAACATTACTCGTTTGAACAGAAACTGGATAATCTTTGATACAAATTCCGTCACCAGGAGCTGATTGTCCTGCGATGGTAATATCAGGATTTGATATTTTGAGAGTTGATTTCAAACTGATATTTCCCGATACTTTGAAAACCACAATTCTACTACCTGTAGCTTCTATAGCAGCTCTTAAACTTCCTGTTCCAGCATCGTTCAAATTGGTTACAAATAGCAATTTACCACCGCGACCACCTGTGGTAGATTGTCCAAATCCTTGTGCTCCAGGAAAAGCAAAAGCATCCTCTTGCACTTTGATTGGTTTTTCAACAACGGGTTCTGGTTTTGGAACTATCACCGCTGTATCGCTTTCGCTTTTGCTGCACGCTTGTAGTTGGAATGCCAAAAAAGCTATTCCTAAAATTTTTGTATGTTTCATCTTCTTAAATTATTTTATCAAAAAAAGGCACATGGATTAAGATGTGCCTTTATAAAATATTATTTTTTTTTATTTAAATTATTTGAGTCTCCAACGTGGATCACCAGCCGTTTTCACACCTTGAAAACCAGAATCTTTAAAATTAAAATCTCCTTGTAAAGGATCTTTCCACAAATCTGTTATTGTTTTAGTATATTTAAAATTGATTGGAGATGGAGTTGGGACTAAATATACTGCATCTGATGTTTGATGAGTATTTTGAAATGTAAAGTTTGTAGTAGCCAACTGACCTGCTTTTGTAAAATAACTATCATAACCAGCATTTGCATTTGCAAAATCCCAAGCTCTACCTAAAATCACATTTGTAAAAGAAACACCATTTGTAACATTTGCAGTAAAATCAAAGAAATAATTAGCTCCTACACCCACAACCTCACTGAAAGTACAATCTTTGACAATGATGCTTTCTGTATTTGCAGTACTTCTATTTGTTAAAAACCTTCTTATTTTATAAAAAGTTGAATTCGTTACTAAAACATTTAAATAATTGAAAGTGGCTGATTCATTGGCAAAACAAGTATAATCTAAAATATTACTCACAATACAATTATTAAATTCATAGTTACCTAAAGTACCTTTCATTCCAGATCTAAAACGTGCAATTCCCCTAAATGTATTAATCCTTGAATTATTAAATTTTAAGGTTCCAATTGTAACATCTGTAGATTGATTGAATAAATATCCTCCAGTAGTTCCTGTTAATGTAACACCATCAAAAATCACAGAATCAACATTTGATCCAGTAACAAAACTAAATTCTTTAGTAACATTAATTGTTGCGCCTGCTGGATTAAAACTAAGACCACTCACAATTTTAAGTGATTTATCAAAGGCATATCCAGTAGCGTTATAAGTAAAATTACCATCCAAAATTATTGTACTACCTGGAGCAGCAGCTATCATCGTAGGAATCAAAATTGTAGGATCGTTCGTGTTTCTCAAATCTATAGAATTTGGATCCAGAGGAATTGCAGGTTTAGTGGCATAAAGATTCCAACCTTTAATCACTCCATTACTGAATATAGCAATTTGATATTTGGTACCTGGTGTCAAACCATTAATAATTTTTACTCCAGCTAAATCTTCTGCAGAAGAAACAGGATGAGAAGCAATAGGAGTTAACAAAAACTCATCTGCCCCCTCAAATACTTTAATTTCAGTAACGGTCTGACTGGCATCGAAATTCCATCTAACCTTAACCGCTGTATCGATTAAATCTGCATCTGTAACAGGCTGTAAATTAGAAGGAAAAACTACCGTTTTCACACCTCCAAAATCAGAAATTCTACTATCAAATTCTGGGGTCTCTGCAATGGCAGTGGCACGAACTTGGTATAAAGTATTCCACAATAAACCGTCAAATACATACTTGTTTTGAGGAGTATCAACCGATTTTAAAATGGTTTTAAATGTATCTCTACTAATTTCTATTTTATAATACACAGCAGACTTCATTTTACCCATATCGACTATAATAGTGTTATTTATACTACTCAAGTCTTTATTCAAAACAGGTCTAAAAAGTCTTGTTTCAGGAAAAGTTTCTTGCGAACATGAATACAAGAATAAAACACCTACTAATAGCAGTAATGTCTTAAATATATTTATATTTTTCATTATTTATTTTTTTTAATTGACTAAAACTATTAATTGAATCCGTAACCATCATTTTTCAATACTCCTAAACTATTAGTGATTCCTACAGCCGGTATAGGAGAGACATATTTAACAGGGAATTTATATGGAGAAAAATACTGTTCAATAAATGGGTTATAAGTAGTTGGATCTGATGTTTTCTTTAAATTAAGTAACCAAGAGTATCTAGAATATCCTGGATCTGCAGGAGCAGCTACTTGCTTGTAATCACGATTCAAAATTGTTAATGTCCCATCAGCATTATTTTTTGCCCATATATAATCTGGCAAATCACTTAAACCGTAAAAAGCATCATCAGCTAATTTATGCAAACCATCAACCGTTTCTTTGATTTTTTTCTCATACAAATTCCATCGAATCAATTCTGATTTACGAGTTAACTCTCCACCAAATTCCCATGCTCTTTCATTTACAATAGCTTCAAAAAAGGTTGTCTTAGTTTCAGAAACAGTAGTAATATATTGATCTACTTTTGTAGGCCATAATGCAGAATCAAAGGCTCTTCTTCTTACTCTAGCTAATGCTTCTTTGGCTTCAGCAGTAGGTGTGCCATTTATCTCATTAACAGATTCTGCATACATCAATAATACATCAGCATAACGCATCATTGGCCAGTTGATACCAGTACCTTTAGAAGTTCCTGGACCAGGAGGTGTTTTTAACCATTCTCTACTCCATTTTCCTTGTGATATTCCACCAACACCAACTATTTGTTGTTTGTAATTAACATCTCTGTAGTACAATGCACAAGTTACATCTCTCCTTTTATCTTTAAAATCAAATGAATAATAATAAGTCGCTGGGATGTTCATATAATTACTACCTGTACCATATTGACCACCTTGAACAGTTATTCCTATATTCCAAGCAACATCTCCTTCTCCAATCGCGAATGGAACTTCAAATAAAACATCACTAGCTGCTGCTGCTGCTCCTGTTGGCACAATAAATTCTACTTCATTTCTGAAGATTTGTGCAAAATCAGTTGGCAACTGTCTGTCTTTTAAAGTCATTAATTTATTAGAATAATCTCTTGCAATTGCGTAATAATCTAAATAATCAGAAGGTCTTTTTTGAGTTAAATCAGGATATAACGAATACCCTCCTCTTTGCAGTGCTAACCTAGCAATCATTCCTAAAGTAAATTCTCTATTAACTTGCTCAACTCCATTAGGCACAGATTCTGCCCATTGCATCTTTGATTCAATATCAATCATATCTTGAATTACAGCCGAAAGCACTACATTTCTATCTTCTTTAGGCAAGTTAAATTCATCCCCTGCGACAGGTGCTTTTACCATAAACGGAACGTCTCCAAAAGTAAAAATAAGCATACTATACCAATAAGCTCTGATTGTGTAAGCTTCTCCTAACAATTGATCCAATCCTGCTTTTAATTCAACATCTGCTGAATTATACCCTTTACTTATACGAATACCGTCAATTACAATATTACAATCTCTAATAGCTCTATAGGCAACTTCCCAAACTACTTTTGTATCGGCATTACCTTCCCCTGCTCTTAAACCCCATAACTCATAACGTGCTCCAGTATTGGTTAGAGCTCCATTAGCTTCAATATCTGTATTTCCTTGCATATTAGATGACAGTCTAGATCTAAAGGCATCTTGTCCAAAATGAGCATAAATTGAATTTGTCGCTTTTCTAGCATCCTCTAAATTAGAAAATATATAATTGGTATCATAAGTAGATAATGATGTAGGGTCTAAAAAATCGGAACAGCTATTCAAACTGAATGCCATTAAGACGATTACTGTTTTTTTTATAAAATTATTCATAATACTATTTTTTCAGTTATTTTATTTTATTTGAATTACTTTTTTATTAGAAAGCAACATTTACACCAAAAGTATAAGTTCTACTTCTTGGATAAGATGAATAATCTAAACCTGGAGTCAAAGCTGAAAAAGCATCATCACTCCTATTAGAATTTACATCTGGATCATAACCTGAATATTTAGTCCATAATGCTAGATTAGTTCCTGTTACATAAAAACGCACATTTGAAATGATTGATTTCTTGAAATCTTTCATTGGAAGTGTATAACCAATTGTTACATTGTTTAATCTAATGTAAGAACCATCTTCAACAGCCCAATCAGAAACTACAGCAGTTGCTGCTCCAAAAGAATTACTACCACTCCATATTGTTTTGTTTTTGTTCATTTCTCCTAATTGAGCTAAATCAGTAACAAGTCCACCTGCAACTCCTGTTATAGAGCCATCAGTATCAATGTAGGTAAATCTGTTAGCAGAGTTCATAGTATTTAACATATTTCCGTAAGTTGTACGATACAATTGATTGTAATCAACTTTCCCTGTATTATATACATCATTTCCATAAGACCAGTTAAAAAAGGCAGAGATATCAAACCCTTTAAAAGTTCCGTTTATACCAAATCCTCCTTGGGCTTTTGGTAATGCGTTTCCAATAACTTGACGATCGTTAGTATTGATAACTCCATCTCCAACATATTGTCTATTCCCATTAGCGTCCAAAACAGGATTTCCATCACCATCGACAACCAATACAGTTGGTAAATCTTTTAGCTTCATAGTACCAGGCCTTGTAGGTGCACCAGTAACTGCTGAACTGCTTACTATACCTGATTTAAGCACTGGGGTACTAGTTGGGGTCGCTTGAGTAAAATCATCCACAGTGTACATACCATCGTTCACATAACCATAAATTAAACCTACTGATTTACCAACTTTTAAATAATAATCATCTCTATCTCTCAAATCAGTACTAGCCCAATTCGATTGAAAAAAACGTTCAGTAGTACCATCGAGTTCATCTATACTTGTTCTATTAACACCAAAATTCATAGTTAATCCTAAACTATAATCTTTTCCTTGTAGTAAGTTAGCATTCAAAGCCAACTCAATTCCTTTGTTTGAAGTTGCTCCAATATTTTTATACTGTGAACTAAATCCAACCTGTGGAGATATTGCTGCTTGTAATAACAAGTTTCTAGTTGTATTTCTATATACATCTAAATTACCATTAATTACTGAATTAAATAATCTAAAATCCAAACCTAAATTTCGAGTAGTTGTGGTTTCCCAAATCAATTCAGGGTTATATAAAACAGATCCAGATACATTATAAAAAGCATCATTAATATTATCACCAAAACCTGGCCCTCTAGTAGTATTTGCTACAAACAATAACTTATTAGCACCTGCAGGAATTTTATCATTTCCTACATCTCCATAACCAAATCTCAATTTTAATTCATTGAACACTTTAGAATCTTTCATCCATGGCTCGCTTGTAATTTTCCAACCCATAGAAAAAGCAGGAAAGTAAGCAATGTTATTTGCTCCTAAAAATTTACTTGAAGCATCACGACGAATTGTGGCAGTTAATAAATATTTATCATCAAAAGCATAAGTTCCTTTAGCAAATAATGAATACCAATTTTCATCAATTTTATCAAATGTAGAATGCTCTACAGTTGTACCTAAAACCATATTAGCAAACAATTCCTTTGGAGTCATAGTCTCTCTAAAATCCTCTGATCTTACATGTTGCTCTTTTCCTCCTTGAGATCGAACTTCATGACCTAACATAAGCCCTAATTCATGTTTTCCTAGATTTTTAAAATCATAATTCAATGTATTAGAAAATCTATATGAACTCTTTTGTTCATCATCTTTAATACCTATTGGCACTCCGTTACCATTCTGAACAGACTCACTAGTCAAAGGACCATAAAACCTAAGACTCTCATTATAATCAGTACCGTAATTAAGAGTTGATTTAGCCGTCAAGTTGCTTAATACATTCCAAGTAACACCAGCATTTAACACATAGCTTTTAAAAGTTCTCTTTCTCCAATCTTGTTCAGTTAATTTTTTAGGATCTACTAAAGTCAATAAAAATTGCTCATAAAGATCATCGTCAATCAAAGCAGAATCATCAAATTCCAATTCATCAGCGATACCATTGGTTGGTCTTGCAGTAAGAATATTTTTTATTCTTACCGAGGCTTTTCCTGAAGAACCTGCGCCATCAACTATTCTATTTGAAATTCTAGCACCAACATCTAATTTTAATTTTTTTGAAATTTCATGATTCATTTTAAAATTGATTACATCTCTCTTTTGTCCAGATCCAATCATCAAACCTTCATCCTTATTTGCAGAATAACTTAAACTAAATTTTGTGGTCTCACTACCTCCAGAAATACTTAAGTTGGTATAATAAGAATTAACAGGTCTTCCCAACACATCATCCTGCCAGTCAGTTGCTGGTTTTGACTTATACAACTCTAAATCATCATATTTCCCAAAAAATCGTTCAAAGTTATCCACATCATTTTGTGAAGTAATCCTTGCTTTTTCATATTGCATCATAACATACTCATACGGTGACAATACATCATATTTTCTATCTTTAGGTAAAGTTCCAATTTGCATGTATTGATTAAAATTAACTGTAGTTTTACCTGCTTTAGGGTTTTTAGTAGTAACAATAACAACACCATTAGCTCCTTGAGAACCATAAATTGCTGTAGTAGCCGCATCCTTTAAAACATCAATACTTTGAATGTCGCCAGGAGGAATATCATTCAAATTGGCTACTATAAAACCATCAACTACATATAAAGGAGCGTTATCTTGAGTTATAGACCCTCCTCCTCTCACACGGATTACAATATCAGATCCAGGAGCTCCGTCAACTGATTGAACACTTACACCCGCAAGTCTTCCTGCTAAAGCTTCAGCTACATTAGTCACAGGAATCTTACTCAATTCCTTGGCACCAATAGAAGATACTGCACCCGTTAAATTCTCTCTTTTAATGGTTCCATAACCAAAAGAAACAATCTTAACCTCATTAAGCGATTCTGAACTTGGTTTTAAAGACACATTAATAACAGTCTTACCACCTACAGAAACAGTTGAGTTTTCGTAACCTAAAAAACTAAAAACTAATACCGAATTAGCCGAAGTTAGTTTCAAGCTAAACTTACCATCCATGTTGGTACCAGCTCCATTTTTGGTTCCTTTTTCAATCACATTTACTCCTGGTAATGGAAAACCAGTTTCATCTTTAACGACTCCACTCACGGTCGTTCCGCTTTGGGCTCGGGCTTCATTACTCACAAACAAGTGGAGTAAGAACATAATCATAAAAAAACTTTTTACTGTTTTTTTAAACAAACATTTTAAAATCATAATTTGGTTTTTAGTAATTAGTAATTTGGTTAATGGTTATTGGTTAATTTTATCTTCTATATTTTATGAGTTGCCATTTATACAGTTACTCTTTATTTCTTTTTAATATTATTTTATTTAACTAGTTCAGTAAGTCATATAAACTCAAAATCACATTACAGAACACTATACAGAACAGAACAGATTAGGTAGCAATTATCATAAAATTAACTTAAAAAAAAGGTAATAAATATGTAATCGATTGCACAAATGTAAAAAACTAATTCAATAATTCTAAAAAAAAATGAAATAAAAAATCAATTTAATTTAAAAAACTAACAATAAATACAGTAATCAAAAAAAATAAATATATTAAATATGTATTTCTCAACTGAATTAACAAGCCAAATTTTAATAATTTAATATTTGCTCTATCAACAGAACTAAAATAAAACCATAAATACCTGTGGTAACCCCAAAAAGAAAGCACTACAGAATTAAAATTAAATTCTGTAGTGCTTCAAATTGATAATATAAAAAAAGTTTCAAAGGCTTTTACAGCATGAAACAAAATATCCTATTTTTACTTTAATTTATCATAATTTACTTTTTTGGCATCTTTTTCAAATTGAATTTCAAGAGCTGTAGTCATTTGCTGAGCGATTTTCCCATTTTGCTTTATAATATTGTTTTTTTCTTCTGGATCTTTTTCGATGTTATAAAGTTCATATTCAGCAGGAACAGGATTTGCATGACGAGTTCTAATTAACTTCCATGGTTTGCTTATCAAAGATTCTTGCAAATGTCCTCTTACATATATTTCTTGATTAACAATTGCTTTATTTTCTGCAATAGATGCCCAAACGTTTTTGCCCTCGATACTTGATGGAAGATTTGTATCGCCTGCCAAGAATAAAATACTAGGCAAAACATCTATAATCGAAATGTAACTTCCGTTTTTATACTCTTTGAGATGATCTTTCCAATAGAAAACGCAAGGCACTCTGATTCCTCCCTCATAATTGGAGGTTTTCCAATCCCGCAGCGGACTATTGTCGCCAAGAGTAGTATTGGATGGATGAATGCCGTTATACTCATTTTTAGAATCCCAATCTTGCATCGCTCCATTATCGCTCATAAAAATAATTAGCGTATTCTTATCCAAATTTTGTTCTTTTAACTTTTCTAATAATATCCCAATACTATAATCTAAATGACTCATCGCTGCAGCATAATCTCTACGGGAAGCGTCTTTAATGGAATTCATATAAGGCTCTTTCCATTTTTCTTCTTCTTGCAAAGGGAAATGTGGCGCACTGTAGGCTACTTCCAAAAAGAAATTTTTATTAGAATCTCTTTTTCCAGAAAGCCACTGAATCGCTTCGTTCGTGATTAAATCCGTGGCATGTCCTTTCTCTTCAATAAATTCCCCATTTCGATACCAACTTTTATCCCCATTTTTATAAAGATGTGTGTATTGATCGATTTGCCCGTGCAAAAATCCGTACGAATAATCAAATCCATACGCTTTGGGTCCGCTACTTTGTTGCAATCCAAGATGCCATTTTCCGACAAGTGCCGTTTCATAACCATTTTGGCGCAATAATTTAGGCAAAGTCGGAATGGAATCTGGTAATTTCAATTGACTTTTATCGCTAATAGGTGCTACAATTCCCATTCGGCTGGCTGGCCTTCCTGTAAGCAAGCTTGCTCTTGATGGCGAACAAGTTGGATTGGCATAAAAACGATTTAATTGCACTCCATTTTTTGCCAAACGATCAATATTGGGTGTTTTGATTTCCGAACCATTATAACCTACATCATTCCATCCTGCATCATCGGCTATAATCAAAATGATATTCGGTTTTTCTTGTTCTTTCTGACTGTAAGAAACTGACAAACAAAGCAGCAAAATAATGGTTAACTGTACTTTTATTTTTAAAAATTTACTCATCTTAAAAATATTATTTAATAGTCAAATAATCCAAAACAATTCCAGTTTGATTTACAGCAATTGTGATGGTATGTTTTCCTTCTTTGATACTCACTGGTAATTTTGCAATGGCACTATTACGTAATACATTTTCTTTCCAAGTTTTGTCTCTGTCCTTGGTATTTATTGAAAATAATTTGCTTGTAATTCCATCTATTTGAACTTCTATTTCATTGTCAAAATTATTACTATGAGTGGGAAGCAAATGTATTTCGATAGTATAATCACCCTGTTTATTTACTTCAAATTCATAGGAAAGAGAAGGTTTTTCGCTTTTAAAATAACTATGATTAAAGGGAAACAACGTCACAGCATTATTGCTAAAACCTAAACCATTAATCGTTTTCCATTTATAATTTGCAACTTCTCTTTTAGCACTAAAATCTTTGGCTTGAATAGTTTTTATTGAATTCGAAACTGATTTAATATCTCCTTCTTTTACAATCGGATTTTCTTTTATTGAATCAAAAACAGGCAAATTTCTTGGTTTCATGGACATCATATTGTTCCATTTGCCTTGACTCATTTCATTATTATAAAATGCCGTCAGCTCTTTAATTTTCTGAAAATTTTCATTGGATAAAACTTGATACTTTTCTTTTTGCTTGGCATCCAAAGTCTTTGCAGCCAAATTCCAATACATGAATTTATGATTCATATAAGCAGCTCCTTTTACAGGATAAACCACCAATTGGAACCAAGCGTCTTTCCTTTCTGTGGGAATAGAAATTGATAATTGATCTACTTTCTGAATCAAATTATCGTAGGATTTAATTCGCGACAAAGCCTCTTCATTTGTAAAATCAGAAAGTTTCACTGGCGTTGTAGGTTCGGTTTGACTCCATCCCATATATTCTGGTTTTCGGATAAATGACAATCGGTAAAATTCTTCGAAAACAGTACTTAATGCTTCCGATATTACTGGAGAAAATTCTCTAACCGCCCAGTTTTTCATGTAATCATGAAGTCCGTCTGATTTTATAGAATTCACATCCCAAGCCAAATCCAAGAACAATTCCATATCATATTCCGCAGGTTTGATATCACCTACATTGACAATCCACATTTTTTTGGCTCCGTTTTCATAGGCTTTGGACATTTCATACCAAATCAAACCTGGTTGGGTCGTGCTTAACCAAAGATAATCGTGCGGTCTTCCCCAATAACTCAAATGATAGTAAACACCACCACCTCCTACTCGCTTTTGTTCGGCTTCATTGCTCAAACGACGAATGTAACCGTAATTATCGTCTGGCCAAACGAGTGCAACATCTTCTGGAACTTTAAGTCCGTTATCATACATTTCCAAAACTTCTTTGTATGGTACAAATGCTTGCGGAATTTCATTCAAAGGTTTTTGGAAAGTTTTGGACAACATTTCACGCTGCACATCAATTATCTTTTGCACCATTTCTATAGATTCTTTCAAATCTTTAGCGCCTTCCATTTTACTGTCATGAACGCCTCGCATTCCAAGCGTCATGATGGTTTCGTTCTGAAAAGCTTTTACCTCATCCAAACGATCTTGCCAGTATTTATCAACTTGAGTTTTATTGGTAAAATAATTGTAATCACCATGAATTTTAGGTTTCCATTCGTCAACATTATTGCGAAGCATCGGTTCAGCATGAGATGAACCAATAACGATATGGTATTTTTGCGCCATTTCTTTGTTTCCCGCAAGGGTAAAAAATCCTTTTGTTGACGGATGCATCGCTGGCCAGATAGTGTTGGCTTTTAGACGTAATAATAATTGAAATATTTTTTCGTAGGTTTTAGGGCCAATATTCCCCACTTCTGGTTCAAAAGTTTTTTCTGCCCAAGGTTCTAATCCCCAATCTTCATCGTTTAAAAAAATTCCACGATAAGCAACTGATGGCGAAGAAATAATTCCGTTTTTAGGAAAATTCAAGATTACTTTTTCTCTCTTTATCGGATGAACATCTGCCCACCATTTCCAAGGAGAAATTCCTAAACGTTCGGCAATTTCAAAAATGGCATAAACCGTTCCGCGGACATCACTTCCTACTACTACAAGATTTTCGTTTTCTTTTATAATTTGGAATTTCTCCCATTGGTTAGCCAATTCTTTTTGCCCTTTTTTGGATTGAAATAAAGCATTCGAAAATTCGCCAATGTAAATTCCTCTTTTAGAAATGGTTTTGGTCTGAATAATTTCAGGTCTTTTGCCTGTTAATTCTTTGACATCATCTGCTAATTCATTGACCGCCCAAACAATTAATGGATCGGTATTATTTGCAATAAAAAAAGTTGCCGTTTCTTTTGAATCAGCAATGGAATAGACTACTGCATTTTTATTTTGAGCATTAGAAAATAAAAAATTAGCAAAGGCAAAAAATAAAACAAATATCTTTTTTCTCATGTTTATTTTATATAATACCTCCAGCTAAAGCAGGAGGCAATTCTTCTTAAACCATTTAGAGATTTAAGAAAGTTAAGAACGCTGTAAGTCTTAATTTTCATAAATCTCTAAATGGTTTGTGTTTATAGACCTAAAAAACTACTCTACTAATGTACCATTCAAATAAACGTTTTTAAACGTAATTCCGTCAACTATACTTTTATCAATAGCGGTTTTAATTGCTTCAACATTCAAATTTTCGAAAGTAAAATTAGACAAACGAACATTTGGATCTTTTTCTACATTAAAAAAAGTATCTGATTTCAAAGTGATGTTTTTCAAAGTCACATGATTTCCATAAGACAACGGAACATCTGGACGTCCTTTCAAATCAAAAAATTGTTTCCATGCCAAAACAACAAGGAAATTTTTGGCAGCACCTGTTATATCTTCTACTCTGATGTACTCATAATTTTGTGGTGTATCTGGACGCATTTTTAACCAAAGCATTCTTGTTGCACCATCAATTTGACAGTTACGCATAATCACATTACGGTTATGAATAGATTCGCTTCCGTTTGTTAATGCCGAATGACAAAAACCAAAACGACAGTCTTCGATGATAATATTTTTATTTGGTCCGTTATTTTTATCGGTATCTGCAAAAGGGCCTTTTCCTCCTTTTAATGCTATTGCATCATCATTTACAGACAAATAACATCCTTTTATCAAAACATTGGTACAAATATCAACATCAATTGCATCGGTACTTGGTGCTTTTACCTCTAAATGCGGTGATGAAATGTGCAAATCCAATAATTTCACATTATTACATTTGTAAAAATGATTCGTCCAAAAACCTGAATTAATCAATTTTACATCCTGAAATTGTACATTGTTTGAATTCCAAACAAAAACCAATCGTGGTCTTGAAACTTCTAGATTGGTACATTTTGGATTTTCTTTACGTCTTGCCCAGAAAGCTTCGTAGTATTTGTAACCATTTCCGTTGATCGTTCCTTTTCCAGAAATCGAAAAATTATCCACACCATAAGCGTTTACCAAAGCTGGGAAATAATCCAAGTTTTGCCCTTCCATTCGGGATGGCATAATTGGATAATTCGCAATATCATCAGAACCTTTTAGCGTTCCACCTTCAACAACGTGCAAACTCGTTTTTGGTTTAAAAAATAAAGCTCCACTCAAATAAACTCCTTTTGGAACAACAATTACTCCTCCACCATTTTTAGCTGCTTTATCAATAATACTTTGAATTTTCTTGGTTTGAATTTTTGTACTGTCTTGACTCACTCCAAATTTTGTGATTACATATTGTTTGCCTAAATCCTTTAATTGCAATTTGGTATAATCCTTAAACCAAGGTGTTATAGTACTTCCGTCAGGAAAGGTATCGTTATTGTATTTTTGCGAAAAGGCAAACTGGGACATCCCAAAAAGGCAAAGCGCCAGCGTTAAGATTTTTTTCATTTTTATTTTTATTAGTTGTTGGTTTTTTATGCTTGGTTATTCTTTAATACTTACTTTATCCAAAGAAATAAAATTTCCCGTACTTCCGTAATCGGATTTCCTTTTATCAGACCAATTAGGCCTTTCGCTTGTATTGTAAACTGTTAATTTATAATCTCCTTTTTTTAGTATTGGCGATTGAAAAACGGGTGTTGATACTGGCGATTTGCTATACATATCAACCACTACTGTTAGTAACACTTTTCCTTTTTTATCTTCCAAAACTACTTTTGCATAGCCATTTTCTGTTCCTACAAAACTGTACAAAGCAATTTGTTTTCCGTTAAATGGAATAGAAAACGAGGCTTCTTTTTCATCCGATTTACTTTCGGAACCCGATTCTAAATGTTTCCAATTTCCTGAATATTGAATTTGTTTATCGGTGTTTTGTATGATTTTTTCGGCTGGCTTGGGTATTGTTACAATACCAGTTTCGGTATTAATTTGCCAAGCTTCTTGATACCTTGGCAAAGATAATGCCAATCCTGAAATGGAAAGGGGTTGCCAAACATAAGTTGCCGACGAAGCTTGTTTGGGAAACGACCAGCGATCACCCATAAACATATAAGTGGTGTTTTTTGTTCCCACAATTGGTAACACAAAAGTCGATTGTGAGTTCCAAGTCAAAGATCCTTCGGGAGCAAAAATTCCTCTGGAAGCCCAAGGTCCATTAATAGAATTAGAAGTGTAGTAATAATTATCGTTGCGTTCCCAACTGGTAAGATGTGATCCTATTAGATAATAAATTCCATCCTTTTTCAACATCGTAGGCGATTCAAATCCAGTGGTCATATTTTTATTGATTTGAGCTACAACCGATTTATAATCGTCACTCAATTTATAAATTTCGCCACCATGAATTAGAATATAACCCGAACCATCAGTGTCTTGAAAAGCACCCATATCCCATTTTTTAATGGGTTTTCCTTCAAACAATAATGCGCCTTTGAATTGGTAAGGTCCTATAATTTTCTTGGAAGTAGCGAACCCTACAAACTGATCTTTATAAGTAATACTATCAGCGTGCATGTACATAATATATTCTCCCGTTTTTGGATTTTTCAAAACTTTGCATCTTTCCCCTACTCGATTCGGACCTAATTTTCCTGATTTCTGAACAGGAAGTGCTATCTTTTCGAACTTCCAATTGTATAAATCTTTAGAGGAATAGCAGTTGAAACCCGCAAAAGCATTACTATCGTCTGTATGCGCTTCTCCAAAAAGATAAAATTTTCCTTTGTCTTTTATAATATTAGCACCGTGCGCACTTACAATTTTTCCGTTTTGATCCAACCAAGGTGTTCCAGAATAAATAGCTTCAGATTTCCCTGGAAGTTGTGCCAATACAATAGCTGTAGAAGTGTTCATCAATAGAACAATACTCACTATAATTTTTAAATTTCCGAAAAAAGAATTATTATTTTGAAACATTTTATAATTAAAATACGATTATAGAAACAAATTTACTTTTTTCTATTTTTTTTGGTATCCTGTGGTATCTGTGCCTAATAATTTCAAAAACCTAATCTTTTTTCTTCTTTCTATAATCACTAGGAGAAACCCCTATTTGCTTTTTGAACATTCGAGAAAAATAATATGGATCGTCAAAACCAACTTCTTTGCAAATTTCTTTGATGTTGAGATTCGTAAAATAAAGGTACTCGCAAGCCTTTTGTATTTTCAATCGAATAAAAAATTGAATCGGAGAATAACCCGTTTTTTGTTTGAACAATTCCGAATATCTAGAAATGGAATAACAAGCTTCGTTAGCCAGTTGTTCGATACTTAAAATACCACTTAAATGAGCTTTCATATACAGTATAGAAAGACTTATTTTATCGTCAATAGCACTATTTAAAGTATTCGAATACGACAAAGAGCTTAATAAAGTGATTAATTTAAAATGAATTAATTCTACTTTTTCATCGGTAAAATCACTTTCCAAGAGTTTGATTATTTCGTTCAAGAGTGTAATTCTACTTTCATCAAAAGCAATCTTAACCGCTCCATCACTGGAAGCAGAAAAACGTTCGTAAAATGTTTGAGCATAATCTCCTTCAAAATGCACCCAATAAATGCTCCAAGCCTCTTTTACTGAACTTCCATACTTGTGTCCTGTATTTTTAGGAATGATAAAACCTGTATTTGGAGTTAGTTGTATCGTTTTTCCGTTGCATTTTATCCAGCCTTCTCCCGCTAGACAATACAATAAAATATATTCGCTGATGCCGTTTTTTCTCGATCGGTTGTGGTGTTTTGCATTTGGAAAATATCCAATGGCATCTAGAAAAAGATTTTGAAAAAAAAGATTAGAAACCAGCTTTCTTTTTTTGTCAGTATCTAAAACTACCATCGTTTGTCCAAGGAAACCTGCCTTGATTTTAGGTATCGTTGTATTGTTCATTATAAATAGACTAATATTACTCAAATTGAATCAAGGTCGTAAGATAGTCCATTTATTTCAATATATAATCTATTTATTAATGAATTACTAAATGTATTTTTGCTAGGTTAATTAACTCCAACCACAAGACTAATTTTATGAAAAACCAATCCTTCAACAATTTTTATTTATTTTCCATCTCTATGGTATCTGCTATGGGCGGATTGCTATTCGGTTATGACTGGGTAGTAATCGGTGGTGCGAAACCTTTTTACGAACGTTTTTTTGATATTAGCAATTCGGCAAATTTACAAGCTTGGGCTATGAGTTCAGCTTTGATTGGTTGTATTTTAGGCGCAGTTGTGTCGGGTGCAATCAGTGATAAATTTGGTCGAAAATGGCCTTTATTACTTTCAGCTTTTCTATTTACCGTAGCTTCTTTGGGTACAGGATGGGCTTCCACTTATACCGTATTTGTTGCGTTTAGAATAATTGGAGGTGTCGGAATTGGTCTGGCATCGGCACTTTCGCCAATGTATATTGCCGAAGTAGCTCCTTCGCATTTAAGAGGACGTTTTGTTTCCTTGAATCAAATGACGCTTGTAATTGGGATTCTCGCGGCACAAATTGTCAACTTATTAATTGCAGAGAAAGTTCCAGCAGGAGTAACCGACGAATTCATTCGCAACTCATGGAATGGTCAAATGGGTTGGCGTTGGATGTTTTATGCTTGTGCAGTACCATCGATAGTATTTTTGCTATTGGCGTTTACGCTTCCTGAAAGTCCTCGTTGGTTAATGAAAGCCGGCAAACAAGAAAAAGCGTTTCCTACTTTGAACAAAATTGGAGGTGAAGTTTATGCTCGTGAGGAAATGTCCAACATACAAGCCACTTTGAATGATGTTACCGAAAAAATGGATTTCAAAGAGTTATTCCATCCGAAATTTAGAAATGTGTTAGTGATTGGAATTGTCATTGCTGTTTTTCAACAATGGTGTGGCATCAATACCGTTTTTAATTATGCCGAAGAAATTTTTACTGCTGCCGGTTATGGTGTGAGTGATACTTTGTTCAACATTGTAATTACCGGAACGGTTAACCTCGTTTTTACTTTTGTGGCCATGTTTACGGTTGACAAATGGGGACGAAAAAAACTGATGGTCTTTGGAGCATCAGGCTTGGCTATTACCTATTTACTTTTGGGTGCCGCCTTTTATTTTGAGTTAAAAGGAATAGCGGTTCTTTCGTTAGTAATAATAGCAATCGCCATTTATGCTATGTCATTGGCACCTATAACTTGGGTTATTCTTTCCGAAATTTTCCCTAATCGAGTGCGTGGTGCCGCAATGGCATTATCCACTTTTGCATTATGGATTGCCTGTTTTATTCTTACTTATACTTTTCCGTTACTCAACAAATCATTTGGTGCGGCAGGAACTTTTTGGGTGTACGCGGCAATTTGTATTCTTGGATTTTTCTTTATCATGAGAAAACTACCTGAAACCAAAGGAAAAACACTCGAAGAAATTGAAAGTGAATTGGTGAAATAATTTCTTCAGACAAAATTAGCCACAGATTACGCAGATTTCCACAGATTATTTTTTTAAAAAATTCTATCTAACTTTTTTAAATCTTTGAAAATGGGTGTAATCCGTGGCAAAAAAAATAAAAATACATAATTGTAAAAATTAAAAAGATGAGTGTAAAAGCTTGGCAAGAGGAGGTAATTATCCCTACATACGAAATTGGGAAAGCCGAAAAAAACCCTATTTTTCTTGAAAAAAGAGTATATCAGGGAAGTAGCGGAGTAGTTTATCCGTATCCTGTGGTGGAGAAAATTGAAGATGAGAAAAAAGATAAAAGCTATCAAGCCGTTTATATAGAAAATGAATACATCAAGGTGATGATTTTACCCGAGTTGGGTGGTCGTGTGCAAATGGCTTATGACAAAATCAAAAAACGTCATTTTATTTATTACAATCAGGTAATCAAGCCAGCACTGGTTGGATTGACTGGCCCATGGATTTCAGGCGGAATCGAATTCAACTGGCCACAACACCACCGTCCGAGTACTTTTTTACCTGTAGATCATACTATTGAAAACAATGCCGATGGGAGTATTACCGTTTGGGTAAGCGAAAACGAAAAGATGTTTCACCAAAAAGGGATGGCGGGATTTACATTACATCCCGGGAAAGCTTATTTAGAGATTAAAGGAAAATTATACAATCCAACGCCTGTTCCACAAACATTTCTGTGGTGGGCGAATCCTGCCGTTGCGGTGAATGAACATTATCAATCGGTTTTTCCACCAGATGTACATGCAGTTTTTGACCACGGAAAACGCGATGTTTCCACATTTCCAATTGCTACGGGAACCTATTATAAAATAGATTATTCGGCTGGAGTTGATATTTCGAATTATAAAAACATTCCGGTTCCGACTTCTTATATGGCTATCAACTCTGATTTTAACTTTGTAGGAGGTTATGAGAATGATACCCAGGCAGGTGTACTTCATGTGGCCAATCATCATATTTCGCCAGGGAAAAAACAATGGACTTGGGGTAATGGAGATTTTGGAAAAGCATGGGATAGAAATCTTACCGATGAAGACGGACCTTATATCGAATTGATGGCAGGGGTTTATACTGATAATCAGCCAGATTTTACTTGGATGCAACCTTATGAAGAAAAAACTTTTACTCAATATTTCCTGCCTTATCGCGAACTGGGTGTAGTGAAAAATGCCTCTCAGGATTTGCTTTTAAATATTGATAAAGCAGGAGACAAAGCCATTGTAAAGATTTTTGCTACTTCATTACAGAAAAATGCAAGAGTAGTACTTGAAGGTTTTTTCGAAGAAATATTGGATTTAAGTCCGGAGCAGGTTTTCGAACGCGAAATTTCTGTTGGTGACATTGCTCTTATCGATTTAAAGTTAGTCGTTTATTCTGAAAAAGGCAGAGAATTGTTAAGCATCAAAGCAGAAGAACAAGAAGCAAAGGAAACTCCTGAAGCGGCAAAACCGGCTTTTTCTCCTGAAGAAACGCCTACTTGTGAGCAATTGTATCTTACGGGATTGCATTTAGAACAATACCGTCATGCAACTTATCTGGCTACCGATTATTATCAGGAAGCCCTGAAACGAGATCCTTCAGACGTTAGAAATAATAATGCAATGGGACTTTGGTTGCTACGCCGTGGGAAATTTGCCGAATCGGAAAAGTATTTCCAAGCTGCGATTGATACCCAATTGCAACGCAATCCGAATCCGTATGATGGAGAACCACGTTATAACCTGGGACTTGCTTTACAGTATCAAGGAAAAAACAAGGAAGCCTACGCTGCATTTTATAAATCATGTTGGAATGCTGCCATGCAGGATGCAGGATATTTTGGTTGTGCACAAATTTCTTGTGTTCAAGATAATCTGACTGATGCATTATATGAAATTGATAAATCTTTAACTCGTAACTGGCATAATCACAAAGTACGTACCTTAAAAACGGCGATTTTACGAAAGTTAGGAAACGAAAAAGAAGCCTTGTCACTGATTGAAGATTCGTTGAAAATTGACTTATTCAATTTTGGTTGTCGTTTTGAAGAATATCTTATTTCAAATTCGGCTACTGCTTTGGAAGAAATGAATAAGTTAATGCGTGGCGAAATTCATAATTATGAAGTGGTGGCATTGGATTATATTACTGCAGGAATGTATGATGAAGCTGTTCAATTATTGGAAGAAGGAATAAAAGTTTGTCCAACAACCCCAATGACCTATTACTATATGGGGTGGGCGTTGCATTTAGCCAACAAGGATGCTAAAGCAGCATTTGAAACAGCAGCAAATCATGCACCGGAATATTGTTTCCCTAATCGTTTGGAAGCAATTTCGGCATTGGAAACAGCACAAAAAGTAAATCCAACGGATTCAAAAGCACCTTATTATTTAGGGAATTTATGGTATGACAAACGCCAATACCCAGAAGCGATTGCAAGTTGGGAAAAATCGGTTGAAATTGACGGTACATTCCCTACGGTGGTGAGAAATTTATCTTTGGCTTATTTTAATAAATTGCAACAGGAAGAAAAAGCGCTTCAATATCTGGAAAAAGCTTTTTCATTAGATACAAGTGATTCCCGTATTCTGATGGAGTTGGATCAATTGTACAAGCGTCTTTGCAAACCACACGGAGAGAGATTGGCCTTTTTGGAAAAATATTTCAGTCTGGTAGAACAACGTGATGATGTTTATTTGGAATACGTTACTTTGTGTAACCAATTAGGGGATTATGCTAAAGCGATTGAATTAATCGATAATCGTATTTTCCATCCTTGGGAAGGTGGCGAAGGAAAAGTTCCAGCCCAATACCAATTGGCAAGAGTAGAATTAGCCAAACAATTGTTGGCCAAAAAAGAATTTGATAATGCCATAAAATTATTGAACGAATGCTTGGAGTATCCTCATAATCTGGGTGAAGGAAAATTACATGGTGCACAGGAAAATGATTTTCATTATTGGTTGGGCTGTGCGTACGAAGGTTTGAATCAAATAGAAGAAGCTCAAAAATATTGGAAACTCGCCAAAGACGGAAATACAGAACCAGCCGCAGCCATTTTCTATAACGATCAAAAACCGGATAAAATATTTTATCAAGGATTGGCATTGTTAAAATTAGGATTAGTTGAAGAAGCGAATACCAGATTTAACAAATTGATTGCCTTTGGAACAAAACATTTGAACGAAATCATAAAATTGGATTATTTTGCTGTTTCATTACCTGATTTATTGATTTGGGAGGATGATCTAACTTTCCGCAATAAAATCCATTGTCATTACATGCTTGGACTGGGGAATTACGGATTAGGTGAAATAGCTAAAACAAAAATACATCTGAACGAAGCAGCGAAAATGGATGTAAACCATCAGGGAGTTCAACAGCATTTGTCAATAGTTAATGAATGTACAGTAATTAATTCAGAAATTGCATAAGAATTTGGCAAATACATTTAATTTCCTATTTATGAAAAAAAATAAAATTTCGAAATCACTATTGAGTATTGCTTATGTTGTTTTAGGTACTTTTTCGATATCGGCACAAACGAATTATTCGATTGATATTACTAAAGTGAATACCGAAGTAAAGCGCGGTCATCTTGATTTAGGTGGGACTAATGCTAAAGGTGATAAAATCGACGTAAACAGTTTTTATCTGGAACGAAACGGAACACCTTTTATTCCGGTTATCGGGGAGTTTCATTTTAGTCGTTATCCGCATCAATATTGGGATGAGCAGCTAAAAAAAATGAAAGCAGGGGGGATTACGGTAGTGGCAACTTATGTGTTTTGGAATATGCACGAATTCAAGGAAGGGACTTTCAACTGGAGTGGAGATCTCGATGTTCGTCGTTTTACGGAATTGTGTGCCAAAAATGGTTTGGAAGTGCTCATGCGTGTTGGTCCTTTCGCTCATGGCGAAATTCGTAATGGCGGTTTACCGGATTGGTTGTACGGTCGTCCTATTGATGTAAGAAGCAATGATCAGGTCTATTTGTTTTATACCAACCGCTTGTATCAGGAAATAGGCAAACAGTTAAAAGGACTTATGTTTAAAGACGGAGGTCCTATTATTGGTGTGCAATTAGAAAATGAATACCAGCATTCTACAGCTCCTTGGGGATTTACTTATCAGGATGCTCCTAAAGAGCGCACTGTTGCAGGACGTGATAAAAAGATTATTCAGGATGGAGTAGGTATCAATACCATGGGGAATGAATTTGCCGATGTAGGGCGTGACCACATGAAAACATTAAAAAAACTCGCCATTGATGCGGGTTTGATAGCACCTATTTATACGGCTACCGGTTGGGGATATGCTACTATTGTCGAAAAAGGGTCTATTCCGGTTATGGCGGGTTATGCTTATCCGTTTTGGACAGCTGGA
Source organism: Flavobacterium eburneipallidum (assembly GCF_027111355.2). NCBI lineage: Bacteria > Pseudomonadati > Bacteroidota > Flavobacteriia > Flavobacteriales > Flavobacteriaceae > Flavobacterium > Flavobacterium eburneipallidum. Next base: position 2,788,044 of record NZ_CP114291.2, read on the forward strand.
AATAGTCCGTCGCCATTTTATTTGTTTAAAAACATACATCAAAAACCGGATTATTCTCCGGTAAGTTATGATGTCAATTTATATCCGTCTTTAGCAGCCGAATTAGGTACCGGAATGGCGGTTACTTATTCACGACGTCCACATGTGCTTGGCGAAAGTTTTTTACCTATGATGGTTCGCACGGTCGGAAGTGGAACTAACGGACTTGGATTTTATATGTATCATGGTGGAACGACACCTTCCATTGGGAATTATTTTTTAACCGAAGGTGCGGGACTTCACAATAAATCCTACGATTATCAGGCTCCCATTGGCGAGTTTGGAAATGTAAGCAGTGGGTACTATCCGTTAAAGTTGATGAATTACTTTTTAAAAGGCTATGGCAACGATTTAGCACCTTTATACCCAATATTGCCTTCGACTAATGACAGTATCAAAGCTACTGATACTAGTACTTTGCGTTATGCTGTAAGAGGAGATGGAGATAAAGGCTATTTGTTCATGCATAATTTCCAGGATCATTTAGAAACTAAAGATTTATCAAATTTAAAAATTGATATTGCTACTAAAACCGGGGAAATCCAATTTCCACAAACAGGAACTTTTACGCTTAAAGCAGGCAGTTCTGCTATTTTTCCGTTTAATGTCAATTATGATGGTGTAGCCATTCGTATGGCAACGGTACAGCCTTTTTGCAAGTTTACCAATAAGAATAAAAAGTATAATGTGATGGTTGCTATAGATGGTATTGCTCCTGAAATTGTACTTCAAGGTAAGGTGAAAGTTAGTGGTACAGGAATAAAAACTATAATTAGAGATGGTAATACTGTTGTAGTTTGTACTGCCAGAAAAATTAATGATTTCGAGATAAACGGTGTTTCATTTTTAGTTTTACCAAGTAGTGAAGCAGAAAAAGCCTATCTAATTGGTCAAACCGACAATCAAAAGTTGGTATTGAGTAATGCATTGGTATTGGATAATGAAGGAAAAATTTCGTTGGTTAGTAATAATCAGGAAAATATTGATTTCTCTGTATATCCTGCTGCAGGCAATGTAAATTCAATTGATGGAAAAGTAACAAAAGGAAAATCAACAATAAAAAGCATAAGTACTTGGCAAGTAAGCGTACCCAAAGCGGATACAGCTATTAAATTAGTACAAGCTGATAATAGTCACTATGTACTTAAAGCAGGCAGTCTTAATTTATCTAAAGTAAATGATGTTTTTATCACCTTTGATTATCGTGGCGATCGCGGAATTTGTATGATGAATGGCGAGTTGCAAACAGACGACCTTTATACGAGTAAACCATGGACAATTGGATTAAAACGCTATCAGGAAGCTTTAAAAACGTCTGATATGTATTTCCATTTTTTACCAATGGCTAAAGACGCTCCTTATTTGAGTTATCTTGATAAGGAAGTACTACCTGATTTTGGCAACCAAAAAAGCTTTTTGGAAATAAAACAGCCACAGATTTCGGTGGAATACAAAGCCGATGTTGAGATTAAATAGCATGAATACTTTTTGTTAAACAGGAAGTGGAATACAATCTAAATCATAAAAAACAAACAGAAGCAGAACAGTACAGGACGGTAGGTTGAATTAAATCAAATAATTTAGCCCAAATGATATTTTGAATTTAAGAATAAGAAAAAACGTTTGGAAAAATGAATATTGTAAAAACCTTAAAATTTGTAGCAATTCTAAATATAGGTTTAATTTTTTCATTAAGTGCACAAGTAAATAATTGGCAAGCAAAATGGATAACTGATCCTAACACACAAAATGCTTCTAATACTTGGTATAATTTTAGAAAAGATTTCACTTTAGAAAAAGTACCCACTAATGTGATAGCTAAAATTGCGGTAGATAGCAAATATTGGTTATGGATTAATGGTGAAATGGTTGTATTTGAGGGAGGTCTTAAACGTGGACCAAATCCAAAAGATACCTATTATGATGAGGTAAATATTTCATCTTATTTAAAAGAAGGTAAAAACTCTATTTCAGTTTTGGCTTGGTATTTTGGAAAAGATGGTTTTTCACATATTAGTAGTGGAAAGTTTGGCTTTATTTTCGAATGTATTGCTCCTCAAATAAAAATACTTAGTGATGATAGCTGGCGTGTAATTGAAAACACCGCTTATGGAAGCTGTCCGGAGCCATTTCCTAATTTTCGTCTCTCAGAATCAAGCATTCGTTTTGATGCAAGGCAAGATGTAGGACTGTGGTACAAACCGGAATTTAATGTTGCTAAATGGCGTACTGCTAAAGTACTAGGGACAGTTCCAATGGCTCCATGGAATAATCTGGTATTGCGTCCTATTCCATTATTTAAGGATTTTGGCTTAAAAGCATTTACTAATAATTTAAAATTCCCAATCGAATGTAAAACGGATACTATTATTACATGTCAGTTGCCTGCAAATTTGCAAATTACTCCCTATTTAAAAGTAGAAGCAGCTGATGGGCAAATTATTGAAATAAAAACAGATAATTTAAGAGGCGGCAGTCAAGTAAATATGTATGCGCAGTATGTAAGCCGCAAGGGACAACAAGAATATGAAAGTTATGGATGGATTAATGGACATAAAGTTATTTATACCATTCCAAAAGGAGTTAAAGTGCTCGATTTAAAATATAGAGAAACAGGATACAATACGGAGTTTTCAGGAAGTTTTTCAAGCTCAGATGTTTTTTTGAACAATATTTGGCAGAAATCGTTGCGTACACTATATGTTACTATGCGTGATAATTATATGGATTGTCCTGATAGAGAACGTGCCCAATGGTGGGGGGATGAAGTAAACGAGGGAGGCGAAGCCTTTTACGCATTAGATACAAAAAGTAGCCTTCTGTTTAAAAAGGGAATGTATGAATTAATAGGATGGCAAAAAAAAGATAACACCCTGTTTTCTCCCGTACCAGCAGGTAATTGGGATTTAGAATTACCATGTCAAATGCTTACCAGTATTGGTTATTATGGTTTTTGGAATTATTATCAATATACTGGTGACAAACAAACTATTGCGGATCTTTATGATGGTGTTCGAAAATATTTAAAAATATGGAAAATCAATGAAAAAGGCACTTTGGTTTTTCGAAATGGTGGTTGGATTTGGGGTGACTGGGGTAAAAACAAAGACATGGAACTTATCTTTAATTCCTTATACTATATGGCTTTAAAAGGTTCTTACAATATGGCTGTATTACTTGAAAAACAGGATGATATTAAAGAGTATTCGCAAGCAATGATCAATTTGAAACTGTCTTTCAATAAAAATTTCTGGACAGGAATTGCCTATCGCGATCCAAATTATTCAGGTTTGACTGATGATAGAGTCCAAGCTTTAGCGGTAGTGTCAGGATTAGCAGATACTGAAAAGTATCCAGCAATTTTTGAAGTTTTAAAAACTCAAGAGAATGCTAGTCCTTACATGGAAAAATATGTACTCGAAGCCCTTTTTCAAATGGGATATGGAGAATATGCTATAGAACGTATGAAAAAACGTTTCGGAGAAATGGTTAACAATCCAAATTATACAACACTTTTTGAAGGTTGGGGAATAGGTAACAAAGGCTATGGTGGAGGAACTACCAACCACGCTTGGAGCGGAGGTGCTTTAACCATTTTATCTCAATATTTGTGCGGTATTGCCCCTCTTGAGCCAGGATATTCCGTTTTTCAAATAGCTCCTCAACCATCGGGTATCGAAAAAGCCTCTGCGACGGTACAATCGGTTAAAGGCGAAATTAAAAGTTCTTTTGTTAATAAAACAAACAAATTTGAATTGAATGTTGAGGTTCCAGCCGGAACGGAGGCTGTAATTGCTATTCCGGACAATGGATATAATTCTATTGAAGTCAATGGAAAAAAAGTATGGATAAAGGGGCAGTTTTTAGACAAAAAAATAGTTTCGAAATACAACAGTCAATCAGAAAACAATATAAAATTTATTGTAAAAGGTGGAGTTTGGAAATTCACCGCTACTAAAAATAACCAGAACCAAAAATAGAACCTCATGAAAAAATACTTATTTATTCTTTTTCTTGGAATTAGTGTGAACACATTTTCTCAAATTCCTGATAGTATTGCCGATAATATTAAAATCATTAAACAGTACATGTTTAAAGATTATAAAAAGATGTTTAAAAAACCGGAAAAAGCTTTTGTTTATCCCTATATAACGCCCGGAAGTAATGCTTATGCCAATGTGCTTTGGGATTGGGATTCCTGGTTAAGTAATATTGCGTTAAGACAAATACTGGAATATAACGGGACAAAAGAAGATAAAAAAGAAGCAGTAGCTTATGAGCAAGGTTGCGTACTTAATTATTTAACTTATACCGATCCTTCTGACGGATATATGCCTATGGTTGTAGATAAGAATTCGGATTCCGAAAAACTAAAACCTGCGAATATATACAGCACAAATATGCATAAGCCTGTAATTGCGCAACATGCTGCTTTTCTAACTAAGTTAAATAAAGATAATGCCGAATGGTTACGCGATAAGTTTGACCGTATGCAGGCTTTCATTAAAAATTATCAAACTCACCACAGAAATGAGCCTACTGGTCTTTTCTTTTGGCAGGATGATTTAGCAATTGGTGTAGATAATGATCCTTCTACTTTTTTTCGTCCAAACCGCAGTTCAGCCTCTATTTTTTTAAATTGCTTAATGTACAAGGAATTAAACGCAATGGCTTATTTATCAAAATCGTTAAATAAGAATGATGCAGCTGCAGCTTATCTTAAAGACGCAGCAATGCTAAAAGAGGCTATACAAAAAAATTGTTGGGACGAAAAAGACGGTTTTTATTATTCTGTTGATCTTAATCTTCGACCTATTACAAATGAGGAAACTATCGTTTTTGGCCACCCTTGGGTTTTGCACAAAGGAATGCCCAGAACTTATGATGGATTAATTCAGCGTATTGGTGTCTGGTCAGGCTTTATGACTATGTGGGCGGGAATAGCTACACCTGAACAAGCTAAAAGAATGGTTGCAGAAAATTATAATGATACCAGAACTTTCAATGCGAAATATGGTATTCGTACTTTATCAAAATTAGAAAAAATGTACAGTTTAAAAGCTAGTAGTAATCCTTCTAATTGGTGGGGTCCTATATGGGGAATTTCAAATTATATGACATACAAAGGTTTGGTTGATTATGGTTTTGATAAAGAAGCGAAGAAATTAGCTTACAAAACTATTATGTTATTTGGTAATGATTTTAAACAGAATGGGGCTTTACATGAATACTATGAGCCTGACACAGGAAAGCCGATTATGAATAAAGGATTTCAAAACTGGAATTATCTTGTGCTTAATATGATTGCTTGGGTAGAGAAAGAAAAGATTATAAATGAATTTTAGAATAAAGATTTTTTTAATAATTACTGAATAACAAATATATAATATTGAAATGAAAAAAATCATATACCTGTTCCTATTATTTACAATTATAGGAAAAGCCCAAAATCTATATTCTGTAGATATTAGTGAGGCAACACCGCAGATACTTTCAGGACATTTGAAGCAAGGTACTCATGTAGCTCCTAATGGAGATAAACTAGAATTAAACAGTCTTTATTTTATTAAAAACGGAAAACCATGGTATCCTGTCATGGGAGAATTGCATTATTCAAGGATTCCAAAAAGCCAGTGGGAAGAATCCATTTTAAAAATGAAAGCTGCTGGTATTGATGTTATTGCTACCTATGTTTTTTGGATATATCATGAAGAAGAGCAAGGGAAATGGAATTGGGAAGGAGATAATGATTTAAAAGCCTTTGTTTCACTTTGTAAAAAGCACCATATTTTTGTTTTTCCAAGAATAGGACCTTGGTGTCATGGAGAAGTGAGAAATGGAGGTTTTCCTGATTGGATTATAGCAAAAGGTAATACAAGAAGCGACAATGCTGATTATCTTTCTAATGTTCAAAAATTTTATCATCAAATAGCTACGCAATTAAAAGGATTGTATTTTAAAGATGGTGGACCAATTATAGGTGTACAAATAGAAAATGAATTTAGGTTTAACAATCCAAAAGGTTTAGCTCATATTTTAGGATTAAAAAAAATGGCTGTTCAGGAAGGAATAGATGTTCCTTTTTATACTGCTACAGGTTGGCCAGGGTCAGATTTAAAACAAGTAGAATTAGTACCTGTTTGGGGAGCTTATCCAGAAGCACCATGGGATAAAAAAACGATCAAACTTCCTTTATCTAACAATTACTTGTTTGGTGCCTTGAGGAATGATGCTGCCATTGGAAGTGATTTATTTGGTAAGCAAGATGATATCAAGGATTATAAAGGTTACAGATATCCTTATGCTACAGCGGAAATGGGAGGAGGAAATCAAGGAACTTATCATCGTAGACCTATTATTACTTCTGATGATGTGACCGCTTTGGCTTATACTAAAATAGGCTCGGGAGCTAATCTTATGGGGTATTATATGTTTCATGGTGGTTCTAATAAAATTGGAAAGCTATCCACATTACAGGAATCAAAGGCTACAAAATACCCTAATGACTATCCTATAATTAACTATGATTTTCAATCTCCTATAGGAGAGTTTGGTATTTTAAAACCGTCATTCTATAATTTTAGAATATTACATACTTTTTTAAATGAATTTGGAAATGATTTAGTTACCTATACTTCCTACTTTCCTAATCATGTGCCAAAAGATGAAGCTGATAAAGAAACATTAAGATTTGCTGTTAGGGCTAAAGAAAATAAAGGATTTGTCTTTGTAAGCCAAGTGCAACGTCAATTAGAAATGAGTAGTGTTAAAAATGTTCAGTTTCAATTAAAAGTAAACGAAGAAAAAAACATTCTTTTTCCTGAAAATCCAATTAATATAGAAGCTAATACCCAAGCAATATTTCCTTTTAATATGGATTTAGAAGGAATCAATCTGGCTTATTCAACTGCTCAACCTTTATATAAAATAGAAGGAAAGGAAACTCTTTATGTGTTTTTTGAAGTTGAAGGTGCTACTCCCGAATTTGTTTTTGATAAAGAGAATATTACAAAAGTTACCTTTAGTAATGTGGTTTTAGAAGAAAAACCGAATACGTATAAATTTACAAATTTACATTCGGGATTAAATTGTATCATATCGTTTGTAACTAGTAAAGGGAAAAAGGTTAATGTGCTTACAATTAGTAAAGAACAGGCTAAAAACGCATATAAAATTGCAGGTGAAAAAAATCAAAAATTAATAGTTGCTAATAAGGAGTTGTTAATTGCGAATAATGAGATTAAAATATCAGGAAATAAAAAAGTTGATTTTTATATTTATCCAAAGCAATCAACATTAAAATCAGAAGCAAATTTGCGGGAAATTAGTAATGAATCAGAATTGTTCAAATCATATTCTATGGATTTACAAGGTGCTGAAAAGGATTTAGCTTTAAAAGAAATAACGGACATTACTCCTTATTTAAATAAACACAATGCATATCCTGTAGATGAAAGACTTGTTTCAGTAGACGGCAGTAATCCGGGTATACAATATCAAACTAATTTAACGGCTGTTGAAGGGGCTAAATATTATTTGTTATCACTTTCCGAGATTAAAAAGTATAAGGAACAGTCATTTAATATGATTTTAGATTATTATGGTGATACAGGAGCCATATATGTAGATGGAAAGTTGATGGCCGATAATTTATATGATGGAAACTTATGGAAGGTCGGGTTTAATCAAACGGAAAATAAATTAGATGACAAGACTGTTTTATTGCAAATAGTACCACTTACTGATGAACGACAAATTTATTTTGAACCCGGAATCAGGGAAGTTATTTCCGGAAAAGAATCTGCGGGCTTAAAATCTGGAAAAATAAGTTTCAGCGAAACAATAACTTTTACCATTAAGTAATTGTAAAACACTAAAAACGTTTTCTGAAAATTAAGAAACTATTTATTTTAGGTTGAATATAAAGTAAATGTATAATTGAATAAAAAATGAGATTATTGAAAACATCCAAATTAATTCTGATCCTCGTCATTTTTATGACATTCATTACCAATGCGCAAGTTTCGAAGCAAGCCGGAACATTTGTTGCTGCTGACAACACTTTTCTGTTAAACGGAAAACCATTTTTAGTACGAGCTGGAGAAATTCATTTTCCGAGAATTCCCAGAGAATATTGGGAGCAACGCATTCAAATGTGTAAAGCAATGGGGATGAATACCATTTGTATTTATCTTTTTTGGAATTTTCATGAACAGCAACCCGATCAATTTGACTTCACAGGCCAAAAAGACGTAGCCGAATTTGTGCGACTCATTCAAAAAAACGGAATGTATTGTATTGTTCGTCCTGGTCCTTATGCCTGTGCCGAATGGGATATGGGCGGTTTACCTTGGTGGCTTTTGAAGAAAAATGACATTCAAGTACGAACCAAAGACAATCCCTATTTTATGGAGCGTTCCACCAAATACTTAAAAGAAGTAGGAAAACAATTAGCGCCTTACCAAATTCAAAATGGTGGAAATATCATCATGGTTCAGGTCGAAAATGAATATGGAGTTTTTGGAAAAGACGTACTCTATATGTCACAAGTTCGTGATGCGGTTCGTAATTCAGGATTTGACAAAGTGCAATTGTTCCGTTGCGATTGGAGTTCTAATTTCTTCAATTATGATGTGGATGGCGTTTATACCGCATTGAATTTTGGAGCTGGTTCGAACATCGAAAAACAGTTCGAAAAGTATAAAGAAATTTATCCAAAAGCACCGCTAATGTGTAGCGAATATTGGACGGGTTGGTTTGATTACTGGGGACGAGCGCACGAAACTCGTTCGATTAGCAGTTTTATCGGCAGTTTAAAAGACATGTTGGATCGCAATATTTCGTTTAGTTTGTATATGGCTCACGGCGGAACTTCATTCGGACAATGGGGCGGAGCCAATGCGCCACCTTTTGGATCAATGGTCGCTTCGTATGATTATAACGCTCCAATAAATGAGGCTGGATTGCCTACAGATAAATTCTATGCGGTGCGTGATTTGATGAAAAATTATCTGAATCCTGGCGAAACCATTCCAGAACCACCTGTAAATTATCCTTCGATTTCGATTCCACAGCTCACTTTTAAGGAATCAGCATCGCTTTTCGAAAACCTTCCGAAAGCGAATAAAACAGAAAATATACAATCTATGGAAGCCTTCAACCAAGGCTGGGGACGCATTTTGTATCGTACACAATTGCCAGAAAGTAAGACTTCTTTTAAATTAAAAATTACCGAATTGCGCGATTGGGCAAACATTTATATCAATGGAAAATTCATAGGCAATTTAGACCGTCGCAAAGATGAAAACACGATTGAAATTCCTGCTGTTAAAAAAGGGGATGTTTTGGATATTTTGGTTGAAGCCATGGGACGAGTAAACTACGGAAAAACCATTATTGACCGAAAAGGAATTACCGAAAAAGTGGAACTATTGTCTGGTTCGAATACCACTATTCTTAAAAATTGGGAAGTTTTTAATTTTCCTGTAGATTATAATTTTCAGAAGAAAATGAAATTCAAAACCGAAAAAGCAAAAGGACCAGCTTGGTACAAAGCTACTTTCGAATTGAAAACTACTGGCGATACGTATATCGATATGAGTACTTGGGGCAAAGGAATGGTTTGGGTAAACGGATACAATTTAGGGCGTTATTGGAAAATTGGCCCTCAACAAACCTTGTTTATGCCAGGTTGTTGGTTGAAAAAAGGCAAAAATGAAATCATCGTTTTGGATTTAGAAATACCCACAGCAACACAAATTTCGGGTGTTACGACTCCTGTTTTAGATAAAATTGTAATCGACGAATCGCTTTTGCACCGTAAAAAAGGAGAAACACTAGATTTATCTGTAGAAACACCTTCAGATGAAGGCGTATTTTCAAGCGGTCAAGGTTGGAAAGAAGTCACTTTAAAGAAAGAATTTGAAGGTCAGTATTTCTGTTTAGAAGCTTTAGATTCTCAAAATCCTAAAGACACCAGCACCACTATTGCCGAAATTGAATTGATTGGTGTGGATGGTTTACCTATAAATCGTTCGAAATGGAAAATAGTTTATGCGGACAGCGAAGAAGTTTCGGTAGGAAACTATTCGGCTGAAAAAATATTCGACCAACAGGAATCTACGATTTGGTCAACAGGCTGGACTGTTTCAAAAACGCCACATCCACACCAAGTCGTGGTAAATATGGAGGATTCTGTAAAAATTAAAGGCTTTAAATATTTGCCCCGTACCGATAAAAGCACCAATGGAAATGTAAAATCGTATCGTTTTTATATTAAACCAAGCGCATTTATAATTAAAAAATAGTCTAGCATCTTTGTCAAAGTTCAAACTTTGACAAAGATTAACAACAACACAAAACACAATGAAAAAATTCAATTACGCCTGCCTCCTATTGGCAATCTTATTTTCTTTAAGCAGTTTTAATAGTAAAGCTCAAGTAATCAATTTGGACGGAAATTGGCATTTTGAAATTGACCGAAATGACGAAGGAGTTACTGGAAAATGGTACAACAAAAATCTTTCGGACAACATTAAGTTGCCAGGTTCGATGGCGGAATTCTTAAAAGGTGATGAAATCACACTAAAAACCAAATGGACAGGATCTATTTATGACAGTTCGTTTTATTTTATTCCAAGATTAGAAAAATACCGCCAACCAGGAAATATTCACATTCCCTTTTGGTTGACCCCAGCGAGACATTATGTTGGAGCGGCTTGGTACCAAAAAGAAGTAAACATTCCTGCCAATTGGAAAGGCAAGCACATTTTGCTTCGTTTAGAACGAGCTCATATCGAAACCAGAGTTTGGATCAATGACAAAGAAGTGGGTTTGCAAAACTCTTTAGTAGCACCTCACGTTTATGATTTGAGTACATTTCTTGTTGCCGGAAAACAGCGTATTTCTATCCGAATTGATAACAGCATTAAAAAAATAAATGTTGGTCCAGATTCACACAGTATTACCGATCATACACAGGGAAATTGGAATGGCATTATTGGTAAAATCGCTTTAGAGGCTTTTTCGCCAATTTATATCGAAAATGTTCAAATTTATCCAGATTTAAAAAACCGAAAAGCTCGTGTAAAAATCACAATCAATAATAGTACTGCGACTGATTTTAGTGGAAAAATAGCAATCTCGGCAAAAAGTTTCAACAGTTTAAAATCAGATAAAACACAGGAAATATTCAGTAAAATAATAGTTGCGAAATCGGATTCTAAAACTATTGAACTCGAATTACCTTTCGGAAAAGGAATGCTCACTTGGGACGAATTTGATCCTGCTTTGTACAACCTTGACGTGAAATTGGTTTCCAAAGAAATCAAAAACAGTAAAACCATCCAGTTCGGAATGCGTGAATTTAAAATCAATGGCAATCAATTTTTAATCAACGGCAATCCCGTTTTTCTACGAGGTACGGTTCACAATTGCGAATTTCCGCTAACTGGTTATCCAGCAACAACTGTTGAGGCTTGGGAGAAAATTTATCGAAAAATAAAATCATACGGTTTAAATCACGTTCGTTTTCATTCTTGGTGTCCGCCAGAAGCCGCGTTTATAGCTGCCGACAAAGTGGGACTTTATTTGCAACCTGAAGGACCAAGTTGGCCTAACCACGGACCAAAAATTGGATTGGGTCAGCCAGTAGATCAGTTTTTGTATGACGAAACGACCCGAATGGCAAAGGAATATGGCAATTATGCTTCTTTTACCATGTTGTCAGCAGGAAATGAACCAGCAGGAAATCAGGTGAAATACTTGAATGCTTTTGTCGATTTTTGGAAAGCCAAAGACAACCGAAGAGTATATACTGGAATGTCCGTTGGCGGAAGCTGGCCAGTAGTTCCAAACGCCGAATACCAATCTCGTGGTGGTGTGAGAGGTTTAGAATGGAAAAAAATGCCCGAAACAGAAACCGATTTCAGTAGTGGAATTGCACCATTTAAAGTTCCTTTTGTCGCTCACGAAATTGGACAGTATTGCGTTTTTCCCAACTTCGAAGAAATTCAAAAATACACTGGAGTTTACAGAGCCAAAAACTTTGAGATGTTCCGTCAAGACTTGGAAGACCACAATATGGCCAATCAAGGCAAAGATTTCTTGAATGCTTCTGGAAAATTACAGGTTTTGTGCTATAAAGGCGAAATCGAAAAAATGTTGAGAACGCCTGGTTATGCTGGTTTTCAAGCTTTGGGATTACAAGATTTCCCAGGTCAAGGAACCGCTTTGGTGGGTGTTTTGGATGCTTTTTTTGACGAAAAAGGATATGTAACTTCACAAGAATATGCCCGTTTTTGTAATTCGACTGTTCCATTGGCTAAAATTTCAAAATTTGTTTACACCAATACAGAAACTTTCAAAGCTGAAATTGCGCTGTTTCACTCGGGTAAAACTCCTTTGAAAAACGCTATAATCAGTTGGACTATTAAAAATGAAAAAGGAACTATTCTTGCTGAAGGGAATTTTGATCCTAAAACTTATGAAAATGGAAATGGTCTTTTTGTTGGAAATCTAACTTTTGCGTTAAGCGAAATTAAGGAAGCCACCAAATTAAATTTGGAAGTAAAAGTAAATGATACAGCTTTTGTGAATGATTGGAATTTTTGGGTCTATCCAGATAAAAAAATGGAGTCCTCCCCTTCTATTTATTACACGACAACATTAGACGATAAAGCCAAAGAAGTTTTGAATAATGGCGGAAAAGTATTCTTGAATGCTTCGGGCAAAGTGGTAAAAGGCAAAGAGGTTGAAATGCACTTTCTTCCTGTTTTTTGGAATACCTCTTGGTTCAAAATGCGTCCACCGCACGTTACGGGAATGTTGATTCAGGATAAAAGTCCAGCATTTGCCAATTTCCCGACCAGTTTCCACTCTGATTTGCAATGGTGGGAAATTCAAAACCGAGCGCAAGTAATGAATCTAGAAGATTTTCCAACTGATTTCCGACCAATAATTCAACCAATTGATACTTGGTTTATGAATCGCAGACTGGCTTTGGTTTTTGAAGCCCAAGTTGGAAAAGGAAAAATCATCGTAAGCAGCGCTGATTTAGGTCCCAATTTAGAAAATAAACCAGCTGCAAAACAACTGTTTTTATCGCTTCAAAACTATATGAATTCGGATCAATTCAATCCTAAAAATCAATTGTCACTTGATGTAATTCAAGATATTTTTGTCAGTCCTTCGAAAGAACAATTTAAGACCTACACCAAAGACAGCCCAGATGAGTTGAAACCCAATTCGAACCAGAATAAGGTGAAGTAAAATCTATAATTACTGAACAAAAAAAATCCTCGAAGAAAATTCTTCGAGGATTTTTTATATTAAAAAAGGCACTTATTTTCCTTTTTCAGCAACAATATCAATGCTTATTGCTCCTGCTTCTATCCCTTCTGCGGTAGCTTTGATTTCAATTTTACCATTACTTTTAGCTGCTTTGATTATGGCGATGGCTTTCCCTTTGTAGGCACTTCTTTCTGGCGACAAATAATCTTCGTGACTGATGATATTGCCATTGTCTGCGGCAATAATTTTACCAGCATCGGTAACTGTAAATTTAATTAGGTTGTCGGCATTTGCGCAAACAATTCCTTTATCGTCCACAATAGTTGCGGTTACAAAAGACACATCATCCCAATTGTTAGCCAATGTTGGATTGCTTTTAGTCAAGATAATTTTTGATGGTTTTCCTGCTGTTTTAAATTCTTCTTCGGCAACCACTTTACCCTTGTTTTTTCCAATGGCTTTTATGGTTCCTTCTTCAAAAGTAACATTCCATTCTCTTGGCGAATCGTCGGCTGGTTTTTGCAACAATCCCAAAGATTTATCATTCAAGAAAAGTTCCACTTCCTCGCAATTGCTATAGACTTGAACTTTGGCATTGTCATAGGTGTCAAAATCGTTTGGTGTCCAATCAGCTGTCCAATTTCCTGCTCCGGCATTTTCGGATTTTCTCACAATATGAACCACTGGTTCTTCTGACCACCAACTGTCTCTTTGCAAGGATTGTTGTTTCCAGTTTCCAGCTCGGTCAAATAATCCTTGATTGTTGGTCGTTTCAGGCCAATCGGCTTCTCCTAAATAATCATAACCTGTCCATAAAAATTGACCCGCCATATACGGTTTGTCTCGCAAAGCCAACCATTGAACTAGAACGTGTGTGTTTTCAGTTCCCAAAACTTTCCAAGTTGGATGCGTTTCGTGAGCTACGATTAGTTCGTTTTCACGGTAATTTTGCCCCACTACATCCATTTGCTCGGCAAAACCACTCAAATATACTTTGGAATTGGCGGGTCTGAAAAGTGCCATCGTTACTGGTCTGGTGTCGTCGTATTTCTTTACTACATCTTCTTGCAATTTATACTTTTTGTAGCCTTCGGGGTAACTCAAATCATCGTGAATTTCATTTCCAATGCTGTAAATTACAATCGAAGGATGATTTCTATCTCTCAAAATGATGTCTTTGGTGTCTTGTTCCCACCACTCTTTGAAATACAAATTATAGCCTTTTTCGCCATTGTGTTTTGCAGCCGTCCAGGTATCGAACGTTTCGTCCATTACCAAAAATCCCATTTGGTCACACAAATCCAAAAACTCGGGAGCCACAGGATTATGCGAAGTTCGAATGGCATTCACTCCCACTTCTTTTAATTTTTTGAAACGTTCTTTCCAAACTCCCAAAGGCACAGCAGCTCCAACAGCTCCACCATCGTGATGCAAACAAACGCCTTTCAGTTTTATATTTTTTCCGTTTAACCAAAAACCAGTTTCGGCAATAAATTCTGCTTTTTTGATTCCAAAAGTCGTTGTTTGATTGTCGATAAGCGTTTTTCCTGAATACAATTTGGTTGTAGCCGTATATAAATGAGACGTCTCCAAATTCCATAATTTGGGATTGGTAATTTCAACATCTTGCGAAAACAAACCCGTAGTATTCGCTGCAATATTTTTGGTACTTTCGACTGTTTTAACCACTTTTCCAGAAGCATCGGCAATTTCGATTTGCAGTTTGTAATCTCCAGCCGTTTTATTGTCAATTTCTACTTTTAAATTCACAACACCTTTAGCAGTTGTAGCCGTTGGAGTGGTAATAAAAGTTCCCCATTGTTTGAAATGAGTCGCATTAACCGAAACCAGACGAACGTGGCGATAAATTCCCGCACCCGTATAATAACGAGAAGCGGGTTGAATCGAATTATCGGCTCTCACGGCAATCACATTCGGTTTATCAAAGTTTAAATACGGTGTTAAATCATACGCAAAACTCACATACCCATAAGGACGTTTGCCTAAATGTTTACCATTTATCCAGACATCACTATTCGCCATTACACCATCGAATTCTATGGTAACTATTTTTTTGGCATCCGCTTTATCCACTTGAAATGTTTTGCGGTACCAGCCAATTCCAGTTGGCAAATAACCACCACCACGAGCCGATGGATTGGTTTTTTCATAAGGTCCTTCGATGCTCCAATCGTGAGGAACGTTGAGAGTTCTCCATTTTGTATCATCAAATGAAGAGGCTTCTGCACTTGCTACTTCGCCTTTTGTAAACTGCCAACCGTTATCAAAATTGATGATTTTACGTGCTTGCGAAAAACCGTTCGTAGCCAAAGCCAAAAACAGCAATAAGAAAGCAATTGGTAATTGTTTTGTTTTAAGATTGTTCATTTATCAAATTTTAAATTATTTAGTTTTCCGTTTCAACCATTCCTTCGGCACATTGACAATACAGATATTCATAGTTTTATTGTCTTCCGATAGCATCGCCGATTGAATTTGGATTTTGGTTCCCTCTCTGTTAAATGTCGGATGAATATGATCTCCAGCAGTTTCTTTATGTCCCGTGGTGAGCATCATCATTTCGTTTGTTTTTCGGTCAATGAGATACAAACTTCTCGAAAAATCATCGCCCACAGCCCATCTTCCGTCGGCTGAACCGTGAACGTGCCACAAACCGCTACCACTTTTGGTTTGGCCCGCAATAATCATTTCTCGGGTTCTTAAATTTACGATTCCCAATCCTGTTGGTTTTTCACGTGTTCCTGTTGCTCCCCAATTGCTTTCTTGCCCCGGATTGACAGGGTTTCTAATCTTTCCATCGGCAGCAACTTCCACTGGAATATCTTTCTCTACGCCAATTTTTCGATGTCCCATAATAGCGATGGCAACCTCATCTTTGCCAATCACGGCTTCGTGTGTTACCCATTCCGAATCGGATTCAGGATATAAAGGTCTCAAACCCGTTCCGTCTGCCATAACCGTCCAGGTGCGTTGGGGCGACTTCCCTCCTGTTTCCCAACAAAAAACAATCTCGCCCGAATTCCAGATATTCGATTGGATGTGACCAATTTGAAAAGGAACCGAAACGACGTGTTTCAACTCTCCTGTTTTCAAATTCATACTGCCAATTCCGCCTGGACCAGCACCCATATTACGTGGTCCAAAACTTTTTTCGAGCACCACACTTTTATCTAAATATTTGGCGGCTTCTTCTTTTCCAACTCTAAAATAAACCCTTTCTTCATCGGCATCCAAAGCCATATCGCCCGAAGCTCCCATTTCTGGGTTCGTTATTCCACAAACTCTTTCGTAAGATGAAACTGGCTTCATTTTTCCTGCTTTACTGTCTTTAAAAACAGCTTCCAAATCGACTTCGATAATTTGCATTTTATCTTCAAGTGCTTTTCGCATAAAGTACAATTTCATCGACTTTTGAGCTATGCACAAAGTTCCGTTATAACCGCCTTCAGTAACTTGAACCAGTACACCCGATTTTTCATTAACCGCCATTGCTTCGCCTTTCACTCGGTTGGAACGAAATATCAACCATTCTCCATCGGATGTCCATTGCGGATGCGTGGGATAGGTTTTGGAATCGCCTTCCGAATTTGTTGTCAGAAAAATTAATTTCTGTCCCGTAATTGGATCTTTCACTATCTTTTTTTCGGATGGAAAACGAGTCCCAATTTGACTAAAAGCAGTAGCCACAACAAGGAGCAAAATGGCATTTAAAAGGGTTTTCATTTTTATTTGATTAGGTTGTTTTTACCCGGAATTTTCAATTGAATTGAACTGTCATTGATTTCGAATTGGCTGTCTTTCAACAACAAAATCACCTCGGCTCCAGCCAATAAAACAGGACCATAACCGTGAGCCGCAAATACATTTATAGGACGATAGTAATAAAAAGCAGGGTCAAATCCCATTCCAGTTCCCACGCAAGTTCCTTCGACTTGACCTTTATCATTCACTTTAGAAGCTACGGCATTCCAAGCCAATAGCGTCATTGGTGCATAAGTCATTTTGTCCACATAACCACGATTTATGGCTCTGGCAATAGAATACGTATAAATTGCGGTTGCCGAAGTTTCTAAATACGAATCATTTCTATCCAATAATTGGTGCCAAAAACCAGTTCCATCTTGGTATTTTGCCAATCCTTTGATGTGCGCTTGCAATTGCGCCAAAACTCCTGCATATCCATGGTGGTCTTTTGGCAAAACTTCCAATAATTCGACCATCGTCATCACCGCCCAACCATTGGCTCTAGCCCAATGAAACTGCGGATGATCTTGCATAGATTGCACCCAACCGTGCATATATATTCCTTTTTCTTTGTTGAACATTCGACCCGAAAATTGGTTGACTTGTTTTACGGCATCGTCAAAATATTTCACATTGCCTGTATATTTCCCCATTTGTGCCAATGCTGGTACGCTCATAAACATATCGTCTAACCAAAGCGTGTTGTCTTGAGGTCGGTTTCGTGCCAAAGTTCCGTCGGTCAATCGAAACTGTTTGTTGCTGATAAAATCAATATAATTGTTGATTAACGGATCGGCATTGGTTTTCAACCCCTCTTGTTTGGCTTTGATAAATGCGGCACAAAGCGCTCCTGCAAAATCCAATGCTTCGGGATGAAGGGTTTTGAGCATATCCTTGTCTTTGATATTTTGCTCCTTGTAATTGGCAGCGATATCAGCAATCAATTGCAATCTTTTGTTGGTGTAATCGGCATATTTTGGGTCGGCAGTGGCTTTGGATGCCAAAAGCATTCCTGCATAAGTAACGCCCCATTCGTAGCTGGTCAATCGAAAAGAACCCGGCTCGAACATAATGTCTTCATTGCCTTTTTTGTAATTCGTGATTTCGGCTTTTGTGGTTGCGTTTACAATTTTGGAAGCCGAATTTTTATCCAAAAAAGTATAAACTCTATCCAAAACGGTTTTTACAGCCTCTTTCTGCGGAACATTATAGGGTGTTGGGTAATCGGGTTGCATCAAGTGCAAAGGCGTTGTTGCATCGTTGGTTTGGGAGATGCTTGGTGTTAAGCTTCCTAAAAAAAGTAAAGCAATAACTGGGATTTGGTAGTGTTTCATAGCGGTATAATTTTAAAATTTATGGTTTTTGGTTTGTTTTATTTAGCGATTTCTATTTCAAGGCCACATCCCAAACTTTTGACATTCTGGATTTTCCTTTTGATCCTTCGATGTTCAAGACGACGATGTATTTCCCGGCTTCTTTGTATTGATGAATGGGGTTTTGTTCCGTTGAAGTTGTGCCATCACCAAAATCCCAATTCCAGGATTTGATTTCTCCTTCGGATTGATCGATGAAAGCGACCATTCTTCTGTTCATATCCACCGTGTTGAACGTCCATTTTGCTTCAATTACTTTTTTGAATTCAGGTTCCAAAGGCATTAATTTGAAAGGCAAACTATAATTGGCATTGCCATACATCGTATGCTCTTTCGACAAGTTCCAAAAGCCGTTATTCTTTTCGTTATTGACATCGTCATAGTCGATAATCGCCCAACAAAGACCAATGTTTTTATTTTCAGTTAAAATGGACTCAACCGCTCTTGAAGGATCATTTCCAGCATAATCAAAAGGGGTTATCCAAAACTCCAAGGTCAGTTTTCCCGATTCTCCGGGTTTGAAATTGTAATTGATTGCCGAATTAGAATAAGGCAATTCTTTAATCCAAGGCTGGCTTCCCCAAGCCAAAGCCCAATCTTTGCCTTCGGCTGGCGTGAAAATATGATAGTTCTGGGCGTGAACACCGTGATAGGAGAAATAAGCATCCATCGTATTGGTCAACGCTTTATTGGGATGAAATCGGTCAATAAATGGCCCGCCCGATTGATCGGCATCGACCGTGATTTCAAAGATGTCGTTGTGTAAACCCGTCAGGGAAAAATCCCAATAATTATCGTAGGCTTCGTATAAAAAATACAAGCGATTGAGCCCTTTGACCCAAGCGACTTTTACGCTGACATCCAGATTTTTGGGATCAGCTTTGGGTTGTTTTCCGCTATCGTCCCACAATTGATCCATCCCTACTACATAACTTTTGGGAACCATTTTCCAATCGTCAGTATTGCCATCAATGGTTGGTATTTTATTGGCTGGAAATTGAAAAACCTTGAAACTTCTGGTGTCTTGTGACCAAGATTGAACCGTTGCAAACAACAGTAATATTAAAATATGCTTTTTATCTAATCTCATTTAATGTTTATTCAATTTTATTCAATGTCGATTCCTTAAATTTTATTCGTCACTTCGAGTGGTTTTTAATAGTAATGCGACAGCTTTACTATTAAAAATTGTATCGAGAAGCCTTTAAAATTATAGTTCTCGATACATTTTATTAAAAAAAGCTGTCGCATTTTTTAATAAAACACTCGAACAGACGGGTAATCTATTCGCTTAAATTCAATCTCTAATTACTTCGAATTCAACCCTATTTTCCCGCTTTTCAATCCTTTTCCAGTAACTGTTAATTCCATTTTTCCTGCTTCGTCAGTCGACTGAACCAAGACCACTAATTTACCGCTAAATAATTTCATGGTAGGCAAATGAAATTGTTCTAATGAAGTGGCATCACCGTTGCAAGCTGCTCTGTAAGTTCCTTTTCCGCTTACGCTAAAATTCAATTGTTGCGTAGCTGTTGGACAAAGATTTCCGTTTTTATCTACTACTGAAACCGTTATATAAGACAAATCTTCTCCATTGGCTTCGAGTGTATTTCTGTCCGCTTCTAATTTTATTTGGTAAGGTTTTTCAGAAGTGTGAATACTTTCTTCGGCAACTGCTTTTCCGTCTTTATCCAAAGCAACTACTTTAATAGTTCCGGGTTCGTATTTGACATCCATCCACATCAAACGGTATCTGTTTTGAGGTGTAGCATTATTTTTCTTTTGGATTCCCATACTTTTTCCGTTGACAAAAAGTTCGGCGCTATCATAATTGGTGTACACAAAAACAGGTGTGGTTTGTCCTTCTCTACCTTCCCAATTCCAATGTGGTAAAATATGAAGCGTTTTTGCCGTGGGATTCCAACGGCTTTTATACAAATAGAATCTGTCTTTTGGCAAACCTGCCAAATCACTGATTCCAAAATAAGAACTTCTGGAAGGCCACATTTCGTCATAAGGCGTTGGTTCGCCCAAATAATCGAAACCTGTCCAAACAAATTCGCCAATTACCCAAGGTTTGTCATCTTGTAACACAAAATCATCATCGGGAACATTCGACCAACTGCAATATTCTAAATCATAGGAAGACGATTGAAAATCGGGATATTGCTTGGAATGTCCTTTAACAACTGGAAATTTGTAAACTCCACGAGAACTCACGGTCGAAGCTGTTTCGGAACCCAAAATAAATCCTTGCGGAAATTTTTTGAACGCTTCGTCGTATAAAGGCAAACGATAATTCAGTCCGGGAATATCCATTATGGCTCCAAAACCCGATTCCATTGTGGCTTTTACTTGATCCATTCCTACTGTTACAGGACGAGTTGGGTCTTCACGGTGGAAGATTTCTTGCAGCCATTTGGCTCGCTTCACGCCTTCGGCTCCATGTTGATCCGGAACTTCATTACCCGAACTCCACATCACTATTGACGGATGATTGCGAGTCGCGTGAACCAAATTGACCACGTCTTTTTCGGCATCAGTTTTAAAAAAAC
This sequence comes from Flavobacterium eburneipallidum, assembly GCF_027111355.2. NCBI lineage: Bacteria > Pseudomonadati > Bacteroidota > Flavobacteriia > Flavobacteriales > Flavobacteriaceae > Flavobacterium > Flavobacterium eburneipallidum. The sequence goes on from NZ_CP114291.2 coordinate 2,809,066, forward strand.
GATTGTAGCCATTTTTTACTTTTGGCTTTGCCCATTCGTCAAAACTTTCGGCTAGGAACATGAATCCCATTTCGTCACACAATTCGAGTTGTTCCAATGACGGCATGTTGTGCGAACTGCGAATGGCATCGCAACCCATATCTTTCAAAATAGTCAACTGTCTTCGTAATGCGGCTTTGTTAATAGCTGTACCAATTGGACCCAAATCGTGGTGCAAACAAACGCCTTTGAACTTGCGTACTTTTCCATTCAAACTAAAGCCTTTGTTAGGTTCGAATTTGATGGTTCGAATGCCAAATCGTGTTGTTGTTTCATCTTTTAAAACATCACCAACATAAATTTGAGAAACGGCTGTATAAAGATAAGGTGTTTCTGGACTCCACAATTTTGGATTTTTTACGGCTATATTTTGTTCGAATTCATTACCGAAAAGAGTTTCGGCTTTGTTTGTAGCAACTTCTTTTCCAGAAGCATCTTTGATTTTGATAACGATACGAAGATTTTCGCCAGTAACCTTGGTTTTGATATTTACTTTTGCCAAATCATCAGTAACTATTGGAGTGGTTACGAAAGTTCCCCATTGATCGATGCTTTCTTTGTTTTTGACAATCAGTTTCACCTTTCGGTACAAACCAGCGCCAGGATACCAACGGGAAGATTCACCAACATTAGAGAGATGTACTGCCAAATTATTTTTTCCATTAGCAGCGATATAATCCGTAATGTCGAAGTAAAAAAAGTTATAACCGTAGTTCCATTCGCCTACTTTTTTGCCATTCAAAAATACTTTGGGTTCGCTCATCGCTCCTTCGAAAAGCAGGATTACTTTTTTGCTTTTATCAAGATTAGGAACTGAAAATTGATTTCTATACCAAGCTTCACCGATGTAAGGCAATGCGCCAGTTCGACCCGTTTTTTCGGTGGCTACTTTTTCGCCATTTTGAACAATGGCGGTTACTTGCTTGTCGATTTCTTTGTCAAAAGGGCCGTAAATTGCCCAATCGTGTGGAACGGTGACGGATTGCCATTTGGAATCGTTAAAGTTATTTTCGAAAGCTTTTTCGCTATTGCCTTTGGCGAATTTCCATCCTTTGTTTAGTTCGATGGTGGTTCTTTCTTGGGCATGGATCACAGCTGCGAAAACTAAAAAAGCGAGAGCTAAAAGCGTATTTTTTTTAGAATACATGGTTATTTTTATTTTGCGGGATTGTATCAATAATTAGTCCAAAATTAATCCAAATGAAAAACTTCTTTCAAGCCAATAGCAACTGGTGAATTATCAGGATTGGTTTCCATAATATCGCCCATAAATGCCCACCATTTTTTGACAATTGGATGATTCGGTAATAGGTTCTCATCAAAATCGGCACTTATTTTTTGCACTGCAAAAAGGATTAGGGTTTCTTCGTCCAAAAAGATACTGTAATCTTGAATGCCTGTTTCTGAAAGCAAACTAGCTAATTCTGGCCAAATTTCATCGTGACGTTTTTTATATTCGGCTTCAAAACCAGGTTTTAATTTCATTTTGAAGGCATTTCTAATCGTGTTAGTTGTTGGCATTTTTTTTATTTTAAGGTTAATTAATTTGAGTTTATTTTGATGAAAGTAATGCTACATTCGAACTTTTTTTACTCCAAATTTAGGCTTTTGGAACAATAGTTTTGTTTCAAATTTATCCATTTATTATTCCAATACTGTCCTGTGCTATACTGCCAGTTAGACCTACAAAAAAAGAGGATTTACAAAATTGCAAATCCTCTTTTTAAAAATTAGAATTGGATTATTTTTCAAGAACCAATTTCATTGTTTTTACACCATCTTTACTAGTCACTTTTAGCAAATAAACCCCAGCAGCATTGTTTGGAATATTCAATGCAAAAGTTTGTTTGCCCTCGTTAAGTGCTACTTCTTTTTGTAAAACAACTTGTCCGTTGATATTGCTGACAGCAATACTAGCTTTGTCAGATTGGTAACCATTTAATTCAACTGTAAACTGTCCAGCAGATGGATTTGGATAGACCATTACATCCGAAGTAACTGAAATTGTTGGCTTGTTGATACCTAAATTAGAGCTGTCTTGAATCACTACATTTGGCACTGGAGCAGGAGCCATATCATACCCCAAGAAAAAACTTGGATGTGGTGGCTGGTTGTAAGCTGAATTCTGCCAAGCAATTGCTGTACGGTATTGTGGATCGTGCATTAAAGTATAAATTCTTTTATCTGTTATAATATTAGTTGTAAAAAGAATTAAAGCAGTATTATCAGCGCGACGAAGCAAAATTTCTTCTCTCCAATCTCCTAAAATATCACCAGTTAGTGCTTGATTTTTTTTCGTATCATTATTAGAGGCAACAGGTGCAGCATTGTATATGGTAAACAAACGACCTAATGTTTTTGTTGTAGGATTCCATTTGTCCATGATAGTTCCGTCTAGTAATTCACGACCTAAATCACCATCCCACCATACTGCACTATTTACTGCTTGGCTACCTCCAGTTGGTTTAGCTGTACCAATTAAACCATCTTGCACGTTATAGAAATTACCTGCAGAACTCCACATTTCATATCCTCTGTGATTGGGATCAACATCGGCGGCTAAAGCACGACCAACGTCACCAGTTGTAACAGCTCCAAAAATCATTTTTCCTGTTTTCGCATCATTCAATCGGATTCCGTAAGGACTGTATTGCCCTTCCGATTCCAAACATTGCCAGATTTCTTGACCTGGACGGTCTGGATCCATGTCGGACATGTGTAACGCATCTCCGTGACCTTGACCATACGTCCAAAGGCGTTTTCCATCGTCGTTGATAGCACTTGATCCATTGATGATTTCATCTTTTCCATCGCCATCTACATCGCCAATAGTCATTTGGTGATTTCCTTGGCTAGATAAAGCATTATTTCCTGGATTAGTAGCGTCTTTGCTATCAAAAATCCAACGCAATGTCAATTGTCCGTTGCGCCAATCGTAAGCTGCACGCATTAATTTGTCATAATAGCCACGACCTACAACAATACTTGGACGAGCTCCATCTAAATAAGCCACCGCAGACACAAAACGATCCTGACGATTCCCATAATTATCTCCCCAATCAATTGTATTAGCTCTAGCTGGTTGATAAGGAACAGTCGCCATAGCAGCTCCAGTTAAACCATTGAAAACCGTCAAGAATTCAGGTCCTTGTTGTACCCAACCACCCGTATTTCTGTAATCTACAGTAGCGTTACCGATAACAGTTCCTACACCGTCAATGGTTCCGTCGGCTGTTTTTAGAATGATTTCGGCTTTTCCGTCTCCATCAAAATCATACACCATAAAAGGGTTGAAATGTGGACCAGCATTCATATTTTTACCCAAATTGATACGCCACAAACGAGTTCCATTCAATTTGTAACAATCAAAAATGGCATCTCCAGAATAACCTCCTCCGTTATGATTCAAAGCAGAAGGATCCCATTTCAAGATAATTTCATATTCGCCATCGCCATCTACATCACCTACACTGGCATCATTGGCAGAATACGTATAAGCTGTTCCATCTGGAATTGTTCCTCCAGGTGGAATTTGCAACGGAATCGACAATTGATTGTTTGCCCAAACCGAAACTGGAGTTGTAGCAGTTCCTTCAGTTCCGTTTATTAGAGTTTTTATACTATAAGTTCCGTTGGTTGTTATGTTATCAATATAATTAGTCGATGCTGTAATAGGTGTAGTATTAATTTTTATATTATCTCTATAAATATTAAAAGCAATAGTAGCAGGATCGTTCCCTAGCAAACGCCAGCTAACAAACACTTCGTTACTTGATTTACGCAAGGCTACTACTCCTCTATTCAAGAATTCTACTTGTTTAGGTGTAGTTACCACTGCATCAGGCAATGCCAAAGTGTTCACTCTTACATTTGACCCATAAGTAGTACTTGTTCCGCCACCATTGATAGCATAAGCTCTAACGTAATACATAGTTGCTGGAGTCAGTCCTGGAATACTTACAGTATAATTTCCTATTCCGGCTGTACTCGCTATCACTTTAGTATTCGCAATTGTTGGATTATTACCCAAACCGTAAACAACTCCTCTTTCAATAATGGCTGTTCCCCCATCGGAAGTGATATCGCCTCCTGCATCTACAGTGGTTGAAGTAATATTAGTTACCGCATTTGTTGTTATAACTGCTGGTGGCGGTGCTGGAGCATATTTGCGAACCACTGGAGTTGAAATGCTAGCAGAGTTCGTTTTAGTGTAAACTACATAAGGATACTCGCTTCCTAAAGCAATGGTTAAATTACCTGTATTATTTTCTATACCAGTTGTTGTCACGCTTGGATCTTTCATTTCAGTCCAAGTAGTTGCACCAGCGATTTGTTTGAATACACGTGCAGAATAGGTTGCAGTACTTGATACATTATCTATAAAAGAACAGTATAAATTATTTGAAACATCTTTTATCAAACTTAAACTTGGGGAATCTCTAGAACCTATTCGTGTTGTAGAACTCCAAGTAGCTGCAGTTTTATTATAAACTACAGATGTAGCACGATTACCGTCTCCAATATTAAAAAAAGCGATTGATAAATTATTAGCTGAATTCAAAACCATGCTAGTATGTCTAACACCCGCTGTTACTGATGAAGTTGTAGCAGGTGTCCAAGTGCCTGAATTAAAAGTGTACAAAGTCATTGTACCATTATTGGGAAGACTTGCAAAATTAGATATATTACAAAAAACCAACCACGGAACATCAGCTTCATCTAAAACCAAACTAACTCCAATGGCGTTCAAACTTGCATTAACTGGTCCAGATCCGATTGTAACCCATGTATTTCCATCAAACTTTTTTACGAAAGGAATCAATGTGGCATTATCACCATAAGCGATATATGGATTATTATCAGAGTCAAAAGTCAAAGAACATCGAGGTGAAGAAGAAAATCCACCATTGATTGTAGGATTTACATTCCCTGTAGAAACGTACAGATTATTAACATCATTGTTTAATGGTTCCCATGTATCAGTTTCAGAATTATATTTTTTTACGGCTAGTTTATTACCATTTCCAGCATCGACATAAGTCACATAAAACTGATTGATTTTATCCAATACAATTCTAGAATACGTAAGATTGGTTCCAATATCGTTACCGAATTGTTCCCAAACTCCTGTAGTAGCATTTCTTTTCTTTACTTTGACAACAGGTCCGGTTCCTTCTCTTAAAACCACATAAGGAACATCGTTCAAAACCGCAATAGAAGTGTAAGTAGATGCCACAGCTGACACTTCCGACTCACTTCCTAAAAGATTCCAGTTCTGGGCAAAAGTGCTTGAACTAGTACAAAAACTTAAAATTACGACAAGCGTAATTCTAAAAAGAGTCTTCCTAAAACCTGAAGATACAGACTCAAAAAGTAGTTGTTTTTTCATAAAATAAATATTTGGTCTCTCCATTCTTGAATCTCAAAATTTCTCCAGAATGAATTTATTAAGTTTGTGTTTCAAATTTATTAGGTTACTAATCGAATAGTGTCCTGCTCTACCCTGCTAGTTTTCTGTAAACTAGATTTTTAGCCTAATCAAAAACCATTTTATGATTACTAATTATTTGAAATCTAACACTTTACAATTTTAACTTTAATTTTATATTTTATATAATTAATTTGTGATGAATTTTATAATTATGAAAATTAGTACTATTTTTTTCAAGTTATTAGCAATAAAAAAGCAAAAACAATATTATATCCAAACAGAATCGTCAAAGCACAAAAAAGCCTGTTTAAAAATTTGAAATTTAAACAGGCTTTAAAAACAAAAAAATAATCAAATTACTCCCAATCATCCGTTCTAAAAGGGGAAGCGGGTAAATTTTCAGTATTGAATAAATTAGGTTCTGGAATCGGTCTCCAAGCAAAACGAACGGCTACTGGATGTTTCACTTTTGTCGAAAAAACTAGAATTGTTTTTCCATCAATTTTAGCATCGGCTGGATAAAACACTTTGTCTTCGCCTGCTATTTCAAATTCTTTTAAATTCTCGGTTGTTTTTTTAAATCCAGAATCAGCATAATCAAAGAATAATTGCACTCGATTATTTTTAATTTTCAGATGATTGTAAATTGGTCCTGAATACACCAATTTGTTTTCATTATAAGTTTTAGCTCTTGCTATCAAAGCCAATCGATGCCCTACCGTTTGCTTGTCTATTGGATGAATATTGGTGGCGTTTCCAACATCAGTAGTAACCACCATTCCGCTATTTGGAATCGTTTTCAAAGACAGCAATTGTGCTTCTCTAATGGCTGCATTTTGTCCTTTATGAGGCGTAATTTGTACATAATAAAACGGAAAATCACCTTGTTTCCAATCGCTTCTCCAGTTTTTGACCATCGCTGGAAAAAGGGTTTGATACAATTTAGCTTGTTCGGCATTGCTTTCTCCTTGATACCAAATTACTCCTTTCATCGTGTAATTAATCAACGGATACAACATCGCATTGTACAACACATAAGACGTTTTATTATCTTCTTTTTTAGGTTTTTTTACCTCACTTTTAGATAAATCATTGTTATTAGCCAGACGTTCTTTTTTTAAATCTGCATAATATTTTTCCAGCTTTTCTTGATGCAGTTTTTCATTCTTGGCATCGGTTTCTAGGATGGATAAAAAATCTGGATTTCCTTCTAAAACAGATTGCGAAGTCCAAGCTTCGGCTTTAGTTCCGCCCCAAGAAGTCGAAATCAAACCAATAGGAACATTCAGCTTTTGGTACAAATCTCTTCCAAAGAAATACGCCACAGCCGAAAAAGTATCTACCGATTTTGGGGAACACTCTTGCCAATTTCCTGTAACATCATCCAAAGGTTTTGGCGAAGATTTGGTCAAAACGGTAAAAATTCTAATATTCGGAAAATTGGCATTCTTTACCTCTTCTTCATAATTCTTAACGCCTGTTTTCCAAGTTCCCTCTTGCTTTCCTACTGGAAAAAACATATTCGACTGACCCGAACAAACCCAAACTTCGCCAATGAGGATGTTTTTCAGCACAATTGTATTGAATGCTTCGATAGCAATAGTCTGTTTTTTTTCGCTTCCTTGAGGTGTATTTACGGCTACTTTCCAATTACCTTCTGGACTAGCCGTAGTTTCTACAGGCACATTTTGCCAACTCAATTGAATGCTTATTTTTTCGTTTGGTGCTGCCCATCCCCAAAGGTTCACTTTTGCATTTTGTTGCAAAACCATATTATCGCCCACAAGAGCTGGTAGTTTTACTTGGGCAATAGTTGCTGATTGTATTCCTAAAACCAAGATAAGAAGTAGCAGTTTTTGCATGTATTTCATTTGAAATCAATTTTTATGTTTAAAAGTTAAATGTAAAAGAGTTGAAAATGTAAACAAAAATAAATCAAAAAAAATCCCGAAATACATCGGGATTTTTAATCTAAATATTTAATTAAATAGCTTTTAAACTATCTTCATATTGAAAACAATCTATTTTAATACTAGTTTTTTCACTACGGAATTATTAGAACTTTCAAGTTTTACAAAATAAAGTCCTGAATGCAATCCAGAAGTTTCAATTGCATGGGTTGTATCACCAACAGTAGTTTGAAAAATCACTTGACCTAAAGTATTGATAATAGTTAATTTTGCACCACTAAAAGCAGAAGGATAATCCACAGTAACTATTCCGTTTGCAGTTGGGTTTGGGTATAAAGTCACTTGATTACCATTTACAAAATCACTAGTTGACAAACTTGAAGTAACTGAAAAAGCAATAACTCTAGAAGTAAAACCTGCTGAAGTAGTCGCTTTAACTTCATAATTCTTAAAATCAGCAGCAGCAGTTGGAGTACCTGAAATCTCTCCAGTAGCTGAATTTAATACTAAACCAGCTGGTAGCGCTGGAATTACAGTATATGTAGCACCAGTTCCATTTGTTGTTGTTGCTACAAGTGGTGTAATTGTGGTACCTACTGTATAAGAAGCAGATACTGCTGGAGCATAAGTCAAACCAGAAGGTGCAGTACCTAGTGTTTCAAAAGTTACAGTAGCTGTAGTAGTACCAAATGAATTTGTAGCAGTTACTACATATGCTGTACTGGCTGCAACAGTTGTTGACTGACCTGAAATAGTACCATTACCTCTATTAATTGATAAACCAGTTGGAAGTGCAGGAGCTATGGAATAAAGCAAAAGATCAGATGGTGTTACACTTGATACAACAATAGGGTTACCATTATAAATTGCAGGATAAGCTGCATAGGTAAGTGCTGATGGTGGAGTTGCGTTTAGCGTAGCAGTACCATTAGGAGTTGTTACTGTTATTTGAGAGAGCGTAGGTGCAACAGTTGCACCAGGCACTACGTACGTTATTTGTGTATCGTTCACTACTGTAAAAGGTGATGGTACACCATTTGCAGAAGTACTATTTAATGAAATATCAGTTGTTCCTGTAAAATTAGAACCATTGATAGTGAGTGTAACAACAGGAGGTGTTGCTGTTGATGTTGCAAATGAATAACTAGTTATTACCGGGGCGCTAATCGGAGCATTGTATTTTCGCACCACAGGTGTAACAACTCCTGAAGCAGTAGTACCTTTTGTGTAAACAATGTGAGGAGTAGTCGAACCATTAGCAATACCGATAGCCGACCAACCCGCAGGCTCATCAATTCCACGAGTTACTGATGGATTTTTTAAATCTGCCCAAACTGTAGTTCCTGCTTTTTGGAAACGTACTCTTTGTGTATTAAAAAAACCAGAACTAGTAATTCCATCCAAGAAAGAACAATATACATTATTAGCACTATCTTTAACAAGGCTAATATTGGTTGAAGTACTAGAACCTAACGCAATATATCCAGACCATTCACTACCGCTAGCCGCAGCTGAATCGTAATAAGCGATAAAAGTTCTGTTTGACCCAGCACTACCAGCTAAAGTTGCATTAGTGTTCATATAAGCAAAACACAAAGTAGTACTAGTATTGGCAATCATTACTGGATGTCTCATACTAGTCAAAGATGTAGCACCAGTTGCCGCAACTGGAACCGCAATTGAGTCCCATATATTTGTTGCAGTGTTTAACTTAAATAATTTTAATGAACCACCGTTAGCACCAACAGCTGTAAGACCTAGATACGACATATAGATATCACTTCCTATAAAAGCTATACTTCCTGAAACCCCAATAACAGTAGTATCGTTTCCTACCACTTCCCAAGATAAAGTTGTAGAATTAAATCTTTTAACTGTAACAACATTGAGAGGTTCGCTGTAAATTACATAAGGCACGTTATTAGCATCAAATGACATTGACAATCTTTGCAAACCATTAAATGTATTTGAAACATAATTAGAATGTGCACTTCCAGTTGAAACTAAAAGATTAGCAGAATTACCGCCCAAGGCATCCCAACTATTAGTACCAGCATTGTACTTTCTTACTGCCAATTTAGATGAGTTGGTTGCATCTATATATGCTACAAACAATTCGTTCAAATTATTAGCGTAGATGCGCATATACAATCCACTATTAGAAATGTTTTGTCCAACTTGTTGCCATGTACCATCGGCTAAACGTTTTTTAACAACCAAAAGGCCTGGGCCAGGTAAAACAGCATTACTTGCAGGCGCAGGGGAATTTTCAGCAAATCCCACATAAGGCACGTCTGTTCCGCTTTCGTTAATAACCGCTACTGTTGTATAAGCAGAAACTAAAGTTGATAAATCATTCTCTTTACCTAAATAATCCCATTGTTGAGCAAAGGATACTGAAGTAAATAAAAAAACAAAAAAAAGGAAGGTTTTTTGAACCATGCCAAATATTCCTTTTTGAATTAAATAAGTAATTTTTCTTTTCATGTAATTTTTTTTTTGTGATTAATAAATAGTTGTTGTAATTAAAAATATTTTATGTTTATTTATTTTATCATCAAAATAAAAAACAGATTGTATAATTTTAAAGTTAAAATTTTATTATTCAAAAATATTTCATTGCAAATCAACCAGTATCCTGTACTATCCTGAAAACGTAGAATATAAATTAAATAATTTACTAACCATTCACATTTCAATTCAAAAACCACAACATCCTCCTCCTTGGAATTTGACTATATTTGCATAAAAATTCAAAAAATGCAAAATATCATAGACCGCTTTGTAAGCTACGTTACCATTGACACCGAATCGGATTCGAATTCTGAAACTACACCAAGCACGCAAAAACAATGGGATTTAGCCAATAAATTAGTCGAGGAACTAAAAACCATTGGATTAGAAGAAGTAACGATTAACGACAAAGCCTACATCATGGCGACTTTGCCTTCTAATGTGGATCATGAAGTTCCTGTAATTGGTTTTATTTCGCACTTTGATACTTCGCCAGATTTTACGGGAGCGAATGTAAAACCGCAAATTATTCCGAATTATGATGGCAAAGACATTGTCTTGAATACCGAAAAAAACATCATTTTATCGCCCAATTATTTCAAAGATTTATTGCAATACAAAGGTCAAACCCTTATAACCACTGACGGAACAACACTTCTAGGTGCCGATGATAAAGCTGGAATTACCGAAATTGTAACCGCAATGGAATTCCTGATCCAAAACCCCGAAATCAAACATGGAAAAATTAGAATTGGTTTTACGCCTGACGAGGAAATTGGTCGTGGTGCGCATCATTTTGATGTAGAGAAATTTGGAGCAGAATGGGCTTACACTATGGACGGAAGTCAGGTGGGCGAATTGGAATATGAAAATTTCAATGCGGCTGGAGCCAAAATCACTTTCAAAGGAAAAAGCGTTCATCCAGGTTATGCCAAAGGAAAAATGATTAACTCGATGTTGATTGCCAATGATTTTATCAACGAATTACCCAAAGGAGAAACACCTCAAGAAACCAGAGGATACGAAGGTTTTTTTCACGTGCATCATCTAACGGGAAGTATCGAAGAAACCGTTTTGGAATTGATCATCAGAGATCACAACAAGAAAAAATTCGAGAAACGAAAAGAATTAATTACCAAAATAGCCAAAAAAATCAACAAAAAATTTACCAAACAATTTGGCGAAGACATCGTTATTGCAGAAATAAACGACCAATATTACAATATGAAAGAAAAGGTTTTACCCGTAAAACATATTGTAGATATTGCCGAAAAAGCAATGAAAGAAGTAGGTGTTAAACCCATCATCAAACCCATTCGTGGCGGAACTGATGGCAGTCAATTATCATACAAAGGTTTGCCTTGCCCAAACATCTTTGCTGGAGGTCATAATTTTCACGGAAAATACGAGTATGTTCCTGTAGAAAGTATGCAAAAAGCGGTTGAAGTCATCGTAAAAATCACTGAATTAACAGCCATTCCAAAGTAAAGGCTCTTTAAAAATTTTCTTAATAATCCAACCATTCCTGTATGCTTATCGGAATGGTTGTTTTTTTTGCCACAGATTAAAAAAATAGGGCATTCGCTTAAAAAAAAAATACCGCAGATTCGCAGATTTTAGAAATAAATCAGAACTGTTTTGTTGCACTAATTCAAAAATCAGCGCTAATCTTATCCAATTTATGTTTTGAAAATCTGCGAATCTGCGGTATTTTTTTATTTTGGATGTCTTTCGTTTTAAAAGCGAATGCCCTGGCTAAAAAACCTTTACTAAAAATTTACATATATCATTCCAAATCACTTTTTGTTTTCCTTATTTATACTAAATCGTTATTTTTTTGAAGTAAAAACTTAACATTGGCGGATTGTTTTAATGACTACATTTGTTAAAGATTAATTTACAATTAATTTACATTAAAGCGTATCACTTTAAAAAACAAGAATTATGGAAGACAATAAAGAAGAAATTACAAACGAAATTACCCCAGAAGCGACTAAACCTGTTGCAACTCCAAAACCAAGAAAACCTAGAGTAAGTAGAACAACTAAAAAGGTCGAACCAACTATTGAAACAGCAGTAATTGAAGAAATTCAAGAAGAAACTCCAGAGGAAATCCAAGAAGAAATAGTTTATGAAGAATCTATTTTAGAAGAAATCGCTTCATTAATTGAAAAAGACGAGAAAAAAATCAAGAAAAAAAACAAATTAAAAATGAAAGAAAAAGAGAAAGCCAAAGCAAAGGCCAAAGATGCCAAGGAAAAAGCCAAACAAAAAGCGAAAGCAAAGGCTAAAAAGGCAAAGAAAGCCAAAAAAGAGAAAGCTAAAAAAGCTAAAATTAAGGCAAAACTAAAAGAAAAAAAAGCCAAAGCAAAAGCCAAAAAATCTAAAAAGACCAAAAAAAGCAAAAGCAAGAAAAAATAATTTCTGCTGAAAAAAGTCCCAATTCTAATAAGTTAGAATTGGGACTTTTTTGAATATAATAGCATTACAGCAACTATTTTTGAATCATCAAAATTACTTCCTGATTCAACTCTAGAGCCGAAGAGTGTTCGAAAAAAATAGCTCTTCGTTCGAAGGCTGCTTTGATTAAATAATGACTTCCTTTGAAATAGGATTGTTTAGCAATCGCTTTGAATTTCCCATCCTCAACTACTTTCAATTGATGCGGATATGCCAATACAAACGCGTCATCTTCGTCGTGTTCCAAATCTACAAAATTAGATTTTTTCAATTGATTCACTTCCCCAAAAAGAGAAGCCACATACAAACTTGGCGGATTTTCATAAAGTGCGACCGAACTACCTTTGGCAATTAGTTTGCCGTTTTGCAACACCATCGTTTCATCCGAAAAAGACAAGGCTTCTGTACTATCATGTGTGGCAATAATGCAAGTGATTTCTTTTTTCTTAAAATAATTGAATAAATTACGACGTAAGGAATTTTTCCTAAAAGAATCTATTTGACTGAAAGGTTCGTCTAACAAAAGTATTTCAGGTTCTAATGCCAAAACCCTTGCCAAGGCTACTCTTTGTTGTTGACCACCGCTCAAATATTTGGCTTTTACGTTCGCATATTCCGTCATTTCGACCATGGCTAATAATTCCTGAACACGAGCTTTTTTATCGTCTTGATATATATTAGACAAAAATTTACCCACGTTTTCTTCGACAGTGATGTAAGGCATTAAATCAAAATCCTGCGCCAAATACTTCATATAATCTTCGCCCGGAATCAGTTTGTATTTAGGTCCAAGAATCGCTTCTTCATTGTGAAGAATTTCGCCATTATCCAAATCATATAAACCGTATAAAAGTTTCAGCAAAGTACTTTTGCCACATCCACTTTCGCCAATAATGGCAATATTTTGACCTTTTGTAATTTCGAAACTAATATTCTCGATAACAGGATTTTCGATATAAGTAAAAGAAATATTTTTTATTTGAAGCATTTTCTATGTTTAAAACTGCAAATTTACAATGTTTATCGAAAGGAAAACAGCATAATTGGGTTCTATCTAGAAATGTTGTGAACAATCTTTTTTTTAAAAAACCATTAAGAAAATAAAGAACACTATAAATCTTAATGTACTTCATTTCCCTAATGGTTATAATCCGACTAAAAAAATAGATTAAACTTGTTTCAGCAATTGAGCTGCCGCTTTTGCATTAGAAATTTCAGCATGTTTCAAGGCTGTAAATCCTTTCTCGTCTCTTACTTTAGGATTGGCTCCGTTTGCCAACAAAATTTTGATAATTTCTACTTTGTTGTAACGAGCGGCATACATCAGCGGACTCATTCCATTAGATTTTTGATTGATATTAACTCCATACTTAATCATTTTTTGGATGGTTTCGATATCGCCTTTGTAGATAGCCATATTCAAAGGAGAAATGTTTTCAAATGCTTCGACTTTTATTTTTTTAGTCGTAGTCACAGAATTTGGATTTGGATTTGAAGCTAAAGCTACACTTGATAAAGAAAGTAAAGCTACACCTAGGTAAACGATTGATTTTTTCATGATACTTGTTTTTTAATTAACTGTTGATTTTTTGATTGATTGTTTTTTTGAAATATTAGATTATCTATTAATATTCTATGCAAATATATATCTTTAAAACAGTATCTTGTTTTACATAGTACTTAAATTTAACTTAATATTAACATTTAAGATTTAAAAACAAAAAAACCGCAACTCTAAAAATACAGATAATGCGGTTTGTAACTTATTAATTTTAAAACTTATAGACTAGACAAATAAGTCAAAACATTTTTCTCAATACGTTCATTAATATTAGAAATGTCTGCTTTTTTGAATTTTTCACCTAGAATATTTTCGTATAATTCGATATATCTATCCGAAACTGTTTCGATATATTCGTCAGACATATTTGGAATTTGTTGTCCTTCTTGTCCCTGAAATCCATTTTGAATTAACCAACGGCGAACGAATTCTTTCGACAATTGTTTTTGCTCTTCTCCATTATCTTGTCTTTCTTGGTATCCTTCAGCATAGAAATAGCGAGAAGAATCGGGTGTGTGAATTTCATCAATCAAAACAATTACGCCGTCTTTTGTTTTTCCGAATTCGTATTTGGTATCAACTAAAATTAAACCACGACTGGCAGCAATTTCAGTTCCTCGTTGAAACAAAGCTCTTGTATATTTTTCTAAAACCAAATAATCTTCTTCACTAACAATTCCTTTTGATAAAATATCCTCACGTGAAATATCTTCATCGTGCGAACCATTATCTGCTTTAGTAGTTGGCGTAATAATTGGTTCAGGAAATTTATCGTTCTCTTTCAAACCTTCCGCCATTGTTACTCCGCAAATTTGTCTTCTACCAGCAGCATATTCACGAGCCGCGTGACCTGAAACATATCCACGAATTACCATTTCAACTTTGAAAGGCTCACACAAATGACCAACAGCCACACTTGGATCTGGCGTAGCAATTAACCAATTTGGAACAATATCTTGCGTCAATTCCATGAATTTAGTCGCAATTTGATTTAGGATTTGTCCTTTGTATGGAATTCCCTTTGGCAAAACCACATCAAAAGCCGAAAGCCTATCGGTGGCAATCATAACCAAAAGTTCATCATTGATATTATAAACTTCTCTTACTTTTCCTCGGTAAACGGATTTTTGATTCGGAAAATTAAAATTGGTAGTCGTGATTGTATTGCTCATCGGTTGTGTTGTTTTTTTATGGATGCAAATTTAAGATTATTTTCAAGGCAAAAACAAGAATTCTATTTTGATTTTATATTTGAAACTAAATCACGAAAATAGATTGACTGCCAGATATTTAGCTACACCATCATTGGCGTTCGTAGTAATTATTTCCAAATCAGGTAAAGCTTCTTTCAAAGTTTGTGGTGCGTTGCCCATAATTAAAGCTTTTCCTGTTGCAGCTAACATTTGAACATCGTTAAAACCATCACCAAATGAAATAGCTTCTTCAAATGCAAATCCTTCTTTTTCTAAAATTTTCTGAATCCCTACACTTTTATCAATCGATTTGTCCATAAATTCCAAACAAGTGGGCAAACTAAAAGCGTGGTGTAAATCATTAGACGATTTAGCTAAAATGCTGTCTTTTAAAACTTGTAATTTATCGTGATTGTCGTGGGAGAAAAATATTTTTATCGCTCCAAAATCTTCTAAAGTACTGTAATCTACTAATTCAGGCAGGTATTTAAAATCGGCTTGAAAACTGTTTAGTTTTTCACTCAATTTATTAGTCTGCCAAACACTTTCTTTGAATAAAACAACCGTAATTTCAGGGTCGATATCCACACTCAAAGCGGTTTTTACCACTTCGCTTTTTAAATCGAAAGCAAAAAGTTCATGTTTTTGAGGCGAATGAACTCTCGCTCCATTTGAACTTACTAAATAGACTGGAACTTCGAGCGTATCAATAATTGCCATCGCATCGAGATGATGACGGCCTGTGGCAACAACGATAAGATAATTTTGCTTGTGAAGTTCTTGAAAAACAGATTTGGTGTAATCAGAAACGATATGTTGTGGGTTGAGTAAAGTTCCGTCTAAATCGGTGACGATAACTTTTATAGAGGCAAAATTTGAATTCATATTAAATGTTTGTGAATGCAAATTTAAGGGTTTAGGGCTGGAGGAGCAAAGAATCGAGAGTTAAACTGGGTTTTACAAAGCAAGTTTATTATTAAATTAACATTCCTTCAATTTGTTTTGACCGCTCTGCCAAAATTCACAAAAGAATGAGTTTGCCACCTTTGTCAAAGTTTTAAACTTTGACAAAGGTTACACCAGAATACATTTTACAAAAAAATCGTTCTATACATTTTGTACAAAACGATTTTTTAAACATTCTAAATTGTTGACTTTCTAATCGTGATTTTCAATCATTTTATAAGCATCAATCACTTTTTTAACCAATCGGTGACGTACAATATCTTTATCATCCAAATAAATAATTCCAATTCCATCAATATCTTTTAAAACCAATAAGGCTTCTTTCAATCCTGATATGGTCCTGCGAGGTAAATCGACCTGACCTGGATCGCCTGTAATCATGAATTTGGCATTTTTCCCCATACGGGTCAGGAACATTTTCATTTGGGAATGCGTTGTGTTTTGCGCCTCGTCTAAAATCACAAAAGCATTATCTAAAGTTCGTCCGCGCATAAATGCTAGAGGTGCAATTTGTATGATACCTTTTAAAATATAATCTTCCAATTTTTCATTAGGTAACATATCTCGCAACGCATCGTACAATGGTTGCATGTAGGGATCTAATTTTTCCTTCATATCACCGGGAAGGAAACCAAGGTTCTCCCCTGCCTCTACGGCTGGACGAGTCAGAATAATTCGTTTGACTTGCTTTTCTTTTAAGGCTTTGACCGCCATGGCAACTCCTGTGTAAGTTTTTCCCGTTCCTGCTGGACCAACGGCAAAAACCATATCGTTTTTGTTCATGGTATCAACCAGCAATTGTTGGTTAGGCGTCATCGCTTTGATGATTTTTCCGCCCACACCATGAACTAATATTTTGTCTTTGTCAAAAGCTTTTCTGTCTTCTTGAATATCTCCTTGAATTACCCGCTCGATCACATTATCATCAATGTTGTTGTAACGAGTAAAATGAAGCATCAATCGGTTAAAGCGGTTCTCGAATTCATCTAAAACTTCTTTTTCACCAAAGGCCTTCAGGGTGGTTCCTCGAGCAACAATTTTTAATTTGGGATAGTATTTTTTAATAGTTTCAAGATGAGTGTCTTGAGCGCCCCAAAAATCTGTTGGAGCGATGTCTATGAGCTCGATGATTCTTTCGTTCAAGATGGAGATAGTTTTAATTAATAAATAAGCTTATTATTATTAGCTTTGCGTTTCTCAAATTTAATGAGTTTTAGCTTTAGTTTTCTTTTTATTTATAAACAATTTTATGTCAATAATTACGCTAACCACCGATTACGGCTTGAAAGACCACTTTGTTGGTGCTCTAAAAGGGAAGCTATTATCTGAATATTCCGAGGCAACTATTATTGATATTTCGCACTATATTGACCCATTCAACACAGTAGAAGCGAGTTACATTATTGGAGCTGCTTATTCCAGTTTTCCAAAAGGGACGGTGCATCTTATTGGCGTGGATTTAGAATTGAATAAAGAAAACCAACATATCGTCATGCAATGGAACGATCATTATTTTATTGCTGCCGATAACGGTATTTTGAGTATGCTGACCCAAAAATTTGTTCCTCAAAAAATAGTCTCGATTAACATACACGATCGATTGCCAAGTGATGCTACCGATTTGGATGTTTTTGTAAAAGTGGCTTGCCATATTGCCAAAGGCGGTTTGCTCAACGTTATCGGCAAAGAAATACAATCTATCAAACAAGTAACCGATTTGCAAGCTGTTCCTGCCAATGATGGAAACTCGATAAAAGGATACGTGATTTACATTGATCATTTTGGGAATGTAGTGACCAATATTTCTAAAAAACAATTTCTGGAAGTGGCCAAAGGCAGACCTTATGAAATTGTATTACGAACCAAAAACATCAAAACCATTTTACCCAATTATTCTTCAATTGCTACTTCGGAAACGCTACCCATCAAAAATTATGAAGGCGAGAAATTAGCGGTTTTCAACGAAGCTGGTTTTCTGGAAATTGCCATTTTCAAAAGCAATCCAACCAAAGTAGGTTCAGCTAATAGTTTGTTAGGGTTGAATTATAGGGATAACATAACAATTAAATTTGTCTGATTTTTTTAATTTTAGATTGAAGATTAACAATTTTTGATTTCAGATGTAAAGCAACTTAATTATGAAAACAATTATAAAAATAAGTTTTAAAAATTTAAAACAGAATTATCTTGAAGTACAACAATATCTTGAAGAAAAATCTGGAGAAAAAAAAATATCAAATAAATCAAAAATTGCAAACGATTTAGGTTTTTTGGGTGATGATAATTGTTACCTGCTAGAAGATTTTATTACAAAATACGGCGTAGATTTTTCTAATTTTAATTATGACGAGTATTTTGAAAGTGAAGGCGAATTATTTGGTTCTAGTGCAGTATTGCTCAAAATTTTAATATTGCCTCTTTTCATTATTAAATTTGTTCTATTTCTATTGATTAAACCTTTTTCTAAAGAACATTCAAGTAAAATTAATAATTTCAATTTCTTTTTAAAAAAATTCCAATCAGACAGAATCGATTTAACAATGGGAGATTTAATTACATCCAAAATTCAAGGAAAATTCTATTTAAGAGAAAATGTTACATTTGATTTTAGCTAATCACAAAATCTGAAACCAAACATTTAAAACAATAACACCGATAAATGAGGATAAGATTGCTTCGTTCCTCGCAATGACGATATGAAATCAATAGTAATAAGAGAAATAAAATCCTTTTTTGGTTCGCCAATTGGCTATTTGGTGATTGCCGTTTTCCTGATTGGGAATGGCTTATTCCTTTGGGTTTTCGAAGGAGAATACAATATTTTGAACAGCGGTTTTGCTGATTTGAGTCCGTTTTTTAGTTTGGCTCCGTGGATTCTCATTTTCCTGATTCCAGCCGTTACGATGCGCAGCTTTTCGGATGAGAAAAAACAAGGAACATTAGAATTGTTGTTGACTAAACCTTTGAGCATTTGGCAAATTGCTTCCGGAAAATTTCTAGGTTCGGTTTTGCTGATTGTTATGGCGATTGTTCCCACTTTAATCTACGTTTGGGTCATTTCAGATCTTGGAATTCCAGTAGGCAATATCGATATGGGAAGCACGATGGGTTCTTATTTTGGATTATTGTTCCTGATTGCAGCCTATTCTGCTATCGGAATTTTCACTTCTACCCTTTCCGAAAATCAAATTGTAGCTTTTATCGTTTCCGTGTTTTTATGCTTCTTTTTTTACTTCGGTTTCGAGAGTTTGGGAGCGATTGTACCGAGTTTTCAAGGTCTAATTTCCGCTTTCGGAATGCAAGATCATTTCAGAAGTATGGGGCGTGGTGTGATTGATACTCGTGATGTAGTTTATTTTGCGAGCATCACTATTTTGTTTCTTTCATTTACAGTTTATAACCTAAAATCTATTAAATCGTAATGACGACTTCCAAGAAAAAAAACATCCAATATTTACTGATTCTCATTGGGATTTTATTGGTTATAAATATCGTAAGCGGTTATTTTTTCCACCGTTTTGATTTAACCAAAGACAAAAGATACACGCTTTCGACCACTTCTTTGAATATTGTCAAACAAGTTGAAAATCCGTTGTATTTAAAAATCTATTTACAAGGCGATTTACCACCTGAATTCAAGCGTTTGCAAAGCGAAACCCGAGATTTATTAGAAGAATTTCAGGCTTATAACAAGAATATTATTTTCGAATTCATTGATCCTTTGGAAAACGAAGACGAAAGTATGGATAACATCAAAAATCTGTACCAAAAAGGACTTACGCCAATCAACATCACCGTTGACGACAAAGGAAAACAATCGCAGGAGATGGTTTTCCCGTGGGCGATTGCGATTTACAACAACAAAGAAGTGAATATTCCGCTGTTGAAAAACATTATGGGAGCTTCGACTACCGAAAAAGTGATTGCTTCGGTGCAACATTTGGAATATTCGATTGCCGATGCCATCAACAAAATCACGAAAGCCAAACAGAAAAAAGTCGCTATAATAAAAGGAAATGGAGAACTTTATGATGTGCAAATGGCTAAATTTCTGATACAAGTTAGAGAAAGCTATTACATTGGCCCATTCACTTTAGATTCGGTTGCCAAAAATCCAAAGGGTAGTTTAGAAGCTTTGCAAAAATACGATTTGGCGATTATTGCCAAACCAACCGAAACTTTCTCTGATGCCGAAAAACAAGTCTTGGATCAATTCATTATTAATGGTGGAAAAACCTTGTGGCTAGTGGATCAAGTGAATATGGAAATGGATAGTTTATACAACGTTTCTGGTTCGACTTTGGCATTTCCAAGAGACTTGAATTTGAATGATATGTTCTTCAAATACGGTTTCCGAATTAACCCTGATTTGGTCAAAGACGAAACTGGAAGCCCCATAAAACTAGCTACTGGCGAACAAGGAAGTGCTACCCAATATCAGGAATTCAATTGGAAATTTGCTCCACAAGTGTATCCCATTAACGACCATCCCATCGTAAAAAACTTGGGAGGCATCAAATTCGATTTTGCCAATTCGATTGATACTTTGAAAAACGGAATTAAGAAAACCGTTTTACTACAATCGTCTCAATATTCGAAGCGAATTGGTTCTCCAGTCGAAATCAATTTGAATATTGTGGAAGAAGAAACTTCGCCGAATCATTATCTGAACACGGGAAATATCCCACTTTCGGTTTTGCTGGAAGGCTCCTTTCATTCGGCTTTTGAAAATCGTGTTTTGCCTTTTGACCAAAAAGCATTTCAAACTATTGGAAAACCAAACAAAATGATTGTCGTTTCGGATGGTGATTTGGTTCGAAACCAATTGGATAAAAACTTTCAACCCGTAGAATTAGGATACGATCAACGCACAGGAAATTTGTATGACAACAAGGATTTCTTGATGAATTGTGTCAATTATTTATTAGATGACAGTGGACTTATTAACATTCGAAGTAAGGATTTGGATTTGCCTTTGTTGGATAAAGACAAAGTTTATGAAAGTTATACCACGACTCAAATCCTAACTATCGGGCTTCCAATATTGGTTTTAGTGCTTTTTGGATTGGTTTTTACTTTCCTTCGAAAGAAAAAATACAGCAACTAATGTTAATAAAAAATTTAAAAAGCTAAAATAGTTTACGATATATTTGTAGCTAGTATAAATTATAATTTATACCTCAAAAAATAAAATACATCAAATGAAATTTATAGTATCCAGTTCGTACTTATTAAAACAATTGCAGGTTTTAGGAAGCGTTATCAACAGTAGTAATACGTTACCTATTTTAGATAATTTCCTTTTTGAATTAGACAATAATGCCTTGACGGTTTCGGCTTCTGATTTAGAAACTACCATGTCTGCTACTTTAGATATTGATTCTACTAGCAAAGGAAGTGTTGCTGTTCCTGCTAAATTGCTTTTGGAAATCCTTAAAACTTTTCCAGAACAACCATTAACTTTTACTGTTGAAGAAAATAGCACAATAGAAATTAGTTCCAATTCAGGAAAATATGCTTTGGCGTATGCTCCAGGAGAAGAATTTCCAAAATCTGTTAACTTGGACGAACCATCGGTAACTTTAGTTCCTGCTGATGTGTTGGCAACTGCTATTAGCAAAACTATTTTTGCTGCTGGAAACGATGATTTACGTCCGGTAATGTCTGGTGTTTTCTTTCAGTTTTCTCCACAAGGTTTGATTTTCGTAGCCACGGATGCACACAAATTAGTAAAATATGCCAGAACTGATGTTACAGCTTCTCAAGTAGCTGATTTTATTATGCCAAAGAAACCTTTAAATATTTTAAAAAGTATTTTAGGTGCTTCGGATGCTGAAGTAAAAATTGAATACAACGATTCGAACGCTACTTTTTCTTTCGACAATTATGTTTTAATGTGTCGTTTGATTGATGGAAAATATCCAAATTACGAAGCGGTTATCCCAAAAGAAAATCCAAACAAATTGATGATTGATCGTTCTCAATTCTTGAGTTCTGTGCGTCGTGTTGCGATTTTCTCAAACAAAACTACCCACCAAATTCGTTTGAAAATTGCAGGTGCCGAATTGAATATTTCTGCCGAAGATATTGACTACTCAAACAAAGCAGAAGAAAGATTGACTTGTGATTATCAAGGTGATGATATGCAAATTGGGTACAATTCTCGTTTCTTGACTGAAATGTTGACCAACTTACAATCAGACATGATTATGCTTGAAATGTCATTGCCAAACAGAGCCGGAATCCTAACTCCTGTTGACGGATTAGAAGACGGAGAAACAGTGACCATGCTGGTAATGCCTGTAATGCTTAACAATTAGTATTCAGATTGCACTAGCAGTTTACAGTATTAAAATTTAAAATACGTTAACTAACCAAAACCATTTTTTATATTAGAGAACCGTAATTTCATTGAAATTGCGGTTTTTTGTTTTTAATGCGAATCAAGGATTCAAATGTGCTGTTAGGCACAAAAAAAATCCTAATCCTTGATTCGCATTTTTAGTGTACCTCAACAACTTTCTTATTCTTTTCTTAAAGAAAATAAACTTTTGAAATCATTTAAGTAATTTTGACTTATGAAAATAGAAATTTGGTCGGACATCATGTGTCCCTTTTGCTACATCGGAAAAAGACATTTGGAAACTGCTTTGGCTGAATTCCCGAATGAAGAATTTGAAATTGTGTGGAAAAGTTTTCAACTCGATCCTACCATCACACCAGAACCTAATCAAGATGTTTACTCCTATTTAGCCGAGCGCAAAGGAATTTCATTGGAACAATCTAAAGCAATGCACGAAGGCGTTGTAGAACGAGCCAAAAGCGTGGGTTTGGACTATCATTTCGATAAAGCTATTGTTTCCAATTCGTTGGCAGCACATCGTATTTTGCATTTGGCTAAAACCAAAAAATTGGGTAGCGAAATGGAAGAAGTTTTCTTCAAAGCTTATTTTACAGAAGGTCGAGATTTGAATGATGCTACTACTTTAATCGAACTAGGAACAGAAGCAGGTTTGAATCATGAAGAAGTCAAAGAAGTGGTAAACAATGAAAAATTATTCTTAAAAGACGTTCAAAAAGATATTACCGAAGCCCAGCAAATTGGTATCCGAGGTGTTCCCTTTTTTGTATTTGATAGAAAAAAAGCACTTTCTGGAGCACAACCTATTGAAGCTTTTGTGCAAACTATTAAGGAAGTTCAGCAGTAATTTTAGATTTTAAAGAATTGTTGTCTGATTAAATTTTATAAATACCAAACAGATCGCTCCGATGGAGCTTTATTAAACAAAATACTATTTTCTACAAACAGTTAGCTCCTAACGGAGCTATTTCTAGTCCCATCGGGACATACTGTTTGTAGAAAACAATGTGCCACCAAAAACAAGCTCCAGCGGAGCGAACTGTTCGTTTAGAGTATAAACAGTGAAGTCAAAATTTAATTTATGATTGTAGAGTATATATTCGCACCAATCTAAATTCTAAAATTAAATCACTTCCATTTTTTGCATTAAAAAAGTAGCACTTTTGTTTTTGCAAATTCCGTTGCGGAGTTTATAATCAAAATACAAATCGTCGTTTTTAATTTCGACTTCAAAGCATTGATTGGTCAAAATTTCGGGATAATTGTTGGTGGTCAAACAAACTTCAATATCGTGAGTGGCAATGGCTCCAATGGCTTTTTTGGCAATTACTTTTTTGATTACTTCAATGGTTCCGTGGCGTTTATCATCCGAATTAGTTCCTCGCAGGATTTCATCTAATAGCACAAAAGCAGGCTTTTCTGCTAAAGCATCCATAATTTGTTTCAAACGCTTAATTTCTGCAAAGAAATAGGATTCGCTATCCGACAATGAATCAGACAATCGCATCGAAACTAAAACAGGTAAAGGATGCATCGTCGATTTGGAAGCGCAAACCACCGAACCAATGCCGCCTAAAACCATATTAATTCCCAAACTTCGTAGAAAAGTACTTTTCCCAGACATATTCGAACCCGTCAAAATCACAAAAGATTGCGGATAAAAATGCGTATCGTTTCCTACTCTAGTTTCAGGATTCAGCAACGGATGACTTAAATTAGAGAAACTGATTTTATAGTCGGAATTGATTTCTGGAAAAACAAAATCAGGATTATTATACGCCAAATTAGCCAAACTATTCAACATTTCGAATTCGCCTATGACTTCTAACCAAGATTCAAGCGTTTGCTGATGCGTGTGTTTCCAATTGATTAAAGCTTTCAGGATATGTAAATTGTATAAAAAAGTGCCGTTAAACAAAACAGCTGTTACCACATTGGCAATCGAATCCATTTTAGAAAATAATTCCGATAATTCTTTTAGATAAGTACTTGCTTTTGCTTCCTTAAAATACAATTGCTTTTGAAGACTTACTAATTTAGAAGATTCAAAACTTTCGTTTTCAATTTTTTGTAACAACAAACTGTATTGATTAATGATAGTGTCTATTGAATACGTATTGGCAATTTCAGTTTGAATTTGTTTTCTAAACTTTCCGAGAATCATCAAATTGATTATGAAAACATAACCTGCATAAGACAACAAAAAATTATAATGAGTTATAAAATACCCCAAAATTAATCCTGCCAATACAGCAGGAACGGCATAAATTAACAGCATCATGCTTTTAGAAAAAGGGATACTTTTTCGATGATTCCAGTGTAATAATTCCTGAAATTGTTCTTTCGAATCATTCGTGATTATTCCTAATGCTAGAAAATCTTGTCGCCAATCTATTTTGGATTTGAGTTCCTGTATCGCTTCTTGATTTTCGTGTATTTTTTCATTCGAATTCAAAGTCAACAATTGGCTGGCAAGTGTTTTTTTGCCAATGAAAGTGGCTGTTCTATTCAAATTTTGAAACAAGGAATGTTCGCCAAAAATATCTAAATCATACGCATAAGAATGCTGAAAATCATTGAATTCTACACCGTTTTCAAAAGGATTTTTTGCTCTTTTTAGAAATGAAATTTCGTTTTCATTGATTTTTAAAAGAGCGGAAGTCAACTGTTTTTGAAAAGACAATCGAGTGTGCAAGCGCATCAAAAAAACAAAACCAACAAAAAATACAATCGCCAAAACCAAATATAAAATTTCGTTAGTTTTAATGTAATAAAACACCAAAAACAAACAGAAAAAGATACTCAAGAGGCGTAGCAAACTAATGCTATTGTATTTTTTATTGATTTTACGTAATGCTTCTTTATAATCGGTAACCTTATTTTTATAAAACTCCATTTTCACTATTTAATGAAACGCAAATATAGGTTTTACGGTTGCAAAATCATGGCATTCTCATTTAAAATCATCCGACACGAATTATACAAATTATCCCGAATTACATCAGTTTTATGAATTTGTGAAATTTTTAAAATTTACTCTTCGTGACAATTTGTGGAATTGGTGTGTGACTCTTTTTTTAACAAATGCCTTGGTGTAAAATGACAATCGCAATTCACAGAATTTAGTTTTCGTGCATGACCAAAATTGGAACAGAAACTTCTTTGGTAATTTTTTTGGTAAAACTGGCGTCAAAAAGGCTTTCAAAGAAGGAACGTTTGTGGGTTATCATGGCAAGAATATCAATGTCTTTATAAAGTACAAAATCTAAAATGGTTTCTTTAACCTCATCGCTTGGCAAGATTAAAAATTCGACATTTTCATTCGCAAATTCTTTTTCCCATTCCTTGATAGTAGTTTCTAAAACATCAGAATTAGTAGTTTTCACATACAAACTGCGTACTTTAGCATTGGTTTTCTTGGCTATTTTCAAAACTTTGCGAAGTTCCATTTTGTCTTTTTCACGGTAACGAGTAGTGAAACCAATGGCTCTTATTTTCTTAAACGCAGCATCTACAGGAACGCACAAAATAGGAACTTCAACTCCTGAAATAACCGACTCTGTATTAGATCCCAAGAAATAGCTACTCCAATCGGAATTTCCATTAGTTCCCATAATTACAAAATCGATTTTATCATTAGCAACCACTGACTTGATATTGTACAACAAATCGCCATCCATCAAGCGGTGATTGATGACGATATCTTGCAAATTTCGTTTTGCAGCAATGGCTTTCAGTTTTGGAACTTCTTCTTTGAATCGTTCAAAATTAGCTAATTCTATAGAACTGTAAATGGAAGCATAATTTTCAGGAAAAAAATGATCGTCGTAAATGGGCAATTCAAATGTGTGAAGTAAAAGAAGTTCGCCATTCACATTTTTGGCAAATTCTAAAGCGTGGATAAAAGCATTGTTGGCTGCTTCAGAAAAATCGGTGGGGAATAATATCTTTTTCATTTCATTTAGATTTATTGTATTTCTCTCAAATTTAATCATTCTAAAGCCAAAACAACCTGATACTTATCACTAATTTAACATTTATTGTTCTCTTAAAAAAGTAACACATTGGATTCAAATTTACAAACAATGGCACGCAGATGACACGGATTTAACTGATAATCGCTGATTTTTTCCTGTGATAATCCATAAGAATTTAACTACTTTAAATCCGTGTAAATCAGCTAAATCCGTGTCATCCGTGTTCCAATTTAATCACAGTTCAGTTTAGTTCCTATTTTTATATCTTTGCGCTATGATACATCAAGATTCTATTGTGGCACTCGCCACGCCTTCAGGAGCAGGAGCTATTGCTATTATTCGAATTTCGGGCGAAGATGCTATAACTATTGGAAATACTGTTTTTAAGTCCATCAAAAACAAAGATTTAACCCAGCAAAAAACACATACGCTTCATTTGGGTCATATTATTGATGATGCCAAAACGCTTGACGAAGTTTTGGTTTCTATTTTCAAAGGTCCCAATTCTTATACGGGCGAAAATACTATTGAGATTTCCTGTCACGGATCGACTTATATTCAGCAACAAATAATTCAGTTATTATTGCGAAAAGGTTGCCGAATGGCAGATCCGGGCGAATTTACCCTGCGAGCTTTCTTGAACGGAAAACTCGATTTATCACAAGCCGAAGCCGTTGCGGATTTGATTTCGTCAGATAATGAAGCTTCCCATCAAATTGCGATGCAGCAAATGCGTGGTGGTTTCTCTAACGAAATTGCTAAACTGCGGGAAGAATTATTAAATTTTGCTTCACTAATTGAACTCGAATTGGATTTTGCAGAAGAAGATGTAGAATTTGCCGACAGAACACAGTTTCACGAATTATTGAACCGAATTGAGTTTGTACTGAAACGCTTGATTGATTCTTTTGCCGTAGGAAACGTTATCAAAAACGGAATTCCTGTTGCTATTGTTGGTGAACCCAATGTAGGAAAATCGACTTTGCTGAATGCTTTGTTGAACGAAGAACGCGCCATTGTTTCGGACATTGCAGGAACCACTCGTGATACTATTGAAGATGAATTGGTTATTGGCGGCATTGGCTTTCGATTTATTGATACCGCAGGAATCCGGGAAACCAAAGATGTGGTAGAAAGCATCGGGATAAAAAAAACTTTTGAAAAAATAGAACAAGCGCAGGTGGTTTTGTATTTGTTTGAAAGTTTCAAGTTTCAGGTTTCAGGTTCAGAGTACATCCTTGAAATTGAAAAAGTAAAAAATAAATATCCTTTAAAACCTTTACTAGTTGTAATCAACAAAATAGATTTAATTTCGGTTGAAGAAAGGTTGTCGATCAGCCAACAACTTGAAACATTAAACGTGAAACAAATTTTATTAAGTGCGAAACAGAAAATTGGCATTGATGAACTCAAAAACCAACTCCTTTCCTTCGTCAACACAGGTGCTTTGCGCAATAACGAAACTATCGTGACCAACACACGCCATTATGATTCTTTATTAAAAGCCCTTGACGAAATTACAAAAGTAAAATACGGACTCGAAACCAATCTTTCCAGCGACTTGATGGCATTGGATATTCGGGAAGCTTTGTATCAGTTTGGGATGATTACGGGTCAGGTGACCAATGATGAATTGTTAGGGAATATTTTTGCTAATTTTTGTATCGGAAAATAAGTTTCACAAAACATCACAAAATAAAACAAAGAATCCCAGTTAAAATGTCATAAAACGGCATTTTAACTGGGATTCTTCTTTCTGTTTATTTAGCTTTATTTACAGATAGTTTGTTCCTTTTTGTACCATTATTGTACCACGAAAAAAAAATCTGCATCAAGATTTTTTTTTGGTGAGATGATGACACAATCTGACACACATAGACACAATGGGATACAAAATTGATCACATTATGAGTTCTAAAATTGAGGTTATCAGAATTTGTGAGCACTGCAAAAAACAGTTCACAGCCAGAACAACACGAACGCGATATTGTTCCCCCATTTGCAACAGTCGAGGCTATAAAGCACTGGTGCGTAAAGGAAAAGCAGAAAAAAGCAATAACGAAACCGTTCAGCTTTTAAACACAGATTTGGAAAAAATAAAGCCGCTTGAGTTTCTAAAAATTACTCAAGCCAGCCTTCTTTTCGGGATCAGCAGGAGTACTATTTACAGGTTAGTTAACAATGGCTATCTGGACATCGGGAAGTTTGGCAAACGAACAGTTATTCGCAGATGCGACCTTGAAGCTTTCTTTGCTATTCCCATTCAGGATGTAACTTTGAAAACTGGACAGCAATTTCCTGGCTTTGACAATTGCTATACTATCACGCAAATTCAGCAGAAGTATAATATTTCTTCGGGAGCACTCTATCTATTGATTCAACGGCAGGGTATAGTAAAATATTCCGTTGGAAAATTCACCTGTGTAGCCAAACAGGATATTGATATAATTTTTAATGCTGCGGGAAGATGAAAAAGATAAATGTTACGTTAAGAAAAAGGACGCTGCCAAGTGGAAAGATTACATTATACCTTGATTTTTTTCCTCCAATCTATAACACTAAAACTCGTGAATTTTCGCGAAGAGAATATTTAGGTTTATATCTGGTTTCAAAACCAAAAAATAATATTGATAAAGCACTGAATTCAGAAAATTTGCACAAGGCCGAGATGATTTGTGCAAATAGGCTTAATGAATTAAACAAACAGCAAATCTATACACCATTTGAACAAGAGCGGCTACGTCTGCAGGAAATAGGAGAAAAATCATTTCTAGAGTATCTAAAACAGACAGCAGAAATCAAGACTGGCAATAACGCTGAAATCTGGAAATATGCAATTATCCACTTCGAAAAGTTTCTTAAGAACGAAGACATATTAATGCAGGAGATAGATGTTACAATTATTGAAGACTTCAGAGAATACATTTTGAAGGCAAAATGTTTAAAGAAAAAAGACCAGTTTTTGGCTCAAAACACTGCATTATCCTATTTTAACAAGATCAAGGCCACCCTTCGAAAAGCTTATAAGAAAGGATTACTGCAAACTGATATTAATGCTGCGGTTGATAGCATTAAGGAACAGGAGTCCCAAAGAAATTTCCTAACTATGGAAGAAGCTTCAAGTTTGTTTAGGACACCATGTAAAAAAGAGATTGTCAAACGCGTCTGCATGTTTTCTTTGCTAACAGGGATTCGTTATTCCGATATTGCAAAACTTACATGGGAAGAAGTGCAGTATAGTAAAAGTGAAGGATATTATATAAGATTTAAGCAACAAAAAACTGATAGACCAGTAACCCTTCCTATTTCTCAAGAAGCGTTCGAGTGTTTAGGTGAAAAAGAGACACAATATAAGCAAGTCTTTTATAATTTAAAAAAATGGGACGTATACCGTTTGCTGCCTATTTGGGTTAAAGACGCATCAATTGAAAAACATATTACTTTTCACTGCTTTCGGCATACGTATGCGACATTGCAGATGGCTGCTGGTACCGACATTTTTACAGTATCTAAAATGTTAGGTCATAAAAACATAAAGACAACGCAGATATATACTAAAATCATCGACGAGAAAAAAAGAGAAACAACTAATAAAATTTCGTTTAAATAAAAAGTTTTTAATACTAAAAAACAGCAAAACAACAACTGACAATCAATATAATTTATTGACAAACAATACTTTAACTTATTTTTTTTTACCTTGGACAATACAATACGCCTGCGGAGAATTTGTTCGTGAATTCTATCTAAAAAAGTTAAAATTGAAAAAAGGTGTTTGAAACAATTGGAAAAATTTGAACAGGACAACAAGTTTTTGGAGAAAGATTTAACATTAGTCAAACTATCTGCTGCGTTTAATTCCAACACCAAATACCTGTCTAAAATAATATACCATTACAGAGACAAAGGATTTGTGGATTATATGAATGCCCTTAAAGTGGATTACCTTATCTGTTTATTGAAAAATGACAAAAAAATAAGGAATTATACCAATAAAGCTTTGGCTAAAGAAGCCGGGTTTAGTACGACCCAACATTTTGTGACTGCTTTTTTAACCAAGACCAGTATGCCTCCCTTCTATTTTGTTGAAGAATTGAAAAAAGGACAGTCTTAATTGTTCACACAATAGCAATGTTCACGAAAACGTGAACACTAAAAAAAAGTGAACAAAGATAATAGATGTTTAACTGATTATATAGCTATATCTACTGAAGACTAAATAGATGAATCTATTGATGATCAAATAGAGGAATATGTCAGGTAAAGTACAGAAAAAACTTGACATTTAAAATATATTAACTATCTTTGTCCTTCTTATGAAAGTAACAGATAAAATAGTAGCTAAAATTAAACGAATAGATACTGGTGATGTATTCGGATATGATACTCTTGGATTAACTTCAGATGAAATTATTGCTGGTTCTAAAGCATTAAGCAGATTAGTTGATAAAGGTATTATTAGAAGAGCCCGAAAAGGGTATTACTATAAGCCAAAAGTTTCTGCATTTGGTGAGCAAAAACCTAGAGAAGATGTTTTGCTATCTCTATATCTATTTGAAAAGAATAAGCAAGTTGCTTATGTTACCGGAACTCGATTGTATAATAGATTGGGCTTAACAACACAAGTTCCAAGTTCCATACGTATTGCTTCGTTAGAAAAGCAAGTGAAAGGTAAAGTGGGCAATATGGTCATTAAACCAGCCAAAAGTTATGTGAAAGTTACTTTTGATAATATCAAATATTTAGAAGTTTTAGATGTTATGAAAGATTTGAACACGATTCCAGATTTACAAAAAAGTGATGGACTTGTTTATTTAAAAAAAGTAATTTATGATTTTGACGCTCCTGAAATAAAAAAACTAGTTACTTATGGGGTTGCTTATCCACCGAAAGTTAGGGCTTTACTTGGAGCACTTTTAGAAGCCATGAATACAAATATCACTGCTTATGAAGTCTTGAAAAAATCAATTAATCCGTCTAGCAGTTATGAATATGGTATTAATTCTACATTACTTGCTACTGCTAACTCTTGGAATATCGTATAATGAATTTACATTTAGACAAAGACAATTTTGAAGGTGCAATTGTTGCCACCGCAGAACATTTTAAAATTCCTGAAATTTTCATAGAGAAAGATTATTGGGTTACTTATGCTTTGCATCAATTGTTTCATTCTGAAGTAAAGGATTTAATTGTTTTTAAAGGAGGTACTTCTTTATCTAAATGCTATAAAGTTATTGAACGATTTTCTGAAGATATAGATATGGTTATTGTGAAAACAGCTACTGATACAGGAAATGATTTAAAGAGAAAATTGAAAGCAGTTACTGATGTAGTCGATAACTCTATTCTTGAAGTTGTAATCAATGATCCTACCGCTAAAAAGTTGGGAAGTTTAAGAAAAATCGTTTATTCTTACCCAAAAGTTGGAATGCAGGGAAACTTTGGGCAGGTTAGAGAACATATTACTTTAGAGGTTTCCCATCTTGGTAATTTTGAGCCTAATAATACAAAATCGGTTTGTACTTTCATTGCAGATTACATAAAAACTACACCTAATTTAGAATTAATCAACCAATTTGGATTAGAAGATTTCGAAGTAAAGACACTTGCCATTGAGCGTACATTTTGCGAGAAGGTAATTAGTCTGGTTCGTTTTTCTTATACTGAAAATCCATTAGATGATTTATCAAAAAAAGTCCGTCATACTTATGATCTATACCATTTAATGCAACTTGAAACAATACAAAAATTTGTAAACTCCAAGGAGTTTGACATCATGTTATTGCAAGTTGGTAAAGATGATGACAAGGCCATTCCCAATGATAAAAACTGGTTGTATCACCATCCTAAAGAAGCTCTAATTTTTAGTAAAACCTCTATTGTTTGGAATGTATTGAAGAAAGTTTACGCCACTTCTTTTAAAGAATTGGTAACTGGTACACTTCCCAGTGAAAATGCTGTTTTTGAAACTTTAGTATTTCTTTCTAACCGTATTCATAAAATGGAGTGGGATATTAAGAAATAGGCTTTTACTTTATTATCCTTTGATTTGTTTGCCCTCATTTGTGGCTACGAGGTCGGGAGACTTCGCCTCCCATACTGCTATGAAACACTTCGAAGAGCGGGATTACAATCTTATAAATCTTTTATGATTTATAGATAAAATACGCTAATATCAATAAATACATAAGCGTATACTATAATTAGAAGAACATAAATTATACTTGATAAAATTCTAACCAGTAAAAGTTTCTTTCTTTGTTTCGTAAGATCATTTGTTTTTAAGGAAAGTAGTTTATTTTTAATATCTTCTAATGCAATTACATTTTCTATTTTTGTTATGAAATCATCAATTTCAGCTTCTATCAAATTTATTGATTCTTTTATATTTGCAAAAAGGACAGACCAAATAAGAATGAAAAAAATTGTTCCCAGAATTAATAAAATTAGATTTTTTCCAATGGCAAAACCAGTAAAATCCATTCCATTTAGCAATAGGATATAACCAACAGGAACTCCAAAAATATATGTTGAAGCTTTTCCAATAGATTCAGATATCTTATCTGCAAGTTTTTGAAAGTGTTCGTTGGAAGATATTTTTATTTTCTCAAAGGAAAAACCCGCTATAAAGAGAAGGACACTTTTTTTATAATTTACTATTAAAGTATCCCAAGCATGAGCAACTGTTATGTATGATTTTCCGCAAGAGTTGATAAAATTGATTAGTTCATTTATGAAGAGTTGTTTTTTATCCTCTCCAGAACCTGAATTTTCAAATTGCGACTGAATTATTTGAAGTTCAGTAATATTTATTGTTTTAAGATCTTCTAATTTATAATCTATGACTAAATCTGTTCCAAGCCCTGATTTATAAAATAAAAGCTCCAATGTCATGTTTTTTTTCTTTTCACTGTCTGTCAATTTTCGTAGAAACGAAATAAGAGTTAGGTTTTGCTTGTATAAATCTATCTTTATATTGCTATCAACATTATTGCGGTATGAAATGTCAGCTATATAAAAATCTTCTAATTTATTTTCAAATTTATTTCCCTGAATGAAATCGTTTAAAGATTTAAAATAATTAGGAATACTGCCTGTTGCAATTTCTAATTTAATTAGCTTTCTTATATGCTCTTTAAGTTGAGGTATCTCTATAAAATCGCTTTGTTGAGTGTAAACTTCAATTAAATTAGTATTTACTAATTCTGTAATTGAATTTATGTCAGCCTCATCTAGCACAATATCACCACAGAAATAATCAGAATCATATTCTCCATTTTGTAGCTTATTTGTCAAAAGTATAACGTGTTCTAAAATCATTTTAGTAATCAATTTGTTTGGGTATCTTCAAACATACTATTTAATTTTTCTTCAGGCACATCATGAATTATTATGCTGTTACCATCGCGAGTAATTTTCTCTTTCTTTATAAGTTCCTTTTCAAAAACTAAATGATATCCATCTTCTTTAATACTATTTCTAGTAAAAGAATAAAAATCAGATCTGGAATGAACTCCTATTGCTCCACTAATTTCAATTTCATTATCTTCTATAAAACCTAAAAATGCCGTTGGCTCCTCACTATCAATGATAGCAGCAATTGATTCAATTTCAACGTCTCTTTTTTGCACAAAACACTTCTCTACATATTCCGAAATGGCTTCTCTAACTTTATTTTGCTTGGCCATAGGAAATTTTGCAGAAACAGAATATTTTTTAACTGCATCTTTCAACTTATCAAAGTTTTCTTTTGCAGAAGAAATATCAGTAGCACCTATAAACTTGATGAAATATTGAGAAACTGTGCGCGTTCCTTTTATAAATGTCAAATATCTACCTTCTTTATTTTTCCATTTTTCAAAATTAAGCCTATTTGCCCTTGCCATCTTTTCTATATCAAGAGCCATTAGTTTTTCTATACCCAAATCATCAGTATTAGTATAATGGGCAGATTTATCCATCATGGCGGTTATTAAAAAGTCGACATTATTTTGTTTGTAATGAACAAAGATTACATATCCTCCAGTAGTCGTATTTATATCCATTTTTGATTTTAGAATATCCATTGATTCCACAGTCAATTTTAAAAAATCATCATCTTCAATATATTTCTTAGCTTTTGTTTGAAAAGGAAAGTTTACTTCATCTTCTTCAAAAGTACCTTGAGATGGGTTTTTAGCACCATATACTTTTATTAATTTGTCTACAAATTCGCTTACTGTAGCATTTTTCTTGATGAGCTTTGTAGAGCAATTTAAAGTTGCTTTTTCTTTTAGTTCTTTATCAATATGATGCAGTACAATTTTTTTTAGTTCCATATTCTGATTTTGTTTATTACTATATTGTTAATCCAATCTAATTTCCAATAAAATTTGTGGTATTGTTGCGAACTGAAGGTAGATTGTGACTATGTGTAGTCATTGGTATATTCGTTATCAAATATATAGAACTTTTATTACACTTTTGTAATTGGATTGAGATAATTTATATACTCCCGATTTGACAAGATTTTATTACATATTCACAAGTAACTCAAAACCAAAAAAATCGATAGTATCTTTATTTTAAATAATATCAATTCTAAAAACTTTTATTACTAGTAGTTTTTTTTAATAGGCTACTTTAGATAGCCTATTAAAAAAATAAGTTTCAAAAAAACTTATGGACATTCAGGAAGATTCAAAAGATTGTTAGATGTAGTCGTATCATTTTTAGTTTTCAAGTATTTATAACCAGCAGCACTTTCTGAAATAATGACATCTACCTTGTTTACACCCTGCCCGACATAAAATTGCCATTTGTTAGCCTCAATCGCCGCAATAGCATCACTTTGGCTAATTTTCCAACGTGTGCGATCTTCATTGATACCTCCGATATTCACAATCCTTTCGTGAATGTTTGTCCTGTCAGATTTGTTTATGCATCTGATTTCATGTGATGTTGCCATATTTAAAATATTAAAATTAAGTCCCAAATGTAACTATGATGAATTTCAGTATTTTACGGCTTTCCACATTTTCAGAAAAAAAATAAAATTTACACAAAAAAAGATGCTTAAGCATCTTCCCTATTTCACCCTATTTTTCCAACTATGATTATGCTTATATCCTTTCCTCCATTCATAAAACTTTCCTCTCAAGTAAAGCCCCACAAACCACAATACCACAAAACCTATTATCTCATACAATTCCATCTTTCAAAGATAGAAGCCTTTTCATTTTTTCGTGGTATCGCAATTTAATTGCTCCCAATTTGACATATTATAATTCAAAATTGACAATTATTTTTAACTTTTGTTAAGTGACAATTATTTATGAAAAACACCTGTAGATTAGTTTCTCCTTATATTTTTTAAACTGGGGTTGGCTTTGGTATAATATTCCCCAACACAATATGCGGTATTATTCAATTCGTCTGAAATATACGATGTGGTATAAATCATCTGAAATGAATTTGAATCATATTCCTCTACCTTATCAATTAGTATTCTTTGGAAATTTTGTGCTCTTTTAGGTTCTATCCCTTTATCTTCCATATTATCACTAAAGATAAATCTTGGATATCGCATTTTTTCAATTGAAAGCGATGCTAAAAAAATTGCGAATCGTGCAGCTGTCTTTAAATAAAAATTGGAACTAGCAGAATATCTAGCATTTTTGTCGGCAATAAATGCTATATTATTTCTATAATCAATATGAAACTCTTTTGCCTCTTTGAAATCTTCTTGCCTCTCCAAATCATTATTAAGTAAAAACAAAGCTTGCTTTTCAATTTTTGAATTCACCGCTTCCTTCAACTGCATTTGCTCTTGTTCAGTATTGTATATATAACCTTTCAGATATTTATGCTCTTTTTCCAACTCATTTTTTCTTTCTGCTAATTTTTGATAGAGTTCTGCATTCTCAAGAAAGGTTCTGAGCTGAATAATTTCACCTTCCACAAAACCTTTATCCATAAAAAGTTTATCAATAGCTTCTTCTCTAATCGGTTTTACATCATTCAATGCAGAATTTACTTGTGTTTGCAATTGTTGAAGTTTAATTTTTTCAGAACTATAACTTGAGGATAAATTATCTATTTTTTTTTTATTTAATTCTAATAATTGTGTTGATTCTATGATTTGAAAGCTAATTTCCTGTTCCATTTTTCGAGCTTGAATTACACCAAAACTTTCATCTACATTTTCTTTACAAAGTTTACAAGATGATTCAACTGTTGTTGTATTCAATACTGTTAGGCATTCAGGACAGTAATCTAATGGAAAACTGCCTAAAAAATCTCTCGTGGCAATAGAATTTTTTAAAGCCTTAATTTTATTTTTTAAAGTATCGACAAAAAGAACCGAATCTTCAATTTCATAATGTAAAAATTTTATTTCCTCTTCAAGTTCATTGACTTTTTTTCTTTGCGCAATGGACTCCTCATTTAAAATTTGAAATTCAAGTTTTGTTTTTTTATCGTATAAAACTTCTTTATTCTTGTTTTTTATAGAGATTATTTCTTCCTCAATTTCATAGATTTGATTTTGCTTATTTTCAATACTTGTTAGCAAATGTGTTGGATTTAGAGATAAAGGATCTGAAAAAAAAGTTTCAGTAACCTTAATTTCTTTTTTAAGAGCATCTAAATCCTTTTCTACTACAACATTCCGTTTCTTTTTATCATAAAGTTCTTGATTATATACCCCGAGTAAAAGGTCTGAAACTGTTTCACGTGTAATATTGGTATCAAAGTATTCATAAAGAAATAATGAGTTTGTCGGCGAATCTTGATCAATATATAGAAGTCTTAATATTTGATGGAATGTAATATTATTATCACCTTTTACAATTGGTAAATCTAAATTTTCAAAAATCACATTCGAAAAACTCTTTTTATTTTCAGTTGTATTATATTCATATTTAAACCATCCATTTTCAATGGGAGTATTTAAACTTTCATCTAAAGCCCCCCAATAAAAATAAATTGCAATTTTGTCATTTACGTTCTGATCTAAATCTTTTATGATCTCTCTTTTCAAAGTAAAAATCGCACCATTCATTTCTACTTCAGCAAATACAACCGAACATTTTTTTGCTTCTGGAACCCAGTCATGAAAAGCTCCTCCCAAGACAAAAAATATAAAATGAGTTATTGTTGATTTTCCACTACTATTATCTCCTCTGATTATATTTACACCCTTGTGAAATATTTCATTATAGGCAACTTGATTCTCATCTGTATAGATAAGAAGCCTATTTAAAAAAAGATTATTTTGCATCATATTTACTTACCATTAATTTAGTTCTATCTTTTAATCCATCAACTCCAAACATTGACATATTATAAAAATGAGATGTTAAAATAGAAATTAAGTTTCTTTCTTTTGGAGTTAATTCCTCAAATTTATTTGTGTAATCCTGCAATAATTCTTTTGAAATTATCGAAACTCTATTATCTTTTAGTAATTCTTTATCTATTATTCCATAGGAAGCCAAACAGTGGAGAGCAGAAATTTGATATGGACGAATTCTTTCAAACATCTTCCTGTTTTCTAGAATCATTTCATAAGGGTTTTCCTTTTTTGATATATAGTTTTTCAAAATTTCACGAATATCTCTTTCTTCTCTTTTCAATCTTACTTCATGAATCTTATTCGGAAATAATAAATAAAAATCCCAAATTCTTAATCTATCAACTTCTACATATTCATTCTTATTAAAATGTGTGAGCAGTTGCAGCATTCTATAAACTGCATGATATAAGTCAAATGCCTGATTATATACTATCATAATCTTTCCAGTTTAGATGGCATTTGCCAGTTAGAAAAAAAATCATTCCATAAACTTCTTCACTATTTAAATATAGTACCTCATCCTCTGCTCCTTCATCGTTTAGTAATGTTAGCATCGGTTTTACAACATTTTCATAAATACATTCTAGAACAATTTGTTGATCTTGTTCAGCAATTATTAAAGGCTCGACATGTGTTTCAAAATCAATTATAATTTTTGCAAGAAGATCTATATGAATCCTTTGGGCAAATTCATAATTTTTGTATTTCTCATATTTTTTCCAATACAGTTGCTTCCTTTCAAGAGCTCTAATGATTTGTCTTTTTGAAAAACCACCATCAATAAGTTTTTGCTTTAATCCAATACTATCTTTTTTGGTTAAATAGCGCTCCATTTCTTGAAGTACTTTGGCAAACCTTTCCTTATTCGAAGAAACCTCTATATTTAATTTCTCAAATAAGCGTGTATATTTACTTTTCTTTGACATATAAATATTACCACTATTCTCAGCTACATTTATTTGCCTATCAACAGAATCATTTGTGATTTTTTGCATATTTACATTTGGATAGAACCGGAATTATTTTGAATATTTATCTGTTTTTCAATGACTGCATTATTATTAATTTGCTGCATATTTTCTCTTAATTCTTTTTGAGCATTTTCAACAATATTTTTAAGATTATATGCAAATTCAGAATTTTGATGAAGCTTTTCAATAAGTCTAATTTCTAAACTCTGCACATCTGTATCTTCCTCAACTTGTTTTGTAAGAAATTCATCCTTTTCTGAATTAAATGGTTTATTAATAAATTTCCATATTTCTTCTCCAATATTTTCTGCTATTTTTTCACCGGATTTTGTTAAAAAGGGAGTAGCTAATGCAATTGCAGTTTGTGCTAGTAAAATAAATTCCATATTTATTAATTTTTAAGTTATTTCTTAATTAATTAAACTCCAATATTACAAAACCATTTTCGATTTTCATTACGGTTTCCCGTAATCCCATAAAAAAAGACACCTCTCAGCATCTTTTCTATTTATTCCTATTTTTCCAACTATCATTTGGTACTTGTTTTTATGAAAATCTTTTACCTTTATGCCTATAAAAGCTCCCAACTGTTATAATAACGATTGCTAAAAGTATTTCATACCATTCCATAACTCAAATATAGAAAAAAATATGATTTGTTGCCATTAATTTAAAAAAACAACTCTTTAATTAACAAATTATAATATTGAATGAAAATCTTCTCTAAAATAAAAAAGATGCCTAAGCATCTTTTTATTCTTTATCTAGAAAAAATTCAAAATCAAATAATTCTTTAGGTTCAATATCTAATCCTCTTGCTAATGAAATTATAGTTCCTAAAGAAGCTCCGTGTTCTCCATTCAAAACTCTATAAACACCTTTAGGCTCAATCTTCCCAATAGAAGCTACAGTCATAACGTCTTTGTTATAATTTTCCATTAGCTTTTGTAGATTTTTGCCAAATGCTATATAATATTTTTTCCTAATCTCTTTCACTATGTGAAGTTGAGATAATCAAAAGAAAAAAAATTGTCAAATTTGACAATTTTGTGATTTTTTTAATATATTTGAATTATTAAAAAAATCCTTAAATAGGATTTCATTAAATTTGCGATTCTTCAAATAAAACATTGAAGCATTCGCTTTGAATTTCGTCTTAGAAAACTGGTAATTTTAAAAGGAACGAAATGATAAGTAAGATGCTCACGCTCTATGGCGTGGGCTCACTTATTGTTCCTCGGTATACCAGTACCTCTAAGGCAATAAGCTGAGTTCCATGCCATTTTTTATTCCTTTGGTTACTCAACTACGATTCTTGGCACTACTTCTCTTTTAAGTCTCGCAAACCACTTATTTTTTTGAATTAGTTGGGAAACGCATCGCCAGCGTTTGGCTGCAACAAGCAAAGGCGGTGCACTTTCCTGTTATTAAAAAACCTTTAAATCCTAATGCCTATGAATTAAACAAAAAACCTCAACCATCAAGGAAATTGCACCAATTAGTAATATCTGTGGAAAAAATTAACTTTTAAAATAATCACTATAAGAAAAAACAAAAAAACTTCCTGCTTTCGCACCTTTGTGTCAAAAGCACAAAAAAGCCCTCTAGTCTGTGACCAAACTTCCTAGAGAGCCAGAACTAATAAAACCAATGTTTCATTAAAACCATTCCAAAAGTATGAATAATAATTCACTCTTCAAGCCTTGGGTAGTCCAAGTACTGCCCAAATTCTACTGCCTTTTATTCCTTTTCTACCTTACAGAAGGTTATGCCCAAGACAAGACCATCACAGGAATTGTGACCGATATTAACGGAGCTTTACCCAATGTGACCGTAACTGTCAAAAATACAGGAATCACTACATTTTCAGATCTCAATGGGATTTATTTCATTATTGCTTCTCCTACCGATGTCCTTCTTTTTTCCTATATCGGTTACAAGACAACTGAAATTACCATAAACAACCGCCAAACGATTAATTTGTTAATGCAAGAAGATACCTCTATGCTACAAGAAGTGACTATTAATGCAGGCTATTATTCAGTTAAAGACAGCGAACGAACTGGAACAGGGATATAGAAGTCATTGAACGTTAAAAGTACTCCAATGAAAAAACTGCAAGCAAAGATGGACCGTTTGTTAAACAAGTTTGATGGAAGTTGGAAAGTACTTCCTTTAAAAGTACAGTATAAATACCTCCTGATTTTTTTCTTGGGCTATGCGCTACTAACCATGGGAATGATTCTAAAAGTCGTGCATGATACAAGAAAATCCAATCAAGGAATAATCATCGAACACATTGAAAACCCTGCCATTAAAAAGAACGAATCCGATACATCATTGTGGGATTCCTTATTAATGATTAAAAAAAACAAGACAAATGAAAGAAAGTGAAAACAAAAAGAGTGTCGTCTTTGTTACGGACGGCAACTCAAATGAAACTGCGGATGTAGTTCTGGAAAGTAAATTAAACCAAGTCGAGAAGCTTAAAAAGTCCCTCATGTTCACATTAATGGGAGTTGCATTCTTAGGCTGTATGTATCTCATATTTAAACCTTCCGAAGACACAAAAAAGATGGAAAACATAGGGCTAAATGATGCTGTCCCACAAGCTACCGATGCTGGATTGGAGGCTGACAAGCAAAAAGCGTATGAACAAGAAATGTTGGAACAAAAGCATCAGGAAAAACAAAATGCCCTGACATCATTGTCCGACTATTGGAATGAAGACAACCCCGTGGAAACCGTCGGAGCGAATGCTGAAATTACGGATGAAGATGCTCGAAAACCAGTAAAGAGCACTAATCCGGCATTGAACAGCTACCGAAATGCACAAAGCACCGTAGGCTCTTTTTATCAAAATGATCCTTCGGAGACACAGCAATTACGCAAACAACTGGATGAGCTAAAAAAGGAATTAGACCACAAGGACAGTGAACCCATTAATCCTGTGGAAGCCCAGTTGGAATTAATGGAAAAATCGTATCAGATGGCTGCCAAATATCTTCCGATGAATGCTAGCTCAACGGAACAGTCACCACCACAATCCGTTTCTAGTTCTTCTTCTCCAAAAGAAAAATTTGTTGCGCTTGCTCCTAGCCAGAAAAATGCCGTTTCATCTTTAGGCAGAGCACCCAACGAGAGTGCTTCTTTAGTCAATTGGAGTAAAAATCGTCCACCTGATTTTTATGCTGCTGGGCAAACCAAACAAGAAGTGCAAACCAGAAACAGTGTTCGTGCGATCATACAAGAAACTCAAGTAATAACTGCGGAAAGCAGTGTTCGTATCCGTTTGTTGGAGCCAGCCAAAACAGCAAATATTTTGATTCCACAAGGAACCCTATTGACGGCAAACGCCAAATTTCAAGAAGGACGCCTACAATTGAAAATTAGTTCGTTGGCAATAAACGGCACCATTTTGCCAGTTGACATTACAGTATTTGGATTGGATGGACAACAAGGTCTAGTTGTTCCCTACTCGCCCGAAAGAAGTGCTGTTACTGAAATGGCAGCCAACATGGGGCAAGCTTCTGGCAGTAGCATCATGATGACCAATTCTGCTGGACAGCAAGTGGCTGGCGATCTGAGCCGAGGTGTTGTGCAGGGTGTTTCAGGATACTTTTCCAAAAAAATAAAAACTCCCAAAATAACATTGAAAGCGGGCTACCAGATGTTCCTTGTTTCAAAAAACTAAACATTTCATTCTGTAAAACTTTAAAAAACAAAATATGAAAACACTAATTAAACACGGTATCGCATTGATTTTACTGTTAGGAATCCATGCCGAATCTCAAGCGCAAAATACCGTTTCCAATGTTACGACACTGAACTTGGAAAAAATTCCATCTTATCAAATTGAAGTCACCTACAATAAAACTTCGCATCTGATATTTCCTGCTCCCATCCGCTACGTGGATTTGGGAAGTGAATTTCTAATTGCGGACAAGGCAAAAGAGGTGGAAAATGTATTACGCTTAAAAGCCACAGTTCGTGACTTTGCAGAGGAAACCAATTTTTCCGTGATAACGGAAGATGGACGGTTTTATAATTTTAATGTATGCTACAATCATTTCCTGATAAAATGAATTACAACCTATTACAATTAAAGGAAAATGCAAGTGGAGCGGATGCAAATGAAGTTTTATTTGAAGAGTTGGGAAGCAACTCCCCTTCAATGGTCAATACGGTATTGGAAGCAATTTATGGAGAAAACAAAAGAATCATTAAGCACATAGACTCCAAAAGTTTTGGCATACGGTTTTTGTTGAAAGGAATCTACATTCACAATGACAAGTTGTATCTCCATACCGAACTCATTAATTGTAGCAATGCGCCTTTCCAAATTGATTTTGTCCAATTCAAAGTGGTGGATAAAAAACGTGCCAAACGCACCTTGATTCAAGAAAGAGTGCTGACTCCATTACGAACTTACAAACCACTAGATGAAATCGTGGGCAATGCAAAAAAGCAAAACGTTTTTCTATTGAATCAATTTACCATTTCCGATGATAAGCTACTCTTAATAGAGCTGTATGAAAATAACGGTGAAAGACATCAGGTTTTGAAAGTGGAATGTTGTGATTTGGTAAGAGCAAAACTCATAAAGAATGTGGAGTTAAAAATTAATTGATCGTTTCATTCTCGATACCCAACAAAGAGGCTATTTCACCAATTGTGATTTAGCCTTTTTCCATTCACGAGTTTCGATACTAGCATTTAAAATTCTTTAAATCAACATATTGCAAGTTTGAAAGACTATTTTTTTGTAAATTTATAAAGTGTAATTCAAAAATATTTCCATTATGAGTCCTGCATTGGTTTTAAGCATTTTAGCTTTGGTATGTGGTTTTGGTCTTCGCTATTGGATTAACAGACGGAAATTTTACCGAAGAAGTCCCACGGGGGCGGAAGGTTTTTCGAGTTATGAAAAATCAGTATTCATTTCTTTTCTGGAGCGTACAGGAAAATGGATTGCCTATGTTCTGATTGTTTTTGGACTTTTGTTCCTCTGGAGCCATTCAAGACAAAAGAAAGAAAAAGACAAGAAGGTTCAAATTGAAGTGCAAAATCCAAAATAACGAAGCGGCGTTCTTTTGCTTCTTTTCTTTGGTCGCCAATGCGGAAAGAAAAGAAGTTGGATAAAGCTCAAAAAAAGGAGGATACAGAATATCCTCCACTAATTTCGCAACCTTTTTGGTAAAATGGGAGCATTCTCCTTTTACCGAATTGGTTGCTTCCTTTTTACTGCAAAAAGACTTTTCCGACCATCGGAAGGAAGTGTCTTTTTGCAGCCCGATTTTGATTTTATCCAACGGCAATGGGTTGCGACCTAAAATCCTTCAAATTGAGAAAAAAGCCTCTATTATGGGTCAATCCGTTACGAAATAAACCCCATAAAAGGGAACATCCCATTTGTGCCAATGTCGAATTAACGTACAAATCTTGTTTTTCCAATGCTTCAGCAAGGGAGCAACTTGGAGTATCGTCCTTGGCTTCAGACTGTTTCAGCAGTTCCGCAAATTCTTCGGTTACCATTGGCAAGTTGGAAATGGTTTCGTACTTTTCGGAATGAGGTTGTTTTATTGTACCAATGGTGGATAGCAATACTTGTCCT
Organism: Flavobacterium eburneipallidum; assembly: GCF_027111355.2. Taxonomy (NCBI): domain Bacteria; kingdom Pseudomonadati; phylum Bacteroidota; class Flavobacteriia; order Flavobacteriales; family Flavobacteriaceae; genus Flavobacterium; species Flavobacterium eburneipallidum. The sequence goes on from NZ_CP114291.2 coordinate 2,853,401, forward strand.
GTATATTGGCTGTTGCCAAAATCCATCCAATAGCGTGGACGATTGAAATACGCATTACCATTGTGGCTTTGTTTCAATATTTCGGCAATTTCAAAACGAGCTTTGACAGTGTCCACACAACTAATGTAAATGGTTGCTCCTGTGTGTTCGGGCAATTTTCCCAAACTGCTTTTTTCGAATTTTATGGTTTCTGCTTTCCAGTTTGTACCCGACCAACGGTTGGCTCTGTTAATTAAGGCTACCGATTTATACAATCCTGTTTCGCTACTGGCAAATCGCTGTCTGCCCAAATTGGCTTCGGTTACCACGTCATCATCCCACAAACGGACGTTTAAACCTGCGTGACCCAATGCCATGAGGCTGTGATTCATTTCCATGAGGGCGGTCAGCACCTTTGAACCCGTTCCTCCTGCTCCAATAAGGTTTACTGTAATGGGATTGGTGGGATTGATTAAATTGTTGTCCGTAAAATGGACTTTTGTTTTTTCAGAATTCATCACAACAAGTTTTTTAAGGTTTTGGCACTCATTTTTAATACCTCTTTAGGGAAAGCTTTGTTTGTATTTATAAGGCTTTCCCAAAGTGTCACACAGTTTCCTTTTATCGGATTATAATCAGGCATCAGATGACTGAAATAGCTTTTGAAAAAATAGTCTTCCCATGTGCTGGTAAATTCTTCCACTAATACAATATTCTTTATCTGAACATTTACCGTTCCCATACATACATTTCCATTTTCGTACACATTGAAAAAAGGAGCATTGTATAATTTTGTGTTTTCGGTGGGTCTTCGGTTAGTACCCAAGGCAAAGACAATAAGACTAGTTTTGTTGGCAATCCATAACATTGGAGGCATATTGGCGATTCCATTTGAAATCCCTAAATTTTCCGTGAAACACAGTTCTCTTTGCATCGCTTTGGTAAACCAAATTACTTTATTTTTAATGGGGTCTAGATGCAAAATAGTGTCGCCCATTATTCCCTCTGATTTCAAACAAGGTTCTTTTTGTTCATTTGCTATTTTCAATGCCTTTGCGAGTTGATTCGCTTCTTTTAGCGTTAAAGGATGCGCATTAATGGGATTACCATTTTTATCCATGTCAAAATATTCTACGTAGTTGTCCGAATTCATTCCTTTGGTTTGGTAAAATACCAATGCTGATATGGGATGATACAGTGTTCCGAAATTTTCTGTTATATCTTTCATCACTATTATTTTTTAAAAATTGTTCAGGAAACCTATTAATTCTTCTAAAAGAGCAAATAATCGATTTTCAAAATCGAGATTGTTTTCGGATATGTCACTTCCGTCAAAACGTTTCAAAATGAAGGGTTCTTCGATCTGTCCGTATTCTTGTAACGCATTATTCACGCTTTGTATGAGCTGTTGATTTAGCCCTCCATTTCCCTTTGCATAAAATGATACATAGTAGTCCATTGTTACAGTATTCTCGAAATCGTCAACATCTTCTGCTTCTTCGTTGGTTCTCGCATTTCGAAATACATTTTCATTCGGATATTGTTCCAAAAGAGCTAAAGCTTCTTGCCCTAATTTCCAACAATCAAGGTCTAAAATGTCCTTGCATTGCAAACGGTTCAATCGTTCTTTGAAATAGGTTAAGTTGGCAGGGTTGAAAATCTTTTTTTCCATTCGGTCGCCAATCCATTCTGCTTGGTCAAATTCGCACTTATAAACAGGTGTTTCTTTGTTGTCTTCTTCATCGTTTAGCCATTCTTTTAGCATTTCGTATTGGTAATAAAGAAAATTATCTTCCTGTCTATAATAAGGTATGTTGACTATATGATAGAGATAACTACAGACCGATAACAAAAGCTTTGCATTAGGTTTCTTTTTTTTATTTTTCAGCAATCTGTACAGGGGAGCTACAGGAATATAATAAAGCGTAGCCCCTGTATGGTAGCGTTCTTCACTTGTGAAAAATATTTTTTCATTCTGCTGTACGAGTTTGACTTCTTCCCAATCTTTCACTTTGTTTTTTAATTGTTCCTCCATATTCCATAATGCCAATGCCATATTATAGGGATAACCGTAAATTTGTGTTGGCATCGGTTTAATTTGATAATGTTCAGCAAGTAGGGAAAGAGACTGATAAAAATCCCTTTCTATTTTTGCTGTTTTCTTACAAGCCTGTACCGTTTCCATTTCAGCCAGTTTTGGGAGAAACGAGTTTCTTAAAAAACCATCGGCATCATGGGTATCGGTACGGACTGCTGTTTGTCCTTTTGGATTTCGCTGGCATCCTTTGTCCGTTGCATCCAGTTTGCGAACTCGTTTAACTGACGATGCAATTGCTTTTGTTTTGGCTCTTTGGGTAGGCGTATCGTACCCGCTATGATAGGTCGTTGCATGAGTCATCTTTTTTTATTTTTTATGGATTAACCTTTCGTTCCGATGGCACTTTCAAAACGGTATTGTACCGTATCCTCTTTTATCAGAGGTGCAGAAATTTTGGCAGTAGTGAGCATGGGATACGTATTGGAATAAAAATTCAATACTGCCTGTACACTCCATTTTGGCTCTGGGTCTGTTAGTTTTATTTCCTGACCTTTATCAATCAGGATGAATACTCTGTCTAATTGTGTTGTTAATAACATGATTACTACATTTTGAGGTTAAACATTTTCTTGTTCTGCACCAAAAAGGCTTGGCGATGCAAACTTGTCGGACAGTTCTTTTTTGCGCTTGTTTATGGCTTCGGCATGTTCAGAATAATCGTTGGGATTGGGTATTTTCATCCAAGCCTCACGAGGTTTGCCCTCTTTGTCCAATTCATCTGCCTTGGTCATTGCTTCTTGATACTTTTTGTCCTTTTCGTCCTTTGTTTTTTTCTCCTTTTCGGATTTTTCCTTTTCCATTGCCGATTGCTTTTGGGCATTTTCCAGTTGCTTCATGAAAGCTTCCATGTTTACCATTAAGCCTGATGCAGATTGCAAAGGATGCGTAACTCTTTCAAAAAATCCCTCGTCCAGTTCTTCTGCTGTCCCCCTCAAATTTAAAGGGGGTATCAGTTGCTTTGCCTTGTCTCCGCATTGTTCGTTGTGGAGCAATATCGAAACTACAAGATTGTTTTCCACTCCTTTGGATATGGTTAGCTGTAAATCGCCAGTAATTTCTAATTGTGCGATTTGATTGAAAAAATTTGCTTTCATTTTTTTAAAATTTTAAAGTGTAGTTCATTTTTTTTTTAACTCCATTAACTTTTGGTGCATGTCCGTCCAATACGCTTTCTGTCTTCTGTCAAAATCAGAATCATTTTTGTCCTCATGCTCATACTCTTTGTACTCTGTAGTTACTTTGATGGCTTCATCAAGGTCGGTTACTTCAATTAGGCAACCATTTAGGTCAGATACTTTCATTGGTTTATCATTTAGGTCAATTGAAATGAAAGACATCCGCCCCCATCTTTGAAAAAGAAGTACACAATTCAAATGCTTTTTGTGATTTCAGCTGTGCCGTACCGCCCATTATAATGGATTGCAATTTGGCTTCATCATCTTTGTAATTGCGTACATTTTGGTAGTAGCCTGTTACCGCATTGTAAGCACCGAATAATGTGCCTCTTGTGGTTTCCATTTGTTGGCTCTCTGATAGCATGGCAAAAGAAAATGTATCTTCAACAGTGTTTTTAAACAAGGTAGACATTTCGTCTTCATTCCCTTTTTTGATATGCTCCAAGGTTTCCTTATTGGGACATAGTGCCAGTTGTATTAATTTTTTAACTTCCATATCCGTTACCCTTACTTTTGCCCATTCGTTAAAAATTCCTTCCAGTTGGTTGCTGAACTCGTTTGCCAATCCCATTACTTTGTGTGCATTGTCCAATCGTTGTTTAGCTCCCGAAGTATGGCGGATGCGTACCACATTGCTCATGTTTCGAAGTGAAGCGTTCAACGTGTTTTGACAAACAATTCGAATGGGTGTAAAAGCGGCTGTTATGCTTCCGCTTCCATCGTGAGAAGTGGTCAGAAAAATATATTTTTCCGTTACGTCATCGCCATTCCCTACACGAATGTAATCGGGCAGTTTTGCAGTTATAAAAATGCGTTCCCCATTACCCAATGCACCTGCGGTCTCGTATAAAATCCCATCAGTTCCACCTACAATCGCATCAAAAAAGCCAAATGCTTCTCGATTCTGCACAATGTGATACTCTTTGCCAACTACGCCCAATACCGAATTGCTATCAGTACGTATGGTGGCAAAATAGTTGGGTACGTGCAGTTCAGCATTGCCAATCACAATGTCGTTTGCAGTTTCTATGATGCCTGAACTTTTGGCATGAAGAGGTGTTTTGACCACTTCATAATCAAGTCCTGCGTGTTTGATGGCGCCCGAACTTGTAGGGTAGTCTTTTACAATTTGCCCCAATCCGTGCCAAGCCTTTTCTTGAACGCCAAAAAATGAGTGACGTCCCGTTTTTTCGTTGAAATTTAAATTGTGTGCCATAATGTTGAAATTTTAAAGTTGTTAAAATGATTAAATGATGGTGGTTAAAATGGGAGGTCGTCCGTAGGTTCCTGCTTTTCGACCTTATTTTTTTCTTGTTTAGTTGTAGCTTGTGCATTTTCTGTTTTCTTACCGCCTCCGTGTGATTTGATGGTAGAAACATTAAAATTCAAACTCGCTTTTAGCTCGCCGTCATTAGCAGTCCACGCTCTTGCGCTTACTCTTCCAGTAAGTTCTACCAATGTTCCTTTGGTGAGTATCTTGGCTACATTTGTGCTAATCCAATAAGAGCAGTCAAAATAAGTAGTCTGTTCGATGCGCTCACCTTGTTTGTTGCGATACCCATCGTTAATGGCTACTGAAAAATTGACCACTTGCTTTTCCTGTGACGTTGTGCGTACCTCCGCATCCCTTGTCAGTCTTCCGATGATGTTCATGATTATAAATTTTTAGATTACATTTTTTTTACTTTACATATTCGGCAATGAGAGGAGGAGCTGTTTCGTTTCACTCTATTACCATTTTCAATGCTGTTGTTTTTCATAATTGACATTTTTTTTATTCGTCTAAAGAGCCGGAGTATGCTTTGTTTCGTTTCAGGAGCATAAAAGGTTAGTGTTTAGCAGCAACAAGGTTTTGTCAAATAAATACAACCCTAATGGGTGGAGATTTTTTGACAAACCCGTAGGGCTTGACCTTGTTTCTGCGTTAAGAACACGTAAATACCTTTGCTCTTGAAATGGACAAAGAGCATACTGGTTCTTGAATAAAGGAATTTGTGGAAACCGTGAAAAGGTATTCAGTAAATGGTTAATGGTGATTTATGAACCTGTTTGATGTGGTAAAATTTCTAGTACCCTTTTAGTTCTAGAATCTTTTTAAAATATATCGCTTTGGAAGCATTAAAAGGATAAATGCTTTGGCAGAAGATGTTCATGCTTAAATACATTCGCTCTTAACTTTCTTTGCACGGGAACACACCAAAAGAAACAGTTGAAGGAAAACCGTTGGATATAAACCATTACATAATTCACTTTAAGAACCAAAAGACAATGAGAATCACCCAAAACCAACAAAATAGATGTAAAGGCTGTAATAATCTTAAACAACAAATCCTAATACCAGATAATTCCAGCATTAGGTATTTAATCTTTCAAAGTATTGAGTTTTTTTGACTTTACTTTACATTATCATTTTTAAATGGAGCGTGTATTGTCTTGCTTTCCTACTCTCGTTGGGTGCTATTGGAATGGGTGCGAAGTCAGAGATATTCGCACAGCGCATCCGACTTGATAACGTTCGTTTTTTAAGGAACACTTCGAGCAGCGGGTGTTTATTGTGTATCATCACTATTTACTGTTGGTTTCTTATACTTTTTTGCTTCAAAATAAAAATAAATAAAGAGTAAAAAGTGACTAAAATTAATGCCAATCGCAAAAGTATTATCTCCTTTAATATAATTAAAATAAGAAAAAATATTAAAAATTTTCACTGAAAATTGAACAAGTTTGTCTCCTGAATTAATCAAATAAAGAGATAAGTCAGGACCAATAATAAGTTTATAAGTCAATCCTAAAAGAATAACACTGAATGATTGTATTAAATTTATAATCCATAAAAAAACAAACGCCTTTTTTAGATATTTTTCCTCAAAAATAAAATATATAGGTAACAAGCAAAGTATGCTAAAAAAGATAAGAAACAATGTTTCAAAATTAAAACTAGATGTAAACATATCGACAACGTTTATTATAAAACAGACAATATAAATAATAGCACTATAAATTAAAATTGATTTTTTCATTTTTATCTAACAGGATTTATATCAGTACCACTAGTATTATTTTGATTAAAATAATCTTGAGCAACGCCTTTCAAATAAGACATTATTAAATTACCAAAATCTTCCATATTGTTTCCAGCTTCCGTCAAGTTTGCTTCTATATAAGCTCCTAAAGCATTTATTCCAACTTTAGTATCAGCTTCTTTATTTTGTCCATTGACACCGCTAATTTCTCCGGTAAAGGATTGAATGTTTAACTGTTGATCTCCATTTTTCATATTATAACTACCTTCTGCATTGAAAGTTGTAAACTGACCCTCTGCAACATTTTGACCTGCAACTGTTGCATTTCCATTTACCTGACCTACTGTCATCCCGTATTCTATTCTATCGCCGTCAATACATACCGCAAGACCAATATTAGCTTTGTAAGCTGTTGTTGTACTATTTACCTGTCCAAATTCATTTCCTGCTGACCTTGAAGAGGATTGTTCAATTCCAATTCCCATTCGTAACATTGGAACACCTGGTCTAGAGTTTTGTGGTTTCGATGACTGATTTTCCATTGTATTAACAATAATATTAGTCGTCATATATACGGGTTCTCTATTTACTATATCTTGATTAGTTGTTGGTTGACCTTCAAGACCTTCAAGTTCAATTTTCCATACAGGATTGTTATGAGCAAATTGATATGGAGAGATTGACATATATTCTTCAGTGACTGGGTCTACACCAAAAAATCTACCAATAGCCATATCGTAATTTCTATATCTGAACGTATCCCAGTTCAAGCCTAGCTCGTCTTGGCGTTCTTGTCCAAGGAACTTATACTTTAAAGCATCATTAGTTGAGTTTTTGACAATGTTATAACCTTGTTGTTTCAATCCAAAAGGATAATAGTTACTTTCTTCCTGTATATTTAAGTTTTTGTCATAACTCAAACGTACATTGCCTAAATGGTCTTTGTATTGGTACACATATTTATAAGAACTTTGGCTAGGTTCTACATAGCCTTCGGCAGTTGGCATAAACTGCAAAGTCCAATTTCCTGCATTAGGTTTCAAATACTGATAGCCTCCTAAATAATTAGTACGAGTTATTGTTGCACCTTGGGTAACTATTTTTTCCACTTTTTGTCCTGCTGCATTGTAAATGTACTCAATGTTTCCTGTACTACCAAATACTATTTTGGTTGGTAAATTAAGGTGATTGTAGATGATATTAGTAATATTTTTGTTGTTGTCTTTGATCATATTACCATTAGCATCATAACTAAAATCATCTACTGTATTGGTAGCACTGTCTTTAAACTCATCCTTAAAATTTGTATTATTAGCCACAGCATCACTCACTTTCATTAATTGATTGCTGGCATTGCTATTTTTATAATCGTAGGTTAGATTGTCAATTTGTACTGGCGCAGTATCAGTAAGACTTCCAAAACGATTTAAATGCATAATATTACCGTTTTTGTCATAGGTCATATTTTCATTGTAAGCGTTCAATGCACTGCCTTTTTTGTAAATACCTTCCTTAAGACGATTCAGGTCATCATAACGATAGCCATAGGTTCTCAAAACTTCATCTGAATTAGTCAGCCATTGGGTTTCGGCAATATTTCCGTTGTACAAGCCTTTTACATTCGAAATTCCAGATGGAATCGTGTTGTAATTGATAGCAAAGGCAAATAAATCTTTAGGGTCTGAACCTTGTTGTAGTGCCGATACCTTGTTAATGCCTTTCAGCCAGCCTCGAATGTTATAGGTGTAATCCACTTTTTGGGTATTGCCACCAATAGCTTTAGAAGTCAGTTGTCCCAATTCGTCATACGTATTGCTAACAATTTGTTCTACTGTACCGTCGTTAATTTGATGGGTTTGGGTAAGTAATCTTCCTTGCTGGGAATACGTAAAAGCATCTTTGGTTTTTAATTCGGTACTGTTCACATCTCTTTTGTGAAAAGTGATGGTGTATTCTGGCTTTCCTATAAAATCCAACTTGCTGTTAGTATAAGTGTATCCTCCTAAATAATTAGCATTATAAGTTTGAACTGGTCGGGCTTTTTTATCATAAAATGTCGTGGCAACTTCCCCTAATGTTGCCGAAGTTGCTGTTGGAATACGTGTCCAGGATCCTGTAGCTAATCCTTTTACTTGTGCATAATTTGAAAAAACTGCTTGGCTTTCAATTGTAGTAGGGATAGTAGCTACGCCAGGAAATGTATAATTGTCATAATAATTTACAGTCAGTAATTTAAAAGTGGTAGGTACTACGGTATTCGTATAATAAGCTGGAATGTTATCAATAGAACCCGAAGTTTGTTTACTTTCGTTAAAAGTAGTAGCTGAATTTAAAGCGTTTTGCTTTGCTATTCTACCATCACTGTTTACTGTGGTTGATTGTTCCCAACCTGTATAAACGGGTCTGTTTAAGGCATCGTATTTAGTTATCATCCAACCCACAACAGCTACAGAGGTATCGTTAAAAGGGGATAAGGCTGGGCCAGTTGCTACCACTCGATCTAGCTTGTCATAAAGAATAAATTCCCATTGTTTGCCAGGTAATTTCTTTTCTACTAATCGGTTTCTGTTATCGTATTTGTATTGGTAACACAGTTCATCAAAACTGGTAGTACCTCCAGAAATAATTTTAGCGCTAACGGTACTGCCTGTTTGAGCATGGAAACCGGGAAGCAAACTAATGCTATTCCCTGCTACCAAATTAAGCGTATTCCCAGATGTAGTCACCGCTGTAGAACTTACGTTAGGCTGCGTAGTTGTGGTTCCCGAAAAAACCATCTCTGCTGCTTTAGGAGGAATAACGTAGGTTAGATTTCCAAAATCATCATAAACATAATAAGTATCGTGTTTTTCATTATTGCTGCCAGTACCTACAGCTCCATAGGTTCTTTTTAACAGTACCTGACCTTGCTTGTTTTTGAATTCTACTGTAGAACCATTTAGCTCTGTTGGAGCAGCTGCTGTATTTTCGTCATAGGTTATGTTTTTATACAATTCGTTGGCATCGTAAAAACCATCGTCTACTAATGTTGGCGCATAAGTGTTATTTGCATAACTTAAACTGACCGCAAAGTTTCTTACTTCATTGCTGGTGTTAGTATGATACTTTAGCTTTATTTCGTGTCCATTATTTAATTTCCAATCCTCTCCAGGAGCAGCTTGTTTTAAAACCCTATTAAGTGGTGAAGCTTCGAATTCTTTTTGTGAGTAAGGATTTGGTGAAGCGGTGTTAAGTTCCGTTGGATGATGAGCGTTATAATAGGTGTTTGTTGCCGTGAGCGCATCTGTTTTATAGATACCATAATTGTAATTTTCGGCAGCAGCATACGGCAGATATTCCTTGTCTTGCCTGCCGTAGTTGTCATAGCCTATATGTGTAATTAGATCCTGTCCATTACCTCCGCCACGAATGATTATATTTTGTTTGGGTCTGCCGAGTCCATCAAAATAACTAATAGTTTCTGTTTTATCCCCAACCGGAATGGCATTTACAAGATCACTTTCGGAATACGGTTGCTCGTATTGGGTTGTACGTATAAAATTTTCATTATTCTCTACCAAGCAACCTTCAAATGTACCTGCTTCATACGGACAAGCATCTGAATTGTTGCTTACATAACCTGATGGCTGGGTATAACTTATAACGGTTGGACTTTGACCTCCAAAACCGTCACCATCAGAATCATAATACCATGTAGGTGGCGGAGCAATAGTATAACTAACACTACTGGAGTTGATACTCCAAGTACCATTACTATTTTTAGCTCTTAAATAACAAACAGAACCGTTTGTTCGGCTTATTGTACTACTGGAATTAGCTTCACTAAAGCCATTGCTAGTCTCTTGCCAGTACCAAGTTACATTCGCGGGAGGTGTGCCCACTTTAGCCAAAGTTACTACTCCCATCGTATTGCTTTGTATTATAGGAGTTAATGGTGTAGGGGCATCAACATTTAGTACAGTTATAGAAGTGTATATATAATCTATAATATTACTATCATTATCAAAACAAGTTATGCCTAAATAATAGGTTCCAGGACTATCCCATCTTATATCCGTATAAGGGAGATATCCCTGACTTTCATCTACTAAAAAAGTAGCACCGTCAGATTCCCAACCACCTGCAAAAAAGGTATTAGTGGAGTCAATAAGAGTATAGTGGGCTACATCGCCTAACGAAACTTGAGTTGGACCTGATATACTTTGTGCATGTATGCTTTTAGTACTAAAAAAGAGCACGACTAATAGCATCAAAAATTGTAATTGTCTTTTTTTATATTGTATAGGCATTGTTATACTGTTTGAATTATTTATTTACCATCATAAAATCAATATCTCATCCTGAAATTTATTTTCAGGACTTAATATCATATAATAAGTAATTACTATTTTCTATAATGATATTGATTGGAAGAAATAATTTTACCATCGGCATCCTTAATATGCTTCAAGCGGTTTTCACTATCATATACATAATAAGTAGTATAGCCTTTAGGGTCAGTCATACTAGTCATACCTATAAGGGGGTCATAGGTATATACGCTAACCAAAGCCTGAAGAAGTCCATCCTTTATTTTTTCAAGCTCTAATCGTTTAGAAGCTTCTGAAGTCGTAGTACTATTTATAATGGACATATTTAAGTTAAGGGCATTTATTTGTGATTCAGTTGCATTCTCTACTTTAGCTACAGGGTACTGATTATTATAGCCCCAAATGAAAAAGGTATGAGAACCGTCTTTTTGGGTAACTTCTTTTATGTTTCCATTTGGATAATAACTGATATATTCCATCCGTGTCTCCAAAGGAGCAACTCCTTTAGAAGTTTGAACCAATTCAGGTAAAATGAGATCATTACTCCATTTTTTATAATCCGTCCGCTCTGTATTTAATAATTCATTAGTGCTTGATACTCCATCCTTATTTGTGTCTTTATAAGTAGTTGTTTCTATAACAGGAGAAATAATATTTTTGGTTATCATTTCGTTGTAGGGAGCTGTAGTTGCAAAATCATGTGGGTATTTATAATTGGTTCTCAACCATTTTCCATCAGATGTTTTAGCAATTTTAGAGGTTACTTTTTTGTGATAAGGATTGTCATAATTAAGACTATCCACACTTACAATTACACCTCCGTTTTCTGTATAGTCTGTTTTAGTTACTTTATCTACCTCATACCATTCTGACCAATTCACAGAATAAGTAATTCTGTCTCCGTTCAATTTATCCAAAAAACAAGTAGGGCATGGATCAAATTTACTCACTACATTATCCATATTTATTCCAAAAAGGTACTCTTTTTTAATCGTTTTAAAAGAGGTATCGGTTTGTTGCACCAGACTTCCTTGTGAATTATAGTGTCTAATCCTAGTTACATCGCCTAAATTTAAACCTCCTATAATGGGGTCTGTATTATAAGAAACAAAATCTCGAATACTTCTAAATTCATAAGAAGTTTTGCCTAAATTTCCGTTTTCCTCTACTAATTCAAATACCTTATTGTAAGCAGTTACTCCAGACAAACTATTAAATCCTTGTGTATGAAGTGAATTGGAAGTACGGTACATATAAATTCCAGCAGCACCAAAATCCCAGTAATTAACTTCTAGTCCCACTTGACAAGTCATAAAACGATTTTTATAAAGATCTTTTATTTGATAATCTTTACTTTCCGAAATGGAAAAACCAGTAGATTCTCCTCCCAATGTGCCATCTTCGGTATAAATATATTTTTTGGATATTAACTTGGTTCCTGTAAAATCAAAATTTTCTGTTTTTGAGATACGTAAACCTCCAATGGTTTCCTTGGTTATAGGAGAAGAAGTGGTTGTTCTATTAATTACTACTAATCTTATGAATAAATCATAAATCGGACTCACAACTAATTTATAATTACCTGCAGCAAAATTTCTTGTCCCTCTTACAAGAGTTTGTATTGGATTTGTCAGATAAAAAGTTTCTATAATAGTTCCTGAACTATTTTTTAACCAAGCAATGGGTTCTACATCTGAAACTATTGGCAATTCAGCAGTACTGAAAGCTGCCGGTTCTGCCTGTAAAGAAATATCGTAGGTTTTAGCACTAGAAACAGAAAAATTAGATTCATAAACATCTACGTTTGTATTTAATTCACCTTCATTAAGTGTACTAGCTATGGTTTCTATATTTTCTATTAATTCAATTTCATTTGTTTTGCGTTGATTGGGTTCAAAATTAAAAATAGTCCATCCCCCCGTAGGATAAGTTATTTTTTGTATTATTCCACACCTTGAATAAAGTCCCGAATTATCAGGCACTCTTTTTACTCCTTGAAATATTGTACCATTATATGTTACTTCTGGAATAAGTGTCGACATACTATGACTTGGGTTTTGATAATAAAAATCTCCTATTTTTTTTTCAATTATTCCAGGATTGTAATAGCCCCACTTATCCACTTGAGTGGTGTATTTGCTAGGCATGGATTCCGAATTGTAATATTCGAATTTATAAGGTGACTTACCCACTTCGGTTATTGATTCTAATTTTAAACGACAGTAATTGTATCGGTTTTGAGATCCATTTGTTGTGTTTTGAGTGGTGGAATTAAAATAATCATGAATTAGAGAAAAAGTTTTTACGCTATAATTACTATTAAAAATTTGAATCTGTGATAATTTACGCCCTCCATATCCATTATTATAGGCTTCAATATCTTTTCTCTTGTCGGTATTAAAATTGGAGACAAAATCAATCTTACCTCCATTAAATACTATACTCTCTAATGTGATTTCATCTATGATTTGTTTTGAAGCATTAGTATATCGGTAGGTGTCATCAAAAGACACTCCCTCATCTACACAAGTAATATTACCTTGACCATCTTCATAAATAACATCTTGTGTTGAAATTCGTGTGTAGCGATCTGCAATATCATATCTTGTTTGAGAAATATTTATATTGCTATATACTTTTCCATGTTTGACATAATTAAAGCTAATTCGTTCAGTATTGGGCGCTTCAATGTAATCTAGATACCATGAACTTATTGGATAATTTTCTGTTCTTTTGAAGGCATACAAACGTAAAAACGCTGTACTAGGATCTCCATCATCAATTCCCATATAGGGACCTAAACCTTTTAATTTATCTTCCGGTAGATTTATATTATTCGTATAAAGGTTTTCTGTTCTTTCCGCGGTTCCAAAATAGTATACATAGCCCTCTGGCGTAGTGATTTTCCATTTAGGATTACCATCAATACCATCTTCAGTACTAATAACTTCAATCTTTAATCCATCTTCTTTTTTCTTATACACTACAGAGCCTTGTGCTTTCTTGCCTAATACAAAACTTCCTGAATAGCCTGCAAAATTGTAATTAAAAATATCGGGTTCTAAATCTATTTGTCCGTCTTTTGCTTTAAAAAAATACTGCGCTACTGGATCTAATAGTTTTCCATTATCTTTTCTTGTATTAAAACTTAAATTTTTATAAATTTCTTGATCAAAGGGTTCGTCTTCAGGTAATTCATCAGGAACTAAAAGAGCAGCTGCATTATAATACCCCTCTCCTCCTTTACTGCCAAAAACTGAAAAATCATCAAGCCCTCTTATGGTTCTTGTAATCACACCACCCGCATTGAGCGACCAACCCAATCCTACCCAACTAGCATCCTGATTGACTCTAACATTGGAGTTATAGCTTAAACTTATATCTAATTGATGTTGATTGGTCTTAATTTGATAAATAGGAATATTAATATTAGGCTGACCAGTAAAATAACCAATCGGAATATCACCATATGCACCAAGAGCTGCTGCCGTAGGAGATGGTGGTATTACTTTTGTAGTAGAATAATTATTATTATTTTGCTGCGAGTATAAATGGATAATTGTAGTAATAAAAAGTAATAGCGTAATTTTATTTTTCATTTTTCAACAAGTTATTTAGTAATAAGGAAAACTTAACTTCAAAGAACAGATTAGTAAATTAACCTGTTACTATTTTAGTAACAAGGTTTCTAATCGTTTTATTCTAGCTTCTTGTTCAATTGTGTAAAGAGTGAGTTCCTCTATTTTTTGAAGAAGCTTTGCATTCATTTCTCCTAATAAAAACCCGTTTTGAGCAACTTCTTCTGCAGATGGAATATCTTTTAAGTGCCCCTTTTCTTTAATATGTTTTTCTACCTCTCGTAAGGAGGGCAAGGTATAATCCTCTTTAAAAACATAATCTGGCCAGCCAACCAAATCAACCCGTACTTCTTTAGTGTGAATGGTACCATTAACAGCTAATTTATCAGTAGAATTACTAACAATACCAATACCTACATTGCCTTGAATATTTGTATTGCCTTGTATATTAAATTTACCGCCATTGCCCAAACCAAGAACGTCTGTTGCATCAAATGAAATATTGCCATTAGGAGATATTAACATTCTATTTAATGCATTACCTCCGCCAGGACCCCATCCGCCTGTGATACTAAATGAATTATTTTCTAATACATTTACATTAATCGAATTTTCAGCTACATGAATTGATGACCACGAATCCACATCTCCCTGTAGGAAAATATTATTACTTCTTATGATTAAATCATTGTTTTCACTATTTATATAGCCTCCTCCTAATGCAAATCCATAACCAGTAGGTACAGAAATATCTCCACCAACCTGCAAAGAATAGCCACTAGGCGTTAAACCATTAACTGTTAGACCATTATTAAATATTTTACTACCTGAAAAAGTCTGATTTCCTGTTGTCATTACTCCTCTAGCTGTTGCGCTAGCATTAGGAATATTTAATGTAATTACAGGATTTGTAGTACTTTGGGCTACTGTAGCATTTATATCTGTACCAGAGTTACCTGTAACTAGATTAACGCTAGTAACTTGACCAAAAGACATTGTTGTAACTAATACTAAAGCGAGTAATTGAATTGTTTTTTTCATTTTTAATTAAAAAGTTAAGTTTATGATTTTTTTGAACACATTATTTTTTGTAAACAATCAATATGATTGTATTTTTATTATGTTGCTTCATTTATGTATTGATTTAAATGAATTGTTCTAGAAAAAACAAGAATGTACTTATTTAAAAGATCACACCTGTTTTAATTATCTACTTTACAAATGCATTACGCTTATAATGATTACTTAATAGTCGTAAATTTGATAAAAATATATGAATTTTCATGTGAAAAATTTATTTATTGATTTATTGATTTATTTATTGATTTATTGATTTATTTATTGATTTATTGATTTATTTATTGATTTATTGATTTATTTATTGAACTACCGATATAGAATTATGTAATAAAAAACTTGACAATATTAATTGTTATTTTCAACAAATCCTACAAAAATTACAAAAAAATTACAAAAATTATATAAATAATTGTATGTTGAAAATAAATATTGGAAAATCACACAATGACTTGGGACAAGATTTCAAAACGAACAAATCACATCTAGTAAGAAAAAGAAATTACTCGAAATTATCCAATCGCACTACTCAATTGGAACATGGGCAAATACATAGCAACAAGTAGAACAGCCACAAGAACACCTACAAACAGAATAATAAGAGGTTCTAAAACTGTAGTCATCACTTTAGACTGCTGCACTACTTCTTGGTTGTATTGTTCACTTAATTGTTGGAAGACATATTCGGTTTGGTTGGTTTCTTCGGCTACTTTGACCAAAGAAATGATTCTATTATCGAACAAAGCGTTCTCTTTTAGACTTACACTCAAACTATTTCCTTTAAGAATACTATTTTCTACTTTTTCCAGCGCATCTTGTAAGGGTACAAAACGAATCATCTTTTTCACCATTTGAATACTGTTTAATAATGGTACTTTGGCGGTGGTTAATAAAGCAACTGCTTGGGTAAATTGCGCCAAATAGACTTTGGTAATAAAAGCTCCCAGAATAGGAATCTTCAAAATAAAATAATGAAGTCCTGTTCGGTATTTAATATTGTCTTTGAATAGACGACCCGCGAACAACATACCTACTAACAGCAACAATCCATAAACACCATACGATTTAGTCCAAGCAGATAATTTAACAATGGCTTTGGTTAATACTGGAAGTTCTACATTGTTTTGTCTGAAAATATCCTGAAACATAGGCACAACATAACTCAACATAAATACTACTACCACAACGGCAGTAGTCAATACAATGGAAGGATAAGTCAAGGCAGCAATAATGATTCTTTTTTGTTCGTTTTTACGCTCATAAAAAACACCTAATTCCTGGCATACTTGAGCCGTTGTACCCGTTTCTTCTCCTATTTGCAAAGAATAGAATTCGTATTCCGTAAAAGATTTAGATGCCAATAGTGCTTCAGAAAAAGGCTTTCCATTTATCACATCATTCAGAATAGATTGTATTAATTCTTTATCAGCATTTTTCTTTAACGAATCTACAATTAAGGTTAATCCTTCTTTAAAAGTAATTCCAGCTTTGAGTAAAACCGATAATTCCTGATAAAAAGCTTGCTTCTTTTTATTATTAAATCTTTCGCCAAAAAGTACAATTTCCATTTTTAGCAATTCTTCTAAACTGGATGGTTTGTTATGAGAAACACTACTTTTATTGGGGATATTTTCTAGTTTAAAAGCCATCTTGATTCATAAAAAGGGTTAAGTCATTTTTCTTGGAAACAAAAATTTCGTAATCAGGAAGTTCAGCTTTGCCTGAAATAGACAGCGCATCAACAAAACCGTTATGAATCTCTTTTCCTTGAAAAAATAATGTATTAGGTACTAATCGTAATTTTATAGTATCCGAATTTCTTAAAACATAGTTTTCCTGAAAAGAATAAATTACCGTATCAATTTCAGATTCCATAAACAAACTATTAGTTTGTTGATGGAACTCAATATGGCTCATTTCATTGAAATCCTGCCACAATCTTTGTTCAAAAAGTGACAAACTACTTGTTTTTTCAAAATTGGTCTGGATTATTTTAATTTGTTGCTGTACCAATCGCAAAACACTAAAAGCCATTCCCACGACAATCGCAGTAAGGATCATAACAATCAACAGCTCTGGAAGTGTGAATGATTTTATTTTATGGTTTGTCATAGGGGCGATGTCTTATTATTTCCTTATCGTTTTGGTTTTGAGTTGCCAAAATAATAAGTTCTTTTTTTGAGGCTTTTTCTTCTAGTTGAATTTCAATATCCCAATTTTTATAACTTTCCTGATAAGGTAATTCAATCAGATCATTTTGTAATTCATATTCCAATACATTCAATCGGGTTTCAATCGGATGCCTATTTTTAGAAAAAGTATTCAATACCAGATTATTAAATACCAAACTGGCAATCATAAAGATGATAACGATAAGTAAGGAAGCAATTATCACTTCTACCAAGGTTGCCGATTTGATTTTTTTTAGTACAGCCATTTAAGTACTGTTTTAGGATTATTTTCCATTACGATTCCGCCGTAAATAGTGGGAATGTTTTCATTTTCAATCACACCGTTATAAATGTGATTGACAAATATAGAACCCGATTGATTGGCTATAAATTGTCTGGCAGCAACTGTTCCGGAAACTGTTCCTCTCAATTCAAAATTGCCCATACAATACACTTGTCCTTTAATGTGAGAATCTGTTTCCAATACGATTTGAGTTTGAAAATCGGTTGGCTGTTTGGTTTGAAAATAGCACACACTCCCTTTTACAGTTGTTCCTGAATCAATAAAAATTTGATTATCAAAGGGTTTATTAGACTGAATGTATGGATTGTTTCTGTTGTCCTGATAAAGAACCAAAGCAGAAGGATAGTTTAGTTGACATCCTTTACCTATTGTGATTTTCTGGGAAGCAATAGCCTGAAAATTTCCTGTGGTACCATCTTCAATTTCAATAATGGGAGCAATTAAAATCAAATCTTTCAAAAGAGCTGTTTTTTTTATCCTAATTAAAGTGTCTGATTTGATAATAATATTTCCAATAATTTCCTGATTTTCTAATACAATTGGGTTTTTAGAATAGCTTCCTTTTGTTTTTTCTTTGAACGAAACAATAATTTTTTGACTATTTCCCAACGAAATGTAATCCTCCTGATTTAGTATTTTATAGTCTTTCAGATAAAAAGTAATCATGTCAAGGACACTCTTTTTTAGATTAGGAAGTACTGGAGTACTTTTTTTTTGAATGCCATAAATGGATTGTGAACCATAATAACTATTCCCGTTAATATAACCTGTTTTTACACCTTGTGATGGTAGGTAAGCATTTCCCCTAATTGCAGTATTACCCACTACTGTAAGTGGGTTTTGTGTTTCTTGCAAAAACAAAGTTGGAGATTCTTCGGCGTCAATTAACGAACCTATCAGTGCTGTTTTTACAAATATTTTTTTTCTAAAAAGGGTTTTGGCATGTGCTTTTTCAAAAATTCCCCACTGTGACAAATGCGTTTGAAGTGTTTGATTTTCTTTTTCTTCAAAATCAAGTTTTAGGGTATCTGAACTGATATTTTCTTGCTGCAACAAATAAGCTATTCCAGTATCCGAAAGTTGAATATTTTCTATAGCACCTTTGGATTGCTCTTTCATGTAAATAAAGGTATAGGCGTACAATATCATACCGCTTAAAAGCAAAGCAATGAGTACCCCTATAAAAACGGTAAATTGCAAAGCTCCAGATTTGAGTTTTAAAAGTAGGTTCACTCTGCCAACATAATAAGGTTCAGATTTCCTTTATACTTTACATATACAGACTCATTGTCTCCATCTTTCAAAAACACTTCATTTTCAGTATCTCCTTTTTTCATATAAAAATTATGACCGTCAATGACCATTATAAAAAGCTTGTTTTTTTGTTTGGCATCAGAAATAGTGCCTTTATATTTTATGCTTGGCCAAACAAGTTCTTCTTGTGGCTTGATTTGCTTTTTGATTCCAACACTCTTTTTTAGTTTAGTTGTTGGAGGGGCATATATTTTTCCCAAGAATGGATCTCTATAGTTAACATTGATTGAAAAGGAAGTGCGCTCTTTTAATTTAAAAGGTTTTACATTAAATTCCGTTACCGTATTTTCTAAAGAGTCATCTGAAGCTGAAAAAGAAAAAAATTGATAAATCAGCATACCCCAAATAAACAAAACAATGGGAAGTAAAATGTAGATGCTCTTTTTATTTTTCATGGAGGTTTAATTTACTGTAAAACTAAAAACAGAACTTTTAGTACCGCTATTTCCTGCTTCGTCAAAAGATTTGGTGTACCAATAATAAGTACCCGAATCAAGAGTTGTTGAGAAAGGAGTAACAGCTTCTTTTTTAAGTTTCGAGACCGTCAAAGCAGCATCGGTATAAATAAAAATACTGTCTTTCTCTACACTCCCAGTAATGGAAGTTCTGCTCCATTGAAAACTGACATTGGTATTAGCAGTAGTACTGGTATTGGCAGGACTTGATAAAACAGGAATATTAGGAACTGTAGTATCAACTAAAGCTGATCTGGAAGTATATAAAGTTTGTTGCGTTCCATTAGTAGCTCTTACTTTCCAAAAAAAGTTACCTTCTGTAAAAGTATAATTCAAATTGGTAGTAGTAACAGTCTCATCCTTTACAATCGTATTGTTTCCGTCATAAATTTGAACTTGATAGCCCGTTGCTCCAATAATAGCTCCCCACGAAAGATTTTGTACTGTTTTTTTGGTAATTAAATTATTTGCTGGAGTATTCAAAACCACAATATTATTTTGAAAATCGGCATTGCTCACAACTGAAACTAATCTACTGGAGTAATCGGTACTATAGCCGCTATTAATAGCTCTTACTCTCCACTCATAATTTCCTACAGGAAGTTGTTGCGTAAAACTGTTTTCTTTGATTTTAGTATCTACAATAATTTGCAGCGGATTAGCAAAATTAGGTGTTGCGATTTGCAATTGGTATTCTGTGGCATCGGCTACTGTTTCCCAAAAGAATGTAACTCCTGTAGAATAAAATTGGGCATTATTCATAGGGGCAACTAAAACCACTTCACGGTTTGAAATATCCTTCTCCATTAGAATTTCTTCACAAGAAATGAAAGTTAAAAAAAGAAGTCCGATAAAAAATTTATGTATCAAGGATGAATTCATTTAGTATATTTTTTTTGAAATTAGGCTAAAAAAAAGGATTACATATCAAATAAACTTTTCTCCTTTGACTTTGCATTGTTCTTTATTTTTGATTTTGTATTTCCTTTGCATTTATTGCTTCCTTCTGCCATATCAGCTATATACCATTGTCCACGATCTGTTTCTCCCCAGCAAAAAGAACTTAATCGATAAGCTACAACATTTAATGAATTCAAAAATAAAGTATCTGTTTTTTTTCCTAATTTATAAAGGGAAATGGCATATTTACTATCTTGATAATTGGTCAAATAAAAAGTATCCGCTTGCTTGATTTTATTGATTTCTTCTGGCGAAAAGGAGAATACTAAATTAGTTACCACTTCTGATTTTTGGGTGTTACTGATGAATTTGAAAATGTCCTTGTTGTAATCAGCATTCAATTCATTGACAAATTGTACTACATCTAATAATTTTATAGTAGCCAATTCAGGTTTTTTAGGCAAACTGTCCACATAAGCTACTTTCAATTGGTCTTGATTGTACTTGGCTTTGGCAGCATAAATTTTATGCATTTTTTTGTTGAAAGGTACAATCTCAATAGCTACCCGAATGTTATTCTCTAATTTAGGTAATGCTTTTACTTCAAATTCATTATTGGTTTTATACCCCATTTTAGATTGACCAATACTACCTAATTCTGGAGCAGTATCGGATACTTTATAAATGTTATTTTTAATTTGAGTGGATTGGCAGGCTGACACAACAACTACCAGTAATAGAATAAAGCTATTTTTCATTTATACGTAATTTGTAGTAAAAGTAATTTTGTTTCTGATAGTAAACAATGTAAAAATACACTTTTTAGCAAATAAATAGTAGGAATTTTAAATTGATTTAGATTACCAACGAATTGAGAGTAAAAACTATTAACAAATAACTCAAAACCAACAAAATAGATGTAAAAGCTGTAAATGACACTAAAAAACAAAACCTAATATTAGATTTATTCCAATATTAAGTTTTTGTTTTCATTCTTAAATTTAGGATTGCGCTTTACTTTGAATTTGACGTAACAAGACTCATTTCCAATTACAATACCATATGGAACTATTTTTATAAAAGAATCTTGTTAGTACCACAGATCACCGTTGTATTTATATTTGTAAACCTATTCATTTATTTTACTTGCTGAAATTTTAATTTTCAGTGGCACATATGTATTGTTTATCAAAATTTCTTTTTTAAATGTGTTGTTATTACAAAATCTCGAAATAAGTGTAAAATCTTTGTCAAAAATTAGATTTTCATGACTACCATCATAAGCTATTTCTTCGTAGTAAATTTCATATGCATTTTTATATTTGCCTTCATTTTTTAAACCTTTATAGCATATTTTGACTTTATCAAATTTTTGAAAAACATTATAGCAAGAGTCTACCTTTATTGTTGAAAAATATAGTTTCTTATTTATCTTATTGTTAATTTTCAATAAGAGGTATATTTTAGTACCCTTAATTAAATATTTATTGTTGAGACTATCTTTAATTTTACCTTCTAATGAAATAGTAACACACTTTTCTCGCATGGTGTCATTTTCAAAATGATATATTCTATAGTTATAGCTTAACAATTGATTATCTTGGGAAAGAATTCTGTAAAATTTCTTTTTAATGTTTATTTTACTATTAGTTTCATATTTCTTACATGAGTTTGCTAATATTAAAATTAGTATTGGAATTAGATATGTAAAACATTTTTTACTATTTTTTTGGAGTATCATTTTTTCCTTCTTTATATGATTTTTCAATATCTTTATTTACAATTTTTTGTACCTGGTTAGGATTAAGCACTGTTTTTAATTGTGTTATATAATTAAAATATTTTTTTGCCCTCCCTTTTATATCATCTTTTAACGCAAGATGGTCTTTATAGCCCCGTTTATTATTATCTCTTTGTTTTTGCTCTAAAAAAAATGCTGCACTCCAACCCTTTATATCAAATGTGCTTGCAAGTTCATGCATATATTGTTCAAAATGTAAAAAGGTTTCATGACCTATTGTTTCAGCCATATTGACACGACTTTTATCTGACATGTTTTTATTAATTCTCATATTAAAATCAATATAATTTTTGAAGACATCTGTATCTGACCTTGCCTGATAATTGGTAAATTCACCGCCATTAACTTCTAAAAAATTAAATCTATGTTCAGAATATTTCCCATCTTTTTCGAAAGTTTTCAAATCCCCAATTTTATCTCCAGCGTTGGCAAAATTTGCTAAAAAAGCGTAGCCATCTTTTGTTTTTCCAAAATCCAAAATTCCTTGTTGAATACTTTTATCGAGTTTATTAAAAGGCACTTGTTCCCAATCACCTGTTTCAGCATTCATTTGCCAAAACATAATATCTTCTCCTGTAGGATCAATAAAAAACACAGGATTGTTTGCAAATGACACATACGGAGAGATAGAGTAATAATTTTCACTATGAGGATCTATATTCATCCACCTACCTAAAGCGGGGTCGTAATTCCTAGCCCCATAATCGTACATGTTAAGCTCCAACTCTTTTTGAAATTCTTTTCCGTTGAACATATACTTTCTTGCAGGATTAGTTGAAGTAACCACATTGTTACTGTCTTTATGTTTCAGACCAAATGGATAATAATTGTTTTCTTCAATAATTTGCAATGCTCCTTTCGTCATACTCACTTCATCTACATAGAAATAAGTTTCTGATGATGTGTTTGTATCGTCTTTATCTATACGCAATACTAAACGAGTGCCACTTGCAACGGTGTAGTCATAACTATTACTTCCTGTTGCAGCATCATGGGATAACATACCCCAAAGCAAGAAGTTTCCATTAGCGTCACGTTCCTCAAAATAAATTCTAATTTTTGAAAGTGTATTACCTTTATCTAATTTTACGTTTATTTTCAAATTTTCTCCTGGTGCAGTTGTAAAACCTGTCAAATAATTGACAACACCTTCCCAACTACTATTAACATTTACTTTTAACTTACCATTTTCTAATGAAGAACCTACAGATCCGTTCTCTCCCCAATTGTCAAAACTATTGGAGAACTGACTATTCAAAATGCTTTGATAATTATCATTAGGATTTTTATAACTCAACCTCACATTGCCCAAATGGTCTTTGTATTGGTAAATATAGTTAAAACCTTGGGATAAATCACTCTCATTTTTTGGTTCTATATATCCTTCAGGTTGATTGAAGAATTTTAGATTATTACCTTCATACACATAGTTTCCTGCATAATATGTATGTGGTTCTATAATACCAATGTCATTTACCGTTTTTTTGAGTTTTGTACCCATTGCATCATACACATACACAATACTACCAAAATTATAATCATTATCACTAATATAAACTGCTTTAGGCAAATTTAAATGATTATAGGTAATAGATGTAATTCCTTTGTTTGCATCAAATATCATATTACCATTAGCATCATAAGAATAATCGTCCCCAGGTCCAGGCATTGTATTTCTACTACCATCTTTGAATCCTTCTTTTCCATAGGTAGAAAGTCCATAAGCATCCTTAACTTCCCTTAATTTATTTCCTATATCATAAGTGTAAGTTAAATAATCAATATCTGAAAACGAATTTGAATTGGTTAAAC
The DNA here is from genome assembly GCF_027111355.2 of Flavobacterium eburneipallidum. Classification (NCBI taxonomy): domain Bacteria; kingdom Pseudomonadati; phylum Bacteroidota; class Flavobacteriia; order Flavobacteriales; family Flavobacteriaceae; genus Flavobacterium; species Flavobacterium eburneipallidum. The sequence goes on from NZ_CP114291.2 coordinate 2,877,398, forward strand.
TTTGCATATTACGTCTCAACATCTCTATGTTTCCATTACGATCATAACCGAAAATCATTTCATCAAATTTATTATTCACAACATTATTTTCAGCATAATGGGCAGTCTTAAATCTATTCAATGCATCATAAGAATAATTATAATTTTTTAAACTGCTGTTATTTGTACTGGCAGTTTTCCAAAAAGTCTGACTAATGTTTCCGTTGTATAAAGCTACTCCAGTGGAGGGATTATTGTAATTAATCTGAAAACCGAATAAATCTCCCGAGCCCATGGTTATGGCATTATTACTCGTGTCATTATCATTAATTCCTTTCAGCCAGCCACGAATATTATAGGTATAATTAACTGTTTGCAAATGATTTTGATTTGTCTTTCCTCCCACATTTTTCTGAATAAGTTGTCCGAGCTCATCATAAACATTTTCTGTAATTACTTCGGGTGTTACTCCATTTATTGCTTGAGTTTGTTTTAACAGTCTTCCCGCATTATCATAAGTAAAACTATCAACTGTAGTTATGACAGTACCGTTGTTTCTTTGATGTGTGGATGTAGTTTCCAAAACTTTGCCTACAAAGTCGAATTGGCTTTTTACTGTGCTGGTCGTTGCCAGATAATCGTTTTTACTGTAGGTATAAATCGGTCTGCTTTTACTATCATAATAACTTACATTGGTTGTCCAATTTGTTGTGTCTAGAATCCGTATTTTACTTCCTGTAGCCAAACCTTTGGCATTAGTGATTGATGGAACTGTTGAAGTGCCTCCATTCAAATCAAAATTATAATCATCATAATAGTTAATAGTAAACAGGTTGATATTTGTATTATTGATGTTTGGAAATGCATTGTTGCTGTAATATACAATAGTACCATTGATGGTATTGATTCCTTGTTTGGTTTCAAATAAATTAGTACTTGCGTCTGCCAAAGCTTGCACTCCTACTCGTGTTGTTTGCCCTGCTGTGGTATTTACATATTCTCCAGTATAAACAGGTCTGCTGAAGGCATCATATTTAGTAAACAACCATTTATTGGTAGTTTTTAAATTGACATCTTGAGTCAAAATAGGTCGGTCGAGTTTGTCATATACAATATATTCCCATCCTTTCCCTGGTAATTTCTTTTCTATAAGCCTGTTTCTGCTATCATATTTATATTGATAAACTAAATTTTCCATCTCTTTTTGGCTAATCGGAGGTGGATTGAAATTTTGTAAATTAACAACTAAATTACCGTAAAAATAATCAGAAACAGTGTCTGCAAGTCCTGATGAATTAAAGTAGAGATTACCCGACTGAATGTAGGCACTACCTGCTAGGTTTCCATTTTCAAAATACATATTACCTAAATTTACATCAGGAAGGGATGGACTAATAAAATCCAAATTCATCACAAGCCCACTATTCAGTTGGATTATTGGATCTTCAGCATAGATAAAAATATATAGATTACCTGCTGGAGTAAAGTTAAAACTGATGTCATTATAATCAACATAAGTAAATAAATCTTGAACATCCTCAAAAATATAGCTTTTACCAATCCAATTTTGTTGGAGTATATTTCTATAGGTTGATGCTTTTGGAGGCAATACATAAGTCAAATTACCATAATCATCATATACATAGTAAGTATCGTGCCATTTGCCCGCATCATAAGTACGTTTTAATATAACTTGTCCTTGTTTGTCTTTAAATTCTTCGGTGGTATTATTGTTAGGATGAGTTTGATTAACAACCCAGTTCTCATCTTTTGTAATAGTTTTGTACAATTGAGACGGATCATAAACACCATTATCTTGTAGCTGTGGAGCTTCTGTATTGCCACTAACAAAAGAAACTCCAAAACGCCTTACTAAATCTGCACTAGTGTTAGTTTCATATTCTAGTTTTATTTCGTGACCATTACCAAGCTTCCAATCTTTTCCTGGTGCTCCTTGTTTTAACACCCTATTCAGCGGAGAAGCTTCAAATCCTTTTTGAGAATAAGGATTAATCTGAATACTAGGATTAGCAATACTTGTACTCATACCTGGAAAATCAGGATCATATTTGACATCATCATAGTAGGTAAGCACATCTGTCAATGCACTAGGCTTATAATTGAGTGATGCAGGAGCAGTTGGTACATAGGGCAAATACTCTTTGTCCTGACGTCCAAATCCATCGTATTCTATGGGTGTTACAATATCTTTTCCACTTCCAGATTGCTGGTGTGCTATTTGCTGAATCGGACGACCCAATCCATCAAAATAAGTGATAGTTTGTGTGGCTTGTTCTGCACTTGGGGTAGTAATACTTGTCGCGGTGGCTACTTTGTATGTGGTGTTTTTAACGTAGTTCTCCGTTTGGGTTTGTCCAACAACCATTATAGGCAAGAAAACAAATAGGGATAGTATTTTTTTCATATTTCGCTTGATTAGTTTTTATAATGGTATTCGTTTTCAGATAGGATGTTCCCGTCTTTGTCTTTTACGTTTTGTAAACGATTAAAAGAATCATAATTGTAGTAAATAATATTACCTTTGGAGTCAGTCATACTCGTAACTCCTATTAAGGGATTGTACGTATAAGTGGACACTTGCCATTTATCTTTGTAAGTGGCATCATTACGCAAACTATTTAAAGCAGTTCTTAAATTCTTTTCATTACAAGATTGACTATCCAAACAGTTATCAGTATCTAAATTAGATTTGGTTTGTAAATCTGACACATAAGAGGATACTTCTGTGTAAGTAGCATTTTCAATCATGGCTATAGGGTACTCATCTTTATAACCCCATATATAAACGATATGTGTACCGTCGAATTTGGATACTTCTTGCACATTGCCGTTTGGATAATAACTGTGATATTGGATACGATTTTCTGGCGAATTTGTCCCTTTAGCTGTTTTAACATTTTCTGGAAGAAAAATATTATCTGGAACATTGTCTCCATTTATATCTAAATTCCAATTTTTGTATTTTGAAACTTGAGTAGCGAGTAGATTACTATTTACTTTTGTTTGTTGTTTTATAACGGGATTTAAAATATTTTTTGAAATCATTACATCAAAATCATTAGCCGTCATACCCGTATTTGTTGGATAATCTGATGGATATTGGTTTGTTGTTATAATTTGCTTTCCTTCACTGTTAGTCGTTTGAGTTTCTGTCAAATTTTTATGTGTAGCATTTTCGTATTTATAATTAGTCGTAGTGGTTACTGGATTATTACCGTTTATATTGTATATTTTTTCGGTTACACTTTTGAGATACCTCCACTCGGAATTGACATCATAAAACCTAATTTCAATACTAGGAAGATTTATACCATAATCTAATATATCAAAGCGTTTAACACCTTTAATGGTAATACGATTAGAATTATTAGTTTCATATAAATATTCCTTTTCATTTACAATATTTCCATTTTTATTAGCATGTATTTCTTTTAACAATTGTCCATTACTTAAATTTATTCTATTAGGAATGCCTGGAATAAAATATTCTGCGGGTATTTCATTTATATTTTCATAAAAATATTGAGAACTGCCCAAAATATTATTATTTAAATCTGCATCTGAAGTGGATACTTGGTCATAACCAATATTTTTTCCCTGTGCAGAATATCCTAAAGGACGTATAGTTTCTGATGTACGTATAACATAATTTGCTAAAAAAACATTATTTGTTTCGTTAGAACCCAAACCACTATTAATACTAGAGATTACTTGTTTGTTATACCAATATTTTATAGGACTTAACATTTTCCCTGTTGAAATACTGTCAATTTCATAGGAATATTTTTTTTTCTTGATAGCATTTTCTTTATCAATATTTGTTATTGAATCTATCCTTAAACCAGCTCCATATTTTTTATTAGCAGATATTTTTTTATAATAAAATGCACTGATTGTAACATCGGTAAAAGAATCTCCTTTATTAACATGTAATGTATAAGTCCCTGGCTTTAATACTATAGATCTAGTAGTTTGAAATCTACCCCACTCATCAAACTCAAGATTAGAATTTAAGTATAGTACCTTATTGCCGTTTGAATCTTTTAAAGCTGCCTCTCCGTTAAAAGATGTTTGAGTATTATAATTATCTTTATATACTTCAAAATTCATAAAAAATAAAATGGGTTCACTAGTAGTAAAGTTTGCTTGCTTATCTTGAGGCGAAACCTCATAATCAAAGTAATCCAATACAAAAAAATCGACTGATTGAGTGTCATAAATATCTGGTGCGTAATATGTATTTGGACTATAATTGAAATTAACTGATGCCCCTGTTGGATAACTTATTTTTTCTAAAATAGCCGTTTGAACAAACGAAGGGTTAACATCTCGATTTGCACCTCCAAAATAAGCAATATCATTAGAATTTAAGTTGATATAACTAGGAGACAACATAGCTTTAGGTGTTCCAGCATTTACAAAATTATTACTATTATTAATTCCTCCACCATATTCATTACTGTCTTGATATCTATAATAATTTAAATTTATGTTTTGATTATTTTGACCATTGTAATATCCCCAATAGTCAACCGAAAATGATAATTTATCTGGGAGTGGAATGGTATTATAGGTAAAAGTATATGGGGAATGACTAGAATACGTTGCAGAATTTTTTTCTTTGAAAGATTCTACAATAGAATCTAATCTTAATCTTAAAAAATCTTCTTTATGTTCAGGATTTGATTGAATAATAGATTCATTAAAATAACTATAATTAAAATTTATCTTTTTAATAGAATTATTATTTAAATCAAATAATTCTGCGGATTTTATTTTTTGCGGATTTAATATATAAGAATAATTACCGTATCTGCGTAAATCATCCCGATCTTCAGTATTAAAATCAATATATCCATTTTTAAAAACAATCTTTTTAAGATAAACATCTTGAACTACTTGTTGGCTAAAAATTGATTCATGTTGATTTCCAGATGGAAGCATTGGAACTTGAATATCAGGTCCTCCGTTAGTGGAAATCATATCAACGTCCACTAATTGCATCAATCTCTCACTATAAGTGATATTACTTAAGGTTTTGTATGTACTATTATTAGAATATATAAACTCGATTTTATCTCCTTGAGGTGTAATCGCTTTGGTAATGTACCAAGCTGTGTCAGTCGTATCAGTAAAAGAATCATACGGCATAATATTTCTACTCTCTAATAAATAAGGATTAGATGTTATAGGTCCGTCAGTACTATAATCATAATCTGTTGTGTTTTCCGTTGCATACAAATTATGATTTCCAAAATAATATTTCCATCCATTACCATCAGTGATGATCCACTCATTATTGTCAAAAGAAAACTTCAAATTATTTTGATCAACGGAAACTGCATTTGAATAATTTTGTTGTTCAAACAATAACTGCCCTGAATATCCAAAAAAATTGTAATAGAATATATCTGGTTCTCCATCTATTCGATGAACTCGATCTGTTGAATTTAAGTAAAGATAATATTCATTATAATATTTCAAGGGATTATCCGAAGGATTATAAGGTAAGTTATTAGCAGTATAAGGAGGTACTGGTGTATTAATATATCCATTAGGTTTAAAATCATCAAATCCTCTAACTTGTCTTGTTATTACTCCTCCTGCATTTAATGCCCACCCTAAGCCCACTAAACTTGCTTCTTGCGCAACTTTTATACCAGATGCATGGTAACTTAACGTAACCGGTAATTCAATAGCACCAGATTTAATATTAAATAAAGGGATTGATATATTAGGAACACCTGTATAATTACTTACTGGCACATCTGCATATTGCCCTAAAGAAGCAGCATTAGGTGAAGGAGGTATAATGGTTGGTAAATCTTGCGAATAGCTTAATAGGCTAGAAAATAAAATCAACATTAAATTCAATTTGTTTTTCATAATAAAAAGAAGGTATTTACTAAATGTTATTATTTTAGTTGTTTAATGAAAATATTTAAGCTTGAATATCAATTTAATAAATTCATGTTAATCATTTTTTTTCTGATTAATAGCCATTAAAAGCATAAGAAAATCACTATTCTAATTTCTTACAATACTAAAAATTTTATTTTTAATTAACAAGATTAATATTTTATTTTTTTTAATTTAAATACAAAATAACTTATAAAAAACATTTGAAGTCTTACAAACAAAAGCCTAACTAGATTTTCAATGATATGAAAAGGATACTACAATACTCTTATTAAAGTATATTAGGAATTTAAATATTAACAAAACATACCACATTAAGAAAAATCTTTACTTTTATAAATAAAAAATATATATTTGCTATCCATTGATTTATTTTAGTTGTAATGAAATGAGCATGACTCAAAATTGGATGCAAAAACCAATGATGATATGCGAATTACATATGACCGATAAAAACAATAAATATCAACATATGAAAAAACAGTTGTCAAAAAAAATTTCATCTTTTAACCTTCAAGAAATGCTAATTGTATTGGCAATAATTGGAATTCTATTATTGATAGCTTTGCCTAATTTGATGCCATTAATTACTAAAGCAAAAAGTGTCGAAGCTCAAGTACAATTGAAAGCGATTTACAATGCTGAAAAACAATATTACTTCATGTATTCGAAGTACAGTTCTAATTTTTCAGAGATTGATTTTGAAGCTCCAAAAACGGTTAAAGAAAGTGGGAGTGCTAATTATTCTTATGAAATTGTACAATCTTCCAATACTGAATTCAAGATTAAAGCTACTGCTTTAACTGATTTTAATGGTAATGGTGTGTTTAACGTTTGGGAAATCGATCAGAACGGAGTTCCAAAACAAATCATCCAAGACTAATGTGGATTTTAAAATTTGTATTGATTGTTGTTTTCTTTCTTGTCTTTTTTCAGGACTACAAAGACCGCAAAGTATATTGGTTTCTATATCCAATTATAGGAGCAATGGTATTTGTTTTGCAAATACAATCGGTATCTATTTATCCCGCATTTATCAATACAAGTTTTAATTTGGTATTTATTTCACTATTACTATTTGTTAGTTATTTGTATGCTAAATATAAACTGCAACAACCTTTACTAAAAGAAGTCTTTGGACTGGGCGATTTACTGTTTTTTGTTTCTATTGCTTTTTCCTTTTCAATTGTTTCCTTTTTAATCCTTTTTGTTTTTTCACTAGTGTTTTCTTTGTTATTGCATTTTACAATTCGATACAAGCAAACGGAAAAAACAGTTCCGCTTGCGGGATATATGTCGTTGTTTTTTGCAACTGTTTATGGAATTAGTTTTTTTTGGGAATCCAACTTTTTATATGCTTATTAAAGATGATTGATTTTAATATTCCCATAACCATTCAACAACTTGTCAAGGCAGAACAAGCCTATCACTACAGGATAATTCCTGTCGATAAAGTAGGGACAAAACTCATTTTAAAAACAGATGTAGTTGATTTAGAAAATTTACAGGTAGAATTGTCTATATTACTAGGTTTTCCTACTCAACTAGAAGCAGAAACGACAGAAAATATCAATAGGTATTTAAGTACTAATTATCGAAAATCAGCCTCAAATACAATTTCTAGCATTCATTATTCAGTTGATTTTCTAGAAAAAATAGTGGTGAATGCTAAAGAAATTGGAAGCAGTGATATTCACTTTGAACCCTATGAGAAAAATGCTAGGGTACGTTTCCGTTTGGATGGAAAATTGAAAGAGCAATTCCATATTGCCACTGAAGAATATCCCGTTTTGATTAACAAAATAAAAATCAGAGCCCAACTCGATATTTCTGAAAAACGACTACCTCAAGATGGACGAATTACCATTGTTACCGATAGTGAGGATTTTGATATTCGGGTTTCTATTTTACCCACACTTCACGGAGAAAAGGTAGTTTTAAGAATTTTGAGCAAAGACACCAGTCATATTGATATTAATGCCCTTGGATTTACTGAAAAAGAATTAGTTACTTATCTCGAAAATATTAAGAAACCTAATGGGATTGTTTTGATTTCTGGACCTACAGGTTCTGGAAAGACGACAACTTTGTACGCTACCTTAAAAAAACTGAACCTTCCCAACACTAATATACTCACGGTAGAAGATCCTATAGAATATACTTTAGAAGGAATCAATCAAGTGCAACTTCGAGAAAACATAGGTTTAGATTTTGCTTCGACACTTCGAACTTTTTTAAGACAAGATCCAGATATCATTATGGTTGGGGAAATACGAGATGTAAATACAGCTAATATGGCTATTCGAGCTGCTTTGACAGGACACCTGGTTTTATCAACCATACATACAAATTCCGCTTGGGCTACGGTTTCCCGATTGATCGATATGGGAATTCCCTCTTTCTTGATAGCCAGTACACTCAATATAAGTGTCGCCCAACGCTTGGTTAGGAAACTCTGTAATCATTGTAAAGTAGAGAAATCAGTCAGTACAGAATTATTTCCTACAGGTTTTGAAATACCCGAAGAACTCCAAAATCATCATGAAGCCGTAGGCTGTGAGCATTGTTACCATACAGGATATTCTGGAAGGAAAGCCATTTACGAAATTATTCCTATTGACAATGAACTATCATCCTTAATTAAAAACAATCAATTAGCAATTGACCATTATATAGAAGAAAAAGAAATTTTCACACTGAAAAAAAATGCTTTATCGCTAATAAAAGACGGAACAACATCGATAGAAGAAGTTTTTTCTTTACTCTTGTAAAATCGTAAAATTACCGTATTCAATTTATCTCATTTATGAAAAAAATTATATTATTCATTTTTCTTTTTATTTTCCAAGCTTCTTTTTCACAAGAAAAAAAGCCTGCCCAATCTAATTACAGACCGACTAATTCTTTAGAAGAGAATAGGATGCAACAAATTAAAAATAATATTGATGCTATTAGTGTTGATGCACCTGGTCTTTCAGAAAAAATCAATATTAATATTAAAGAAGCTTCGCTTTCTAGCTTTTTATTAGCTATTTCCCAAATGCACAAGCTAAATATTAGTGTTGCTCCAAATCTGGCTCAAACAAATATTGTCAATAATTTTGCCGATGTGAATGTTGGCGATTTGTTACTTTTTTTATGTAAAGAATATAATCTTACTATAGATTTTTCAGGCAGTATCATTGCCATTAAATCATACCAAAAACCCGCAGAAAAAAAGATCGAAAAAGTATTTGAAGTTAAGTATGAAGTATCTGAAAATCTACTTTCCCTTAACCTAAAAGAAGATCTTTTATATGATGTTTTCAAAAGAATTACCGATGAGAGTGGTAAAAATTTGGTTTATGCACCTGGCTTGGAAAAACAAGTATTGACAGCCTATATCAAAAGTATGCCTTTTGATGCAGCCTTGGATAAATTAGCTTTAGCTAACAATCTTACGGTAAAAAAATCCAAAGACAGCTTTTATATATTTGATTCATTAGAAGGTAATTCTCCAAATAATGCCGATAAAAATGGTACAGCTCGTTCTGGCAAATCACAAAACAGAAAATCAAACTTTCAGTTTACAGTTATTGATGTCAATAAAAAAATATTGGATGTTGACTTTGAAAACACTCCCATAGCAAGCATCGTTTATGATATAGGACATGAATTGGATATTGATATGTTTATTTCCAGTCCATTAGAAGGTGCAGGAAATGCCACAGTAAAAGCCAAAAACATATCTTTTGATGCGCTTTTGAGTAAAATATTTGAAACTAAAACAGAAGCAAAAACGGAAAACAGATTGCCATCCAATAATGGAACACAACGCCAACTAAACAATGATTCACCAGCTGAGTCAGGAGCTAGTGGAGATAGCTACACCTTTATGAAAAGTGGAACTATATACTATTTTGGCACTAAAAATCAATTGATAGTGCGAAATGTAAAATCAATTCCCTTGATGCATCGATCCATTGAACTGTTAGGTGATTCCTCAAATGAAGGTAGAAGTTCAGGAAGATTGAATAACACGAATACTAATGTCAATAATTACGCTAACAACAATAATATTAACGGGTCAGATAGTAGAAATACCTCAAATTTCCAACAACAAAATAATTATAACAATACGAGCAACAATAGCAGTGGAAATAGTAATCCTTCAGAATCCATCCTGACTATTATTCCAGATGAAATAAAAAAAGATTTGGATATCAAAATTGATAAGGAATTGAATAGTTTTTTGGTCAATGGACCAGCCGCTAATATTGAACGTTTTGAATCTTTTATAAAATATATTGACAAAGCGGTTCCTGTAATCCTGATTGAAGTAATGCTCTTGGAAGTAAACAAAAGTGCAACAGTAGAAACAGGAATAAATGCTGGAATTGGAGACAAACCAGTAACAACTTCGGGAACAGTTTTCCCAACTGTAGATATGAATCTGGGAGCGCAAACTATTAACAATATTATTGATGGATTTAGTGGATTTGGATCATTGAACATTGGAAAAGTAGTGCCTAATTTTTATGTCAACCTCAAAGCAATGGAAACCAACGGGAATTTAAAAATACGTTCTTCCCCTAGATTATCAACCTTAAATGGACATAAAGCTTTTTTATCAATCGGAGAAACTACTTATTATGTGGTTACCAATCAAAATTTTTATGGTTCTCAAATCCCAACAACTTCTGAAATTAAAAACTACCAACCAATTGATGCCGAATTATCAGTTACCATTATGCCTCTAGTGTCTGGAGATGGTCAAATAACATTGGATATTAAAGTAATACAATCTAGTTTTAATGGTCAAAAAGTGGATAAAAATGCTCCTCCTGGGATTAATTCTAGAGAGTTTACCTCTATAATTAGAGTAAAAGATCAAGATTTGATTGTTCTTGGAGGATTAGAAGAATCTACCAAAAATGATTCGGGTACAGGAGTTCCATTATTATCGAGAATTCCTATAATCAAATGGCTTTTTAGTTCTAGAAGCCGTCAAGATTCGAAGAAAAAATTAACTGTATTAATCAAACCAACTGTTATTTACTAATGACACTCCCCTCTTTACCTTCTCTTTTGCTAGGCAAACAATACATTGGTATTGAACACTTTTCTTTAAATAATGAAGAAAAGATGGCAATATTATTAGTAGAAAAGAAAAAAGAAGAACTTATCATTACTAAAAAAGATAGACTAACACATTCCGAAACGCTTCCAGAAAAATGGGACAAAACGCTTCCTTTTTTCCTTGTTATAAATACTAGCCAAGTCATTCAGAAAGAAGTTCAAGGAATAGATGCTTCAGACGATAAGTTATTACACAAAGTATTTCCTAATACCAATTGGGAAGAATTTTATTTTGAAATATGGCGATTTAAAACTAAATCAATTGTAGCCATCAGTAGAAAAAATTATATAGAAGAAATACTATCGAATTATAACAAACAAAGAATTTCTATAGCAGGAATTAGTTTAGGAATTGGTTCTATTGCCGAAATAATTAATTACTCTGATAGAGAGGAATTGTTTACCAATTATCAAACGATTTCTAAAAGTGAAGAAAGTCCAATTATTCAAACCAATACCAAAATAGCAGATACCATTTTCAATATAAATGGTCTTGAAGTGCAAAATACTCATTTGTTACCTTTTGCTGGAATATTGAGATTATTACTAAATGGAACAGCTAATACCGGAAACCTAATAAATTATAGTCAACAACTACATGAGAAATACAATCAAAAAAGCTTTTTTTCAAAAGGAATAAAACTGATGATTGGCATATTGCTTACGATTTTACTAGTCAATTTTTTACTGTTTTCTCATTATTTCAAATTAGCTGCTGAAACTTCAGAAAATCTTTTGTTGAGTAAATATTCATTTGAAGAAGTGATAAAAACAAAACAACGTATTTTAGCTAAAGAACAAAAAGTCAATAATGTGGTCGCCATGACAGCATCACAAAGTTCATTAGTCATTAACGAAATCAGTAAAAGAATTCCATCCTCTATTTTACTAACAGAATTGGTTTATCATCCATTAGATAAAAAGATTAAAAGTGAAGAACCAATTTTAACTCAAGAAAAAACCATCACTCTTTCTGGAACAACAATTAACAATATTGCTTTTACACATTGGGTCGAATCTCTAGAGCGTTTAAAATGGATGAAGCAAGTGGTAATCACTCATTTTGGAAAAAATGATCTTAATGAAACGGAATTTTCTATTAAACTAATCTTGAAGTAAAATGAGGCTAAATAGAAAAAATAAAGGGTTGTTATTTGGCTTTGTGGTAGCACTGTATATTTGTTATTCTTTTGCGATTTCAAATACGATTAGCTATTACAAAGAATATCAATCTAAAAGTGAAATGATTTCTGAAAACAACAGTTCTCCAAAATTAGCAAGTCAGCTGCGCCAGAAAGAAAAACAACTGGATGTAATGTTGTCTCGCTATAATATTAAAGCTTCAGAATCTTTTCAAAATGACTTATTAAAACAACTTACTGCTTATGGCGATTCCTATCATTTAAAAATCATTGATTTTAAAGAACCACATTCTATTACCGAAAAAGGTTTTACAACCACAAGCTATATTTTTTCATTAGAAGGTTCTTTCAACGGCTGTTTGGCATCACTGAACAAAATAGAAAACAATCCTACTTTAGGGAGTATTAAGCACTTGAATTTTACTACAAAAAAAAACTACAAAACAGATGCAAATCAATTATTTGTAGAGGTCATTCTTCAGAAAAATAAGGGAATTAAGTAAATTAACTATTGTTCTAATTTACATTATAATTAAATCCTAAGTATTGACCAATTATTATTACTTTCAAAATATTCTTTATGAGCTTCAGTGTATCTTTCTTTATGAACAGCTAAACATATAAAATGTGTCGCTCTAGACATTGCGACATATGCAAGCGGTAATCTTTTTCTAAAAGCGTCATTTGCTCTATACTTAATTTGTTGTTTCTCTGTTCCAATAATAAATTCTAAAATCTTACTGCTTATGTCAAAAATGCGATTGAAAGTTTCAAGATAAAGAGTTGCCGTATGTGTTTCACCTTTTACCCCATGGATTGTATCAAAATGAATTTTAACTCGCTGTCCATTCAAACTAAAATCATAAGTCTTATTTTCTGTCTTTTCAGTTATCAATCCAATTTGCCCATTAGCAAAAAAATCATTTAATTCATCATTTACTTCACCACCGAAGTAAGCAATCAAATCAGTAACAAAAGATTCAATTTCTTTTCTTAAAATCTCTGTTTCAGAAATAGATGTAATCCAATTTAAAATCCTATTATTCATTGTGGTTGAAAGACTTAAATCTTCAAGTGAATTCAAGTGTTCACACAAACTAAATGGTGTAAAATAAAAATTGGTTTTGGGGTTTCTAACTTTGGATAGTCGAAGACATTTACAAAAAATAGCCAATAATGTCTTTCTCAACTCTTTTACATTTTTACTCTTCAAAGATAATTGCTTGACATTTTCCAGAAAAGAGATAATATTAGAAAAATCCTTTTTATTATAACCGCGATTAAAATCATTCCAATATGAATTAATATTTAAACGCGATTCACTCAATCTTGCTCCAACTACTTTACAAGATTTTACATTATGAAGATTATTCTCGATAAGTAATTCACCGAATTTGTCTTTAACCTTTAAAATAGAATCGTCGTCAAAAAGAATAATGGTTGGTTTTAAAGGCAACTTGTTTTCCCATCCTGTCATTGCTTGAGGAGCCACGCAGATATTTTTTACCACTTCCACAATATTTTCAGATATTCTAGTAGTTTGTGTCAACTGTAATTCCAAATTTATATTTGGATTCCATTCATTTTGGCTATCAGAAGAAGTATAGTTGTAAATTGATTGGTTTTTATCACCAATTTTTTGAACTATTGCTGAAGTACCATCACATAAAAAGCTGATAAGCTCTGTTTGATGTGTTTCCATATCCTGCATTTCATCGATAAAAACCAGAGGAAATCTTTTACTGAATAATTCATTCAATGATCTATTATCTCTAAGATATTTAAAAGCCAGGGAATATGCCTCGTCATATTTAATAAAGCCATCCTTATAAAGCTTGTCTTTTACACTTTTAACTTTCTGATAATGAACTTCCATTTTTATTGGATTAATACCATTTATGAAAAAAGGTTTATCGTCATTAATTGTTCTGGAAACCTCAAAATTGACTTTGTTATATGATAAATATCCTATTTCATCAATTCCTTTGCTGCTTAAAAAAATAGATGTTCCACTGAGTGATTTAAATTTATTTATTTCCTTACAATAAGAATCAGCATCAATAATTGTCGGAGATGACTTAAATTCATTTTTATAAGCTGGAATTGCAAAGTATTTATCAACTACTGATTGAATTGTACCTAAATGATTTGGATAATTAAAATAAAAACTTGAATATGTTCCAAGCTTGCTTTTTATTTCTTCTACTGCGACATTCGTATGAGTGATTATACAAATACCTTGCTTGTAAGACTTAGGAAGTTTATTTGCTAAAATAATTAATTTAGCAGCCAGTGTGGTTGTTTTGCCACTGCCCGGACATGCTTGAATATCTGTATTTTCCCAAAATCGAATGATCCTTTTTTGGCCTTCATTAAATTCAAAACCAAAATAATTTTCAACGAAGGCAATGTCCTCATCAGTTATGTCTAAATTCTTGAAATCAAACATTTGCTATATATTTAATTGCATCAACTAAGTATTTTAAATTATCGTCTTTTAAAATCTCTTTCTTATCTATTTTTGAACTTGACAAAAATCTTGAAAATATTTGTGCGGCTACTGCTTTGGAAGCTAATTTACGCTCTAATGGAGAATAAATTTCTACTGCGATTTCAATATCAGTTTTACCTTCAGTTTTCCATCTGGTAAAATCCTTTTCTACTTTATCTTTAATTTGCTGAATAAAATCTTTTGTAATTTCTTCTTGTAAATCATTAGTCTTCAATGCGAGCAAAATTGATTTATGCATTAATGTTCTAAGACAACTTTTTGCTATCTCATATTCAAGTGTCCAAGTATTTGGAAGATAGACTTTTACATCACCACCTTCGTATTTAGCGATTTTCTTTTTAACTATTTCATTAATATCCGCTATTGTATATTCATCTTCCGTTTTACGATTATCACTTAGCAAGCTAACCTGTTCTATTTGTCCTGTTATACGTCTTTTAATTTCATATGTAAATTCCTTTGCTTCTTTTGGAGGTATATCTCGATCAGTAATACAAGAAACTCTTATTCCAACACCTGTACCATCACTTCTTTGGAATATTTTCGCATACCGCAAAAGTCCAGTACTTCCAACATTTACAATTGAAACACCATATTTATGTAGTGGGAAGCCAATATATTCAGCAAAAGTTGGAATAATTAAATTTTCAGCATCACCTTCAACTATTATCACTGCGTTTGCAAAAAACAAATTTGCTTTTGTATTATCTAAAAACCGCCTAAGAAATTCATAGTCATTACCTAATAATTTTGTTTGTCCTTTTCTCATTGAAAAAACATTACCTCCTTTACAAAGAATCAAATTATTAAGATCTACTTTTGACGCTAATGAGTTACTGTGTGTAGAAATTATTGTCTGGAATCCTAAACTTTCTGATTGTTTATTTAAAAAATCAATAAGATTTAATTGAGATTGAGGATGTAAATGAGCTTCAATTTCTTCAATCAAAGAAAGTTTTAGTCCTATATACCCGCTATCATTTTTTAATAATAGTAATTCAGTTGCAATGAACAATAAGTTATTTGAACCTAAACCTAAGTTTAATTCGTTTGTTTTTGAGAAACCTAATAATTCCAGTTTTTCAAGTATTCTGCCCAAATCATTTTGAGCAATTCCAAACTTTGATAATAAAGGGTTATTCAATAATGAAAATTCTTTTAAATAACTTAAGTTAATCGTGTCTGTTATTTGCTTGCCCTCTTTGTTTTCGAAGTAATCTGTTACTTCAAGATTTGCTTTATCCATTGTTATTTCTAATGGATGTTTTATATTTTCTTGCTTTTGAAAAATATCATGAGCAGCAAGAATCTGAGAAAGTCGAGAACCTTTTCTTGAAGCCAGCTCATATTCAGCATCTCGAAGCGGTTTTAAGTAAGTAACTTTTAATTTATTTTTGGCTTCACCACTAATCATACCACTTTCTTCATCCTCACCTGCTTTTATATCATAATATACTTCCGATAGAGAATTACTTTTAACCTTCCTTCTGCCAATTAATGTAAGTTTCAAATAATATTTATCTTCACTGATGGACAACCATTCTAAAAATGATGAAGCTTCCTCTGGAGATAGTTCATTAAATATACAAACTATTTTAAGTTCAGTAGCCCTTGTCGTTCCATCACTATAGAAATCATCTTTGGAAAGTCTAACCCAATCGTTACTGTGTGTACCTGTGACAAGTTTTATAGCATCAATAATGGTAGATTTTCCAGAGTCATTTTCACCTACAAGTAAATTTAAGCCCTTTTGAAATTCTATATCAGCTAAATTAAATTTTCTAAAATTTTCAATGTGGATACTTCCTAAATACATTTTACTTTTATTTTTATTATTGACAATTTCAAATAGACTCCATAAAGAAATGATAATAAAGCTTATAATTCTATTAAAAGCTTTATTAAAAATTAGGATATAAACTAATCAGTAAATCTGTTCTACTAATTTATAATTAAATTCAACCAATCTTACAAAAGAGAAATGTATTAAGATGTCAGAGCATTATATATTTCTTTTGCTACTGAAGCATCATTAAGATATCCAATGATGCCATGACGGTTTTTTGTTTTGTTTTTCACGTGGTTGGAATTTACAATGGAAGGAGTGATATTGAAATTCACTGTATCTAAGGAATTTAAAGCGACAAAATCTCGTTCATCATAAGCATTATACCATCCTCCCGTTACAGATGGTGGCATTTTAAGAGGTGTAGATAAATGGTTTTTAATAGAAAGCAGTCCCAGAGGCGAGCCGATAGTAATGTATTTCTTGATATTCTGGCCTGCCAATTCCTGCAGTACATTATACCCCACTACAGATCCTAGGGAATGCCCAACAAACACGGTTGGACCTTGTGGTATGGAATCTAAGATGAATTTATTAATTTGACTTTTTATGGCATCAATTGTTAAATAAACAAATACATCAAAAGTGCTTTTCTCAAGAGTAAAATCTCCAAATGGGCTGTGCGTATCTAAAGCCCTCATTATTGCCTGAATCCATTCCCAGTTCAATGGACCTTTTTCCCGTGTACCCACTATCAGGTCACCTATTTGCTTATCATCAATCTGTGCGTTGAGAGCCATTTCGCTTAATATTTCAAAATAGAAGGAAAGCTGCTTTTCCTCAATGCTGCCTTTTGCAATAACTCCAGCAATGGAATTCGGATTTCTGATATCTTTACTTAAAGCATCTAATAAATCACCATAAAAAGGAAATACAATATTAACATTCGCAGGAAGTTCTAAACCGTTTTTTGAAAGCCCCTCTTTTAAGGTATCAAGCCATTCTTTTTTTAATTCGGATGGGTTTTTTCCCTGTTGGTCGCGGCCATGGATTAATATCAAATTCATATCTGTGAGTCTTTAAGTTTTTGTTTAATCAATGTAGATCCTTCTGGTGTAAAAGTAGTCCATAATCCGGGTATCCTGAATTTGGATATCTCAATTAAAAATGGATCATAAAATTCCGGATTAATAGTAAGATAAGACCATCCTTGATTAAGCATAGGACAGAACGGTGAAGCATTCTCCAAAACCTGCTTATCAGGCTCCGGTGCAGAGAGTTCATTTAGCATTGCCACATCAAAAAGTACCGGTTCAGGCTCCCGTTTCATATAATCATAAATGGACTGCACATCTTCAAATTTACCCGCCTGACTGTAGGCATAGGCTGCATAAAGTCCAAGACTTGGATCTAGGTTCTTGTGCATTCTTAAATAACTCGCTGTATGAGTCAATTCCTCGATATTTTCAGAAATTCTAAATGTCCCTCCTTTTGACTTTGCAGCTATAATCGCTCGTCTTTCTTCTACATTATTGTTTATTTCATTAACCCCATTTACTGCGTTAAGACTCATTGAAGACGGGATGTAATTAACCGTTATAACTTCATCTTTATCAAAAACAACTGTGCCGATAAAACCTGGAAGTACCGCCAGAGGAAGTAAACAACCATTTGGTAGATCCAGAAAATAGGTTTTAAGGTTTATCCTAATTCTAATTTGTACTGCATCATTTTCCGAGAAAATTTGTACATCCTTTTTAAAATAATCGTTTTCTATAAATGGAATTCCAACAATAGTAAATCCAGTCAAAATGTCTTTACTAGATTTATTTAAAGCCTGCAAAATAGAGTCGTAAGCCGCCTTATCATTTTTTTTGGCACGTATCCCTTTAATGGATAGTTCGTTTTTATTTTGTATGTTTGTTTTAATCGTAATTTCTACTTATGGAAAAATTAAACTACAATGAAATATTAAATTTAACTTTATCTGTTTTACTTAAACAAACCTCTGATTCACATATTGAATATAATGACCTTTTTTCGAGAAATGCAGTTTTAATAAATTTATCAAATAGAGATAAACTTGCTGTTATTCAAAAATTAGTTAAAGATGGTTATGCTTCACGGTTTGAAACTATCGATAAAGATATTTTTAGATATTACATTACTGTTGAAGGCATTTTATTTATAAATTCTGATGGTTATATTTCCAAAGAAAATAAAGAACGTCAATTAAAACTTTGGCTTTACACAAAAAATGTATTATTAGTTTTAGGAACTGTTTCTGCCTTTATATTAGCCGTTTTCGAAATCAACGAAAAAATTCATCCCAAAGAAACTTTAATTGAATGCAGAATGCTATTATACCAACAACAATTCCCAAATAACACAATCCTAAAAGAATATAAATCGCCCATTCAGGGGCATTGTTCCAAGGTGTGTCGCCCAAAATAGAAAACATAAAAGCAGATAGACTACTCGTTCCCATACGCTATATTTTTAATTTGTTGAGAACTTTGGGCTTTCCAATGTTCTAATTCTTTTTCTTGAAATAGTGCGTTTTTTAGGAACTTTTCCAACTCATTTCCTTTGAAATTACGGTTGTTAAATTTCCATTCAAACTCAATTAAATAAAGGGGTAGATACTTTTTGCTAACAGATTTAAAACTTCCTTTGATTCCGTTTTTAACATAACTCCAAAAACCCTCTATTGTGTTGATATGCACTATTCCTTTGCTATATTGTTTTGAGTGAATTACAACAAGCCTCTCGATGTAGGTTTCTAATTCGTTGTAAGACCTGAATCCATCAGTCATCAAAATTGAGTTATCACTTTTGGCGTTTGACTTCAACATATATAGCAAATTTCTTTTGGTTAGTTTTTCAATAATCTTTGTTTTTACATTTCCTTGTCGCTGAACCATTCCCACGACCGAAACTTTATTTGTTCCTCGTCCTCTTTTTAATGTTGTTTGTGCTAAACTTACGTTGTCGTCTGAAATGGTATGGTTTTTTCGGGCTTTGCCTCCAAAATAGCTTTCATCCATTTCTATAATTCCGTTCAACTTTGTTTCTGGCATCAACATTCCTATCCTTACTCTCATACAGGCATAATAAGCCGTCTTATAAGTAACTCCAAGATTACGTTCTATTTCCTTTGCCGATATACTACTTTTTGCATTAAGCATCAAAGTAATAATCTGAAACCATTTAGGTAATTCCATTCGGGTTTCCTCGAATATCGTACCCACTATAACAGAAAATGACTTGTTACAGTTTTTGCAGGAGTACCGCCCCTGTTCGGATTTTATCGTTTTTACGTTGTTTGAGTCGCAAAAAGTGCATTTTACGTTTTTACCCCAACGTATCTGTTCCAGTAATTTCAAGCATTTTGCCTGTGTGTTATAATTTTTATTTACTTCTATTAAATTCATTACTTTTGCTTTTGTTTATAGTACTTAACATCAAATTACATTCCATTAAAGGGATACGTGCCTTTTTTTTTTGCACAGAATTGTCATCTGCCTGCGGCTCTTTTAAATCATTTTCTATGATTTCCTTATTAATTTGCTCTGTTTTTGTCCTTTGGGAATGTATGTTCGAATCCTCTGCATTATTTTCCAAAGCTTCCAAATCTACATCCTCTGTCTTTGGTATCTCGAAATCTTTATTTAAACCTTCAAAACTCCCAAAATCACCATCCAACCACTTACCGTTTTTTGTCATTTGAGTAGCAGACTTATGGGCAAACTCTACTTTTGGACTTTCAAGAAGTGAAAGATAAGACGGAAGGCGTGAAGTAACTTCAGCATCCGGTTTTTGGCTTAAGGTTACATTGATCTGCGCCGCAGAAATCGGTACAGCAGTGAACAAATATTCTGATAATTCATATGCAGGAATGATGGAAAATTTTGGACTATTAAGGAGTCCTGCTAACCCTAGAGAATCAAAGTCATAGTCCTTAATTATTTGTGGTACTTTTCCGTTGAGCCCTTTTAAAAGTTCTCTAGTATACAGACCACAATAGTTCTTTGTGGCTTCATCTGCCGTCACTTCAAAAGCAGGATCACCGGGAGCTGTAGCATATAATATATCAACATTTACTCTTGTACTACTAATAGCTGGATTGGGAAAAATAACTGATCCCGACATCTGAGAAAGTTGAGTATTACCGGGTGCTGAACGGCAGGCATCTGAAATAATCACCACATTGGGAATACCGCATCTGCGTGAAAGAAATCTTGAAGGCTGTACATTTACTGCTGCATTACTATCTTCAGGTGCTTCTGATAATAGCCATAATTCATCCATGGCACTTTTAAGAATACCATGTCCTGAAAAATATACGATCATCTGTTCATAAATCTTTTCATTTACAAAACCCGCAACTGCATCTCTAATCATTTTCACTGTGACAGGGCTGTCAGTATCAATTAAAAGAGATGTATCAAAACCTTGGGAAACGGCCCACTTGTTAAAATCTTCCGCTCCACTCACTGCGGCCGAAAGAACAGGCAATCCTCCCGTTTTGTTGACTCCAATTATTATTGCACACTTTTTCTTTTGGGGCATCATATAACTAAAAGGAAACGGAATATTTTGAAGTGCCATACTACTTAAATAAGATTAATTATGTTTAATCAGTCACTGTTTTTTTATATTGCTCAGAAATGATTTTACCAAACAGTTTGCAAAAGTTCATGCCTAATTATACGCACACAACGACAATCTGTCAAAAGAAACCGTTTCTATTACATCAAATATAGGAAAAAAGTCATATCAAAACAAGAATTTTCGTATTTTTACAAATACAGTATATCATAGAAATTTCTCGCCACCAGCAACATTTTTTTTAGTTTAGAACACCACTATAAATCATAACATTATTCGCTTTAAGATGCATTTGCCGAGGTTCTTTCGCATCTGTCATAATCAAATATAAGACTTTCAGTAATTTTAAAGTTAGTCTGCCAATTTACAGAATGATTTAAACATAGATATTCCTAGTATAACCATCTGATTCTTGGTTAGTATCTGTACAACTTCAATTCCACTCAATGTTCGTCTTGACGATTCAAAACTTTTAAAACCTAATCCGTTTTGTATGCGCCACTTGATAAAACGATAATCCTGTTCTACAATATTGTTGAGATATTTACACTGCCAGATTTTAATCTTTGAGAACGAACGCTTGTATAGACTTTGATAGCGGCAGTATTTAGAACCGCTTTTATCAATGTTTATTACTCTTGGTCGGCAGTTATTACTAATTGCTTTAATTACAAATGACTGAGCGCTCATTCTCTGTCTTATTCTGGTCAAAAGAAAGTCTACTGTATTACCTAATTTATCTACTGCTCTATATAAATAACACCAAATGCCTTTTAATATTATATTTAGTTCTCATCTAATCTCCAGCTCGCCCCCACTAGGCCTTTTCTCTTCTTCAACTCTGAACAAAGGTGTAAACTTATAAACCCAGCGCTAAATCGTAGCATGATCCACAAGAACTCCTCTAATTTTCATTATTTCTTCAACATCAAGGTAACTAAGTGTAAATCTTAATTTAAAACACTGCCTGAAAAATTATATGTTTTGGATAAAAATAACCTTTAGTATTCATTTTTTGATAGGTTTAAAATTATAAAGATAAAGTTATTCCCAAATGCGACAGGACTTTTATCATCCCATGCTAACATCAGCATTTTTTCAATTACGGTCCGAAAGTATTTGCCTAGAATCCTTTTTTATTGAATCTAAAGCAATGTTTGCTCTATCAATTTTCTCTTGTGACCAAATTGTAGGGTCAGCCCAATACTCTGCTTTTCCTAACAATCGTATGTAGAGGTCACTATCTAAGTCTCTAACTTTCTTTGCTGCGTCAATGCAAATCTTGCTCAAATCTTTGTTAGGTTATTCAACTTTCCTCATACACTCTTGCAGAAAAGTAGTTGTTTCATTTGCTCCTTCATAAACAGCTTCAACAGCTTCATATGATTTTGCCTTTTTTACCTCTTGTTTAGAGAATAGCTCCTTAACTTCTGTAAGTCCAAATTGAATCGTTTCTAACCAAAATGCCATAATATAGTATTTAAGGGGTTTGTGTATTATCGATTACTTCAACAACTGTATAGTTATTCTTTCCTATTGACTTAAAAGCATCATACCAAGCTTTCGTATTCGCATCAATCAATCCAATACATCCTTTTGTTCCAATTAAATTACCATCAGGATGAATACCTAATTCAGTTCTATCAGTGGAAAATTGTGGTGATAGTACCTGAAACCAACAGTTTTTTAAAGAATCACAAAACCCCTCGTTGTTTGGTTTTGGTAATAACATTTTGCCTTCAGCATGGTAAAGACCTGAAGGCAATTCTCCACGACCATAAGGACCAGATATTGCTCCAGATTGTAAACTTTTTTCAGTCCACTTAATTGTGCCGTAAGCCTTCTGATTTTCTATTCTTTCAATAATGAATTTGATTGCCATAATTGTTAGTTTTATTTTAGTTCGTTAAAAATGTTCAAAACATAGTTTCTGTAATATTGGAACGCATTTTCGTATTGTTCCCCTTCAATAAGTTTTACAGAAGGAATGATTAGTTCGTTGAATATTCTCTCATAAAATTCATTTTCCATTTTATTTATTTCAATTTGTTTGACTATTATCTCTGATAATGAGTAATATTCTTCTATAAGTTCAGGTCCATTTGGTAGTTCATACATGAAATTATCCCTGAAATTTCGAAGTACCTGTAATTCATAACAATCATCAGACAATTTCTTATGTTTTACAGATGCAGAAGAGAGGATGCACTTGGGGCCTGATATTTTTGGAGGCCATCCTGGGATGATTTTACCTAACGTATCATTAACTGCTGGGGCAGGAAAACCAGCAATAGTCAAAACACCTTTTGCAGCATCACCACCTAAATTAAACACTTCCGTTAGAGCTTTTGCGCAATCATCCAATGAGTAATTGAGGTTTTTTAAAATGGCTGTAGTGGCGTTATCCCCTAGACCATAGATACTATTTAGAAACTTACCAATTTCAACTGCAGAATATCCTAATTGTTTAAGTATTTCAGCACAACCTTGATCCGCAACCTTGAATAAATTTTGTAGTGTTTTACCAACTTCATTTATTAGATAACCTGCGTTTCGTAAGGCTAATGCTACTTCTTTCTCTGTCGCACCATATCCCTTCTGCAATGCTTCACCTACTTGCTCTGCTTGATATCCAACAGATTTCATTACCTCCGCAGCTTTGTCCATTGTTAAACTGAAATTCTCTTTTAATACTTCTCCAATTTCTTTGAATGCGTCTTCAATAAAAGTAATCATTTTCTCATAAGTTGCTTTCAGCCAAGCCAAAACGTTATCTGCCAATTTCTGAATTGCTTGCTTAATTTCTTCTTTCAATATTTCAACGATTTTTTTCAAATCAATTACTTCAACTTCTAGTTCACCTAAGTCAAAATTTACTCCAACAACCATAAAATGTAACCGCATTTTATTAGCGTATTTTCCATCTAAATATTTAGCACTAAACCCTCCCTCTAAAAATGTATCAAGTTTTATTGATCCTAATTTTCCTAAGTCAACTTTTAATCCTGATATTCCTGCATAAATATCTGTGCTAGCATCAAAATTGTTACCATTCAAATTAAGAGAAAGTTGGTTTTTTAAGATTCCACTAATTTCAGTTTTTACGCTTCCATTTATACCACTTTCTTTAACATCTCCAGTCACTTCTCCGGTTAAACCAAGGATTTCAATTTTTGTAGAAAATGATAAGTAAGAAGGATTGCCTGTTGAACTGAAAGAAAACTCCATTCCGCCTGGTTTAACCTTTGTCTGACCTTTGTATTTTTCTGGCGTTCCTTTTCCATTTCCTGTTATTTTTAATAAACCATTTTCGATATTGATAGGATCTGAAACCAATAACCCTTTACTTTCATTCGATGCATCTACCTGGATTTCCGTAAATGTTCTATGTCCAAACAAATTAGTGATTCCTGATAAACCAAAAATTGGCATGGCAGTTGTTCCATCAGGCTTAATTTCGCCTAGAGGAGTTTCGCACCAATGAAACATTAATTGTTCAATTGAAATTTTGTTCAAAAATGCAGGAAGTGATAAATCTTGATTAGTTAGTGCTTTTAAATATTCTTCGATTGTAAGTTTATCTAAATAAAGGAAAGCAAATTTTGGTGTAATCTTTCCAGGGATTGCATCGAAAACAAATTTATACTGGTTACTTTTTAAACCGCCAAATTCAGGAATGGCATGTTTTCCTACCATATTTGTAGGTGCGCTTGGCCCAATATAAAAACTACCTTCTGCACCAACATTAGCAATTGCACTGCTAATTCCTGCTGTCACAGTTAAAGAAGAAAGATGAATACCTGGATAACCAAATGGAGCGGAAATTTCTTGAGCAATTCTATCTAAATTGAACTTTCCTCTAATCCCGTCAGCAACGTAAGAAAAACCACCTAATACAGAAACTGGTGGTAAAGCAGGTAAAGCGATTTCAAACAACCCATCAATAGAAATCTGTACGGGGATAATTGGCTTTATAACAAGTTTAGGTTGTTTAATTTTAAATAAACTTTCAATGTCAATATCCTGTGGAAGTTTTAAACTAAAATCAACATCTATTTTGTTCCTCATATTCCATGACATAAAATAAGGACCTTCACCAATAATTGGTTGCAATGGTTTTATAATAAGACTAGCTATATCACCCGAGTTTTTCAAATCAATAAAGCCTGACAAGTTAATTCCGGGTTTAAGGTTAACTTCTTTATTATTATATTCAGGGAAAGTTTCAGAATTAATGATTGAGATTTCTTTCGTTGTTAAAATATATACCAAGTCATTTATTTCAATAAAATCCAATGGCTTTAATAAATCTCCAATTATGCCAGGAAGCTTCGATAATTTGTTTGGAGTCTTACTAAATTTACAAATTGCAACAATCTCAATCTCGTCATTAATAAGAATAAATTCTGCTTCAATTGATACAGATTCATTCTTAAAAAAAGTTTTCTTGAAAAGAAAATGTTTTGAAAATGCTTTTAATTTTAGCTTGTCCTCCGTTTCTAAGAGAATTGAAATATTCCCTAAGTCAAATGTGAAATCATTAAACAAATCTTGAATTTGACTAAAACTGTCTCCAAATTCATTTAAGGATAATTCTATAGAACCATTGTTAGCTTGCTTCTTTAACTCTAAAAATATTTCAGTTGATGTTGCCATTTTAAATTTTTTAGATTTTTCACTATCATTCTTACTATGCACTTCATTTGTTTTGCCTGCAGATAGCTACATATTGATGTGGCAAAATCTGACAAAGCTAACAAAAAACCAATCACTGATTAACAGTGTTTTAACAAAAATAAACAATGTTTTTATTACAAACATAAAATTCGTATTATTTTTTGGGTAATTTGAATTTATTTTAACCATTAGTTTTTTTTTCTTCAGTGTTTCGCTATATATCATACCTGATAAAACTCCACCATTTTGAAATCAGTAATCTTTTATAGATTTTTCAACAACATAATCTTTGTTATAAGACTTGTCTTTATGGCTTTCAAAACCCAAAACGCCTAGGTCATCAAACTATTAAAAAGCTTTCTTTCATCAAGACCAATAGCTATAGATTTGTTACACACGTATCTTTGATTTTGTAAAAGACTTTATCTTGCTGATTGCTGCTTATAGGAAATGGAAAGTCTGTAATAAAGTTTTTAATAGCGGTAATAGAATTGTTAAGAGCTTATTCAGCGGAAATTCCTTTAAAATTTCAACGAATTGATTTAGCAAAAAGCTGCCAAGGATCCAATTGGAAGTTGTTCATACATTGATTTTATATTATCTAAATTTTCATCTTCTCCTTTTTTAAGATTGCCATATTGTTATACTATATAATCATCAAGGATATATTTAGTTTGACAATACATCTCCGCAGATGATCCCCCTCCATCTCATCATGACCTGAAACTTTCATTAACATTATTTTTTAAAGTCTAATAAATATTTTTCTTCAAAGTGGAGATAATATATTCAAATTGTGACTGTTTACTTTAACTTCCATATTATACACAGATGCAAATGATTTTGTTAAGTTTTGTAATGTAATTAAGGGAGCAGTTAACATTTTTGTTGATGAGAGTAATCAACATGTACAATATTATTTTTTCCATACACATTATCAATTAAACCCTCAACAAATGGAATATATTGATTTTTCCAGTTTTCGTTTTACAAAACTAAACCAATAAGTGTAACATTACTGCTTCCAGCAAACTCCCTACAAACTTTCAAAAATTCTAAATACTTACCTTAATTGGCTAAGCATATAAAAATCAATACATAATACAAATAATACTCTGTAAATAAGCAACTTAAACACTTAATTAAGACTGTCAAAAAAAGTTAAAATTGGAATTAGGCGTTCAATTAAAGCACCATCAACTCCACTAAAATAGTTTAACTTCACATTTTTCCGAAATGGATAATAATTTCCTATTGTCTTACGATCATTAATAGTTAGAAATTAAAAGACAAAGTATTCCTTTTAAGGACATCTTTTATTCCTAATATTGGAAAATAAGTTTCACAAAACATCACAAAATAAAACAAAGAATCCCAGTTAAAATGTCATAAAACGGCATTTTAACTGGGATTCTTCTTTCTGTTTATTTAGCTTTATTTACATAGTTTGTTCCTTTTTGTACCATTATTGTACCATGAAAAAAATGGATATGCAAACAAAAACTACACATTAAGTTAAGCTACATTTTTTTAATCAAATTGGACATGCTAACTTAGCGATCACAGAAAGTTAAGAAATAATCTTAATTTTAACCTATGAAACAAGTCCGCAAAATTTATGACAAAGCTTTTAAAGAAAAAGCAGTGGATATGCAAACATTTAATCAACGATAACTTTAGAATATTAAATCCATTAAACCAAGAGAGGAAGCAAATTCATAAGAATCCACTCCCTCTCAAACCAAATTACTATTTTCTATTTATAAAATATATTTTCTAAATTGCCTAAAACCAACGAGGATCTCCAGCTACACCAGTTCCTGCGAAACCAATACCTGGCTTAATATGAAAATCTCCTTTAGTGGGATCTACAAAAAAGTCTGCTATAACAAGAGGAACAGTTGTAATACCTGTTATAGGTCTTGTTCCGTTATTTAGCACATCCTTCGTCAAGTAATTACCAGCATATGAAATACTGATATTACTGTAGGTACCACTAGTACTATTAAGGGCAGTTCCTCCATTTGGTCCAGCTATTATACAATTCTGGATGGAAACCTGTACAGGATTATTGTTATCAAAATTCCAAAGATGTCCCATAAACTTGGTAATATTTACACAAGTAATGTTTTTGAAATTAATTTTTGTTTTAACGCGAACATCCGCAAAACGGGTATCAATCTCGGTAAGGGTGCAATTAGAAACATTAATAGAATTGACAATACTACCAACACCTACATTAAACACACCATAATTTCCTGTTTGTGAAACCTTACAATCATTTACATTTATGTTGTTAATAACACTAACTCCACTCGCTCTTACAATAGAGTTTATTTGCGAAATCGTACATCCTTCAATTTGTATATCATTAACAGTTTTAACTGGCAAATCAATCAAGAAACTACTAGCTGAAGACGTAACCAAATTTTGCAACAAAATATTATTAATTTTATCTTGAACTCTGAACCTGGCATTGTTTAACACCGATGGATTACCGTTTTGATCTACTGAACCTACAAAAGCAATATTATTTACTCCAGTTGGGATAGTAATATCTCCACCTATTGTGTAGGTTGTTGCAGCATCAAACTCTACCGTAATATCTTTGGCTCCCGCTGTTACAAGACCTTTTATGGCTGTGCCAATACTTCCTGCTGTATCCGAAAGTAAAACTTTGTAAATGCTACTGTTAAATAAACCAGTTGTTTTAATATTTAGGGTTCCTCTATTATTATCAGCATTAAAAACTTTGACAATGTAATTTGACCCATTGGCTAAATTATCGATGGTTAACATACCTGAATCTTTTTGAGCTTGAGTCAAAACAATATTTTTTATTAATACAGATGCTTGGTCATACAAACTTATATTGGTTACCCTAGGTGAAATAGTCCATTTTAAACTGGCAGTAGTAGATGTAGCTGTATATCCTTTAAAAATCTGTTCTGCTGGGGTTTTAAAATAGACTTGACTATATTTAGATTCTAAACCTGTTATTTCGTCAATACTTTTCATCCTTACAGAATAACCTGTTGTTCCCTCAAGCTCATCAAATCTTTCGCGGTATTCTACTTTAGTCAAAGTAGTTGAATTGGCAAATGGTGTTAAAGTATCGGCTAAAACTTCAACAGTCTTCACAATGTTTTTAAACTCTAAACTATCTTTACTAAACTCAAAAACATACTTTGTAGCCGAAATTGATTTCGTGAATTTAAGTTCAACAGCTGAAGCTTCAACAGCCGAAGTTTCAAAAATAATAGATTTAAAAAGTCTATCGGTACTAGAATCCACTTCCCATTGGTTGTAATCTTTTTCACAACTAATTATAGTCATGATAAGTATTAAAACCTTAAAAACTAATAATTTATTTTTCATTATATTTAAAATTAAATTAATACTATTATTTAAAATCCGTAAGAATTACTTATCTGTCCTTTAGACTCAAAAATATCCTCATAATATATAGCAAAGAAATGTCTATAATTACAAGTACCATTGCCTTTAGTATATTGAGCAAGGCTAGCTTGAATTTCTGTACCATTACTCATTGTGCCTAAAAGACTTGAGTAATCATATGCCACATTTAATCCAGAACCAGCCAACAAAGTCTTAACTGGCCAATCAACATAATTTTTATTAGTACCTGTAAGAGGCTTTGCGGCACTCGTAGGAAACCAAGAAACGCTCTTATATTCAGGACCTGGACTAGCAGAAAGGTTTGTATAATAATTAAGTGAGCTTTTATCAATGTATTCTGCATCCTTAAATTTGTAATATACCGTTTTAGGAAAATCAGCTGCTTGATACGTTTTATCAAAAATATTTACTGCTTCTTTGTTATCAAACATTAGACAAAGCGTTTTTTTCATAGTTTCAATCTTTTCAGATAAAAGACCCCAACGAACTAAATCCTGTTTACGAATATTTTCACAACCAAACTCCCAAGCACGTTCGTTAACAATTGCATCAAAGAAATTAGCATCATATTCTTTTATTTTAGCAGATCCCACACCGAAAGCTCTTTCACGAACCTTTTCTAATGCTTGTCTTGCAGACATACCTGCAGCTGGATTTATAGCTTCGGGTCCATTTAGTGCATTTTCAGCTTCTGCATACATTAAATAAATATCTGAATAACGCATTAATATCCAATTGACACCAGTAGCAACACGTGAATTGGCTGTTTTATGCAATGCTAAATAAGAAGGGGACATCCAATAAATTCTCCATTTAGCAAAATTTACACTAAGCGGATCAGTTTTTACACCTTCAACATTATCTTTAGTGTAGTTCAACCAGCTTAAACTAACATCCCGACGCTTATCTTCTGGAGTAAACGAATAGAAATAGTAGGCATGTGAACCAACATAAGTACCACCAAAACCTCTAGACCCATATTTACTACCCCCAGCTACTTCATAGCCCATTAGTGATCCAATATCTCCACTGTTACCTAGACCAAATGCTACTTCAAATAAATTTTCATTAAAAGGATTTTGTTTTGCACCACAAACAGATTTCCATATATTCTCGTAATCCGGATCTAATTGGTGTGGATTTGCAGTACTTCCAAGTATTTCAGCTGTTTGTTGCGAAGCTATTTGATAATAGTCTCTCCAATTTTTAACCCTGCCTACAAAATAATTGCCATTTTCAGGCACATTAGGATTGTGTTCTAAATCTTTGCTAGGAAACAAATTCCCATCACGTAAAGACCAACCTCCAGCAAAAAGAGCCACTTTTGCCAAAAGTCCTTTGGCATACCCCTTTGTGATACGTTCTACAGTTGCATACTCTGCATCTGCTTTCAACCAAGGTAAATATCCTTGTGCTTCTGTTAGATCTTTAACTAAACTTGCATAAATAACATCTCTATCAATTTTACCAATATAAACATTTGATAAATCCGATTCAGAAGTTCCTTCCTTGTAAGGAACATCGCCCCAATAACGCACTAACTCAAAGTAAGCCAATGATCTCAAAACCAATGCTTCACCTAATAGTGGTTTCATTTTAGAAGCCTGACTTTCAAGAATAGGGGAATTTCTAATGCCATCAACTGAAGCTGAAGCTAATTCAGCCAGTTGGAATAAAGCCTGCCATTTTGTAGTTTGATTATAAGGATCACCATAAAAATTTCCTGCTCCTTGATCGCTCGTATTGGAGTTATACGCTCCTGTAGTAAATCCTTGATTACTTTCAATATCCGAAAAACCTTGCCAGTTAACGGATAATTTTTGTCCATAAATATTACTGTCCGTCATTTTTCCATAAACTCCCATTACTGCTGCTTTAGCCATTGAAGAGGTTTTAAAAACGGTTTCTGAACTCAATTTAGATGGTGATGATGTGTCTAAAAAATCATCTTGACAGGAGACACAAACCAATAGGAAAATAAAGCTAAAATTGTATAATAGTTTTTTCATGTCTTTTTTATTAAAATGTTACATTAACTCCAAAAAGGAATGTTTTTGCTTTTGGATAAGCAGACCAATCTACTCCTGGCGTTAATGGGGTATTGCGAATACCATCCACCTCTGGATCTTGGCCTGAATATTTAGTCCAAATCATTAAATTATTTGCTCCAACGTAACAACGTACTTTTTGTACAAAGCCATTTTTTGCAATAGTATCAGGTAATGTATAACCCATTGTTAAATTACCAAATCTCAAAAATGAACCATCTTCTATTGCCCAATCTGTTACAATAGTTGAATTAGAAAGAGGATGCCATAAACTTTTTCCTTGATTAATTTCCTGCAAACGTTGAGGATTTGCGTTATCGCCAAACATAATATTATATCCTGTAACTGGATCAATTGTAGTAAATCGATCTTCTATACTCATTACCGAACTCATGTTTTGATATCTTTTGGAACCACTAAAAGTAGTGTTGTCTATTCTATTGGCATTATAAATATCATTGCCAAAAGACCAATTGAACATAGCTGTTAAATCGAAACCTTTGTAGCCTGTGCTGAAAGAAAATCCTCCTACATGTTTAGGTTGTGCTCTCCCTATTACTTTTCTGTCTTTATCGGCTGAAATTACAGTAGTGCCATCATCGGATAATTTTTTAAGTTTCATGTGACCTGGTCCAAAATAATTACCAGATGTTGGAAGTACTTTTGAGACATCAACAACACCTGGATTTAGAATCCATTTTTTTTGTGTATTATCATAAGTAAAGTCATCAAATGTGTAATATCCATCAGAAACATATCCGTACATTAATCCAACTGGCTGCCCTACAATTGCTCTGTAGTCATCTTTTCCAATTAAAGCTCCCCAATTTGAAGAAACAATCATTTCACTGGAACCATCTAATTCCTTTACTATATTTTTGTTGAAGGCTATATTGAAATTAGCTGATAAATAAAATTGATCGTTTTTAATAATATCTCCAGACACAGCAATCTCTAAACCTTTGTTTGAAGTTCTTCCTATATTTTGATATTGAGTATCGTATCCTGAATTTGAAGGTAAAGCAACTCCTAAAATTAAATCTTTAACATCATTTTGATATATATCAGCTGTTACCCTTAAACGTTGATTAAAAAAACCTAAATCAAGTCCTAAATTTGCAGACACTGTAGTTTCCCATGTTAAATTTTCATTTTTCAAGACCGAAGATGTAACAAGTGCGCTTTGCGGTTGTTCATTTATATAATACAAACTTCTGCTTGTAGATTGAAACCCATACTCCTGTCTCCAATAAGATCCAACTCTTGCGTTACCTACTTCACCATAGCTCAAACGTAATTTAGTATCTGACAGCCAATTCTTTGTTGATTTCATAAATGATTCATCCGATATCCTCCATGCCACTGCTGCACCTGGAAAGAACCCTGTACGGTTTTCTGGAGCAAATACATTTTTTGAATCGGATCTAGCTGTTAAAGTTAAAATGTAACGATTATGAAATGTGTAATTAGCACGTCCAAATAAAGATGAAGTTCTTGAAGGCTCGTATATAGTGGTATAAGTTGGTGATGGCGTACCATAATTCCACATTGCTAAAACATCTTTTGCAGTAAAATCTATGGGATAAAACTTGGATTCGCTACGCATCTCATTTGCTTGAGAATTGTTCATTTCTTGTCCTGCCATTAAATCCAACTTATGAATTTTGCTATTAAAATTTGTATTATAAGAAACTGTATTTTGAATAGACCAGTTGTAGCTTTTTGAATCTGTACGTCTAGCTACAGGCTGTCCACCATTGGCACTGGCTTCTCCTGTTTTATTTAGCCAAATATTATCAGTAAAGTCTTTATTTGTACCGAAGCTTCCTTTAGAAGAAACCGTTAAACTTTTTATAGGCTTCCAAGTTAATCCCGCATTGAATGTAGCATTAAACTTATTCTGATCTTTATATTCGTTAGTAATATTATAAACAGGATCATTTAATGAACTTAAAGCCTCGGCTGAAGTTATATCATCTGCTCCTCCTAAAGTATTACCTGGCTGACTGGTTAAGCTATAAACTGGAGCATACTTAATTCCTTCTCTAAGTTTACTTCCAGAAGAAACACTAGGTCCTGTAATAACTGTGTTTGAAATTCTTGTATTGAAATCAAATGATAATTTGGGGCTTATTTTTTTATTCAAATTAAAACTTAAATAATCTCTTTTATAAGCTGAATTTAGCATAATATAATCTTCATTGTCGTGAGTATAATTAAGCTTGTATTTCAGTGTGGATTCCCCACCTGTTAAGCCGAAATCAACATGAGTTTGAATTCCTGTATTACCATACAGTTTTTCCTGCCAATCTGTACCTTTTTTAGATTTATAAACATCAACATCATCCCAAGCTCCATAGGTACTGTAAAAAGCAGACCCTGTAAGACTTGCTCCTGGATCTAGCTCTTTTTGAAAATAGACAAAATCATACGGAGACAATACTTCTGTTAAATTGTAAGTGTTTTTTATACCTGAATAGGCATTAACATTGATTTCTGTTTTACCTGATTTTCCTGATTTAGTTGTAACAAGAACAACTCCATTTGCACCTTGAGCACCATAAATTGCTGTAGAAGAAGCATCTTTAAGAACATCCATAGATTCAATATCACCTGGAGCGATATCATTTATGTTACTTACTGGAAATCCATCAACTATAAATAATGGTGAGTTATCTTGAGTTATAGATCCTCCTCCTCTTACACGTATCTTAATCGGTGCGTCTGGAGAACCGTCTGCAATGGTTACATTAACACCAGCCATACGTCCTGCAATTGCTTGTAAAGCAGATGTTGCTGGAATATCTTTTAAGTCTTTCATACTCACAGACGACACTGATCCTGTTAAATCTTTTCGTCTAGCGGTGCCATACCCAATTACAACTATTTCATTCAAATCGGTAGTTAGGTCTTTCATTTTAACAGTAATAGTCTGTTTTCCATTAACACTAATTTCCTGTGTTTCCATACCTATAAAAGAGAATACTAAAGTACCATTTTCAGGTACTCCTGCAATTTTATAACTACCGTCTAAATCTGTTGAGGTACTTTTTTTAACGCCCTTAACTACAACAGAAACACCTGGTATTCCAAGTCCCTTTTCATCGACAACTTTTCCAGAAACAGTTATTTCTCCTTCTACTAATGAAGAACTAATACTTACAGCTGCAGAATTTTGCAGATTTAAATTTCTTCCATTTGATGACTTCAGATTTGTTTTCCCTGAAACAGATAGCGAAAACATCAAAACGAAAGAAATATACATAGAGGCTTTTGTTTTCTTTTCTAATGCTTCAAATAAGCCAAAGTCACTCCTTGACAAATAATTTTTCATACATTTTTTTTAATTGGTTAATTTTTGCTTTAAAGACAAGTACATTCATTTTTACTTAATCTTGTTTTTTGGTTAGTTTGTTAATTAGATCATCATTTTTTTGTCTGTTTTTTTGTCTGTTTTTTTGTCTGTTTTTTTGTCTGTTTTTTTGTCTGTTTTTTTATCATTTACATAAATTATTTTATGCAGACAAATCTATTGTTTGATTATACTATGGCTGGGGGTAAATCACAATAAACGAGGGGGTAAATCACAAACACTTACAATCACTAATGTTATGCGTTATAGCTAATAAATCTGTCGAATAAATTATTTGTTTTGGAGTACGTTTTCTATGCTCTTATTTGATAAAAACATCAATGATAGCAATAAAAAAACACCCAAAACTAAAATTTAAGTTTTGAGTGTTTTTCATATATTTTTGATTTATCAACTATCGCTTTAAATAATATGTTTTAGTATGATAATTAATGGTATTGCAAATAATCAAATTAACACTACCTATCAATTTAGTATAATCAAGGATTTTTAGAACGGCTATAGTGCTACAATCCGTTTTTGGATTTCCATGCAGTATATTCTGAACCAATTAAACCTGAAGGCCATGCACCGTACCACGCATATCCAGATCTTCTTTCGATATCATTTACTTCTGCCAATGTGGCTTTTTTTACCCCATCTCTTCCACAGAAAAAAGGAAGATTCGTATTCAAATCATAAAATCTAGCCCAAATGGTGGTTCCTGATGTAGCATAAACTACTACATCAAAACCGTTAGGACTACTAGCATCAGGAACTTTTTTGGTAGAAATGTTTAATAATTTTGCACTATTAAACCAATCCACAGCATTTTTCACAGCTTGTTTTACCTCCGCTGAAGGGCTTTCGACCAACATTAGGGTTCTCGCAATTCCAACGGATTCAGAGCCACTTAAGGAAGGTAACTCATAAGCTCTTGCCGTTGCAGCCAATAAAGTTATTTCATCGTGTTGTGCGCACCAAACCGTTTTTTTACCGTTAACTGTAATTTGAGTTTTCAACATGACGTCAATTCCTTTATTGAAAGCGGTTGTCGCTCTGGCTTTGTAAGATGGTTTGACCAATTCCAAATTATTTTTACCCTTTGAAATGTCCCACATCACGTTCATTACTTTAACCATAGCATCATCATTGTAGGTAATTTGATGTCTATAGCCGCTTTTGTCTGGATAATATTGCGGCCAACCCCCATTGTCATATTGAGCGGTAAAGAGATAATCAATTGCTTTTTCTGCCGCTACCAAATAATTAGGATTGTTGGTCGATTTGTAATCCGTGAGTAAATCTCGAAGCTCTTGAGTTACGTGACTGTTATCAATTGAAGTGTCGAGATTGTTTTTAGTGCTTGCTGCCACAGCTTTTTCTGCATCGGTTTGCTCCCGATTGTATTGAGAAAAATCAGAAACTGTTTTTGACCAACCGCCATTACTTCTTTGCCATATCAACATACTTTCGGATCTTACTTTAGTAGCATATACTGCTGTTACTCCAGAAATCGTAAGCTGCATTTGTCCTATTTTTCCACTACCGTCATTGGCAGTAGCTGTAACGGTAACTGTACCGTTCAATTTTGGTATCAAAAGCCCATCTGCTGAAATAGTTGCAATACTTGAGGAAACATCCCAAGTAACTGTTTTATTCGTTGCATCAGCGGGCAATACAGCTAATGAAAGCTGTTGTGATTGCCCATTAGTGTTGTTTGTTGTACCACTAATAGTAATGTTTGATACAAGAATAACTTTTGCTTTTACTCCTGAAATGCTGATGGTAGATTCTTTTGAAACACCCGAGCCATCTTTTGCCGTGGCGGTTACAATTACGCTGCCATTTTGAAAGGGAGTCAAAAGTCCTGTATCTGAAATTGTGGCTATTGTGGCATCGGATACGCTCCAAATAACTGCTTTATTTTCAGCAGTACTTGGTAGCACAGAAACAATCAATTGTCTCGGAACTCCATCAGTGATGGCATTTGCATTTAAGATCGTAATGGATTTTATGCTATTGTCAATAAGTTCTTTATCGGAGCTACAGGCCGATAAAAACAGGAAACCGACAAAAACGGCAATTAATTTTAAATGTTTCATAATAAATTTAGTTTTATTAATAGTTAGTTAGTTTAAATTTGAATTACACGAATTTTATTCCTTAATCAATTTAATAGATGAAGTTCCTTTTTCTGATTTTACAGTAATAATATATAAACCTAATGCTGTGGATATTTGTCCAACTTCAACCTGATTTTCTCCTTTTCCAGATCCTACTTCTGAACCTAAAGTGTTGTGAATAGTGTAAGTAAACTGTCCTTCCGCTTTAATTGTAAAAGTTTGACTGGTAGGATTCGGATAGAGAATAGCGTTAGCTGAAGATTTTGAATTTGAAAAATCTTGGTTCGATAAATTTGCACCTGCAGTAACTACATTTGGTTTTGTTTGGGCATCCATATCTACTCCCAAATAAAAACTTGGATGAGGCGGTTGGTTGTAAGCAGAGTTTTGCCAAGCAATAGCAGTTCTGTATTGTGTATCGTGCATTAAAGTGTATAATTTATGGGTAGTAGGAATATTGGTCGTGTAAATTCGGATAGAAGTATTGTCGTCCTTTCGGAAGATAACTTCTTCTCTCCAATCTCCAAAGAGGTCGGCACTCAAGCTAGGGGTTGCTTTGGTGGTGTTGTTTGAAGAATACCCAGTCGCAGTTAACATATTACTAGTTCTGCCATTTATGTAATCCCATTTGTCTATTTTGTTTGAATCTAATAATTCTCTATTCAAATCAGCATCCCACCAAATTGAAAAATTCTGCGTAGGCTTTTTATTGCTGATAAGGTTTCCTTTACAGTCCATTAAATAGTTTGTTGTAGTAGTAACGCCAGCAGCATCCTTTACACCAGCGCTACCAAAACATTCATATCCTTTGTAGCGTGGGTCAATATCTGCTGCATTGCAACGACCTACATCTGTATTTGCGGGTATGCCCCAAATTGTTGCTCCTGTTTGGGCGTCTAAGAAAACCAGACCATTCGTTTTGTATTTAGCAGGTTCTTCCAGACATTGCCATATTTCTTGTCCAGGACGATCCGGATCCATATCACTCATATGTAACGCATCTCCATGACCCAAGGTGTTGGCAAATAATTTTGTACCATCGTCATTAATACCGCTCGAGCCATTGAATATCTCGTCTTTGCCGTCTCCATCTACATCACCTACTGTCATTTGATGATTTCCCATACCTGCATAAGTCGAATTCCCTGAAGTACTGCTGTCAAAAATCCATCTTTGGGAAAGGGTATTGTTTCGCCAATCCCAAGCAACGCGTACCAATCTGGTGTAATAGCCACGACCCATTACTAGACTAGGTTTTGACCCGTCAAGATAAGCGATGGCAGCAACAAAACGTTCCGAACGACCACCATAACTATCACCCCAAGAGGATACCGTTCCGCGTGCAGGCAAATAATTAGTTGAAGCCATTGCTTTTCCCGTTAGTCCGTTAAAAACAGTCAAAAATTCAGGACCTGATATGACAGCTCCATAAGGGCTTCCAGATGTAGTTGTACTGCCAGTAGCGTTTCTGTAATCTGCTGATGCATCGCCAATAACTATCCCAGCTCCATCTATGGATCCATCTGCTGTTCTGCAAGCCATTTCAGCTTTACCGTCCGAATCCAGATCGTACACCATAAATTGGGTGTAATGTGCACCAGCACGGATATTTTTTCCCAAGTCAATTCTCCATAGACGAGTTCCGTCCAACCGGTAGCAATCGATATAGACATTGCCCGTAAAGCCAGGTTGGGAATTGTCTTTTGAGTTGGATGGATCCCATTTTACGAAGATTTCATATTGTCCATCACCATCTACGTCACCCACGCTGCAATCATTTACGCTATAGGTGTAAGATCCACTTACGTTGGTTCCTCCAGGGGGTACTTGCATAGCTATGTCCAAATACTGGTTGGTCCATACTGTGGCAGTTTCTGATTCAGGTTGTTCGACTCCATTAATAATTGCACGAATAGTATAAGCTCCATTAGTATTGATGTTGTGAGTAAAATTGGTGCTTGTTATAAAAGGACTTCCTGTTACTTTTACTCCGTCACAATATAAATTATAACTTACATCGGTGGGTTCAGTTCCCAGCATTCTCCATCCAACATAGACTTGATTAGTATTTAAGCGTATGACTACTAAACCACGATTGAGCTTTTCAACAGTTCGCTGAGCTTGCATCTGAGTTGTAATTCCTAATAGGAACAATAGAATAATTGATATTTTTTTGAGTGAATTCTGGGTAGTTTTTTTCTGTTTTTTTAGTTCTGAATACATAATTGTCGGTTTATTGGTCATAAATTAAAAGTGGCTAGTTAATTTGTTGTCTGTGCTGATTCATTCATTTTCGTACATATACTTCATGAACAAAAAGTCAGAAAATTTCTACTATATAAAATATTTAAATTCGGAATAAAATAAATTATTCTGCTAAAGTGAAAGTATATGAACTTCCTTCTTGTGTATCAGCATCATATTCAAAAACTATTGGAACATTAGCCCCATTAAAAGCGGCCTGTGGAGAAATTACGGGCTTTTCCACAGGTTGGAATTTAAAGAAATGATTAGGATTCTCCCCCTTTGCTTTCAAGATTGAATTCCCGCCTAATTTATCATAGCTTCTCAATCTAAGATTTCCTCCCAAATTTGATTTTATGGTCAAGGACTTTATCTTCCCATTCTTCCATTCCATATTTTCTATTTCAAAACCACCCCGAGCTCTTAAACCAGATATGGAACCTTTTGACCAAGCATCTGGTAATGCTGGCAATAAAAATACCGCTCCGTCATGGCTTTGCAACAACATTTCGGCTATCCCTGCAGTACATCCAAAATTACCATCAATTTGAAATGGCGGATGAGCATCAAACATATTTGTGTAAGTACCTCCATCTGGATCCTTTATGGTAGCGTTTGCAGGTTTCAAATTAAGTTGATTTTTAATCAATTGATAAGCATGATTGCCATCTAGATAACGCGCCCATAAACAAACTTTCCACCCCATTGACCAACCACGACTTGCATCACCTTTTCCAACAAGTGTATTCCTGGAAGCTTCAAAAAGTTCAGGAGTTTTGAATGGAGAAATTTCTCTTCCGGGAAAAACACCCCAAAGATGTGATACATGACGATGGGCATCATTTTTTTTATCCCAATCTTCTAGCCATTCTTGTAACTGGGTAAACTTCCCTATATGCATTGGAGGCAATTGAGATCGTATGTCTTTCAGTTGAACAGAAAAATAACTATCTATTTCTAAAATTTTGGCAGCATCAATCGTGTTGGACAACAAATCAAAAATCATTTGATTATCCATTGTTACTCCAGAAAAAACATTACATCTTTCTTTACCGATAGTTCCGTCAGCATTTACAACTTCATAAGATTGCAAACCTGGAGTATGTTCAGGAGAAATTGAGGGTGAGGCTACAAGATAACCGGTTTTTTTATCCTTAACTAAAAAGTCCTGATAAAATTCACAAGCACTTTTCAAAATTGGATATATCTCATTTAGGTATTTCTTGTCTCCAGAAAAAAGAAACTTTTCCCATAAATGCGCAGCAAACCACGCATTACAAGTCGGCCATATCCCAGCGGTTTTATCTACAGCACCAGTCATACGCCACAAATCCGTATTGTGATGAAGTGTCCACCCCCTGCTGCCATACATCTCAGAAGCAGATTGTTTTCCAGTAACGCTTACATCTTTAATTAACTGAATGAATGGGTCATGGCATTCGCTTAGGTTCGTTACTTCAGCAGGCCAATAGTTCATTTCCACATTTATATTGGTGGTATATTTACTATCCCAAGCAGGATATTGACCTGCGTTAGGGTTCCATATTCCTTGCAAGTTAGCTGGTTGTGTTCCAGGTTGCGAAGAGGATATCAATAAATAGCGACCAAACTGAAAGTACATTGCCGCTAATGCTGGGTCATCACTTTTGGAAAATTCTGCAATTCGTTGATCAGTAGGTTTTAACACTTGATCAGTCTTACCCAGATTAAATTGAACTCTATTGAATTGTTTTTGGTATGCAAAAATATGATCGGCTTTGGCCTTTTCGTATTTTTTTGAAAATTTAGACATATACTCTTTTGCCTGTTTTTCAGCATCACCCGAAATATCCTTGTAATTCTTGAAATTTGTTGCCACAGAAATGTAAATAGTTACCTCGTCTGCATTTTTAACAGAAATACTTTTTGAGTCTGTTAGTCGAGTCCCACCTTCAGATTCAACTTTGACCTGCGCATTAAAATTCAATAAATTAGGAATATTTTCCTCTTTATCTTTTGTGCATTTTCCATTAACCAAGAGGAATTTATCTTGACCAAGAGGAACTTCTGTAACCACTTTGACCATTTGTGTTTTTAATGGCCCAACAAAAGAGGTGTTTAAGGAAATTTTTCCTTTTTGATTTGATGTTAAGCGAATAATAATTAATTGGTCAGGATAGGAAGTAAACACTTCTCGTTGGTATTCAACTCCATCAACTTTATATTTGGTTTTTGCGATAGCAGTTTTCAAATCCAATTCCCTGTAATAATCGGTAAATTTCTCATGATCTGGAACAGTTAAAATTAGATTTCCTATTGATTGATAAGCCTGGCCATGAGATGTAATTTTACGATCGGCAATAATATCATTAAGAGACAGTTTCTGGGCATCTATATAATTCTCGTCTTCAATATATTTTTGAATTTTTTTTAAACTATTTTTTGAATTTGGATTGACATTTTGATAAGGGCTTCCTGACCAAAAAGTATCTTCATTAATTTGGATGGTATCGCACTGGGGCACACCATAAAACATAGCACCTAATCTACCATTACCTAGTGGTAAAGCATCCGTCCAAGCTTTTGATGGTTTATTATACCAAAGTTTTAGATTTTCTTGCGCAAATGAATTCAAAAATGTTAGGGTACATATTGATACTAGCAATAGTTTTTTCATGATTCTTTTTATAAAAATTTTATTAGTTAAAGGGTTCCCAATGTTCTGCTCTTTAAGAACACTTTTTAATAAATGAGCTTACTTCAGTAAGAAGTAAGCCCATATATTGCTGATCAATTAGCCAATTTGACATGCCAATATTCTCAAGATTTATTTTAAAGTTTTAAAAATTTGACCACTTTTTTATCCAACCCATTTTGATAGATTAAAATATATGCACCAACGCTCAAATCTGAAATATCGATGGCAGACTGCAATGATCCCGAAACTGGAGATACCTGTTTAAGAATTCGACCATCATAACTGATGATACTCAAACTTGCACCTTTTTGTGAGGTTGAATAATTAACCATTATTTTTCCATTGATGGATGGGTTTGGGAATACAGTAAGCGTTTTTTTATCGGAATTAAACGAAAGTAAATCTAGATTAATGGAATTTCCGCTCATGACACTGATAGCACCAAAGGAAGTGATTCCTGACGCACTTGCAGTATAAGGACTGACTTCAGTTCCGCTTCCTCCAAGAACCGCTGCATTACTTTCCCATGCGTTAGCTCCCGTTTTGTTTATCAAAGAGAATGAGGCATCTGAAGTATTAAATGTGCCATTGTCCGCACCAAGCCATTGTGTTTTCACTGAAAGATTGGCTCCAGCTGTTTCTGCATTGACTGTCCATTGTTTGTTTATTGCCTTGTCAACAGGAACATCCAACATATTTTTAACCGAAACAGAAAAATTACCTGCTACCCCTGAATTATTCAAAATTATTGGATTTGCAATGATTGAACCAACTGATCCAACTGGAAATTTTACATCTGTAGCTCCTACTTTTCGTTTTAAAACACCACTGCCTGTGGTAATAAAAAATTTATTTCCAGTATCAAAAGTAGTAGCTCTGGTTGCATCTACAATTCCACCATCAGCAATAGTAAGATATACTTTTCCAATCTCTGGAGTACCAGAGGTTGTTGTTATGGCCTTAAAACCTCCTGTTCCTAGTATTAAAGCTCCATTTACGGTCAAGCTTACTGTTGGGTCTGTAGATCCTGTAGCTTCATAAGGTATAAATGAACTGGTACTGGTGCTTGCGCTCATATCTAAAGTACCATTAACAACATAAGTATATTTACCATATTTTGGATAATTAGTGGATGTGGCTGTAGATCCTGAACTATGCAAGGCTTTGGCGACAACTGTTTTTCCTGCATTGATGATAAAAGTAATATTATTGACATTTTGGTTGCTTGAATTACCGTAAAGAGCATTTATATTGTTGGTAACATTCATGTTCTGGTCAATATTCAAAGTCGCATTTTGTAACTCGGCTAATGTATTTAAGCTGTTAAGCAAATATGTACCTGTACCTGATATCGTTGCAACAGCAGTCGCTGCAGTATTTGAGTAGGTAAGACTAATTCTATCTGTTGTATTGGTTCCTATGCTCCCGTTGTTGACAATATCGGAAAGAAAACGCAAACTCGAATTTGCCGTGGCGTTCAATATGGCATTTGTTTCAACAACTAATGCGTTTACACTAGAAAGAGAAGTAATGGTAACGGTATGCCCGCTTTTGATGGTAACATTTGAATTGGAGTGTGAAGTTCCAAATGGTACATTTTCCCATGTACTGTTTGAAGCATTATATTTTTCCCAAATGGAAGCAGGCAGAGTCGGATAATTAGTATTCGTCGCAACAGCCACCGTCGGATTTCCACTATAACCTGTACCTCCGTTGGTTACTGTAATAGACGTTATTTTTCCTCCTGATACTACAGCAGTAGCAGTAGCTCCAGAACCTGACCCTCCACTAATTATTATACTTGGCGGATTGGCATCATCAAAACCTGATGGACTACCTGTAACAGTTATGCCTGTTATCACATTGCTAGCCTTGACAACAGAGTAAGTAATATTGTTAGCCCAAATACCGGAACCTTTTGATCGATAATCACCATTTAAAGGAATAGCAGGATCTACTGTTACCACATCACTTTTATTGACCTCTGAACCTTTTGATGCTTCAACATAATAATGATAGGCACTTCCAACTGGAGGTAATACATCCGAAAACTGATTTGCTATCGTTACATCACTATTGATTGTATAATTTTTTATCGGAGTATAAGAAGCCTTGTTGTCAGTACTTCTGTAAAGGGTGTAGGTAACACCACTTACTGGCCAAGCTAAATTGAACAGAAATGCAACTTGAGAAGTGGTTCTTTTAGCTCTGAAGTTAGTGAGCGCAATCACTGGAGTGAAATTGTTTCCAGCAGGAAGATCTGACCAAACTGCATAGGGATCCCAGCTTCCAAAGAAATTAGAATTCACATAATAAGGAGCGGCTTCAGCATCTGATAATTGTTTTGACCACGAAAGTCTTTTACTTACATCAATAAGAGAACCATCAAATCCTACGCTTTTGTATTCAGCATAAGTTATAGTACTGGTATTTGTTCCAGCATCCCAAACAGACCAACCTGTAGGAGCAACAGAAGTACTCATCTTGGTGTTCAAGAAAACGGTTTTGTTACCCGCCCTATTGGCTTCTAAAGTCCCAGCATCATTCTGCCAAGGACGGCCAAGACTATAAACAGTCACTCCATTATTAGCGGGTATGATACAATCCCTAAATATCTGTCCATAAGCTTGTGATTGAGGAGTGTTGGCCGCTGTGACAATTCCCCCACTTGATCCATCTACTCGGTCTCTTCCATAAATCACGCAATAGTCAAAAACTGCAATCGCTGATCCATAAATAAAATCAGTATTACCATCAATGTAACAATTTTTGTAATATACACGTTTCCCATTTCCTGGATGATAT
Organism: Flavobacterium eburneipallidum; assembly: GCF_027111355.2. NCBI lineage: Bacteria > Pseudomonadati > Bacteroidota > Flavobacteriia > Flavobacteriales > Flavobacteriaceae > Flavobacterium > Flavobacterium eburneipallidum. Next base: position 2,921,835 of record NZ_CP114291.2, read on the forward strand.
ACTGTATCTTGACCACTTATAAACCTGCAATTATAAAATACAGCTCTATCTCCAATCGTTTTTATTGCCAAAGACTGGGGACCGTCTGATAAATAACCTTGAGAATTTTCAAGAGTCAGCCCCATCAGCATACAATCGTTAGAATTGATAGTAAGAGTTGTTGTTCCTCCTAGACCATCTCCATAACTCAAAATAGTGTTTGCTGGGTTTTCACCAATTAATTCAATAAAAGGTTTTGTTGAAGGTATATTAAGCTGTCCGATATATTTTCCATTCTTAATATATATCTTATATGGAGTTGTACGCCCAGTAGGTGCAGCATCAATGGCTGCCTGAACATTGGTATAATCTCCGCTTCCATCTTTTGATACAATTTTATCATATTGGGCAAAAACGGAAAGATTTAACATCATAAAAAAGAGGATAAATAATCCTATTTTACATTTTGGTTTTTTTAATAATTTTTTCATTTTAGGTTTGTTTTTTGGTTAAATATGCATTACTGTTAATAGTTTTTTCTTTTATAAATTTATCAAGACTTTAGTCCATAGGCTGCCAATTATCTTGCCCTTTGAGCACACTTTTTAATGAATATCGATTTACTTCTTCCGAATTAAGTTCTCGTATTCCTACCCAATTTGCACGTTTGGACATATCCGCTCCAGTTCCAGTATTTTTATACTCAAACAAATGCAAATCTTTACTTGTAGAGGCATACTGCATATTCCAAATAGTAGGCCAACCTACAGTATTAATTTCTTTTCCCATTTCGCATTTAATCCAAGTTACTTTTGGAAAATTATGCCACGGACGACCCAAACTAACGGATTGATTATTGTCATTTTCCTTTGGACTTTTTTCAGAAAACGTTAGTTTACATTTAAAAAAAACAAAACCATAATCTTGTTCTTTTGGTGTACTTGGTGCCGTAATCCAACCGCCACCAAAACTTCGTATTTCACAGGAATCAAAATACCCAATACCTCCTCCATAGATATAATCAGTCCTTCCTAAAATGAGACAGCCTTTAAAGTAACTTCTTGTATGGTCTTTGGCTAAAAAAACAGTGTCTTGATACCCTAAAAAATTACAATTGACAAAAACATTTTTATCAGAAGTAATATAAATTGCTAAAGCTTGACCTACAGGACCCGCTGTATTTTGAAAAGTAATATCTTCTGCACGAAACCCATCACCTTGAATGGAAACCGTGGCCGATGTTCGAATAGCTTGTCCAGTCCATTTTGCAACATCTTCTGCTGGACATTTATTATTTAAACCCTCTTTGCAATCATATATATGATAGGTTATTATTGTTTTTTCTCTGCTTTCACCTTTAAAAGTGATATTCTTTTTATCACTTGACACCAATAATTTCTCTGAATTGTATAATCCATTTTTGATAAAAATGATTGTTTGTTTTTCCTGATTCGACTCAACCGAATTAATAGCTTGTTGAATGCTTGTATAGTCACCACTTCCGTCAAGAGCAACAATTTTTGTATCTTTGGAATGAGCCACTAAAGGAGATAAAATTCCGATAATTGCGATTAAAATAAATTTGTATATAGTTTTCATGAATTATATTAATAGAGATTTATGTATTTATTTTGATTTAAAATGATATACTTTATTGGCTTGGGTATCAAAATCAAATAACTGTGTTTTACCTAATAAGAGTGATTTTAATTCAGCCTTTTCATTAATGAGAGGCTCTTTAATAATATTACGTTTGTATAATGGATTTGGATTTTCTATAGTTTCAGACACCTTGGTTAATGCAACCTCACTATGCAATTCGTTAGCCAATCTTAAACGACAGTTACCCCCTAGACTAGAATATACCGTTAATTCTACAATCTTGCTATTCTCCCATTTAAAGTCTAATGTAAAACCCCCACGAGCGCACAATCCTTTTATTTCTCCTTTAGACCATTTTGTGGGCAGGGCGGGAAGCAAATAAATTGAACCGTCTTGACTTTGTAACAACATTTCTGCGATACCCGCTGTGCATCCAAAATTACCGTCAATTTGAAACGGTGGATGTGCGTCAAACAAATTCGGGTAAGTCCCACCTTTCTCTCCTTTTTTTTCTAATGGGGAAGGAGACAATTGATCTTCAATAAGTTTATAAGCTCTATCACCGTTAAGCAATCGAGCCCAAAAATTAACTTTCCATCCCATAGACCAGCCTGTTGATTTATCACCACGATATTCGAGTGTGTGCTGTGCCGCTTGAAACAACTCCGGATGAACAAAAGGAGAAATCTGGTTGCTTGGATAAAGACCGTACAAGTGGGAAATATGACGGTGTGTATCCTCTTTACGATCCCAATCCTCTAGCCATTCCTGCAATTGAGTATGTTGGCCAACTTGCATTGGAGCCAATCGCTGCTTCATTGTCTTTAATGTATCAGCAAAAGTTCCATCAACCTTTAAAATCGAAGAAGCTTCAATAAAATTAGAAAAAACATCAAATACGAGCTGATTATCCATAGTTGTTCCTGCCGTCATTGAAGTCCCTTTTGGGTGAGTATTCTCTGGAGACATTGAAGGCGTTACCACCAGCCATTTATATTTAGGATGCTCCTGTAACACATCTGAATAATACATGGCCGCTCCTTTTAGAATTGGATATACTTGAGATAAAAATTTCTTGTCACCACTGTATAAATAATGTTGCCACAAGTGTTGGCTCAACCAAGCTCCTCCCATAGGCCACATACCATAGAAGGCTCCATCAACTGGTCCGGTAATTCGCCATATATCCGTGTTATGATGCATCATCCACCCACCAGCTCCATACATTTCTGTAGCTGTCTGCTTCCCCGTTTCAGACAAATCTTTTAACATCGCAAATAATGGTTCATGCATCTCGGGCAAATTGGTGACTTCTGCTGGCCAATAATTCATCTCCGTATTAATGTTTACGGTATATTTACTATCCCATGGCGGAGAATTTGAACCATTCCAAATCCCTTGTAAATTGGCTGGTTGCGTTCCGGGACGGGATGAAGAAATAAGTAAATAACGTCCAAACTGAAAATACAACGACACTAATTGAGGGTCATTCTCTTTGGCAAATTCTGCAATTCTCTGATCAGTTGGTTTATTTACTGAATTGGTAACCCCTAGATCAAGTGAAACTCTATTGAAATATTTTTGATAATCTGCTACGTGTTCTCTTTTAATTAAATTGTAACTTTTGTTTTTAGCTTTTAACAGGTAATTTGCTGCAATTTCTTTGGCATTTCCAGTCAGGTCTTTGTAGTTTTGGAAATTTGTTGCAATTGAAATTAAAATGGTAGCTGAATCTGCATTTGAAACAACTAACGAAGAATCCGTTTTAGCTAATTTTCCACCATCAATAACTGGAAAAAACCTAGCATTGAACTCAATTTTACCTTCTTTATTATCTACAGATTCACCTTTTCCGCTTAAAACAAGTTGATTAGCTTCTACTTGAAGTTGATTGGTTGTATGTGGACTAGTTGCTTTTAAGTCGAAGGTTATTTTTCCTTTTTTTGATGCCGTTAACCGAACTACAATTACTTGATCAATGGCACTTGCATAATATTCGCGCTTATAAGTTACTCCGTCTTTCTGAAATGTTACAGTGCTAATCGCAGTTTTTAAATCGAGTTCCCTATAATAATTATTCACATTTTTTAAAGTCGGGAAATTCATCCACAAATCGCCTACAGTTTGATAAGACATCCCGTAATTGTTGTCGGCAAATGCTTTGCGTGGCACTTTGGACATTGTCAAAGTTTCTGCTTCTTTATATTTTTCTTCAAAAATTAATTTCCTAACCTGTGGTAAAATTTCACCAAACCCTTTTGGAATATTATTTCCTGGCTCACCTGCCCAAACGGTTTCCTCGTTTAATTGCAAATGCTCTAATTCAGGCGAACCAAAAACCATGGCTCCTAGTCTGCCATTACCTAGAGGCAAAGCTTCTTCCCATCTTTCGGCTGGAGTATTATACCATAATTTTAGTAAATTATCACTTTTGATTTTTTCAACAGTAAAAGAAGCGGTTGTACACGCCAATAATAACAAACAAATAATTTTACGAAACATCTTTATATTTTAAGCTACAAAACTAACGGCATTAACAAAGAAGTGTGTGGGCAATTCACATTATATTAGGGGGTATTTCACAGCACTATTTTGTAAATTGATTATTTTTAGGCTATTTAACAATAACTAAAATGTATGGAATGATTAAGAAAAAAAACACTTTAAAAAACATAAAATACTACTATACAAACCATTAACATCTTACTATTTATAAAACAGTAATTAATTTTGTGAATTGATACATAAAAAGTATTTTGAGGATAGATAAAATTTATAAGTTTTAGAGTCAGTACCCCAACTACATATTTGTAAAAATCATTTATCTTTGAATTAATCAACTAAAACATCCCCAGAAAAAATTCAATTCAGTTTGAAGATAAATTAGAATACGAAGATTTCAAATCATTGAAATTTTTCTAAAATTATTAATGCAATTCAATGAAATTATTCACAAAATTTTTTTTTTTATTTTTCATGGCACTTCAATCCTTAATGGGAATAAGAGCGCAGCAAAATTATTCATACGAACATTTTTTGGTTGAAAATGGTCTTCCGCACAATAGAATTAATCAAATAATCCAAGATAAAAAAGGCTTTATTTGGTTGGCAACATACAATGGCATTAGTAAATATGATGGCTATTCTTTCAAAAATTACAAGCCTACATCTATTAACAAAGTATTTATAAAAAGTAATCGGATAAATCAAATTGTTGAAGATTCAAATAATCGAATTTGGATAAAAACCAACTCTGATAAATCAAACACATACTGCTTTAATCCTGAAACTGAAACTTTTTGGAGTACCGATCTAATCGCAAATACTTCTAAAGAAGGATTTCCTTTAAACAAAATCAAAGTAAATAAATCTGGATATGTTTGGTTATTGTCTAAAACTGAAGGATGTATTCTTGTGTATGATTTATTATTTTCAACCAAAGTTTATAATAAAAAACATAAAAATCTTGATGCATCGACCGTTAATTCCGTATATGAAGACAGCAAAAAAAATTCCTGGCTGTTAACAAACAATGGGATAACTTTGGTAAAAAAAAATAATCTTGACAGGACTGTAAATTACTTCTCCAGTCACAATCAACAAAAAAAATCTTTTTACACAGCTATTGAATTAGATGATGAAATTTGGTTCAGTGGTTCAAATGGCATAATTGCTAAATATTCAAAAGTAAGCAATACCTTCAAAACACAAAAATTAGAATTGAATTCTGATATAATTAGTCTAGAAAAACTAAACGAGAATACAATTCTTGCTGTAACAAACCAACAAGGTTTTTGTACCATTAATATATATACTGGTAACATACAAATTTATAATTCAAGATCAAATCCACAGATAAAAACGTCTAATCTTGTCCCAATTGCCATAACTAAAAACAATCAATTTTGGTTTGCAAATGATAACCAAAAAGGAATTTATCTATTTGATTTTATAGTACAAAAACTTTTCTATTTCAATTCAAATCAAAAAAATAAAGAGAAATATGCTATTTCTACAGCAGCTCGGGTGGTTACTAATAAAAAAGGTGAAATCTGGGTTCAACCCAATGAAGGTGATTTTTCAAAATACGATCCAATTAAGCATCAACTAATCTCCTTTATACCTCCACCACTTTCATTTTTTGGAAATTTCACTAATAATTTTAATGCTCCTTTTTTTGACAAACAAGATAACTTATGGTATAGTTTTCAATCATCAGGTCTTATTAAAGTGGTCTTTATCGATAATAACTTCAAACCATACCAAAACCAAAAAAACACTAATTCATCACACTCAACAATAAAAGACGTAAGATGTATTATTCAAAAAAAAGATGGAAATATTTTGGTTAGTACCAAGCAAAATCAATTTTTTATTCTGGATAAAAATTTGAATAAAATTGGATGTCTTTCTCCTTCTGGTCAATTAAAAGAAAACTCGGTATGGAATAAGGCAGGCTATAACATAATTGAAGATTCACAGTCTAACATCTGGATTGGTACCAGAGGAGATGGACTATACAAATTAATCCCGCAAAGCAAACCCTTTACATACAAAGTCCTGCATTTTAAAAATGAAGTATCAAACCCATATAGTCTGACAAACAATGATATCTATTCTGTTTTTCAAGACATAAACAACCGAATCTGGATTGGAACCCTAGATGGACTGAATCTCGTTGCATCAAATCCATCCGAAACCACACGATTTATAAGTTATAAGAACGAATGGAAAACCTACCCTATAGACAATTTTAACAAAATTCGCTGCATAAAACAATCTGGTGATGGGATAATATATATTGGTACTACTAATGGATTGCTTACATTTGACCCTAGTACTATAACAAATAATCTTTCTAAAATAAAAAGTAATGTAAATAGCTTAAAATTACATAAAAACTTAATTTCCAATGACATAATTGACCTTTGCATTAATAAACAAAATGTATTTATTGCTACAACAGATGGAGGCATCAACAAAGTGATCAAAAAGGATGATTTTGGTTTTCCGCTTGCATTCAAAAATTATGGGCAGCAAGATGGATTACCAACTGAAAATATACTTTCTCTATTAAAAGACCTAGATGGTAATATCTGGATAACTTCGGATAATAGTCTCACCCGCTTTTATCCTGGTAAAGAATTGTTCGAAGTATATCCAGAAATAAAATGGATTATGGATGGGCATAATTTTTCTGAAGCAACCAGATTCTGTTTAAATAGTGGCGAGCTACTTTTGGGGTATTCAGGAGGTATATTACATTTCTTCCCTGATCAAATCAAAACCAACAATTTTTCACCGTATTTGGCAATTACCAAATTCAAGCTTCTAAACCAAAAAAGTACTGAAAATAAAGAATCTAACATTAATTTGTCTATTGACAACAGTAAAAATTTAATCCTGAAATATGACCAAAATTTCTTCTCTATCGAATTTGCTGCATTGGATTTTAAAAATCCCTCAAACATTAAATATGCCTATAAGCTCGAAGGATTTGACAGAAATTGGAACTATATTCAAAATCAAAGAACAGCAATTTATACCAATGTTCCCAAAGGCGATTATGTTTTTAAAGTAAAATCAACTAATAGCCAAGGAATTTGGGCTTCGAATGAAAGACAACTTCCTATCACCATCAAACCATCTATCTGGAACACTACCTTTTTCCAGATATTATATGTAATACTAGCAGTAGCAATACTCCTGCTTATTAATTATACCTTGAATACAATATATCGTTTAAAGACTAATGTAAAATTAGAAAAGAAAATGTCTGATATGAAACAAAAGTTTTTTATTGATATATCTCATGAAATACGTACTCCACTTACCCTTATTACAGCTCCAATTGATTATCTTATCCATGACATCAGGACACCCGAATCTGTTAAGAATCAACTCACTTATATAGCACAAAGTTCAAATCGATTATTGAGATTAGTCAATCAAGTTTTAGACTATCGTAAATTTCAAGATGTTAATATTAGAGTTTCTGAAATAAATGTAGCAGAATTTACAAGAGATATTTATAATGATTTTTTTGAAATAGCAAAAGAACAAGAAATAAACTTTACTTTCAATGAGGAGATTGGCAATACTAAAATATGGGCAGATCGTAATGGATTTGAAATGATACTTATGAACCTGTTGTCAAATGCCTTCAAATACACTCCAAAAGGAAAGTCTATTGCCGTAAGTATCACTAAAAACGAAAAACAAATTGGCATCCATATTAATGATCAAGGAATAGGAATATCTAAAGAGAAACAGCACAATATTTTTACAAGATTTGTTTCCTTTAATGATAAAAGAAGTAATCCAAGTACTGGTATTGGACTATCATTGGTCAAAGAACTTGTCGAAAAGCATAATGCTAGGTTAGATTTAATTAGCGAGCCCGACAAAGGGAGTATTTTTTCTGTGTACTTTAATCTTGGAAAAGAACATTTTTCTAATGATGTGATTTTCGAATTAGAGGAAAGTAAACAAGAACCATTAAATAATAGTGACCTAACACAAAAACTACCTTCTAAAAAACAAAAGGAACAAATTAAAATTTTAGTGGTTGAAGATGATGCTAAATTACGAGCATTTATAAAAAATATTCTCGAAAGTGATTACCACGTCCTAGAAGCAGATAATGGAGAAATGGGCTTTCAATTGACGATTGAAGAATCTCCTGATTTCATAATTAGCGACATAATGATGCCAAAACTAAATGGTATTGATCTTTTGAAAAAAATTAGAAAAAACATTGAAACCAGTCATGTTCCAGTTATTCTACTCACGGCAAAAACTAATATTGAAAGTAAACTTGAAGGCTTGACTTATGGCGCTGACGATTACATAACCAAACCTTTTAGCGTTTCTTATTTTAAAGCACGAATAGAAAACCTGCTTAATCAAAGAAAAAGACTACAAGATATTTTTGGTGCCATTGACCCGAATCAGGCTGACGAATTTAATCCTAAACCACATTTAATAACCGATCAGGATGAAGAAATAATGAAAAAAGTAATGGTAATTATTGAACAAAATATTGATAACAACAAATTTTCGGCTGAAAGTTTAGGACCATTGATTGGACTCAATCGAACTACTTTCTTCTACAAAATTAAGAGCCTTACAGGCTATTCCCCAGTTGAATTTATACGTGATATTAGACTAAAAAGAGCTGCACAATTAATAATCAGCAGCCAACTGCTCATAAAAGAAATTGCTTATATGAGCGGTTTTTCAGATATGAAATATTTTAGTAAATCCTTCAAAAATAAATATTTGGTAACTCCATTAGAATACCGTAAACAAAACAAACAGTAGCTTTTAGCTAATAGAACCATTTTATCTAACAAATATTAACAACAAAAATAGATATGGATTTAAAATTAAAAAATAAAGTTGTAGTTGTATCAGGTTCAGCTGGTAAAAAAGGAAGCATTGGCGAAACCATCATTAGGCGATTGGCAGATGAAGGTGCAATACCAGTACTTGTGGACAGAAACAACAGAGGATATGACTACGCAGAAGAACTCCAAAAAAGAGGAGTCGACGCCTTGTTTGTCCCGTCCGATGTAACCAATCCAGAGGCAATGGAAAATGCTGTAAAAAAGATTGTTGAAAAATATGAAAGAATCGATGCAGTCATCAACAATGTCGGCGTAAATGACGGCGCTGGTTTGGAATCCAGCTACGAAGACTTCATGAATTCTTTGAAACTAAACGTAGTCAGCTATTTTTTATTGGCCAAATATTCACTTCCCTATCTAAAAGAATCAAAAGGGAATATCCTAAACATAGGTTCCAAAGTGGCTTTAACAGGACAAGGAGGAACTTCGGGTTATGCTGCCGCAAAAGGTGGAGTGCTCGGATTGACCAGAGAATGGGCAGTCGATTTGATTCAGTATGGAATTCGCTCCAATGCTATTATTATTGCCGAAAGTTATACACCAGCATACGAAGATTGGATTAAAACACTAACGGACGGAAAAACCGTTTTGAAAAAAATAAATAAAAGCATTCCGCTTGAGGGAAGAATGACCAAAACGGAAGAAATAGCAGATACCGCTCTTTTTATTATTTCAGACCGTTCTTCGCACACTACTGGGCAATTTGTATTCGTTGATGGAGGATACGTTCATTTAGATCGAGCTTTAATCAATGATATAAATTAGAAAAAAATGTGGCAACCGAATTAATGTTTATAGCATTTGAAATTGATTTGAGCATAATTAAACATGTTTAAAAAACAAAAGATTGTTATATTTAGAAGATATAATTAACACCTGAACACTATTCATAACAATCGCTCCAAATTCTCTTTAAGATAGTCCAAGTACTATTTCAAAGATAAATTTGAGTTCTAATCTACTCCCATTCACTTTTAAATTTCATAATTTATCATTAAATTTTATTTTATTTATGTTAATTATTTCAAATTAAAATTTTGAATTTAACATTGAATTTATTGTTAAAAACCTAGTCTAAATGTAATGCTAAAACGACAGAACAAAAACACAAAAATACATACTATTAAATAAATACACTTAAAACTTAAGTCTATCAAAAAAAGTTAAAATTAGAATTAGGTTTTCGATTAAAGCCTCATCCAGTCCACTAAAATAGTTCAAATCCACATTTTTTAAAAATGAATAATAATTTCCTATTGTCTTACGATTAGTAATAGTTAGAAATTAAAAGACAAAGTATTCCTTTTAAGGACATCTTTTATTCCTAAAATTGGTAATGTATACTTTTAAGTTAAATTTAAAGAACAAATTACCATGAAGCCATTTACTTTTGACCAAATACCTATTTTGATGAACAAACTTCATGAAAAATTAGAGCATTTGGAAAAACTTATTGTAAAAATCTCTATTAAAACAGAAGATAAAGAAGATATTCTAAATATTGAAGAAGCATCTAAACTTTTAAATCTATCGATATCAACTATCTATAGTAAAGTAAGTAAGAGAGAAATTCCAGTTAATAAACAAGGTAAACGTATTTATTTCTACAAGCATGAGTTAATGCAATGGATTAAATCAGGTCGAATAAAGACTTATTTAGAAATCGAAAATGAAATTGATAAAAGGTCCAAAATCTAGTATTAACTTTAGATTTTTGACCTTTTTACTTTTTAACCTTCATTGCCAAAAATTCTGATCATAAATGATTTAGATTTTTTATGTTAGCGATATAATCAATATTTAAAGTTTATAACTATTTTTGTACAAACAACTCCCATGAGTTATGTTATTCTTAATAAGGATACTTTGCTTTATTTTGTGATAGTTTGCTTTAAATTGTACCATAATTGTACCACTAAAGTTGAAAATTCTATTAAAATAAGGAATGTTATTTTCTGTATTGGGAAGTAAATGGTAATACAAGACCTCATCGGTAAATATTCTATTTCTGGTAGCAATCAAGACGAAAAAAACGAAATGACGTATCAGGGCATTTTGACTTTATCGCTAGACGAAAACAATCGAATTATTGCCCACTGGCTCATTAATAATAGCCAAGAACAAAATGGTACAGGTTTTTTTAAAGACAATATACTGATAATCAACTTCAACTACCAAGGTGAGGACAAAAAAATCTACAAAGGAGTTGCTGTTTACCGTTGCTTAACCAAAGACGTATTGGACGGATTCTGGTCAGAGAAACACGGCGACCCACTTTATTTAGGAATCGAACAGGCTTTGCGATTAGAAAATACAGCCTTGCTCAACTAAATTTATTTGCTATCAAAACTGTCATCAATTTTGCAGTATCAAAAAATGATTGTAGCTTTGAAAAAATCGATTAGACAGCCCCTTTTTTATGAAAAAATACTATCTACACAACGGAACTGAAAGCAGCGGTCCTTTTGATATAGAAGAATTGAAAGCTAAAAACATCACTACCAAAACACCCGTGTGGTTCGATGGTATGGAACGCTGGAAAACAGCTGGTGAAATCGATGAATTGGTAAACATTTTTATCAGTATTCCTCCTATTGAAACTCTCATAACAGAAAAATCAATAACTCTAACACAAAAAACAGAAGGAGACGAAGACACTAAAGAAAAAACCATCTTGGGGCTTTCTAAAACTAGTTTTTGGGTGGTATCGGTTATCTTAATTGTAGCCATTGGAACTGTTGTATTCAATACTTTACAAGAAAACCGAAGACGTGAATTAGAACTAAAAAACCATAAAACAGAAATTGAAAATCATCAATACGAATTGAAGCAAAAAGAAATAGAAGAGCAAAAAATTCAGATGGAAATTCAAGAAAAATTAGAAGCGGAACGAATAATCAAAGAAAAAAAGGAAAATACCAACCATAGACTTTCAGAAATAGCACAGTTAGTAACCCAATACCAAACAAATATTGTTGAGTTTGAAAAAAAACTGAAAGAAACTGCTGGTTTCAAATTATTAAGAACTGCTTCGGAGAAAAAAGAACAAATGAGTTTGTTGCAAAAAAATATTGATTCACTCAAAACTGAAATCAACCACCTAAAAAGCGAATCCGACCAACTGAAACTAGAACTAGAAAAACTGCCTAAATAATTGCAAAAAAAACGTGAAATGCTATTTAGCTTTTTCTTCAATTTGTTCCGATTTCAGCTTGATTTGCATTATTCTTAATATAAAAAACCAAAATTACCAACTTTTAGCTATTTTTAAATAAAACAGATTAATTATTATCATATAAATTCGATAAATTGTGTTTTTTTTTCAATATTTGTATAACATCAAATAACGTTATAAAAAACACTTCCCTATGTCCATAAAAATAGCCATTTCACACAAAACAGCTTACAAATTTGATAGAAGTGTAAAACTTTTTCCGCACATTTTCAGATTAAGACCTGCAGCTCATTCCCGAACGTCTATTGAAGGTTACTCCTTCAAAATATACCCCGAAAATCATTTCATCAACTGGCAACAAGATCCTTTTGGAAATTATCAAGCGAGAGTAGTTTTTAACGAACCCACAACCGAATTAAGAGTTGAAGTAGAAGTAATTGCCAAACTAGAAGTCATCAACCCATTTGATTTCTTTATTGAAGAATATGCTGAAAAATTTCCTTTCCTATACGACAATAAATTACACAAAGAATTATGGCCGTATTTGGAAGTAAGCCAAAAAGAACGAGGATTGCGCTTTGATAATTTTGTGGCAAAATTAGCCGAGAAAAAAGACTTAATCACTGTTGATTTTTTAGTATTTGCTAATCAATTGGTTTTTCAAACCTTAAATTACAACATTCGTCTAGAAGCAGGAGTACAAACCTGTGAGGAAACACTCGAAATAGAAAGCGGCTCTTGTCGTGATTTTGCTTGGCTTTTGGTTCAGGCTCTACGTAGTATTGGATTGGCTGCCCGATTTGTATCTGGTTATTTGGTGCAATTAACTGCTGATGTAAAATCACTAGATGGTCCATCTGGTCCAGAGAATGATTTTACTGACTTACACGCTTGGGTAGAAGTGTATTTACCCGGAGCTGGCTGGGTAGGACTTGATCCTACCTCTGGACTTTTTGCTGGCGAAGGACACATTCCATTGTGCTGTACCCCTGATTATGAAAGTGCTGCTCCCGTAACTGGTGCTACCGAAATTTGTCAGGTGGATTTTGAATTTGATAATACTGTAACCCGTATTCACGAAGACCCAAGAGTTACAAAACCTTATACAGAACAGCAATGGGAAAACATTATGGAAGTGGGTAATGTTGTCGAAAAAGACTTAATTGAAGGCGATGTTCGTTTGACAATGGGTGGCGAACCCACTTTTGTTTCCATCGATGATTTTGAATCTCCTGAATGGAATTCTACTGCCGACGGTCCGTTGAAACGTAAACTCGCTTATGACTTGGCACTGCGTTTGAAAGGTCGTTTTGCGCACGGAGGATTACTTCATTTTGGACAAGGAAAATGGTATCCAGGCGAATTATTTCCGCGTTGGCAATATGCTTTATACTGGAGAAAAGACGGATTGCCTTTATGGAAAAATGATAATTTAATTGCCAAAGAAGACGGAGAAAAATTTACTTTTCACGATGCCGAACGCTTTGCCATAGAACTCACAAAATACTTGGGTATTGATACCAAAAATATAAATCCAACTTACGAAGACCCAATATACTGGGCTTTGGAAGAAGGAAAATTACCCGTTAATCTGGATCCGCTGGCTGTAAATCTTAAAGATTCTATTCAGCGTCATACCTTGGCTAAACTATTAGAAAAAGGGTTGAACAATCCTTCTGGTTTTGTTGTGCCTCTAAAATGGATTCACGAAACCAAAAATTGGGTAAGCTGTGTATGGGAATTCCGAAGAGGACAATGCTATCTGATTCCTGGGAACTCCCCTATTGGCTTGCGTTTGCCGTTGGAATCTTTGCCAAAAGTTTCTAAAAATAAAAGAGAGCAACCCGTTTCTCGTAGTTTATTTGAAGAATTACCACCTTTAGGAGATTATTATCAATCTGTAGAAGAACGTTACGGTAGTACTTCTCAAGCTTACAAAGCAAATGTTACTCCAAAACTAGAAGAAGAAAAAGAAGAAAAGGAATCTTTACTATTTGAAGTAGAAACTTTTTCGACAGCCATGTGTGTAGAAGAGCGCGATGGAATTATCTATGTTTTCCTTCCTCCTACTGATTATTTGGAAACTTATTTAGACCTGATTGCTTCGGTAGAGACAACTGCCGAAAAATTACAAATACCTGTTCGAATTGAAGGCTACCAACCGCAATCGGATTATCGCATCGAAAAAATGATGGTTACTCCCGATCCTGGCGTTATTGAAGTCAATGTTCATCCTGCAAAATCGTGGCAAGAAATTGTGGACAACACCACTGCTTTATACGAAGAAGCTTTTCTTTCTCGTTTAGGAACTGATAAATTTATGGTCGATGGTCGCCATACGGGAACTGGCGGAGGAAATCACGTGACGCTTGGCGCTTCAAAACCTGAAGATAGTCCGCTCTTGCGAAGACCTGATTTGTTGCGAAGTCTGATTACCTATTGGCAACATCATCCTGTTTTGAGTTATCTTTTTGCAGGCCCTTTTATTGGCCCAACCAGTCAGGCTCCACGTATTGACGAAGGTCGTGACGAACGTTTGTATGAAATGGAAATTGCCTTCGAACAAATTCCAAAAGACAAAGACATTCCGTTTTGGATGGTGGATCGTATTTTTAGAAATTTACTAACCGATATCACAGGAAATACGCATAGAACTGAATTTTGCATAGACAAATTATACTCACCTGATTCGCCAACCGGACGTTTGGGAATATTAGAATTGCGAGCTTTTGATATGCCACCGCACAAACACATGAATCTGGTTCAAAACTTATTAGTTCGTGCTTTGGTAGCCAAGTTTTGGAAAAATCCCTACGAGAAAAAATTAGTACGTTGGGGAACCGAATTGCACGATAAATTTTTATTGCCACACTTCGCTTATCTGGATATGATTGATGTTGTAAATGATTTGAAAGATGCTGGTTATAACTTTGATATTTCGTGGTTTGACCCATTCTTCGAGTTTCGATTTCCGCACCACGGAGGTATTACTGTAGATAATATTCAATTGGAAATTCGTTTAGGAATAGAACCTTGGCACGTTTTAGGCGAAGAATTATCCAGCAATGGAACGGCTCGTTTTGTAGATTCATCATTAGAAAGATTACAGGTAAAAATTTCAGGCATCATTCCAGAGCGTCATATTTTATTGTGCAAAGGCTGTAGAATTCCTTTGAGAAGTACGGGAACTAAAGGCGAATATGTAGCTGGAATTCGTTATAAAGCCTGGAATCCACCATCCGCATTGCATCCTAATATTGGAGTGGATGTACCATTGGTTTTTGATATTGTAGATACTTGGAACAACAAATCCATTGGTGGTTGTACTTATTTTGTTTCGCATCCCGGAGGACGAAGTTATGAAACAGTACCCGTTAATAGTTATGAAGCCGAGTCAAGAAAAATCAGTCGTTTTTGGGATTTTGGTCACACGCCGTCTGCTACTTCTGAACAAAGTGCACCAGTAATTGACACGCCAACAGTTTCGAGATTTGTGGCCGAAAATAAAACCAATCTAAAACCAGATACACCAATAGAATTAGTCAATCCAGAATATCCAAATACGCTGGATTTGAGGCATTTTTGGGTAGCTAAAAAATAATTTTATAGACACCTATTAGCACAGATTAAAAACTAAATCATAAATTAGAAAATCTATGGAAATATTTTAAATCTGTGGCTAATAAAAAATATATTTTGAATAATAATATTGCTGTTCCTTTTAAAAGCTATTATTTTGCAGAATAATAAAACGTAATTCATTCAAGATTAAAAAATGATTCAAGATATATCCTTGGGACTACTCCAAACCTATAAAGAAAAAATCAATTCTTATGACGAAGTACTTGACCAAAATGGTGAAGTAAAACCTTATTGGCAGGGGCTTTTTGATACGTTAGAATCTATCGGAATTAATGAATTAGAATTACGCAATCAGGAGATTATAAAAAAATTAAAAGAAAACGGAGTTACTTATAATGTTTATGATTCCAATAAAGAATCAAATCGTGCTTGGAAACTGGATCCTATTCCGTTTTTAATTCACGAATCAGAATGGAAAGCCATCGAAAAAGGATTGTTACAAAGAGCCCGCTTGCTCGATTTAATTCTCAAGGATTTTTATGGCGAACAATTACTAATTAAAAATGGTATTATCCCTCCTGAACTGGTTTTTGATAATTCAGGTTTTCTATTGCCTTGTTTTGACATTAGACAAAAACACAACAATCAATTATTGAATTATGCGGTTGATTTAGCTCGCGGTCCTGATGGCAAAATGTGGTTGTTAGACAATAGAACCCAAGCACCTTCGGGTGCAGGATATACATTGGAAAACAGAATTGTAATGAGTAAGGTAATTCCTGAACTCAATAAAAAAACCTATCGAAAAAGACTTTCACCTTATTTTACTCAACTTCAAAAAACAGTTGATACTCTTGGAAATAATAACAACGAAAATCCAAATGTAGTTTTTCTTACTCCAGGACCTGGAAACGAAACCTACTTTGAACACGTTTATCTTTCTTCTTACTTGGGTTATACTTTAGTACAAGGAAATGATTTGGTGGTTCGAGATGGATTTTTATGGTTAAAATCAATCGATCGATTGGAACGTGTTGATGTCATTATCAAACGATTGGATGATGAATGGTGCGATCCACTTGAATTACGAAGAGATTCTTTACTAGGAATTCCTGGCCTACTGCAAGTAATCCGTCTAGGAAATGTTACAGTTGTAAATCCACCAGGCACTAGTGTTCTAGAAAATTATGGTTTAATGGCTTTTATGCAAAATGCTTGTAAATTTCTACTTAACGAACCCTTGTTATTAAACTCTGTAGCTACTTGGTGGTGTGGACAAACCAAAGAATTGAACTTTGTTTTAACCAATTTACCTAAATTAATCATCAAGAAAACCAATAGAAAACAAGGGTTTAGATCCATTTACGGGCGTTTGTTAAACCAAGATGAATTAGAAAATTTAAAAAATCTGATTCTAAACAATCCAAAAGATTATGTTGCTCAAGAAGAAGTGAGTTTATCAACCACGCCAGCTTTTATTAACGGAACGATAGAGCCACGATATGCTGCCATTCGTGCCTTTTTAGTAGCAACAGCCGATGGATATAAAGTAATGCAAGGTGGTTTGACTCGTAGCTCTGCGGTTAAAGACAAGTTTGAAATTTCGAATCAATTGGGAGGAATTTCAAAAGACACTTGGATAATAACCGATGCGCCATCTGAATATGTGGAACGATCGGTTGAACGAAAAAACAGCAACAATCAACTCAATAATTCGCTAACAAGTCGCAATGCCGAAAACTTATTTTGGCTAGGACGTTTGTGCGAAAGAACAATGGCATTGCGCAGTTTCCTTAAAATAATTTTGAGCAGCCTTAACGAAAACGTAACCAAACACCACAATAAACAACCTGAATTTTTAGTCGTTTTACTAAAATCATTAACTCATCTCACACAAACCTATCCGGGATTTGTGGGAAAAGAAGCCAAAGATGGAGAAGAATTTGATAACGAAGCCATTTTTGAAAATCCACTTGCTGAATTATTACTTTTGATCAATGATCCAACAAAAGTAGGTTCAGTGGTTTATAACATTCAATCCTTACTTCGAACTATTAATCAGGTAAGTGAAAAATGGAATCACGATACACGCCGAATTATCAATTTATTGGAAGACAGCCTTTTTGTTCTCAAAAAAACAGATACCGCCAATATTAATTATGTAAACCACGCTCTGGATAAATTGCACATTCGTCTTTTTTCTTTTTATGGAAATATCAACGAAACTTTACCTCGAGATAATGGGTTTTATTTATTGGAAACAGGAAAAAACATCGAGCGAATTTTATCTTTAATTTCGGTTTTCCGTTCTACTTTCAATTTCAAAAAAATTGAGGAAGAAGAAGCATTATTAATGGAAGCTATTTTAGAAAACCACCATTTATTAGCACAATATAGAAATATTTACAAATCGCATTTGAGTTTGAAAGCCGTAATCAATATGGTCTTTTTAGAAACAAATTTACCTTATACGCTTGCTTATTTATTAGACACTTTAGTAGATTATTTATCAAAATTACCCAAAACCAATGAGCCAAATAGATTGAGTATTGCCGAAAAATCAGCTCTTGAAGCCAGCACTATTGTTAAATTAATCGATGCTGAAACTTTAGTACAAATTGATGAAGACACCCAATTTCGTCCTCAATTAGACGAAACCCTTTCTAAAGTTTTTGAACTGATTTGTAATGTATCTACCAATTTGGCCAGTTTGTATTTTAATCATTCTGTAATGCAACATTCCGTTTTAGACACCCTTGAAAATAGAGATACAGATGAAATATAAGTTAAAACATAAGACTCTTTATACCTACGTAAATGAGGTGCACAATTACCAAAGTATTTTGTGTTTGCAACCACAAAATTCTGCCAAACAAATATGCACCAATTTCAAATTAGAGATTGAACCTAAACCTTCTAAAATATACTCTCGCACGGATTTTTTTGGAAACATTCAGCATTATTTTTCGCTTCATGAATCGCATAAATCATTAAAAGTAATTGTTTCTAGTGAAGTTGAAGTCTTGAACAATGTAGTTCTACCTTTAAATCCAATTACTTGCGAAGAAGCCCGAGAAAAATTCAAAACCGATCTTGCGCTTAAAATTGAGGTTTTGCAATACCTATTACCAAGTCAATTCATTACTTGGGATGAAGATATTGAAGCTTTTGCAAAAACTTGCCTGCTCCCTGAAGCCTCTCTTTTTGAAGCCATTTTGGATTTAATTAAAAAAATATATACCGAATTTCAATTCAAGTCAGGTTCTACTAATGTCAATACGCCACTAAAAACAGTGCTTAAGGAACGAAAAGGTGTTTGTCAGGATTTCTCGCATTTGGCGATTGCCAGTTTGCGTAGCGTTGGAATTCCAGCCAAATACGTTAGCGGTTATATTGAAACTTTACCTCCCAAAGGAAAACCAAAACTAGAAGGTTCTGATGCTTCACACGCTTGGATTTCAGTTTATATTCCAGAAATGGGCTGGTGCGAATTTGATCCGACTAACAATATGATTCCGCAACAGCGCCATATTGTAACAGCTTACGGAAGAGATTTTGCGGATGTTTCGCCACTTAAAGGAATTATTTTTAGTTCTGGTGAACACAAAGTAAAAGTGGAGGTGGATGTTATACCGCTGGTTTAATTTCGATTTTAAAACAGAAATAAACATTCAGTATCCTTTAAATTTTACAACAATTTATCATTTTGTTATAATTTGACCATCAATAGTTTACATAACTTTGTTATCAACAATAGCAAAACATCACATTGGAAACAGCTAATAACAACACCATCAAAAAGCATCCACTATTAACGCCTCGAAAAGCTTCTGTACTCGATTTAGATACAGCAAATGCTTTATTTTCCGAAATTCTACAAACTGGGCTTCCTTTTGGGTATCAGCAAGCTAATTGTCATAACATTTCGCATTATACTCGGGCATTCTTAAAATCAAAAGGGGTTGAATGTGCCAAAATTTGGGCATTTGCACCCATGGTTTATTCTAGTACAAACAGTAAGTTAATTACGCTTACCGACAAAAAAAACATTTCTCCTACTGGAAAAATAGATTGGGGGTATCATGTGGCTCCAGTGCTACAAGTACGAATTGGAAATAAAGTGCGTAAAATGGTTATTGATCCGGGATTATTCCCTAAAGGTATTGTGCGCTATAGAACTTGGCTTGCCAAATTAAGAACCAGAAAACTCATTTATTTAATTATGGATTCTGAATGGTATTTGTATAACTCTTCCATGGTTCCGAATTCGGAATTGCAATACGAGTCGGATGATTTTCAACCCAACATAAAACTACCTGAATGGTTTGCGGATAAACACATTACCGATTTTTTTAGATACGATCAGGATGCTCTAAACCAACATTGGATCGAACAAGGATTAGCAGTAAATGAAACCGCCATCGCTTTCTATGATGCAGAAATCAAGCCTATACTTAATTCCGCTCAATGCGAGGATTTAGTTTATGATTACAAAATGTTAGTGGGGAATGTATTCAATTTCGAAACCGTGATTAGAGACGGAAATTGGAACTATGAAATGACCACTGATTTTCAAATCAAGCATCAAGAAATTATTGCGAAATACCGCCAAATTTACTGGGCTAATCTTGACAAGTGGAAAGAATCTATGGCATTTTTAAACGATGCAACAAATAAAATTTAAAAAAAAAGAGTTTAACATTTATAAAGTTAAACTCTTTCTTTTTTTTATAATTTGCTGATATAACTGCCGTATAAATCCTTGAACTGATATCCTTCGGAAAGGCGGTCTTTGCTCAATTTTTTATATTCTACCAATCCCCAAAGAATAAACTCTTTCATAAAATAGCTGTCTTCTTTTTCTAATTGAGGCTGGTATTTTTTGACCAAAACTTCCAATGGAGCGATGCTGTCTAAAATAGTTTTGTATTCTTCATCCGAACAATCGTCTAATAATTCGAAACCGCTTTCTGCAAAAAACCATTCTAAAGTATCGGTATAAGGTGTTTTTTCGCCTTGCTTTTCCAATTTTTCAATTTTAGGAAAATAACCGGGGAAGAAAGTACGAATCGCATCACCAATTAAGTGTTGCGCTACAATAGCTGCTCCCTCCTGCTCACCTTCGTAAACCAATTCTACTTTTCCTGTAATCGCTGGAATGATTCCCATAAAGTCAGACAATCGTAAAGTCGTTTTATCCACTCCCGATTTCAAGGCACGACGTTCGGCTGTACTTAATAAATTTTCAAAAGCCGTTATGCTCAATCGAGCACTTACACCACTTTTGTTATCGATAAATTCACTTTCTCTGGCTTCAAAACTGATTTGTTCCAATAAATCTCTGGCTAATGAAGGAACGTAAACCAAATCACTTTGAGCAACATCCAATTTAGCTTCCTGCTCTGTAATGGTTCTGGCAATTTTGATCGTTTCCGGATAATGCGTCAGGATTTGGGAACCAATTCTGTCTTTTAAAGGTGTTACAATACTGCCACGATTGGTATAATCTTCTGGATTGGCGGTAAAGATAAATTGCATATCCAAAGGCATTCTTAATTTGAATCCACGAATCTGAATGTCGCCTTCCTGCAAAATATTAAATAATGCCACCTGAATTCTGGCCTGTAAATCGGGTAATTCGTTGATGACGAAAATAGAACGATTCGCTCTTGGTATCATCCCAAAATGAATCACACGATCGTCAGCATACGATAATTTCAAATTGGCCGCTTTTATCGGATCAACATCACCAATTAAATCGGCAACCGTAACATCTGGAGTAGCGAGTTTTTCGAAGAAACGTTCGCTTCGGTGTAACCAGGATATTGGAGTTGCATCTCCTTTTTCGGCAATTAGATCTTTAGCAAAACGTGAAATCGGGTTCAAAGGATCATCATTAATTTCTGAACCGGTCACAAACGGAATGTATTCGTCTAATAGTTCAATCATTTTGCGAGCTAATCTTGTTTTTGCCTGACCGCGAAGTCCCAATAAATTAATATTATGACGCGATAAAATGGCGCGTTCCAATTCTGGAATAACAGTGTTTTCAAAACCGTGAACACCTTCAAAAGTTGGTTGTCCCGATTTTATTTTCTCTCGTAAGTTATGACGTAATTCGTCTTTGATACTTTTAGTTTCGTATCCTGATTTTTTTAATTCGCCTAGTGTGTTTATGTTGTTCATTTGTTCTTTATTGAAATTGAAATTCGTTTAGTAATGCGGTTTGCGTTAGGGATAGAAGCGACATCATTTTGTGAAGCGATAGCGGAACAAAAGATATAGTGGATAGCCCGACCCTTGTGGTAACGCCCAAAATTATTTTATTCTTTTTTTACGATTGGTTTCATAATCTTCGAAAATCATTTCGCCCAAACCTTTTAATCCTGTGTAAAAAGCTTTTCCCTGATTGGCTTCGGTAAAATGATTCACGAATTGCTGTAAATACGGATCATTGGCAATCATAAAAGTGGTTATGGGAATGTGTAATTTTCGGGCTTGCTGTGCCTGATTGTAGCATTTATCGACAATATATTCGTCGAGTCCGTTGCTGTTCATATAATACGTACCGTCTTTTTCCCGAACACAGCTTGGTTTTCCGTCGGTAATCATAAAAATCTGCTTGTTGGTATTTCGTTTTCTGCGGAGTAAATCCATTGCCAATTGCAATCCCGCAACGGTATTCGTGTGATACGGACCAACTTTCAAATACGGTAAATCACGAATGGCAATCGTCCAGGCATCGTTTCCGAAAACCAAAATATCTAGTGTATCTTTGGGATAGCGTGTTGTGATTAATTCAGCCAAAGCCATCGCCACTTTTTTGGCAGGCGTAATTCGGTCTTCGCCGTACAAAATCATACTGTGGCTGATGTCGATCATCAAAACGGTACTCATTTGGGATTTATACTGGGTTTCTTCGACCACCAAATCGTTTTCGGTTAGCATAAAATCGGCTACTCCGTTGTTGATTTGAGCGTTACGTAAACTTTCGGTCAAGGAAATGCGTTCCAATCCGTCGCCGAAATGAAATTCCCGAAATTCTCCCGTATGTTCGTCGCCATTTCCGGCGTGTTTGGTTTTGTGATTTCCGCTTCCGCTACGTTTTAAATTTCCGAAGATATTATCCAGCGCTTGTTGACGAATAGCTCTTTCGGTTTTGGCAGTAATTCCGGTTCCTGTAGTTCCATCGTCTTTAAGTTCGTCGCGGATGTATCCTTTTTTCTTTAAATCTTCGATAAAATCATCAATGGTATAAGCGGAATCCGTGAGTTTGTATTCTTTATCCAATTCCCGTAGCCAATCGATAGCTTCGTCAAAATCGCCCGAAGTATGCGTGATTAACTCCTTAAAAATTGTAAAGAGTTTATCAAACGGAGACTGAAATGGCGCTTCGTACGTCTTGAAATAAAATCCTTTTTTAATGGTATCTTTCATATTTTTTAAAATTACATTATTTTAAAAAGAACAGAAGCCAAACATTTATTAATTTTTAGTTAAAAGGAAATGATTGCAGGTTTTGGTCATTCGAACTTTCCATCTACATAAAACCAACTGCCATTTTCCTGTTTGAAAGTAGAAAACTCATAATGCACTTGGTTTACTTTATTTTTATCCAGAAAATAAGCTTTGAACTCGACTGTGTTTTCTGTTGAAGAAATGATTTCCAGTTTTTGCCATTCATTGGCTGTAGCCCAATTCAAAATTTCTTCTTTCGAATAGTATTTCCTTTCTGAACTATGTGTTGTAGCCAATAAATAATCTGCCTGATGTGTAGCATAAGCAGAATATCTTGATTTCATCAATGCAAAAGCCGTTGGAGCTTTTTCCATTCCATCAATATACTTTTGGCAACAATCCTTTAAAGGAATTGCCGACCCGCAAAAACATAGACCCAAATTACTCACTTTCTTCTGGATTGATCTTTTGAAACAACTGATTTAGCAATACCTGGTATTTACTGATTTCAATTAAATCCTCATCTTCGTCCGTATGATCTAAAAATTCATCCAGTTTATCACTTACTTCCAATAGTTTATTGTTTGCCGATTTATTGTTTTTAGCAGCCATTAAATCGATGATTTCCTGAACACCAATTCTTAATTCCTCAAATTGACTCTTTTCCATAATTTATTTGTTTTCTGAAGATTTATCTTCGTTGAATTTTTTCACAATTAGTTTTAACTTTTCTTTACGTAAAGCTTTGGCAGCTTTCGCTTTATCCTGTTCTTTGTGCAGCTTATCGTTGTGAATCTTGATATTTCTTTCGTTATTCCTTCCCATTATAGTTCTCTTTTTATTTCTTCCAATGTCTTATTAGTGAAAATTAATTGTTCGATTATTTCCTTTCGCAATTCATCCAAATCATCATACTCAAAATACTTTGCCCAAGAAGTTAACGCAAATAAATTCCTGATTTGTTTGATCTTTTTAGTTGTCTCAAAACTCGTTCGCAGTATGGCTTTATGATCGTAATTCGGATTATTTTTGTGTTGATAGTTGACCGTATTTTTAGTGTAATTTGCTTCCAGATAATACAATTCCTCTTCAGTATTATCAGGATAAAATTCATTCCAAGCTGCAAAACCTAATTTTGTTTTGGATGCTGTTTCAGGTTCCATGGGTTCTAATCGCCATTTGCTGTTGGCTAATCTTCCCCAATGATTCGACAAGCGATACATTCCTTCTTCGGTGTAAAAATACTTACTTCCCGATTTACTGTCATACTGCACAGGCATTCCTTCTATTTTTTCAGAAAGTACTTCTTGAAAAACACAAAACGTTTTTTTGAAAGAATTAGGACTGGGACGAAATGATGTTTTCATCGTACAAAGATAATCAGAATGTGCAGAACTACGCAAGGCAAACAATATTTGACTAACTTTGCACTTTAGCATCCATTAAAACAAATTGATTATGACCAAGCCTTCAGAAGAAAAAATGCTCCAAAAAGGAGTTTACACCGGAATAATAGAGCAAGACGACAACAATAATTTTTTTTGTGGTGAATATTTATTGGATTATAAAATGGCTCAAAAATTTACTTTAGGCGATATGGTAACTATAAAGTCTATTATAGAAAATCCAAGCGACATCAGCTACAATCAATATCCAAAAAAGTCAAAAAACTTTGACAAAGCCAATAATAAGCCACAACAATAGTTGTTTTTTAAGATTTTTTTTAAAGTCGGAAATTGAAAACTTAAAAAAAAGTGTACCTTTGCAAAAAATTGTCGTTTTTGAAACCAAATTGTATTGATTTCATACTAAAAGACAAATAGTTACCTTAATAATTTATGAAAAAAATAGTTGAATACCGCAAGTTACTTAATGTTGACAAAACTGTAGAATTAAAAGAATTAAAAACCATTTATCGCAATGCGATGAAAGAATCGCATCCTGATAAATTTCAAGGAGACGAAGCTGGTTTGAAAGCTGCTGAAGAGAACAGTACAAAAATTATTGAAGCTTACCACTTTTTGGTAAGTATCAATCCAGAAACTATTAAACAAATGTTGCCAGAATATACAGAAACAATCTCTACATCAACAATTACAGATTATAAATTTGTTGAAGGAAGATTAATCATCAATTTTTCTAATGGAAGTGTTTACGAATACATCAGTGTTCCTAAAGCGACTTACGTGAAAATGGTAAACGCTGATTCGCCAGGAAGATTTGCAAAAAGACATATTTTAAATAATTTTACTTGGAGAAAAACAACAAACCAAGACTAATTATTCAATCCAATTCACATATCAAAACACTCCTTTTAGGGGTGTTTTTTTGTCTTGTATCGAAAAAATTAAATTTACTAATAAAATAGTATAAATTTTAAGTAAGTTAGCAACTCAAACCGTTTAAAACCAAATCAATGGAAGACCCTTGCAAACTATACAGATCACAATACAAGAAAGCCAAAGAAACACTCGACAATTTATTAATAGCAAAGGCAGAATTAAATCGTAAACTAGAATCTGATTATTCAAACGCATATCTGCAAAAAGATTTGAGAACCCTAAATATGGACATAAGAATAACCGAAAATGAAATAGAACACGCAGAATTTCGCATAAGAGAGTGTGAAACAAAACAAGATTCGTTTGCAAACTAAACATGCTAAATGAATAGACTTCATAAATTTTATTTTCATCCCAAAAAAACTGCATAAAATCACAAAACTTGGCTCACTTTCAGTCATCTACTCCTATGATGTCTAAATAAATAAACTATAACAAAAATTTAAGTCCCAAAACTATTGATATTTTATAAATTTAGATACTTTTGCAGACTTAACTTAATTAACAAACTTAATAATGAAAAAAATAATTTTATTACTTTCGGCTACTGTATTTTTAGTTTCCTGTAGCAAAGACAAATATGTAATTTCAGGTACTGTAACAGGTGTTGAAGATGGTAAAACCATTATTCTAGAAGCGCAAGATGAAGCTGGTATGGGATTAGTTCCAATTGATACCGTTAAAGTAAAAGATGGTAAATTTGAAATCGAAGGAAAAGCTTTAGAGCCTGCTTTCCACATGCTACAAGTTGAAGGGTTACAAGGAAAAGTACCATTTATATTAGAAAATGGAGACATTACTATAAAAATAAACAAAGACAGTCTTAACAAATCTAAAATATCAGGAACTTATAACAATGATGAGTTTTCTGCTTTTAACGATGAGCTTGGAAAAATTCAGAAAAGTTTAATTGATTTTCAAACGAAAAATACGCAGTTGATGAACACTGCTCAACAAACAAAAGATACAGCTACAATCAATAGATTGATGATGGAATTTGGTAAATTACAACAATCTGTTGGCGAAGAATCAAAGAAAAAATACATCACTTATGCTGAAACTCACCCAAAATCATTCATTACCGCTTTGATTATTCAAGGTATGACTGGTGACCCTGCTGTTGATGTTAAAAAAGTAGAAAAATTATACGCTGGTCTTGACGAGTCTTTAAAAACAACCAAACCAGGAAAAGATATTTCTTTGAAAATCAAACAAATCAAATCAGGTCCTACAGCTGGTCCTGCTCCTACAGGCCCTGCTCCGGCACCTGCAGCACAAGCACCTGCTAACTGAAGATCAGATTTCTCTGCTCCTAATCCTCAAGGCAAAATAGTTTCCTTGAAAGAAAGTTTAGGAAAAGTAACAATTGTTGATTTTTGGGCTTCATGGTGTGGTCCTTGTAGAGCAGAAAACCCTAATGTAGTAGCCATTTACAAAGAATTTCATGCCAAAGGATTAAATATCGTTGGAGTTTCTTTAGACAAAGATGCTGCTAAATGGAAAGAAGCCATTGCAAAAGACAACTTGACTTGGACTCATGTTTCAAATCTAAAATTCTGGGACGAACCAATAGCTGCACAATATAAAGTGCAATCTATTCCCGCTACTTTTATTCTTGATGCTTCGGGGAAAGTAGTTGCAAAGGACTTAAGAGGTGAAGAACTCAAAGCTAAAGTTCAAGAACTATTAGCAAAATAAGCTAAAAAATCCAAACTTATAAAAAATCTCCCTAGTGGAGATTTTTTTATTTTATTCAATACCAACATATTGCAAATAATATAAAAATTAAGCTCTTATTTAATTTGGAAACATCAAAACAGTTGCTATATTTGCAACCGCAATAACAAAACAATGTTAGTGTAGGGTATCGGGGAGATACTCAAGCGGCCAACGAGGGCAGACTGTAAATCTGCTGTGTGAACTTCGCAGGTTCGAATCCTGCTCTCCCCACAAAACAAAAAAGTCCTGAAATTTTCAGGACTTTTTTCGTTTACATAATTCTTGTTTTTATTCTAAAATAAAATTCACATTTACATTCACTATAATTTCTATTTCGCCAATAGCCAATGTTTCTCTTGTTGCTGATTCATCCATAGCCATTGATGCTTTCATAGCGTACATTCGAGGTTGCGGATTGTATGATTGTGAATTATCCGAAATCAATATTGCCTTTCCTACTTTTTGCCCTAAAACTGAAACAAAATCTTCAGCCTTTGCCTTTGCATCTTTTATGGCTAATTTTCGAGCATCGGATTGCAATTGCAACATTTTAGATGATTTGAATTCTACATTGTCAATTCTATTAATTCCTTCACTTACCAAGCCTTCCATTAAAGAATCATATTTAGACAAATCTTTCAATAAAATCTGAACAGATTGTGTCGCTACATAACTGTATTTCTTTTTTTCGTAATCGTAATTAGGATTTAAAGAAATGCGTTGGGTTTGAAAATCTTCAGAAGCAATGTTTGATTTTTTGATAAATTTCAAAATTGCATCCATTTTTTTGTCGTTCTCTCGCTTTACCTCATCCGCCTTTGTTCCTTTTGTTTCAATAGAAATGGATATTGAGGCTTGGTCTGGCGCTACTTTTACCTTTCCTTCTCCTGAAACATTAATAGTTGGCACTTGTTTTTGTTCTTGTGCATAAGATAGCGTCATGAATAAAAATCCGAATAGTAATAATGCTTTTTTCATTTTTAAAATAATTTAATTTGTTTGTTAAAAATTAGTAGTCAAATCTTATGCCAGTTTATAGTTTACCCAATTTAGACATCACAAAAAGAATTATAATTGGAATTGCCAAAAGCACAACCATAGCGGTATTATTTACGAACATATCGGGTTCTTTAAGTAAAGTAATCAAATATCCACCAATAGCACCTCCAAAATGAGCCGTATGACCAATGTTATCATTCTTGGCTTTCATTCCATAAATAGAATACAACAAATAACCTATTCCAAAAAGATAAGCTGGAATTGGAATGACATAAAATAAACCCAACATCATATCAGGTTCTAATAAAATCGCCGAATAAATAATTCCTGTTACCGCTCCAGATGCTCCAATAGCTCTATAATTATAATCATTTTTATGTAGCAACAAGGTCAATAAACTTCCAAAAACAAGACTTACTATGTAAATCAACAAAAAAGAAACTTCACCAAAATAAGCAACCACTACAGGAGCAAACATATATAGGGTAAACATATTGAAAAACAAATGTCCCACATCGGCGTGCAAAAATCCGGAACTAATCATCCTAATTTGATCTCCTGCACGAATACTTCCGATATGAAATTCGAATTTTATGAAAAAAGCCACATCATTAAATCCTTTGAAACTAAATAAAATGGTTACAGCAATAATTACAATTAAAATAGTACTCATATTGGGCTAGTTTTATTAAAGCGTAAATGTAATGCTTATAAAATTAAGTTTAAGAACTGTACATTTTCATTCAAAAGATTTTTTTGAATTATATTTGTTGAAATATTTTAGCGAATGCGTTTTATAATTTACTACCTAACCTACCCTCTTTTATGGTGCATATCAATGCTTCCATTTTCATTATTGTATTTATTTTCTGATTTCGTTTACCTGATTGTTTATTATATCATTGGTTACCGAAAAAAAACTGTTCGAGAAAATTTAGCATTGGCTTTACCCCATTTATCAAGTAAAGAAAGATTAAAAATCGAAAAAAAATCGTTCCGTCATTTGTGTGATATGTTTCTAGAAATGATTAAGACCATGACTATTTCTAAAAAAGAGATTGACGAGCGTTTTGTTTTTACTAATTTAGAAGTTTACAAAAAACTTGAAGAACAAGACAAAAGTATCGCAATGATGCTGGCACATTATGCGAGCTATGAGTGGGTAATTTCGATGAATGCTCATGTTGATTTTAGTGCTTTTGCCATTTACAAAAAAATTAAAAACCCCTATTTTGACCAATTAGTTAGAGATATTCGTTCTAAATTCAAAGCTTCATTAATCACAACGAAAGAATCAATCCCAACTATTATTAGAAACAACAGAGCAAAAAAAATGTCTATTTACGGCTTTGCTAGCGATCAGTCTCCGAGAGCAAATTCAGCACATCATCATCAAAATTTTATGGGAATTCATGTCCCAGTTCATACAGGAGCTGAAATGCTTTCTAAAAAATTTAATATGAATGTTGTATTCTTGAAAGTAAAAAAAGTAAAACGTGGTTTTTATGAAGCTAGTTTTGAAATACTTTCTGAAAATGCAGCAGCAGTTCCTAATTATGAAATCACTGATAAATTTATAAAATTGGTGGAACAACAAATACACGAAGCTCCAGAATATTATCTATGGACTCACAAACGATGGAAACACATGAACTAGTCAGCAAATTCCAGTAATCAGTTGACAGTTAAAACTTAAACCAATCTTTAGTATAAATTCACAAACAATATACTAATCAATCTAACTGATTCATTTTTATGGATTTTTAATGTCCTTTATCTATAAAAGAGCTGTTTTTTTTATTTTTTTTGAAGTAAAATATTTTTTTATTGCTTCATAAAAAAAGCCATGACAAAACAAGAATATATCGATAAACAACATTCAACTTGCAATTTAAAGAGTATTTTTTCCTTTAAACGATTTTTACTTATTTACTTACAAATAGTTAATAGTTTTGTATTCAAATCAAAATGAATTATTTTATGAGCACCAAAAACATATTTAACTCTGCCTATAGACAAGAATATTTTGAAGGATATGCTTTTGGATTGAATCCTACACCCGAAGTGATTTGCAAAAAAAGCAGCAAAGCTTTTACAGATGGATTTGATTCAGGACGAATGGATTATGAAGAAATGAATGGTAATATCAAGGATGGCATTCCTCCAAAGATAGTAACCAACAAAATTTTGGAAGAGTTCCTATTGTCAGGATTATTGGGTTTAAGTATTGACACTGACGATTATACACCACACCAATTGAATGTAATTGCCAAATGGTATCAAAGTGGTGTCGAAAAATATGACCCCAATCAAAGTATTTATCTTTTTGAAATTCTGGAAGAAAACGGAATTTTATTGAGTTGATTTCATATAAAAAAACCTCGTTTCAATGGAACGAGGTTTTTTTTTCGGCAAAAATTATTAATCGTGAACTAAATCAGCCAATAATTTTTTCTCTCCTACAATCCACAAAATATCATCTTTTTCAAGAATAACAGATGATTCTGGATTTAAGGTTCGTTTTCCTCTTTTTTCGATTCCTACTATCAATCCTTTTGTTTTTTCTCGCAATTTAGATTCTAAAATACTTTTGCCATGAAAAACATGATTCTTAAGCTCAATTTGACGTAAAACAATTTCTGGATCATTAACCTCTGGAGAAACATCTATTTCATGTTGATCTAAATATTTATTAAACTTCTGTACTTGTTCGTCAGTACCAATAACACAAACTTCATCTCCTGGAAAGATTCGTTCATTAGCTTGAGGGATATGAATGGTAATTTCTCCCCTCTTGATAGATACAATATTTACTCCTAACAACTCTCTTAACCGCAGGTTCTTCAAAGTTTTTCCAGCAATATTAGATTCCGCAGCAATGTCAAAAACAGCCATGTGTCCGTCCCAAGGTGTTAAATCACTTCGACTTCTTTTAGCTCTATCTAACTCTCTACCATTCAAATTAGCTAAAAAATGATTTTCGATTTTGTGATACTGAATGTGTAATTTCTTTTGAAAAATCAAATAAATTACAACGGCTACAATCAAGGCAATTAATGCTATTATTGGAGAGAAAAAAGTATTTAATAATAATCCAATAAAAAATATAGACAAGACGATGCGTACAAAAAATAACATAGTCAAAGGACCTCGAGACTTTCTATCTAACATTAATTGTTCGACTTCGGCTGTAGCTACTCGTCGAAACGCAAGCGCCCACAAAAAAGGAGCAATTATACTCAATGTAATCAAGGCTCCCATGGCATTACCAAAATGATAATCATCAACCAACGGCAAAATATATTTAGAAGAAAGCAATATTATTCCTAAAATAATTACCACAAGTGCCACCACTTGAATCAAATAAGCATTAATAACTGTTTGCCACAAACTCACCGTACGTATGGCTTGAGTACTAGCCGAATAACGTTCAATTCTTTTGGTCAATTTACGAGGTAAATTGTGTGCTAAATATTCCGAAAAAGGCAACGAATATTTAATCATAAAAGGAGTAGTAAACACCGTTACTGCCGAAACCGCTACTACAATTGGATACAAAAAAGTATTAGTAGCTTTTAATGTCACTCCCAAAGTGGCTATAATAAAAGAAAATTCACCTATTTGTGACAAACTCATTCCTGTTCGTATCGAATCCTTCAATGGCTGACCTGATAATATTGCTCCAAAAGTAGAACTAATCGATTGCCCGAAAATAGTAACAAACGAGAGGATAAGAACTGGAATAGCGTGCTCATATAGTGCTTCGGGAGCAATTAACATTCCGACAGAAACAAAAAAGACTGCTCCAAATAAATCTTTTACTGGTTTTACTAAATGTTCGATATGTTCTGCCTGCGTGGTTTCTGCAATGATAGAACCCATTATAAAAGCTCCGAGAGCTGGCGAAAAACCAACATTAGCTGCCAAGCTAACCATGGTCAAACATAAGGCCAATGAAATAATGAGTAACATTTCATCTGTCAATAAATGTTTGGTTTTTTTGAGCACTGTCGGAATAATGAAAATACCTCCCAAGAACCAAATGACAAGAAAAAACACGAGTTTTAAAACCGACATCACTAATTCGGTTCCAGAAAACTGATTACTTACCGCAACCGTTGACAACAAAACCATCATCAAAATCGCCAAAATATCTTGTACAATTAGGGAACCAATAACGATTCCTGCAAATTTTTGAGTTTTGACACCTAATTCTTCAAAGGACTTTAATATTATGGTGGTTGAAGATATAGAAAGAATTACGCCCAAAAAGATACTATCCATTTTTGACCAATCCATCCATTGACCAACACCATAACCCAAAACACACATACTGACAATTTGAACTCCTGCAGTAACCGAAGCTGTTCCTCCTACTTTCATCAATTTTTTGAAACTGAATTCGAGTCCTAAACTAAACAATAAGAAAATAACGCCAATTTCTGCCCAAACTTCTACACTCTTCATTTCTTTAACAGAAGGAAAAAAGTCAAAATGGTTTCCTGCCAAAAAACCAGCAATTAAATAACCTAAAACTAAAGGCTGCTTTAATTTTTTAAAGATTAAAACGGCAATTCCCGCAGTCATAAGAATCAATCCTAAATCGCTAATTAATGGTTCTAAATGATGTGCAACATCTGTAGCTTTTTCTATTGGATTCATAGGGCTTGTACTTGTATTTTTCTGTTTTCTTTGTATTTTGGTAAGATACAAAAAAACTTTATTTGAATAGTTAAACTTTGTTAAAAAGCTTTATTAACGGTCTATTTTGAATAAAAAAATCCCCTTGAAAAGATATTTTAAGTCTTTTTAAAAGGGAATTATAAATAATTTTAAGTTTTTATTATTGGAACTTATTCAAGTCAGATACAGTGTAAAATCTCAACTTATTGCGTTTGACATATTGGCAAACATACTCTAATGTTTTATTTTCCGTTTGATAATCTCCCGTTACCTCATTCACCGTTTTATGACTATTCAGAATCAGAATTTTGTTGTGCTTTTTGGCAAAATCCAACAATTTTAAAAGATGTGGAATATTAAAGTCATTGTGAGTATCATCAATACTAAAGCTGAATATTAAATTTGAATGATTGAAATAACAACCTTGTTTATCAGCCACTTCTTCGTTAAATGCTCTTCCTCGGACTACTTTAAATTTTTTCAATAAAGCGGCATCCAGTTTTTGAGTTCTTCCGCCATAAGGATAGGCAAATGAACTAACTTTTAAACCATAAAAGTGCATCAAATGCAACATCGGATTGATTTCATCCTTCATGTATTCATTAATGGTATGAACACGGGTATAATCGGCAGCATTTAAGTGATTCAATCCGTGACCGCCTATTTCGTGGCCTTCATTTTGCAACTCAAGAAGTTTCTTAATTTGATAATGCTTCAAATTATGTATTCTGCAAACAAAAAAAGTGCCTTTCCAACCATACTTTTTTAATTGCTGATTCGTTGCAAACCATTCATTTATATATGCGTCGTCAAAGGATAAAATGACTCCTGCAATCTTGGGTTTTGCTTTTGATTTCGGTATTGGCTGCTCTTTTTCGCAAGAAATGAAAACAAAAAAAGTACAAAGCAATAGGATTTTTAGAATAGAAATCTTCATAATTGCTTTGTACTTTTAAAAGAGTTTGGTTTTATTAAATTCCCAAGAAATTACTTGGCGTGATTTGCATTAATTCGGTTTTAATTTCAGCTGAAACTTCCAAAGTTCCAATAAATTCGTGAATCGAATCCTTGGTTATTGCTTCATTAGTTCTAGTCAAGCCTTTTAAGGCTTCGTAAGGATTTGGATAAGCTTCACGACGCAAAATAGTTTGAATAGCTTCGGCTACAACAGCCCAATTTTTCTCTAAATCTTCGGCAAATTTTGATTCGTTCAACAATAGTTTGTTCAATCCTTTTAAAGTAGCTTCGAATGCGATTAAAGTATGTCCGATTGGTACGCCAATGTTTCTCAAAACCGTACTGTCGGTCAAATCACGTTGCAATCTTGAAACAGGTAATTTAGCCGAAAGATGTTCGAAAATAGCATTGGCTATTCCTAAATTCCCTTCTGAATTTTCAAAATCAATTGGGTTTACTTTGTGTGGCATTGCCGATGAGCCAATTTCTCCTGCTTTGATTTTTTGTTTGAAATATTCCATCGAAACATACGTCCAAATATCTCTGTCTAAATCAATTATGATAGTATTGATTCTTTTCAACGCATCAAAAAAGGCAGCAAAATGATCGTAATGTTCAATTTGGGTAGTTGGAAAAGAGTGATGCAAACCTAAATTTTCCTGTACAAATTGAGTACCAAATTGCTTCCAGTCAATTTGTGGATAAGCCACGTGATGGGCGTTATAATTTCCTGTTGCTCCACCAAATTTGGCTGCAAACGGAATGTTGAACAACAAACGCATTTGCTCTTCTAATCGCTCCACAAAAACACCAATTTCTTTACCTAAACGGGTTGGCGAAGCGGGTTGTCCGTGTGTTTTGGCAAGCATTGGAATAGACTTCCATTCAACACTTAATTCTTTTAATTTTGAAGTCAAAGCAATTAAGGATGGCATATATACTTTTTCGAAAGCTTCTTTTGTCGAAAGCGGAATTGCAGTATTATTTATATCCTGTGAAGTTAAACCAAAATGGATGAATTCTTTATATTGTGATAATCCTAATTTTTCGAAAGCGTCTTTGATGAAATATTCCACGGCTTTTACATCGTGGTTCGTCACTTTTTCAGTTTCTTTTATCCAAAGTGCATCTTCGGTAGAAAAATTTCTGTAAATGTCACGCAAACTTTCGAAAACATTCGGGTTTACGTCTTTTAGTTGTGGTAAAGGAATTTCGCAAAGCGTAATAAAATATTCAATTTCAACTAATACACGGTATTTGATTAATGCTTCTTCAGAGAAATATTTTGAAAGTGAACTGGTTTTGCTTCTGTATCTTCCATCGATTGGCGATACTGCGTTTAATTCGTTTAAGGTTGTCATTGTTAGCTGTTTTTAAGAAAGCGCAAAGATATAGATTTCAGATTTTAGATTTCAGATTTCAGATTTAAAAATTGCAATTGATTTTTGAAATTGTTATTTCAGTTTTTCAAGGTCTTTTCGAACCGTTTTCATTCCTTCTGAACCTGTTTTAGCAATAATTTTAATATCATTTGGCAAGTCATAAATTGCTGCCGGTTTTGGATCGATATAATAAACAGGAATATTAGGATCAGCAAAATTCATCAAGCTTGCAGCAGGATAAACTTGGAGCGAAGTCCCAATTATAATCAGAATATCCGCTTTTTGCACAATGTTTACTGCTTCTTCCAAGGCTGGAACTTCTTCGCCAAACCAAACAATGTGTGGTCGTAATTGATGTCCATTATCATCAACATCGGTGGAATTTAAATCGGTTTCCCAGTCCAGAATGTAATTTTTGTTTTTGGTACTTCTTACTTTTAACAATTCGCCGTGAAGGTGCAAAACTTTTGTGCTTCCCGCTCTTTCGTGTAAATTATCTACGTTTTGAGTAATAATATGCACCTCGAAATCATTTTCTAATTCCGCCAAGATTCGATGTCCAAGATTGGGTTGTACTTCGTGTAATTGTTTGCGTCTTTGGTTGTAAAAATCAAGCACTAATTCAGGATTTTTATTCCAACCTTCAGGCGTTGCCACATCCATTACATTATGACCTTCCCAAAGTCCATCGGCATCACGAAAGGTTTTGATTCCGCTTTCGGCACTGATTCCTGCTCCGGTCAAGACGACTAATTTCTTTTTCATATTTAAAATGCTTTTACCGCAGATTCGCAGATTATTAAAAAATAATTCAAAAAAAATCTGCGAATCTGCGGTTAATTTTTTGTTTTAATCTGAATTTTAATTCGAAATAAAACTACTCCTTTTTACTATTTTTACCAAAAATAATTCCATAATATGATTGATTTAGACTATCTCGCTTTTCTCGAAAACATTCTGACCGACAATAGAAAATCCAAGTTTCTGAAAGTATTAGAAAACCGTACCAAACATTTTACAGTAGTTGTAGAGGATGTTTTTCAAATGCACAATGCCAGTGCGGTAATGCGTAGTTGTGAGGTTTTTGGAATTCAGGAACTGAATGTCATTGAACAACGTTATGGTAAAAGTATCGACAAGGAAATTGCGATGGGGGCACAAAAATGGGTTGATATTAATAAATTCGATAATGTGACTAATTGTTTGGATACACTGAAAAATCAAGGCTACCAAATTATTGCAACCACACCACACGAGAATGATTGTCTTTTAGATGATTTTGATATTTCTAAACCCAGTGCTTTGTTTTTCGGAACAGAAAGAGATGGATTATCAGAGGAAATTATGCAAAATGCAGATGGTTTCCTTAAAATTCCGATGGTGGGTTTTACGGAAAGTTTAAATATCTCGGTTTCCGCAGCAATTATTATTCAAAATCTCACCAATAGATTAAGGCAATCTGATGTGAATTGGCATTTAACTGAAACTGAAATTTTAGAAAAACGATTGGCTTGGGCAAGGAGTTCTATAAAAGATATTAAGCGAATTGAGCAAAGGTATTTTTCTGAAAACGCCTAAAAAGCAAAAAACTCATTCCTTTTACAGAATGAGTTTTTTTTTTTATAAATTCAAATTTGATTTTTACAAAATATAATCGGTATTGATAAAATTCGATTCTTTGCTATTCAATAATTCCTGCAAAATAGCATTGTTATAATCATTGTCTTTCGAAGCTACAAAAGTTCTGATTGAGAACGAACGCAAAGCATCAAAAATACTCAATGTTCCCACAGCCGAATCTTTACGCCCTGTGAAAGGATATAAATCTGGTCCTCTTTGACAAGAACTGTTCAAGTTTACTCTACAAACTAAATTCACTAAAGCATCAATAAGCGGTGCAATGGTTTTGATATTTTGTCCAAACAAACTCACTTGTTGTCCGTAATTAGACTCTGCCATATCATTCAATGGTTCCTGAATATCTTTGAAAGTCATAATAGGGACAATTGGTCCAAATTGCTCTTCGTGATACAAACGCATTTCTTTGTTTATAGGGAACATCACTGGAGGAAAAATATAATTTTCTGAAAGTTCTCCTCCTTTTGCATTGATGATTTTGGCTCCTTTGCTAGTAGCATCGTCAATCAATTCTTGAATATAAGCTGGTTTGTCTTTCTCTGGTAATGGCGTAAGCGAAACGGATTTATCCCAAGGATTTCCAAAAACAAGTGCATCTACTTTTGCAGAAAATCTTTTGTTGAATTCTTCCGCAATTGATTCGTGAACGTATAATAATTTCAAAGCAGTACAACGTTGTCCATTAAAAGACAAAGTTCCCACGATACATTCGTTGATAGCCAAATCTAAATCGGCATCTGGTAAAATAATTGCTGGATTTTTTGCTTCTAAACCTAAAACCAAACGCAATCTGTTTTTGTTTGGATGTTGATCTTGCAAAGCTATTGCTGATTTACTGTTTCCAATCAAAGCTAGAACATCCACTTTTCCAGATTTCATTATAGGCGAAGCCACTTCACGACCTCTTCCGTAGATTACATTAATAGCTCCTTTTGGAAAACTGTTTTGAAAAGCTTCTAATAAAGGAGAAATCAATAAAACACCGTGCTTTGCTGGCTTGAAAATCACAGGATTTCCCATTATCAATGCTGGAATAAGCAAAGAGAAGGTTTCATTCAAAGGATAATTATAAGGTCCCAGACACAAAACAACTCCAAGTGGTCCACGACGAATCATTGCATTTACGCCTTGGCTTTTTTTGAAATGAGCACTACTTCTATCCAATTGTTTGTAATGTTCGATGGTATCATAAATATATTCTACCGTTCTGTCGAATTCTTTTTCTGAATCGCCTAATGATTTTCCGATTTCCCACATCAAAAGTTTAACAACTTCTGTTCTTGTGGTTTTCATTTGTGCAACGAATTTCTCCATGCACTTGATGCGATCCGCTACTTTCATTGTTGGCCACAAACCTTGACCATTATTATAAGCAGACGAAGCTGATTCTAAAACTTCTAATGCCTCTTTTTCTCCCATAGCTGGAATACTTCCTAACAAAGTAGGTTCGTATTTTTCTGTAGAAGATATTGTAGAAAAAACAGGTGTTATTTGACCTGTCCATTTTTTTAATTCTCCATCAACTAAATAAGTGTCTTGAACTAGTATTGAGTCAATTTGAAATTCTTTTGGTATTGTATTCATTATAATTGTGTTGTGCTTTCTTTTCGAAAGCGTGAATAAAAATGAAGATTTCACTTCATATTTAGGTTAGACTATTCTACTTCTCCATTCCATTCTAAAAATCCACCTAATAAGTTATAGGCGTTTTCAAAACCAAGTTCGTTCATTACCTCACAAGCCTTGGCACTTCTAGCACCAGAGCGGCAATACACATAATAATTTTTCGATTTATCTAAAGCTTCCAATTTATCTATAAAAGCTTGACCTTCATAAATATCGATATTGATAGCATTAGGAATCATCCCTTCGTTAACCTCTGCTTCGGTTCTTACATCCAGAATTACTGAATTATCGTCGGCTTCAAATTGAGAAACCCAATCTTCTTGTGTTAAGTTCATAGTATTGTTTTTGGTAAAATTACAAAGTTTTTACCTAAAAGTAAGTGTGCTTATTGTTAATTAGATAATTATTCCAAGAAAACGTTTTCGGACAAACATAAAACAAGTCAAATTACGAATTTATCAAATAAACTGTAAAAAAATACATTAAAACACATCCTGTACTATCTTTATCTACCTTATATTCACATTTACTCTAAAAACTCATCTTACAGAATCGAAACAAATCACACCAAAAACAAACCTACAAACCAATCATTTGAACCAAAAAAATATTTCTTAACTAAAATTTAACAATACATTTGTATATACAAATAAAAAACATACTACATTTGTACCAACATATAACATATATACAAATATGAAAATTGAAGAAGTAATAAAATCAACCGTTCCTCTGGATAATTCAAAAAAAATTATTCTGAACGTTTTGTATACTCAAAATGTTATTACTGATAATTTTAATGAAATCCTAAAACCTTACGACATATCAGGAGAGCAATACAATGTGCTACGGATATTAAGAGGTCAAAAAGGTTGCCCTGCCAATATGTGTGTGATTCAGGAACGAATGCTAGCCAAGACAAGTAATACCACTCGATTAGTGGATAAATTATTGCTAAAAGAACTAGTAACCCGAGAAGTATGCCCAGAAAACAGACGTAAAATTGAAGTTAAAATTACACAAAAAGGTTTAGATGTTTTGAAAGACCTTGATCCAAAAGTAAATGCTCACGAACAATATTTCTCAAATAATTTAGATTCTGATGAAGTAATTGAATTGAATAGACTGTTAGAAAAATATAGAAATCACAATTAAAAAATAAATACAAACATAATATGAGTACTTTTTTAGAAAATCAAAATTGGAGATACGCTACAAAAAAATTTGATGCAACCAAAAAAATTAGACCCGAAGATTTTAACACTTTGAAAGAAGCTATCCGTTTGAGTTCTTCTTCTTATGGATTACAACCTTACAAAATATTAATCATCGAAAGCCCAGAATTAAGAGCCAAAATTCAACCTGCTGCTTGGGGACAAACTCAAATTGTTGATGCTTCACACTTAATCGTTTTTGCCAACAGAACCACTATCGACGAAGCTGAAGTAGATGCTTATTTCGACAACATCAGCAACACAAGAGAAATCCCATTAGAAGCATTGGCAGGATACCAAGGTTTTATGAAAGGAAAAATCAATGAATTATCAGCAGATGCTCAAAATATTTGGAACTCTAAACAAACTTATTTGGCACTTGGAAATTTACTAAACGCTGCAGCTGAATTGAAAATCGATGTGACTCCAATGGAAGGTTTCTCGCCTGCTGCTGTAAACGAAATATTAGGCCTAGATGCTTTAGGTTTAAATGCTAGTTTAATTGCAACTGTTGGATACCGTAGCGAAGAAGATGATACCCAACATTACGCAAAAGTTAGAAAATCAAACGAAGAATTATTTATCACACTTTAATTATATACAAACAATCAAAATTTAAACACAATGAAAAATTTAAAATCAATTG
The DNA here is from genome assembly GCF_027111355.2 of Flavobacterium eburneipallidum. Taxonomy (NCBI): domain Bacteria; kingdom Pseudomonadati; phylum Bacteroidota; class Flavobacteriia; order Flavobacteriales; family Flavobacteriaceae; genus Flavobacterium; species Flavobacterium eburneipallidum. The sequence goes on from NZ_CP114291.2 coordinate 2,962,246, forward strand.
CATTAGCATTCGTAGCATTCGCTACCATTTCAGTAACAGCTCAAACAAAGAAAATTGACGCAAAAACAAGTACTATCGAATGGGTAGGAAAAAAAGTAACAGGACAACACAATGGAACTGTTAACTTCAAAGACGGTTATGTAGTTTTCAAATCAAAAAAATTAGTTGGTGGAACATTTACTGTAAACATGACTTCATTAACAGCAACTGATCTTACTGGAGAATACAAAGACAAATTAGACGGTCACTTAAAAGCAGATGACTTTTTTGGAACAGCTAAATACCCAACAGCTACTTTAGTAATCAAAAAAATCGGAGCTAAATCAACAAATGTTTACACTGCTACTGCTGATTTAACTATCAAAGGAATCACTAAACCTGTAACTTTTGATTTGACTGTTGCTGGCAACACCGCAACAACAACATTCAATGTAAACAGAACAGTTTACGATATTAAATACGGTTCAAAATCATTCTTCGAAAGCATTGGAGACAAAGCAATTTCTGACGAATTCGAATTGAAAGTGACTTTGAAATTCTAATTTTAGAATATAAAATAGTAGCAAACCCTGATAAGAAATTGTCAGGGTTTCTTATTTCAAATAAAATCAAAAAAAATAGTGTTTTTTATTCAATACTATTTGAATAATCAAATTTGATTTATATATTTGTCAAATGAAAACGATTTTAAACAATACTTGGTGGTGGAACAATTTACGTCAATCGTCGTGAACAAAGCACCTATAGTATAAACTATAAATATAAAAGGCTTGTCATCACGACAAGCCTTTTTCTATTTCAAAAATACTGGAGCTAAAACTCTCCATTAAATAATAAAACAAAATGAAAACATTTACTTTAAATACTCATTACAAGCAAATCCTTGCCGACACCATTACTCCGGTAAGCGTATATTTTAAAATTCGTGACAAATTCCCAAACAGCCTTCTTTTGGAAAGTAGCGATTATCATGGTAACGACAACAGTTTCTCTTACATCTGTTGCAACCCGATTGCTTCTATTAAAATCGAAAATGAAACTATTTTCAAAAACTTTCCTGACGGAACTACAGAAACGATTTCGATAGATTCAAAAACAGATATTCCACAAGTAATTCAGGAATTTTCAGGACAGTTCAATTCCGAGAAAAACGATTTCAAATTCATCAATAATGGATTGTTTGGATACATTTCTTATGATGCCGTTCGTTATTTCGAAAAAGTAACCATCGCCAAAAAAGACGCAGCAACTACCATTCCGGATGTGTATTATGCAGTCTATCAAAACATCATTGCTATTAACCATTTCAAAAATGAAGCGTATATATTCTGTCACAGTCTGGATGGAAAAAATAATATTTCAGAAATCGAACAATTATTACAATCTAGAAATATTGCTTCTTATAAATTTACCAGAGACGGCGAAGGCAGTTCCAACTTAACCGACGAAGAATTCAAACACAATGTGGCTTTAGCCAAAAAACATTGCCACAGAGGTGATGTGTTTCAATTGGTTTTATCAAGAAGATTTACACAAGGTTTCAAAGGCGATGAATTCAATGTTTATAGAGCATTAAGAAGTATCAACCCTTCTCCTTACCTATTCTTTTTTGATTATGGTGATTTCAAGATATTTGGTTCTTCACCAGAAGCCCAAATTATTGTCAAAAACCGCAAAGCCGAAATTCACCCAATCGCAGGAACTTTCAGAAGAACTGGCGATGACGAAAAAGATGCCGTTCTTGCCAAAAAACTATCCGAAGACAAAAAAGAAAATAGTGAACACGTGATGTTAGTTGATTTGGCTCGAAACGATTTAAGCCGTCACGGACACGGTGTGGAAGTAGAAAAATACAGAGAAGTTCAATTTTTCTCTCACGTAATCCATTTGGTTTCTAAAGTAACAGGGCATTTACACGAAAAAGCCACAACAATGCAAGTCGTTGCCGATACCTTCCCGGCAGGAACTTTAAGCGGAGCTCCAAAACACAGAGCGATGCAATTGATAGAAGATTACGAAAAAACAAATCGTAATTTCTACGGAGGCGCTATCGGTTTTATGGATTTCGAAGGCAACTTCAATCACGCGATTATGATTCGAACTTTCTTAAGTAAGAATCACAAATTACATTCGCAAGCAGGTGCTGGAATTGTGGCAAGTTCTGACGAAGAAAGCGAAATGCAGGAAGTGTACAATAAATTATTGGCATTGAATAAAGCATTGGATTTAGCAGAAACAATTTAAAAAAGTAATCAGTGTTCAGACCCGAGCGAGAGCGAACTGGCGAAGCATTTTAGTGTTCAGTCGCAACAGCAAGAACCTAAAAGTTTAAATAAAAAACAAAATGAAAAAAATACTAGTCATAGACAATTACGATAGCTTCACTTACAACTTAGTGCATTATCTGGAAGATTTAGATTGTGAAGTTACCGTTTACAGAAACGATGAATTTGATATCGATGAAATCTCTGGTTTCGACAAAATATTACTTTCTCCTGGACCTGGAATTCCTGATGAAGCAGGTTTATTGAAAGCGGTAATTGCTAAATATGCTCCAACCAAAAGCATTCTTGGCGTTTGCCTTGGTCAACAAGCTATTGGAGAAGTTTTTGGTGGAACGCTCTCTAATTTAGATAAAGTGTATCACGGCGTTTCTTCCATGGTAAAAACATCTGTTGATGACGAACTTTTATTTGAAGGTTTAGGAAACGAATTCGAAGTAGGACGTTACCATTCTTGGGTTGTTGATGCCAATTTACCTGATGTTTTGGAAGCCACATCATTCGACGAAAACGGACAGGTAATGTCTTTGCGTCACAAAACATTTGATGTTCGAGGTGTACAATTCCATCCAGAAAGTGTGTTGACACCAAACGGGAAGAAGATTTTAGAAAATTGGTTAAAATCGTAGAGACGTTGTAGTGCAACGTCTCTACGTTGTAATCAAAATAAAAACAATATGAAAAACATATTAAACAGGCTTATCAACCACGAACTACTTTCGAAAGAAGAAGCAAAAAACGTATTAGTCAACATTTCCAACGGAGGTTATAATCCAAGCCAAATCGCATCCTTTCTTACCGTTTATATGATGAGAAGTATCAGCATTGATGAATTGGCAGGCTTTCGTGAAGCCTTGTTAGAATTGTGCATTCGTGTTGATTTATCAGCCTACAACACCATCGATTTATGCGGAACTGGTGGCGATGGCAAAGACACTTTTAACATTTCCACGTTGGCATCCTTTGTTTCAGCTGGAGCAGGAATAAAAGTTGCCAAACATGGTAATTACGGGGTTTCCTCTATTTCAGGCTCAAGCAATGTAATGGAAAAACTGGGAGTAAAATTCAGCAATGACAATGACTTTCTGGAAAAATGTATTGATCAGGCGGGAATTTGCATTTTGCACGCACCGTTATTTCACCCTGCAATGAAAAACGTCGGTCCCATCCGAAAAGAATTAGGCGTAAGAACCTTTTTTAATATGCTGGGACCAATGATAAATCCATCATTTCCTAAAAACCAATTGGTAGGCGTTTTCAATTTGGAACTCGCAAGAATGTATGCGTATTTATACCAAAACACCGATATAAATTTCACCATTTTACATTCGTTAGACGGTTATGATGAAGTATCTTTGACCTGTGCAACGAAGACCATTACAAAAAGAATGGAAGGCGTAATAAAACCCAAAGATTTTGGTGTTCGACAATTGTCACAAAGTGAAATCGAAGGCGGAAAAACCATCGAAGAATCGGCAGCAATGTTTATGAACATCATTTCCGGAAAAGGAACTGAAGCTCAAAATAACGTGGTTTGTGCCAATGCCGCAATGGCAATTTCAACTGTAAAAGGATGTTCACCAAAAGAAGGATTTGAATTAGCAAAAGAAAGTTTGCTTTCTGGAAAAGGACTTTTGGCTTTAAATAAATTACAAGAATTAAGTAGATAAATAATGAATATTTTAGATAGAATCATAGTTGACAAAAAACAAGAAGTAGTATTAAAGAAATCAATCATTCCGGTTTCACAATTGGAAGCCTCGGTTTTCTTTGGAAAAAAGACGATTTCTTTAAGTCAAAATTTAAGAAATAGTAACTCCGGAATTATTGCCGAACACAAACGCCGTTCGCCATCCAAAGCTGAAATTAATTATAGTTTCACAGTTGAAGAAGTGGTAAAAGGATACGAAAGTGCTGGTGCATGTGGAATTTCAGTCCTTACAGATGGCAAATATTTTGGTGGCTCTTTAGATGATTTATTATTAGCAAGAGCTTCGGTAAACATTCCGTTATTGAGAAAAGAATTCATTGTTGACGAATACCAAATCTTGGAAGCCAAAGCCCACGGAGCTGATTTAATTTTATTAATCGCAGCGGTTTTAACTCGTGAAGAAATCAGATCTTTATCTGAATTTGCCAAAGGTTTAGGATTGGAAGTATTATTGGAAGTGCATAATTTGGAAGAATTAGAAAAATCAATTATGCCTACTTTGGATATGATTGGTGTAAACAACAGAAACCTAAAAACATTCGAAGTAAGTCTGGATTTCAGTAAGGAATTAGCTGCCCAAATTCCAAATGATTTCGTGAAAGTTTCTGAAAGCGGTATTTCATCCATCGAAGCCATAAACGAATTAAAACCTTTTGGCTATAAAGGTTTTTTAATTGGTGAAAACTTTATGAAAACAGACAATGCTGGAAAAGCAGCAACGGAATTTATCTCAAAATTAATTTAAACACAAAGAACACGGAGTAAGCACAAAGCACACAAAGCTTTGTGAACTTTGCGCCTTCTTTGCGAACTTTGTGGTTAAAACAACATACTATGAAACTCAAAATCTGCGGAATGAAATACCCCGACAATATTCTCGAAGTAGCTTCGCTTCTACCTGATTATATGGGCTTTATATTTTGGGAGAAATCAACTCGCTATTTTGATGGAATCATTCCAACATTACCAACATCAATTAAGAAAACGGGAGTGTTTGTAGATGAAACCGTAGCCATAATTGTGGAAAAAGTATTGAAACACGATTTACAGGCTGTTCAGTTACACGGTCACGAATCAGTAGAATTTTGTGAAACTTTGAAAAAAAGTCTGCCAAAAGAAACTGAAATCATTAAAGTTTTCTCCATTTTAGATACCTTTGACTTTCAGGTCTTAAAACCTTTCGAATCGGTTTGTGATTATTTCCTTTTTGATACCAAAGGAAAATTACCCGGCGGAAACGGAACTACTTTCGACTGGAAAGTATTAGAAAAATACCCTTCAACAAAACCATTTTTCCTGAGCGGAGGAATTGGAATTGAAGAAGTAGAAGCCGTAAATGAAATTTCGAAAACCAATTTACCCGTTTATGCCATTGATGTAAACAGTAAATTTGAAATAGAACCTGGATTAAAAAACATAGAATTGTGTAAAATTGCAGTAAAGACGTTGCAATGCAACGTCTCTACGCCAAATAAAACAAATAAAACAATGTCATACAACGTAAACGAAAAAGGCTATTATGGTCAGTTTGGAGGAGCTTACATTCCTGAAATGTTATATCCAAATGTAGAAGAATTGCGTCAAAAATACTTGGAAATTACTGCCCAACCTGAATTCAAGGCAGAATTTGACCAATTATTAAAAGATTATGTCGGCCGTCCGAGTCCGTTGTATTTTGCAAAAAGACTTTCTGAAAAATACAATACTAAAATCTATCTAAAAAGAGAAGATTTGAACCACACAGGAGCGCATAAAATCAATAACACTATTGGACAGATTTTAGTTGCCAAAAAACTAGGCAAAAAACGTATTATTGCCGAAACAGGTGCAGGTCAGCACGGAGTTGCTACTGCTACCGTTTGCGCCTTAATGGGATTAGAATGTATTGTGTATATGGGCGAAATCGACATTGCACGTCAGGCACCAAACGTTGCCCGCATGAAAATGCTGGGTGCTGAAGTTCGCCCAGCACTTTCAGGTTCAAGAACATTAAAAGATGCCACTAACGAAGCCATCCGCGATTGGATCAACAATCCAGTTGACACTCATTATATCATTGGATCAGCGATTGGACCACATCCTTATCCAGATATGGTTACCCGTTTTCAATCTGTTATTTCCGAAGAAATTAAATGGCAGTTGAAAGAAAAAGAAGGTCGTGAAAACCCTGATTATGTAGTGGCTTGTATTGGTGGTGGTAGTAATGCTGCAGGAACCTATTATCACTTTTTACACGAACCTGAAGTAGGTATCATTGCTGTTGAAGCTGCTGGAAAAGGAGTAAATTCTGGACACAGTGCAGCCACTAGTAAACTTGGAAAAGTAGGTGTTATTCATGGTTGTAAAACCTTATTGATGCAAACCCCAGACGGTCAAATCACGGAACCATATTCAATATCGGCTGGTTTAGATTATCCTGGAGTTGGTCCCATGCACGCTCATTTAGCAGAAACAGGACGTGCCGAATTTTTCTCTGTGACCGATGACGATGCTATGCAATCGGGTCTTGAATTATCCAAACTAGAAGGGATTATTCCAGCCATCGAATCCTCGCACGCATTAGCAATTTTTAAAGAAAAAAAATTCAAAACAACCGATATTGTTGTAATCAGCCTTTCGGGTCGTGGTGACAAAGATTTGAATAATTACATAGAATATTTTAAAATATAATTTATACGTTTTTGCTTTTTTAAAGCCTTTGATTACACCTCTGGTATTTCAAAAAAATCCAATAACGTAAAATAAGAATCATTAAAACCCTGCAAAAAAATGGAAAATTTATTCGCATACGGAACTTTAAAAGACAAACGCATTCAGGAGACTGTATTTGGAAAAGTCCTGACAGGAACTCCCGATTCAGTAACTGGTTTTGTAACTAAAGAAATCAAAATTGAAGAAGAATTTGGAGTAACTCCTTATCCTATTATTGTAGAAACCAAAAATCCAGAAGATGTAGTTACTGGAATGCTTTATCAATTGACAGAGTTTCAACTCCAACAAGCTGATACTTACGAGGGTATTCATTACAAACGCATTCAAGTGCAATTGGAATCGAATGAGATTGCTTGGACGTATTTGAGATAAAAATTGAAAGATTGAAGAATTAAAAGATTGAAAAATTATTGATATACAAATCATTAAATCTTTCAATTTTTAAATCATTAAATAAAAAAATGAACAGAATAAATCAAAAGTTACAAGAAAACAAAAAGATACTTTCCATCTATTTTTCGGCGGGATATCCGAGTTTAAACGATACCGTACAAATCATTCAGGATTTAGAAAAAAATGGCGTTGATATGATAGAAATCGGATTACCTTTCAGTGATCCATTGGCTGATGGTCCAACCATTCAAGCTAGTTCTACCACCGCATTGCAAAACGGAATGACTACTCAAGTTTTGTTTGATCAACTCAAAGACATTCGAAAAAGCGTAACCATTCCATTAGTGATTATGGGCTATTTCAATCCTATGTTGCAATATGGTGTAGAAGCTTTTTGTCAAAAATGTGCCGAGATTGGCATCGATGGTTTAATCATTCCTGACCTACCTGTGGATGTGTATGCTTATGAATACAAAGCCACTTTCGACAAATATGGCCTTAAAAACATCTTCCTTATTACACCACAAACTTCAGAAGAGCGTATTCGTTTTATAGACAGCGTTTCGGATGGATTCATTTATATGGTGAGTTCAGCAAGTGTTACAGGATCAAGTGCTGGTTTTGGAAACACACAAGAAACTTATTTCAAACGCATCGCCGATATGAATCTGAAAAACCCTCAAATTATTGGTTTTGGAATTAATAATGCGGAGACTTTTAACCAAGCGACACAATTTGCCAAAGGTGCTATTATTGGTAGTGCTTTCATCACTCATTTGAAAGAAAACGGAAGCGGAAAAATTGAAAGCTTTGTGAAAGGAATTCGATAAAAGCAACTTTTTAAATAAATTATTAAACCGCAAATTCGCAAATTATTGAGCATCAAAGCTTGATTTGATTTGCGAATTTGCGGTTTATTTTTTAAATAAAAAATTTAAAATTCCTGGAATAAAAAAAATTTAAGAATACTTCATTTATATTTTAAAACTAAATTTTACTATATTCACATCCTAATCAACAATAAACCAAACCAATAAGCTTTTTTAAAACACGTTTTATAGGTGTAATAACGATAAATAGTAAATGAAAAAATCAATTTCTCTAATTCTAATAGTGGTAATTTCCACAATTTCTTATGCTCAAGTAAAAACGGTTCATTGGCGTATAGACAACCTTACTCAAATTGGCGGAAATGCGGTAACTGTAAGCGGAAATCCTAAAGTGATTCAAACAGATCTGGGAAATGCCATTGAATTTGACGGAATAAAAGATGGTCTTCTGGTAAACAATAATCCGATGAACGAAGCCACTGAATTTACTATTGAAATTATTTTAAAACCCTATTCAGGCGGAGCAGTGGAACAGCGTTATCTTCATTTTCAACAAGACGAGAATAATAGAATACTGGCAGAACTGCGCAACAATAATAATTTGAATTGGAGTCTGGACACCTTTATTAAATCTGGAGCTTCTAATCAAACTTTATTGGATTATTCTTTAGTACACAGTCTGAATAATTGGGTTCATGTAGCCTTGACTTACAAAAATGGCGTAATGACAAATTATGTAAATGGAGTTCAGGAGTTAATAGGATCCGTTGCTTATCAGGTGGTAAATTCTGGTCAAACCTCAATAGGTGTCCGAATGAATCAAGTAGCGTGGTTCAAGGGAGCTATTCATTCTGTAAAAATTACCCACGCAGCACTTAATCCTGCAAATTTCATAAAAACGACCGACTATCTAGCCATTCAAAATTTTAAAAAACAACAATTATCAACTCAAATTTCGCCTAATCCGGTTACTGCTTCTGCTATTTTAAAATACCAATTAGACGAGTCATCAAATATTTCAATCAAACTCTTCACTTCTGAAGGAAAAGAAATAGCTACCTTTTTTGATGGATATAAAAATGCGGGAACTCATGAATTAGAAATTAATCGTGCTAATTTGGATGCCAATATATACTTTGTAGTAATAAGTTCTGGAAAATTGAAATCTACTCAAAAACTTATAATTAAATAAAAACTTATGATCTACATACTAATCGGAATGAGTTTTTTTTTTTATTGCAATAGGATTTATTGTAACCGAAAATAATGCCAAATACCTACTTTCAGGATACAATACCATGAAAGAAGAAGACAGACAAAAGTTTGATATTAAAAGTTATATTCCTTATTTCAGAAAGTTTCATCTCTTTTTGGGAATTTCTTATTTGGTATTGGGTTTACTCATCACTTATTTAATCAATGAAGAAGTTGGAGGGATTTTTCTAGGTATCTATCCTATTCTTGCTTACGGCTATTTTATGTGGAGCAGTCGTAAATTCTCTAAAAATATAAATACCAAATGGAATAAATTAGGCATTTATATTCTTATTGCTGCTTTGATTTTTGTGATTGGAATGATGTATTCTGGAGTTAAAGAAGATAAATTAATTGTCCATCCACAATCTATTGAATTTACAGGCAGTTATTCGGAAACGCTGAATCAAAACGAAATTCAAAACATTGCATTAGTCAAAGCATTGCCCAATATTGTTCGTAAGACTCACGGATTTGCGGTTGGAAAAATACGAAAAGGCTATTTCAAAACCGACCAAGATGAAGTAATCAAGTTAATCATCAATGAAGATAAGGGTTCTTATATTCTTTTCACCAAAACTAATGGGAAGAAAGTGTACTTTTCATCCAAAGAAAAATCAAACGAATCCATCTTGAATGAAATAAAGAAAAAATTACCTGAAATTGAGTATCAATAATAGTTTTCATTAACAAAAAAGAGACTCTAGCAAGTCTCTTTTTTTGTTTATAAATGCTAATCCAATTAATAGCTTTCAGCCACAACTTCAGCATCAAATTCCATTGTATCTTCTGTTTCTGAAACAATTTCAGGTTTAGAAGCTTTAAGCGCATTGAACTTTTCTAATTGTTCCAATTCGTCTTCTTCCCCACTAAAATAAGGAAAAACATCCATAATAGGCGATTCGGAAATAGCAGGAATACTGTAATCTCCCATAGTGTCTTTCATTGTCAAAACAGTATTGTCAAATGCTTCCTTGACATCATTCGCCTGTACTAAAAAGTACCAATTAGTCTTGCGTTCTTTGCCACTTTCTTCGTCATAAGCAACTAATGCTATTTTGGATTTAAACCAGCGATCCGCATTTTCAAACGGATGAATCTCGGCATAATTCGCCACTTTTATATTTGTGATTTTAAATTCTTCACTAATATAAGCCTTCATTTCTTCGTTAATTCTAGATTCTGCTTCTGTATAAGAAATGGCATCAACTAAATACGGTTCGGTGGTAACTTTTTGGTTTCCAGCGTCGTCTGTTTTTCTATATTTTACTTTGCATTCGTACCAGGTTGCGCTCATATTTATTTTTTTAAGGAAGCCAAAGATAGAAGAAAGATTTATGACTTTAGACTTCGGATTTTAGATTTTTTAAACCTATATTTTGACTTTGAATAACAAAAAACAGAAATCACACAATCTTGCATTTTTTGCAACGAAATCTAAAATCTAAAATCTGCAATCTACAATCAACTTTGCTTATCTTTGCACTTTCAAAATTTGATTTATGGAAACTGTTGTAGAAAACGCATTACCTGTTGGAAAGCCAAAATGGTTGAGAGTAAAACTCCCAATTGGTCAAAAATATACAGAACTTCGTGGCTTGGTTGACAATTACAAATTGAACACCATTTGCACCTCTGGAAGTTGTCCGAATATGGGCGAATGCTGGGGAGAAGGAACTGCAACCTTTATGATTTTGGGAAATACCTGTACCCGTTCTTGTGGATTTTGTGGTGTAAAAACCGGAAGACCCGAAACGGTAGATTGGGATGAACCTGAAAAAGTAGCGCGTTCTATCAAAATCATGAAAATCAAACACGCTGTAATTACCAGTGTGGACAGAGATGATTTGAAAGATGGAGGTTCAATTATTTGGATAGAAACAGTAAAAGCGATTCGCAGAATGAATCCAACTACCACTTTGGAAACCTTAATTCCAGATTTTCAAGGTATCGAAAGAAACATAGACCGAATTGTAGAAGCCAATCCAGAAGTGGTTTCACACAATATGGAAACCGTTCGAAGATTGACTCGTGAAGTGCGTATTCAAGCTAAATACGACAGAAGTCTTGAGGTTTTAAGATACCTGAAAGAAAAAGGAATCAACAGAACCAAATCTGGAATTATGCTAGGTCTTGGCGAATTAGAAGAAGAAGTTTTCCAAACGATGAGAGATTTACGCAATGCCAATGTGGATGTGGTTACTATTGGCCAATATTTGCAACCCAGTAAAAAACATTTACCTGTAAAAGAATTTATCACTCCAGAACAATTCGCTAAATACGAAGCTTTCGGATTAGAATTAGGATTCCGCCATGTAGAAAGTGGTCCATTGGTACGTTCTTCTTATAAAGCACAAAAACATATTTTATAAAAAAGTTTATTTGGTTATTCGGTTATTTGTTTAACGAATAACCGAATAACCGAATAACCAAATAAACGATTCCCTTGAAAACAAGAATTGCCATAAATGGTTTTGGAAGAATTGGACGAAATTTATTCCGCTTGCTTTTGAACCACCCTACTATTGAAGTTATTGCCATTAATGACATCGCCGACAAAAAAACGATGGCTCATTTGATTAAATACGATAGTATTCACGGTGTTTTACCTTCGATAGTTTCACACGATGAAAAAGGAATTATTATCGATGGAAAACACTTCCTTTTCTTCCACGAAAAAAATATTTCAAAACTAGATTGGAAATCTGCCAATATAGACATTGTAGTAGAATCGACTGGAAAATATAAAACTTTCGACGAAATCAATGCTCATATTTTGGCTGGAGCCAAAAAAGTAATTCTCTCTGCTCCTTCTGAAGTTGACACCATAAAAACAGTAGTTCTTGGTGTGAACGAACACATTCTAGACGGAACAGAAACCATTATTTCTAACGCCAGTTGCACTACAAACAATGCTGCTCCGATGCTAAAAATAATCAGCGAATTGTGCGGAATTGAGCAAGCATATATCACTACAATTCACTCTTTTACCACTGATCAAAGTTTACACGATCAACCGCACAAAGATTTGCGTCGTGCTCGTGGAGCAAGTCAATCTATTGTTCCAACAACAACTGGTGCTGCTAAAGCATTGACTAAAATTTTTCCAGAATTTGAGGGCAAAATTGGTGGTTGTGGTATTCGAGTTCCCGTTCCTGATGGTTCATTGACCGATATTACTTTCAATGTAAAACGAGCTGTGACCATTGAGGAAATCAATGCTGCTTTTAAAATTGCTTCGCAAACAAATTTGAAAGGAATCCTAGATTATACGGAAGACCCTATCGTTTCTGTTGATATTATTGGAAACCAAAATTCTTGTTTATTTGATGCTCAACTAACTTCTGTAATCGATAAAATGGTTAAAGTAGTAGGCTGGTATGACAATGAAATTGGTTATTCTTCACGAATTATTGACTTAATTATTTTAATAACTTAACAAATAATTTAGTACCTTTATCTCTTTTTTACAAATCATAAAATGAGATTCTTCCTAGCCTATTTTATTTTGATAAGTACTCTTTCATTTTCACAAAAAAAGAATTTGAATGAGAAAATAGACAGTGTTGCCTATTACAGTAATTTAAGTAAAAATAACACCGTTGAAAACAAGTACAAAAATGCCTTATATTACACTCAAAAAGGCATTCATTTTGCTAAATCAAACAATCGAATTGATGATCAAGCAATACAAACATTTAATTTAGGCAAACTATATTATGACGTAAAAAAATACGATGACGCCATAAACGCTTTTAATAAAAGTTTATCACTCACTGACCTTTCACAAGCCTCCAACACACAAGCCTATAATTTTTATTATTTGGGAATGTGTTACATGCAGAAAAAGAATTTTTCGACTGCTAAAATTAATTTTGACAAAGCTGAATCACTTTATAAAACCCTAAAAATAAATACTACTACCGATTTAATTAATCTTCAAAGAGGAATTATCTATCAAGCTAACGGAAAAATTGATTTAGCCGCCTATATCTTTAGAAAAATTGTAGCCAAACCAGATTATCCAGCAATTTTAAACACCAAAGCATGGGCATTGTACCAAATGGGAACTATAGAAATGTTGCATAACAGAAATAATTTGGCTTTAAATTATTTCAACAAAGCTTTGGAATTGAATACAAAAACTAAAAATTTAGAGCAAAAATCTGAAATTTTACTAGCCTTGAGTACTGTTCATGAAAAAATGCTAGACAGAAACAAGGCTTATTCTTTCTTAAAATTGCATACCAACTTAAAAGAAAGCATAGCCCTTTTAGACAATGAAAAACTAGGAGTAGATGATTACGAAAAATTCAAGGAATCCGAACGGTTAATTGAAGCTGCTAAAAAGAACAAAGAAATTCAACAGCAAGAAAAAACAAGTAAATTCTCCAAATTAATCAGCATTCTTGCAATAGCCTTAATTTCTATATTATCCCTATTGAGTTTATCGTTGTACAAAAACAATATCATCAGAACTCGATCCAATCAATTATTAGAAGAAAAAAATAAGGAACTAATTTTAGCCAAAGAAAAGGCTGAAAAAGCATCGAATGCAAGAACTGAATTTCTTTCGACAGTAAGTCATGAACTTCGAACACCACTCAACGCCATCAACGGAATTACCCACTTGCTCTTGGAAGAAAAACCAAAGAAATCCCAAATGCATTATCTGGAATCTTTACAATTTTCTGGAAACTACCTAACGAATTTTATCAATGATATTCTCGAAATCAACAAAATAGATTCCAGTAAGGCACAAGTAGAAAACACAAATTTTAACCTCAAATTATTAATAGAGAATATCCAAAATTCTTTAAAAGAATTGGCTTCAGAAAACAATAACTATTTTCATCTCGAAATTGACGAAAATATTCCAGACTATTTGATAGGTGACCCTACCAAATTATCACAAATATTAATGAATTTGATTAATAACGCCTTAAAGTTTACACATGACGGAAGTGTTTGTGTGACTACAAAACTCATTTCGCTAGAAGATAAAAAAACCCTCATATACTTTGAAGTTAAAGACAGCGGAATAGGAATTCCAGAAGACAAACTAGTCAGTGTCTTTGATAGTTTCTCTCAAGGATCGGTAGATATTAACAGAAAATATGGCGGAACAGGTTTAGGACTAACTATCGTGAGAAAACTTGTAAATATTTTGGGGGGCGAAATACAACTCGAAAGCATCGTTAACAAAGGCTCTACTTTTAAATTTGAATTACCATTTGAAGAAACTGAAAAACCAGTTAAAAAAGTGGATAAAAAAATCAAACTAGATAATGATTTAAGCCTAATCAATAAAAAGATATTAGTAGTTGAAGACAACAAAATCAACCAAATGATTTCTAAAAAAATGCTGGAGAACAAAGGTGTTTCTTGCGAAATTATTGATAATGGTGAGGACGCAATAGAAGCAATCCGAAACAACAAATTTGATATGATTTTGATGGACGTACATCTTCCTGGAATAAACGGAACAATAGCTACTGAAAAAATAAGAAAATTCAATACAAAAACTCCAATTATTGCTCTTACGGCAATTTCTTTGAACGAAAATAGAGAAATGCTGCTGTCTTATGGAATGAACGATGTGATCACAAAACCTTTTGTACCTGATGATTTTTATTCTATTATTTCAAAACACATATAAAACTAAAAATCACTTTCGTTTCATTATACCTTTTCCACAAAATTTAAAATCGTTTTATCCAATTTTTCATTTAACGAAAGGAAGGAACTTTTTATTGGCAAATAATACAATTGTTCGCTAAAAATACTATCTTTTAATCGAACAAAATCTTTTTCAGTAGTTATAATTATCTTATTTTGAGCTTTATTTTTAATCTCCAATAAATCATTTTCTGCAAAATGATGGTGATCTGGATAAACCAATTTTTCATCGTTTTCATTCTGCAAATGAGCAAAAAACGGATCTGGTTTTGCAATTCCTGCCAAAAGTAATTTATCTAACGTTTTGATTTCACTAACAGGAATAGATTTTTCTACTGAATAAATCGATTCATCATAATCAATATAAGAAAAATACAATTCTTGACTAGAAGCCAATTGCAATTGGGTTGCAATTTTACTTTGTTCAATCAACGAAAGATTGGGCGGACATTTAGTAACAATCACAACATTGGCTCTTTTGGCTCCGCTCCTGCTCTCCCGCAAATTTCCCGTTGGTAACATAAAATCATCCGAATATAAATCGCCATAAGAAGTTAGCAGAATATAAAAACCTGCCTTAACTTTTCGGTGTTGAAAAGCATCGTCAAGCAAAATAACGTCTGGTTTAGCTTCGCTCTGTTCGGCTATGCCTCGGGTTTGAGGTTGAGAAAGCAGTTTTTCTATACCGTTTTTTCTATCGGCATCAACAGCTACTTGAATATTTTTGAATTTTTGATAAAACTGAAAAGGTTCATCACCTAGAATTCTGGCATTAGAATTGGAATCAGCCAAAACAAAACCTTCGGATTGTCTTTTATATCCACGGCTTAAAGTAGCCACTTTGTATTTTGGTGAAAGCAACCGAATTAAATATTCAATTTGGGGAGTTTTGCCAGTTCCGCCAACGCTTAAATTTCCAACTGCAATAATTGGAATGTCGAAAGAATGGGATTCAAGAATTCCTTTATCAAAAAGAAAATTCCGAATACTGGTAATGAATCCGTATAAAATAGCAAATGGGAAAAGTATTTTTCGAAGAAAATGTATCATTATTTATCAGAATAGTGTCCCATTGCGGAAATGACATCAACAATAACCAAATCGTCATCAACCGTATAAATCAACCTGTCTTTTGGATTAATTTGTCTTGACCAAAAACCCGATAAATTTTCCTTTAATGCTTCTGGTTTCCCTACTCCGGTATATGGCGTTTCAGAAAGTTCTTGCAATATTTTTGCAATTTTTTTGATACTGGCTTGGTTTCCAGATTTTAAATGTTGTCCTATTTGCTTTTTTGCAAGATCTGTTATTTCAACCCTAAACTTCCCCATACATCATTTGGATCTACCACAGTTCTTTTTGTGCTTTTTTGTGCTTTTTTTACCATCGCAACAAATTCAGGATTATATATGTTTTCTGTTGCAGTTTTTGCATTTTTAGTCCCAGACTCAATAATTTCAACATCCTTTTCATCATCAAAAAAGGTTTTTGCAAACTCAAGAAAAGCTTTGCCTTTTTTTGAACTCTCGTTAATTTTTATAGTTAGTGTTGTCATAACAATTGCTTTTGATTTACAAATATACAAAATTCATGTAGGATACATTTTAAAGTTGACTGCTTTATTCGTTAATTTGTTTATTCGAAAAAAGTAAAAATGATTATAAAAGAAATCCTTTCCGTACTGGAAGAAATGGCACCACTCGCCTATGCCGAAGATTTTGACAATGTAGGTTTATTGGTTGGAGATCAAAACCTAGAAGCCACAGGAGTTTTAGTATGCCACGATGCTTTAGAAAACGTAATTGACGAAGCGATTGCCAAAAAATGTAATTTGGTGGTTTGTTTTCATCCCATATTATTTTCAGGATTAAAAAAAATCACAGGCAAAAACTATGTAGAGCGTTCCATCATCAAAGCCATTAAAAATGATATTGCTATTTATGCCGTTCACACCGCATTGGACAATCATCAAAATGGTGTGAATAAAATATTTTGTGACGCTTTGGGTTTGACTAATACCAAAATCCTAATTCCAAAATCGAATTTTATTCGAAAGTTAATCACTTACACCGTTCCCGAAAATGCCGATAAAGTTCGAAATGCTTTGTTTGGAGCTGGCGCAGGAACAATAGGAAATTATGATAGTTGTAGTTTCAATTCCGAAGGTTTTTTTACCTTCAAAGGGAATGAAAATAGTAATCCAGTCATTGGTGAGAAAGGAAAATTACACACTGGAAATGAAATCAAAATAGAAGTAGTTTTTGAAAAACATCTTGAAAATAAAATTATAAAAGCACTTTTTAACAGTCATATTTACGAAGAAGTAGCTTATGAAATTTATGATTTACAGAATAAAAATCAAAACATTGGATTAGGAATGATTGGCGATCTAAATGTACCAATGAAAGAAAAGGAATTTCTGAATTTTGTAAAAGACAAAATGCTGGCAGATGGCATTAGACATAGTGCCTTTTTAGATAAACCAATAAAAAAAGTAGCTGTTTTAGGAGGTTCGGGGAGTTTTGCTATAAAAAATGCGATTCAGGCTGGAGCCGATGTTTTTTTGACAGCAGATTTGAAGTATCATCAATTTTATGAAGCTGAAAATCAGTTACTTTTAGCCGATATTGGACATTTTGAAAGCGAACGCTATACAAAAAATTATATTGTTGATTTTCTTCGGAAAAAAATCCTTAATTTTGCAATCGTTTTATCAGAAGAAAATACAAATCCAGTTAAGTACTTATAGATTAGAATATATGACGACTACAAAAGAATTGAGTGTTGAAGACAAATTAAGAGCAATTTACGATTTACAATTGATTGACTCTAGAATTGACGAAATTAGAAACGTAAGAGGCGAACTTCCTCTTGAAGTAGAAGATTTAGAAGATGAAGTTGCAGGTTTAAGCACACGTTCAGAAAAATTGAAAAGTGAACTTGAAACTATCGAAGAACTTATCAAGGTAAAGAAAAACTCAATTGATGAGCACAAAGAATCTATTAAAAAATACACCAAACAACAAGAAAGTGTACGTAACAATAGAGAATTCAACTCATTAACTAAAGAAGTTGAATTTCAAGAATTGGAAATTCAATTAGCAGAAAAGCAAATTAAAGAGATGAAAGCTTCTATCGAGCATAAAAAAGCAGTCATTGCTGAATCAAAAGAGCGATTAGAAACAAAATCAAATCACTTGAAACATAAAAAATCAGAATTAGACGCTATTATGTCTGAAACTGAAAAAGAAGAAACCTATTTATCTGAAAAATCAGCTGAATTTAGAGAAGGCATAGAAGAGCGTTTATTAGCTGCTTATGATAGAATTCGTTCTAGCGTTCGCAACGGATTAGCAGTAGTTTCTATCGAAAGAGGAGCGTCTGCTGGATCGTTTTTCACTATTCCACCACAAACACAAGTTGAAATTGCTGCTAGAAAAAAAATCATCACTGATGAGCATTCTGGAAGAATTTTGGTTGACAGCGTTTTGGCTGAAGAAGAAAAAGAAAAAATGGAACAGCTTTTTGCTAAATTCTAAAAATAGTTAAGTCCCGATACACATCGGGACTTTTTTTATATTATATTTAAGTCTGCTATGCAGGCTTTTATTTTTTGGTGTCGTTAAGGAACAAACTATTTATGAAAAAAGTACTTTATTTTTTGTTAACCAAATCCATTGGATTCAATATTAACCTGTTGAGTTTTTTATTTCCAGAAAAAGCCATTCAAATGGCTCATGGCTATTTCAGTGAGCCACGAAAAGGAAAATTCACCAAAGAAGCACTCCCTAAAACCTTGCAAAGTGCCGATTTTGAAACTATTCATTACAATGGAGACACGATTCAAACTTATATCTGGAAAGGAAACGAAACCGTAGTTTTACTCATTCACGGTTGGGAAAGCAATTCTTCCAGATGGAAAAAATTGTTGCCGTATTTAAAAAAATCAGGTAGTACGATTGTGGCTATTGATGGTCCAGCCCAAGGATTATCGAGTGGCAAGGAATTTACCATTCCAAAATATGCCGAGTTCATAGATATTGTCGTTCAAAAATACCAACCCAACTATATTATTGGTCATTCGATGGGCGGAAAAACAAGTTTGTATTATCAATTCAAATATCAAAATCCTAACGTACAAAAAATGGTGATTCTGGGTGCGCCAAGTGATTTCAATATTATCTTGAACAACTTCACTAAATTATTGAGTTTGAATACTAAAATGACAAAAGCTCTATCCGATAAATATACTGCCATTTTAAATCAGAATTTGAGCGAATTTAGTGGTGCTGCATTTGCTTCAAAAATTAATGTAAAAGGGTTCTTGGCTCATGATGTTGAAGACACTATCGTATTATTTAAGGAAGGAGAAAAAATAGCGGACTCTTGGAAAGATGTTCAATTTACGGAAACCAAAGGCTTGGGACATAAACTTCACGATGATAATTTGTATCAAAAAGTGTATGCTTTTTTGTTTGAAACAGAAACATTAGTTTAAAAATCACCAAAAATATTTGATTACTTTTGCACTATGGAAGAAAATCTAAAACGTCTTAATAAATTCATCGGAGAAACAGGCTTTTGCTCTCGTCGTGAAGCGGATAAAATCATTGAAGAAGGTCGTGTAACCATCAACGGAGTTGTTCCTGAATTGGGGACGAAAGTATCTCCAGATGACGAGGTTCGAATTGATGGCAAGTTAATCCGTGAGAAAAAAGAAAAACCGATTTATTTGGCTTTTAATAAACCCGTTGGTATTGAGTGTACTACCAACTTGGACGTTCGTGATAATATTGTTGATTACATCAATTATCCAACACGTATTTTTCCTATTGGAAGATTAGACAAAGCCAGTGAAGGGTTGATTTTTATGACTAACGACGGTGATATTGTCAACAAAATTCTTCGTGCCAGAAACAATCACGAAAAAGAATATACGGTAACGGTCAACAAACTGATAACCGACCGTTTTATCGAAAAAATGAGTAATGGTGTTCCCATTTTAGACACCGTTACACGAAAATGTAAAGTAGAAAAAATCAGTTCTACAACCTTTAAAATCATCTTAACCCAAGGTTTAAACCGTCAAATTCGTAGAATGTGCGAATATTTGGGTTATGAAGTTACTGCTTTGAAACGCATTCGAATTATCAATATTTCATTGGATGTTCCCGTGGGAAGATTTCGTGATTTGACCGATGCTGAAATAAAAGAATTGAATGCTTTAATCGAACCTTCGAGCAAAACCGAAGAAGCCAGTTTGCCAAAGCCCGAAAAAATTGAAACTCCAAGAAAAAGAACCGAATTCATCAAAAGAGATGATCCGAGGTTTAAAAGAGGTACGAGGTAAAAAATACGAGGTACGAATTAGGGTATTCACTTTTAGAAAATTACTGCAGATTCGCAGATTTTAAAATAAATCAGAACTATTTTATTGCACTAATTCAAAAATCAGTGTTAATTTTATCTAATTTATGTTGTGAAAATCAGCGAATCAGCGGTGTTTTTTAATTTAGAATTTCTTCGGTTTTAAAGCGAATGCCCTATGTAATTCGCACCTCGTATTTCTAACCTTTCATTTCGTACTTTGAATTATTTCTTCTTCGTTTCAAAATTCTGAAATTTGTATAATAACGAAAACATGGCGTAACGTTTCAATACTGTATTTTCTGAATCGATAACGGCAGTTGGTGTGATGTATCTTGAAGCACTTTGATTTTGATCTAGAACATCATAAACTTTTATTTTGAAAGTCATATCTTTTATAAATTCGTATGACAAACTGATATTCCAGAGGTAAAAATCTTTTTTGAAACCTGGCGAAATATTAGAATTATAAGAATACCCAAAATCATTTCCGAGAACCCATTTTTTTGGCCATTTGTTGGTTATTTCAATTTTAGCATTATGAAATCTATTCGAAGTTGACTTTAGAAAACTATTGTCATACGTAGTCGTATTGTAATTAAAATTATACGAAGGTTTGATACTTAACAATTCGCCATAATCATAATTCAATCGTAAAGTAGGCGATAAACCAAGCGTTTTAGCTTCAAAAAGTTGAGTGTTGGTATAGCCTTTATCGAAATTATAATTAGCATACAGGCCGAAATCAAGGCCAAAAGAATGGGCTTCTTTTTTAAAGGTTTTCGAATAATTTGCGCCTAAATAACTGGTGTAAGTTCCTGCAATATTGGTGTAGGAACTAACTTGACTTCCGTTGGCATCAATTTCCGTAGAATTGATGATTTTATTATCATTATAGGTTACACTCGAATACATATAATATCCCGAACGGGTTTTATAATCGTAATTTGAATAATTTAAGTTGACATAATGCGATTTTCCTGCTTCAAGATTAGGATTTCCTGTAACTTTATATAAAGGACTATAAATTACATCAACAGGCAAAAGTTGATAGTCTTTTGGAATAGAAAATCGACGATCATAGAATAAATACAAACCTGCCGTTTTTGAAAATCGATAACTACCATTTACAGAGGCATCTGGAATAATATAATTTTTTTTCAAATCAGTCGAAGTTCCTGTATAAAGGGAATGATTATCTTGTGAAATCATATAAGTCCCCGTTGAAACTCTTATATTAAATTTCTTTTTATTAATGCTAAATCCCGCTTTTGGAGCAATTTGAAATTTGGTAGAAGTATTAAAATTACTGTATAATTCATTCAAATCACTATAGGTATTGGTAGTGTTATCAAAATCGAAAGTTTTTTTATCATCGGTGTTTTTTTCCCAATCTGAAAGCAGTTGGATGTTAATGCTCAACGAATCGGTAATAGGTTCCGAATATTGAAAATTGCCAGAAAACAAATCTTTTTTATTTGCTGATTTTACATTTTGTTCTTGAGTTACATCTTTATCTGGTTCTAATTCAAATAAGATGGTTCGATTTTCAAACGAATTCGAATCAGAATTGGTATTGTCATTCTTAAAATTTGCTGTGAAATACCTCCCTTTTCTCTTCATGGTCTTGAAAACAGAAATATCGTTTACAAAATTAGTTCTATCACTTTCCTCGGAGTTCCATCCATTTGTTTTATTGATTTCTTGGTTGCTTTCATTCCAAGTCCTACCTTCAGATTCCGAGTAGGATTTGCTCAATCCTTTAACGATTTTGGGTCTAATCATCAGTTTGGTTTGAGGCAAAATTTCAGACTCAAAATTAAAATCAAAATTATGATCGGTAGTTTCTCTCTTCGAATCGGAAGTGGATTCAGAACGATTGGAAGTATCAGGTAACAAACTCAAGGATTCAGTCTTATTTTTATTTTCCGACTCCATATTGGTATAATAATAATTCCCGTTGCTTTTTGATTTTTTATACCATTCGTCGGCATAATTCACCCCAATCAAATTCGACTTGATAATACCGCTTCCCCCGCCTACTCTTGGAGCTCTGGAACCATTATTTCGTCCGCCGCCCATATTGTCAAAAACTTCGTCCATAGAAAATCCCGTGGCATTAATATTATTAGCAGAACCCAAAAAGCTAATACGTCTTTTGTCCTTAAAATAACTTGCCAAAACACTACTTTCATACCGCTTATCCGTCCCATAACCCGCCAATAATTTTCCAAAAAAACCTTTGTTTTTGTCTTTTTCGATAGTTAAATTGATACTCGCATTATTCGAGGTCGAAGCTTGCTTGGTAAATTTTTCTTCTTCGGTTTTGGTGTCCGAAACTTGTACTTTTTTGATTAATTCCGCTGGCAGGTTTTGAAGAGCAACTTTCCCATCTTCGCCAAAAAAAGATTTTCCGTTAACTAATATTTGATTGACTTCCTTACCGTTGACGGTGATTTTTTTGTCGGCATCAATTACAACTCCTGGCAATTGTCTTAACAAAGCTTCTACATTGGCATCGGGACGTAACTTGAACGAAGCTGCATTAAATTCTAATGTATCTTTCTTAACACGAACGGGCGGTGCCACTGATTTTATGACAACTTCGTTGAGTGCATTTACTTTTTCGGTCAAAAACAACGAACCAAAATCCTTGTCGGCACTTATTTTGTCTAGGCTTTGCGAAAAATCTTCATAGCCTTCTCCTGATACTTTTAGAATTACTTTTTCGGCTAATTTCTTGGTATCTAATTTAAAAATTCCACTTTTATCAGAAATCGTATAATCAACCACCGAAGAATCTTTGGAACGAATCAAATAAATGGTTGCCGATTCTATAGGCGATTGAGTTTTGTCTTTTAGAATTTTACCTTTTAAAGTAATCGTGTTTTGTGCAAAAGAAGAAAAGCAGCATATTAAAAGAACAAGGAAGCTTAAAGTTATTTTCATAGGTTAATTTTGGTTGTTAATAAGGCAAATAATATTTTCATTGTAAGTTTTTTACCCGCTTCAAACTTAATCATTGATACAGAAAAAAATTACAATTAAATGTTAAATATTGAATTTGGGTTTAATTTACAGAATCATACATGTTCAGATTACTCGATTTATCAACATCCAGATTTATTTTTCCATCCAAAGAAAGCTTTACATCCGAATTATTTTTGACAGTTCCTGATATATTGTTCACTCTGTTTTTTGATTTAACATCTAGTCGAGTTTTATCGAGTTCAACCTCAATAGAATTTAGCTTATCAAAACTAAAATTGATTCGAGAGTTTTTAGCAATCAATTTGATATAATTTGAATTGTTGTTATCACAAACCAAGTCGGCATTTTCTGCTTTTACAAAAACAGAATCTACTTGATAACCCGATAGATATACAAGAGATTTTTCTTTAGCAACACAATGTTTTATATTTTTACAAAAAATATTAGCCACAAAATGAGCTCGAGGTAATTTGTTACGGTCACGTTTAACCCCAAAAACAAAAAGAGTATCATTTCGAACCACAAAAGAAGAAAATCGAGGTTGTTTTGTTTTAAAAAAACTTTGAACAATTTTTCTTTCGGAACCATTTCTCAAATGAATTTGTGCATCAGATTCCGCAACTACAACTGAAAAAGGAGGAAGTGGTTTTACTTGTTCTACAAAATTATGGGTATCATAATATTCGACATAGTATTTGGATCCGATATATAATGCGATAATTCCACTAAAAAGGAAAATCAAAAAAGCGATAAATATTTTGTTAGATGTTTTCATTGTCGTTGTTTTTTATTACTTCTACTAATTCGGTTAAATCGGTGCTGTTGAGTTGGAGCAATTTTACTTTCAGCAGGAAATCGGGTAAATCCTGACTGAAAAAATTGGCTTTTTCATTGGCTTTTATGAGTTCGAAAGCTTTTTCAGAAACAAAAAAACCGATGCCGCGTTTGTTGTCAAAAATGCCTGATTCTTGCAAATTGGTATAAGCCCGCATTACCGTGTTGTGATTGACTTCAAACTCGGCAGCCAAATCCCGCACCGAAGCCACTCTATCACCAGCTTGCAATTGTCCTTCCAAAATTTGTTGGCAAAGGTTATCTACGATTTGCAGATAAATCCCTTTGGTTGATTTAAAATCCATATTAAACCTCCTTTTCTTTTAATTTGAAATAAGCTATTGCCAAAAAGAACATCCAAGAAAACAATGATAACGATACCATAAATAACTCAATACTAGTTAAATAATTAGTAATCTCAAATTCATTCAATTCAGTGTTGAAACCGTGTGTTTCTTCAGGATTAAATATATGAGACAACCCAACCGAAAATGTGATTGAAGCCATTAGTATAACTACAGATGCAATAATCGTTTTGGCTAAAGCATAACGTTTAAAATAAGTTGCTCCTGCAAAAAGATAAATTCCATAAGAGAACAATCCAAAAAACACAAATAAGATTTGCCAAGTATCCCAGATTTTGCCATTTGTTTGGGTTATCAGAAAAACATAATCAAAATAAGGAATTAGTGCAGGATCCATTAATTGTTCAACAGAATTATAATTAACTTTTTCGGGCATTAAAGAGGCTTTTGCCAATCGAATGCCTATCCAAAAAACACCTAACGCTATTGGAACAAACAATCCTATTCGAATCAAGAACTGAAGTGCTACTTTTTCGAAAGTAGAACCTGGAGTGAGCAAATAATTGCTCGTTTTAATTTTATCAGACAAATCTGGAAAGGCCGAACCAATAATAACACCAACATACATCATAAAAAAGGCAAAACAAATGATGTAATTTTGAAATACCGCATAATCGTGTTTTATCATACTTACCATTGAACTTTTTAGAAACATATAACCCAATATGTAGGTTATCAATCCTAGCCCAAGAATAGTTAAACCGTATTTTGTTTTATTGATTAACAAATCTTGTTTCAATAAATGGCTAAATCTTTTTATATTGAAGTGGTTATTAAACGGCATAGCTCTCGGATTTTAAGGTTACTTTATTGATGATGGCGTTAAAAAGCAATTCGATATCAATTTCGGTTTCTTCGATTGCATTGGCTGGTATAATGATACGATGACCGCCCAAACATTTTTCCTGATAAATTGGTGTTTCAATACCCGATAAACTGGTAACCGTCTTGAATTGCCATTGTTGGCTGATATCAAAAACAGATTCATTAAAAACCATTTTTCCTTCGTCCAGCACTACAATTTTATCAATAATGGTTTCAATATCTTTTACTTGATGCGTTGAAATCAATACCAATTGCTCATCAGTTACCGAGCTAACCAATATTTTTCGAAACAAACTCTTGGACGGAATATCCAAACCATTCGTTGGCTCGTCCAGAATCAGCAAACTGCAATTGGTGGATAAAGCAAAAGCAATCAGGAATTTTTTACGCTGTCCATGCGAAAGTCCGTTGAGGCTATTTTTTGAATCCAATTCAAATTCCTGTAAAATGTTGTTCATTTTCACATAATCGAATTTGGGATATAAAGGCGCAGTCGCCTTAATGTAAACCCCAATAGTTATCGAAGGAAATGAAAACTCCTCGGAAACCATATAAAGGTCTGCCAAAAAATCAGGCATTCGATCAAAGGGTTTGAAACCATTAATAATTAATTCGCCCATTTGCGGTTGCAACAATCCCGAAATCAACTGGAGAAAAGTAGATTTTCCTGCGCCGTTTTTGCCTAACAAGCCTACAATATTTCCGTTTTGTTGGTTGAAAGACAAATCAGTAAACAAAGCCTCCTGCTTTTTGTACTGAAAAGTTAAGTTTTGAATCTGTATCATAATATCACATTTTATTAGTGTACTAGTTTTGTAGTACACAAAGAAATGTATTTTGTTTGTAATAACCAAATTAGATTCTAATTATTTTTTTACACTAGGTTAAAGTTCTGTTTGTCATTCCGTAGGAATCTCTGCTTAATGTTGTTATCTTGCATTGGTTCTCCAAATTGGATTTCTCAAAATTTACTTGATTTTTTTAAAGCTATCCACATAGTCTGTGAGGAATATCATTCGTTTAATAAATAGTCAACCCAATAGTTTCATTCTTTGAAATTGCAATGAATAATAGCATTAAGCAGAGATTCCTACGGAATGACAAACGATACAAAAACTCAATAACTTTGAAATCAAGTGCCTCTTTTGCATCAATCTAACAGATTAATTTCACTCAAAAGCCATTAAATTCCAATTTACATTTCTATATTTGCTATTAAATGTAATTAAAACACTTATTCCAAACTATACCAAAAAAAATGAAAATCAACCAACTCCTTTGCAAAAGCATTGCCTTATTTTTGCTAATAAGCGTTAGCCTACAAGCTCAAAAATTAAAAAAAAATCAGTTTGATAATCCGTTAGCCTTACAACGCGCCGATCCATTTGTAACCAAAGCAGCGAACGGAACCTACTATTTTATTGCCACCGCTCCAGAATACGACCGAATCGAAATACGCAGTTCTAAAACCATCAACGGAATCAAAAATGCAAAACCTGTTGTAGTTTGGCGCAAACACGACAACGGCATTATGGGCAATCATATTTGGGCTCCCGAATTACACCGCATTGAAGGCAAATGGTACATTTATTTTGCAGCCGCTTCTACTCAAAACAAATGGGATATTCACAAATATGCACTCTCTAATCCATCCGAAGATCCAACCCAAGGCAGTTGGGCAGAAGAAGGTCAAATTAAAAGCAACGTAAATATTTTTTCGCTCGATGCTACGACTTTTGAACACAAAGGACAACGCTACATGATTTGGGTGGATAGAGCTAAAAAGGATAACACTGGATTATTTATTGCAAAAATGAGCAGTCCAACCACTTTAGAAGACATTCAAACGGTAATCACACAACCCGATTATCCTTGGGAAATGCACAAATACAAGGTAAACGAAGGTCCAGCGGTTCTTATCAGAAACGGAAAAGTTTTTGTTACTTTCTCTGCCAGTGCTACTGATGCTACTTATTGTCTCGGCTTACTTTGGGCTGATATTGATGCTAATTTGCTTGATGCAGCTTCTTGGCACAAACTGCCAGAACCTGTATTTTATACCAACGAAAAATTCAAACGCTATGGGCCAGGACACAACAGTTTTACCACTTCCGAAGATGGCAAAACCGATATTATGATTTACCATGCCCGTGATTATAAAGACATCATTGGCGATGCGTTAACGGATCCCAACCGTCATACTCGTGCTCGTGTTTTGAAATGGACAAAAGACGGAATGCCAGACTTTGGTCAAGAATTAGACGATAACGAAATGGCGTTAAAACAACAAAAGAAGAAGTAACATCTTTTATTTAAAAAAGCCAAAATCAAGATGTGAAAGTCTTGGTTTTGGCTTTTTATTTTTACTTTTTCTCATTGACAAACTCATAATACAAAGCCTTGGAAAGAAAAGAATCCCTTTGTCGTTTAAGAATCTCTTCTTCTCTTGAAACTTCTGAATATTGTCCATCCAGCTTTTTTAAGCTAAAATAATTTCTTCGAGTTTCATCGTTAAAATTCAAATCACTCAAAAACATTGGTTCTACTCCTTTATTAACAGAAATATTATAGTTGGTCACTAAATTCCCCCAATTGATATAACTGCAAATCAATAGGATTCCGTAGCAATACCAAACCATTTGATTGAAAAGGAAGGCATTTGTTTTCTGCTTGGTGATTTTCAATAAAGCGAAAAACAAACCAATTATTGCCAAAAATAAGAACGCATATACGCCCAATCGTTTGTAAGTCAATCCAAAATAAGAAATGTATTCAGTGTTTTTGATAAGCGTACTCAAAATCAAAATTCCATTTAGGAAAATCCAAACTTTAGACAATTGTTTTAAGTTTTTGGCTTTTTTATCAAAATTGAAACCTCCTTTAAAATAAAACAAAATAACACCAACCGCCATAATGATAGAGAAAATAACAGCATTTACTCGCTCGTGAGTCGCAGCACTCAATTTTGATTTTTCGATTACTTCAAAAAATTGTTCGTAATTGTAAGTAGCGATAAAAACCAAGAGCAATCCGTTTAGAAGCCATAAAGTAATTTCGCCACTTCGTCTTTCAAAATCAATATCTAGGAACGAAAAAGTAGGCTCATTCGAAACTTTCCTTTCATCAGTAAATTCATTTTGCAGTTTTGGATTTACTTCTAAACAGGTTTCTGGCACCCAATAATTCCAAAAAGTAAACGATATATAAAAACCAAATATTGAAATCAGAATGAGTTGAAAAAAATTCAAATCCAAACGATAATCAGTAAACAAAGAAGAGAAATGGTCGCTACCAAAAGCATAAACTGTAAAAAACAAAATCAGAAATAAAGCTGGAATAAAAACATAAGCAATCAGTTTTTTGGCAAAGTCATTTTTGATTTCTCGCTTTGGGAGCCATTGTCTTAAAATCAAAGGTCTTCCCAAAGAAGTAATTCCGTTGATGAAAATCAATGGAAAAACTTGTATCAACTTCAGTTTTTCTTGTGTTTTGAACTGTAAAAAAATAACCGAAAGTACTAAAGTCAAAAAAGAAACAAAATCGCCATACCAAGCAAAAGCCAAGCAAGACAAAACCGATGTAACTACAAGAGCCAAGTGCAACCTAGTAAACCGCTCCTGAAAGAAATAACAAATGATTCCTGTCAATACTAATCCGAAAATAGCCAGATTCACTCCTACTGACTCATTGTAAAATAGCAGTGTAAAAATGAAACTGCTCCCGAAAATTAAATGGTATTTTTTCATAATTTAAAAATTTAAAAGTACTTTGTATTTCAAAGTAAATGATTAAAAAAAGGGTTATTTAGATTTGAATAATTTTTCCAGACTGTTGAGATGCGAGACAAAAGATGCCCTGCCTAAATTGGTCACTCTATACGATGTTTTTGGTTTTTTGCCCACAAATTCTTTTTTTATTTCGATATAAGCTCCTTTCTCCAATGCCGAAGAATGACTGGCTAGATTGCCATCGGTAATGTTCAAAAGGGTTTTCATTTCGGTAAAATCTACCCAATCATTGACCATTAGAATGGACATAATACCCAATCTAACACGACTTTCAAAATCTTTATTTAGTTTGTCAATGATTCCCATTCGGATGGTTTTATTTGTGTTTTTTGAATACTATTAAACCGTACAAAATATGCAAAACACCAAATCCTATAATCCAAAAGATCAAACCATATCCTGGATAAAATAGCGATATACAGCCTAAAATCAATTGGCAAAAGCCTAAATATTTAATATCTGAAAACGTGTATTTCTCTGCATTTATCAATCCTAATCCATAAAACAACAAAGTAGCTGGAGCGATTAAAACATAGATTTGATGGTATAAAAGTGCCAAGCAAAATACACCACCTACACACAATGGAATGGCTAGATTTAATAACATTTTTTTGGTTGCAGTCGTCCAAATGGGTAAATTATTTTTTCTGCTTTTTCGTAAGGTGAAAAATATTCCAAAAGCCAAAGCGAAAAACAAAACGATAATGGCTATTAATACTAATTCTAAAACCATAGTTGCTGAATACAATTTTTGCCTTCCGTCAAAATAGTAAACACCATATGATTGAAGTATTTGATAAGCATACAATCCGCCAATCAAGGCAGATAAACCAGCAAATACTCCAGAGAGTCCGCTTAAGGATATAAATCGGGAAGAGCGTTCCATCATAGAACGGATGTGTGTTAAATCTTCTTGGTGCTTCTGATTCATAATTAAAGTACTTTGTAATACAAAGTTAAATTTAATTTTGAATTAGCCAACAAAAAATAGCAGTTTTTTATTTCAATTGTAAAAACAACAAAGCCCATTCGGTTGAACAGGCTTTGTATATTGGCTTTATAAAAATTTAATATTTTAATTTTATGCAATTTAAAATCAAAACCATCTTCTTCTTTTAAACAAAAACACCCCAAACAAAGAGAATAAAAATGAAATTAAAATAACTATTCCTACTCCATAAGGATTGCTTTCTAAATTATTGGGCACATTCATTCCGTACAAACTGGCTACTAGAGTTGGAATCATCAATAAGATAGAAATGGAAGTCATTTGCTTCATAATGGTATTCATATTATTCGAAATTACCGAAGCATAAGCATCCATTGTACCCGTTAAGATGTCGCTGTAAATATTAGTGGTTTCTTGTGCCTGACGCAATTCAATTTCTACGTCTTCCAATAATTCTGGATCAAAATGTTCTTTTTGTGATTTTATATTTTTGATGCGATGCAACAAAATATCATTCCCTTTCAAGGAAGTCATAAAGAAAACCAAACATTTTTCGATTTGTAATAACGCTTGTAATTCTTCATTCTTAATGGACTTTTCTAAATTTTCTTCTGCCAATTTGATTTTTTGATTGACTTGTTTCAAGTATTTCAAATACCAAACACTGGAAGACAAAAGTAATTTTAGAACCAAATCGAAATTATCTTTGATATTTATCCGTTTGCGTTTGGTGTAAGCCACAAAATCAGTCAGCATTTCGGTTTGATGAAAACTGACAGTAACACAAATTTCTCCCTTGAAAACAATACCCACAGGAATCGTTTGAAAAGGTAATTTTATATCATTACTCTTTACTGGAATTCGTAGTATAATTAACGTCCAGCCATTTTCTATCTCGATACGAGGTCTTTCATCAATATCTTCAATGTCATTGTAGAAGGCTTCGGGAATTTGAAGTTCGTCAAGCAGGTATTTTTTTTCGGTTTCGGTTGGGCATTCGATGTTGATCCAGCAGTTTGGAATCCAGGCATCAACTGCAATTAATCCGTCATTATTTTTGTAAAATGCTTTCATTATAAAATGCTATAAAAAGTTAATAGCATTTTGAAAATATTCTAATGCTACATTAATTTAATTTTTTCGAATAATAATCGTCCATTAGAAAGGATTGTTTTTTTAGTGCTGCAAAAGTATTCTTTAAATTGATTCGTAACATTATTTTTAAAAAATTTAGACAATTTTTAAGATAAAAAAAGCCCTAAACTTTCGTTTAAGGCTTATTTGTAAAGGGATATTCTTTTATTTTCTACTTCTGATTTTTCGAGCTAAAAGTGTATTTTTCAACAACATTGCAATTGTCATTGGTCCTACTCCACCTGGAACTGGAGTAATGAAAGAAGATTTTTTACTTACTTCATCAAAATCTACATCTCCTTTTATAACATAGCCTTTAGGGTTTGAAGCATCATCAACACGAGTAATTCCCACATCAATAATAACTACCCCATCTTTTACCATATCGGCTTTTAAAAATTCAGGAACTCCTAATGCTGTGATGATTATATCAGCATTTTTAGTGTATTCTTCTAAATTTTTAGTTCTACTATGTGTCAAAGTTACAGTTGAATCACCTGGATTTCCTTTACGGCTCATCAAAATACTCATAGGACGACCTACAATGTGGCTACGTCCAATAACTACGGTGTGTTTTCCAGCAGTTTCTACTTTATAACGCTCTAACAATTCCATAATTCCAAATGGAGTTGCTGGCAAGAAAGTTTCCATATCCAAAGCCATTTTTCCAAAATTAGCTGGATGAAAACCATCAACATCTTTGTCAGGATCAATCGCCATTAGGATTTTTTCCTCGTTAATGTGTTTTGGCAAAGGCAACTGAACGATATAACCATCCAAATCGTCGTCTTCGTTCAATTCTTTGATTTTATCCAATAACTCTTCCTCGGAAATGTTTTCTGGCAAAGCAACCAATGTAGATTCAAAACCTATTTGCTGGCACGATTTTACTTTGCTACCCACATAAGTCAAACTCGCTCCGTTACTTCCAACGATAACTGCAGCTAAATGAGGTACTTTCTGACCATCTGCTTTCATTCTTGCAACTTCGGCAGCGATTTCGTTTTTAATATCTTCCGATGTTTTTTTTCCGTCTAGTATTTGCATTTCTACTTTGTTTAAAAGTTTAAGTGTTTAAAGGTTTAAGAGTTGTTTAAAAGTTCGAGAGCTTAAACAATGTTAAACCATTTTAAACTATTTCAACCATTCAAAATTATCTCATTCCCGGCATACCTCCAGGCATTCCGCCTTTCATACCAGCCATCATTTTCATCATGTTTTTTCCGCCTGGACCTTGCATCATCTTCATCATTTTGCTCATTTGGTCAAACTGTTTCATCAATTGATTCACTTGTTCCACTTTCGTACCTGAACCTTTGGCAATTCTGGCTTTTCTTTTTACATCAATAATTGCTGGTTTGCTTCTTTCGATTGGTGTCATCGAATGAATAATCGCTTCAATATGTTTGAAAGCATCGTCTTCAATTTCGACATCTTTCATCGCTTTTGAAGCTCCTGGAATCATTCCAACTAAATCTTTCATATTCCCCATTTTCTTCACTTGTTGAATTTGGGTTAAGAAATCGTCAAAACCAAATTCGTTTTTAGCGATTTTCTTTTGGATTTTTCTAGCTTCCTCTTCGTTGAATTGCTCTTGTGCTTTTTCTACCAAAGACACAACGTCACCCATTCCGAGGATACGTTCCGCCATACGATCCGGATAAAACACATCGATCGCTTCCATTTTCTCGCCAGTTCCAACAAACTTAATGGGTTTGTTTACTACTGATTTAATCGAAATAGCAGCTCCTCCACGAGTATCACCGTCTAATTTGGTTAAAATTACACCGTCAAAATTTAATCTATCATTGAACGCTTTTGCTGTATTTACCGCATCTTGTCCTGTCATCGAATCGACAACAAATAAGGTTTCGTGTGGTTTGATGGCTTGGTGAACATTCGAAATTTCGGTCATCATGGCTTCATCTACCGCCAAACGACCCGCAGTATCCACAATTACAACATTAAACCCATTTGCTTTAGCGTGTTTGATAGCATTTTGAGCAATTTCTACAGGATTTTTATTTTCTGGTTCGGAATATACCTCAACAGCTATTGAATCTCCAACAACATACAATTGCTGAATCGCTGCTGGACGATAAATATCACAGGCCACCAAAAGTGGTTTTTTCCCTTTTTTAGTTTGCAGATAATTAGCCAATTTTCCAGAAAAAGTAGTTTTTCCAGAACCTTGTAAACCTGACATTAAAATAACAGTTGGATTTCCAGATAGATTCACTCCTGCTACATCGCCACCCATCAATTCAGTCAATTCGTCTTTGACCAATTTTACCAATAATTGTCCCGGCTGAAGTGTTGTTAAAACGTCTTGACCAATTGCTTTTTCTTTTACTTTTGTGGTAAAATCTTTGGCAATTTTAAAGTTAACATCGGCATCTAATAAGGCACGACGCACTTCTTTTAAGGTATCGGCAACGTTTACTTCTGTAATTTTTCCGTGTCCTTTTAGTATATGAAAGGCTTTGTCTAATTTATCGCTTAAATTATCGAACATAGTATTGTTTTTTTTGAAGTTGCAAATATAAGCTAAAGTTGCAAAGTCACAAAGTTAGCAAGTTGTAAAATTTAGAGATTATTCTAATAAAAAAAACCAGCTTAATAAACTGGTTTAATGTTAATGCCTATTTTTATTACTGAATTATCGTTTATCAATATTTCTTTTTTTCAAAATAAAGATATTTTGTATTATTAGTATTATCAACTTCTCGCAAATGTATAAGAGAATTATTGAATTCAAAGGATTCCCAATCACATTCTAGTTGATAAAGTAAGTTGAAACTAAAATTTATTTTAAATTCTCTCACTCCATTCACTATCTTAGTTTCCCACTGCCCAGTTTCTGAATTACCTCCTTTTGTTGCAACAACAGATTTATTACTTTTAAAAACAAATACATAATCATTATATGTAGATGCTTTTTCAGTTTTATCATAAAATGAAGCTATTTGCCAATACCCTTTTGTAATAACTTCTGTAAAATCTAATGATCCTATATTGTTTTCAGGAGCATTATCAATAGCATCTTTAATAGCATTTTCAAATTGAATGTTATTTGCAATTGACTTATTTTGATAATTATAATCTGTTACAGAAATAGGATAATTTAAGGAAATATACTGATTCGCCGTTAAATTTTTTATGAAATTAAAAAAGGTCTGATCGCTCGCTATTACTACTGAACTTGCCATTTGATTGGCACTGTTGTAAATATTAATGGTAATCGGATAATTGATATTTAAACCGTTTATTTTAGATAAAAGATCAGGATAAAGATTCCAATACGCTATTAGTGAATTAAAATCAACTTCATTGGGAATGAATTTTTCTATGTAATTGTAATACACCATTGTTACCGGAAAATCTATTTTTACAATATCATTATCCGTAGTATAGGCATTGATATTATCCAATACTTTTTGGTAATCTGCTGTTGTATTTAGGCTAATAGCTGAATTATTTACCGTAACGGTATAAGGCAATTTTATGGTGCAATAACTAGATTGGTCAACCATATTATCGCCTACTGTTTTTACCATAGCAACCCTTTGCAAATAAGAAATTAAAGGAGAAGAATTGATAATGGTTTCTTGTGCATTATAATCTTGTTCTTCTATTTCACTTTGACAAGAGAATAAGAATAGCAGTCCTATTAGTGATAAATATTTTTTAAAACGAAACATATTTATATTTTTACAAAGGTAATAAAATTTAGGAAGACTGGTTTTTAACAAATTGTTGTTTAGATTTCTGAATTTTTCTGGTAATAAATTTTATTCTACACTACTATAAAACAATTTGATTCTCTTCTACCCTACTTATACTTAAAACAAATACTTTTACAAAGTAAAAATTAAAAATAAATGCCAAAAATACCCGAATCCAAAACTTGTGATGAAATTATTTTTTCGTCTTTTTTTAAAAGTCATATCAAGGGACTTCGAAATTTTCTTTTTTATAAATTTGGCAATCTCAATCAGGCAGAAGATTTAGCACAAGAAGCGTTTATCAAACTTTGGCAAAACTGTGCTTCGGTTCCGTTAGAAAAAGCAAAATCCTATATTTACACCATTGCTAATAACAGTAGTCTAAACCAAATTGCACATCAAAAAGTAGTTTTAAGATACGAAAAAAACTTCACAGGTTTAGATAAAACCAACGAAAGTCCCGAATATATTTTGGAAGAAAAGCAATTTGAAACCAAACTTTTGAAAGCCATCGAAAACTTAAACGAAAAACAACGTATTGCTTTTTTAATGCATCGAATTGACGGAAAAAAATACAGCGAAATTGCTGTAAATTTGAATATTAGCGTAAAAGCTGTAGAAAAACGTATTCATTTGGCTTTGTTAAGTTTACGCAAAGAAATTGATTTATAAAAGAAAGTAGGGGAAATTGAATTCCAATTGTTTTAATGATATAATTACCAATACAATGAAAAATAATCGCTTATTAGCCAAATGGCTCAACGATGATTTATCGAACAAAGAATTAGCCGAATTTGAAGCAAGTCCAGATTTCGAAAAATACCAGAAAATAAAAAGCTACACCGCTCATTTAGAAATAGATGATTTGGATGAAAATGCTATGTTATCCAATATTCTGCAACAGAAAAAAGTAACTCCAAAAGTGATTCCGTTGTACAAAAAATGGGCATTCAAAGCGGTAGCTATTTTTGTTCTGGCACTTGGAATTACTTTTGCTTTCAAGAATTTTGTACCACAAACTCAAACAGCCAATTTTGGAGAAAAAACAACTTTTGCATTACCTGATAATTCTGAAGTCATACTAAATTCTGGCTCTGAAATAAACTATAAAAAATGGAACTGGAAGAATAATAGACATTTGGAACTAAAAGGAGAAGCTTATTTTAAAGTTGCCAAAGGCAGACGTTTTGAAGTACAAACCAATCTTGGAAAAGTATCTGTTTTAGGAACACAATTTAATGTTAAAGCTAGAAAAAACAGATTTGATATAATGTGTTATGAAGGTCGTGTAAAAGTGAATTATGCCAATACACAAATCATTTTAACTCACGGACAAAGCGTTAGTTTTGAAAATGGAAAACAAATTAACATTCCAATAAATGCCTTGAAACCAGAATGGCTGGAGAACCAAATCTGTTTTAATAAAGAAAATATCAGAACCCTTTTAGACGAAGTTCAAAGACAATATAACATTACGATTGAATTAAATACAAAAGATACATCTTCTCTATTTACAGGAAAACTCCCCACTAAAAACCTAGATATAGCATTACAAATTATTGGTACAACTTATAATTTAGAAGCCAAAAAAGTCTCAAAAAATAAAATAATTTTTGAAGAAAAATAAATGCTTCTCTCAAAACAATTTCATTTTTTGCTTTTTTCATTTTTCTTTGTCCTGAACCTTTTCGCTCAAGACAAAGGAAAAGTTTTGCCTTTAAAAAAAATCATAATTGCTATTGAACAACAACATCAGGTTAGTTTTAGTTACACCGAAGAAAATGTTGTAAACCTAGAAATAACACCTCCACAAAAATCACTTTCTTTAGAGCAAAAACTAGAATATCTTGCTAAAAAAACCAATTTGTCTTTTGAAAATATTGAAAATAAGTTCATTACTATTTATAAAAAAGACTATGAATCTCAAATGATTTGTGGTTATGTTTTTTCGAATACCAATAGAAAACCTCTTGAAAACGCAAACATTCATTTAAGTAATAATATCCAAATAGCAACAGATTCAAACGGTTACTTTGAATTTGAAAAAAAATCTAAAAATGATTTTTCAGTAAGCCATATTGGATTTATGCCACAAAAATTTCTGCATTCAAAAATTGACTATAAAAATTGCCTCCAAATACTATTAGAACCCGAAGTTACGATGCTTGAAGAAATTAGAGCCAATGCTATTTTGGCTTCTGGAATTTCCAAAAATAGTAATGGGTCGTTTGAAATTAAACCCAAAAAATTTGGAATTCTTCCTGGACTTATCGAACCCGATGCTTTGCAGACAATGCAACAAATTCCTGGAGTAAATAGCATTGACGAAAGTGTGGCAAGTATCAATGTTCGTGGAGGTACACACGACCAAAATTTGTTTTTATGGAATGGAATACGAATGTATCAAACGGGACATTTTTTTGGTTTAATATCAGCTTTTAATCCTAATTTGGCACATACGATTTCAATTTATAAAAACGGAAGTTCGGCTTTTTATGGCGAAAGTGTTTCCAGCGTAGTGGCTATTTCCTCTACGCCAGAAATGCCCGAGAAAAACACTTTTAGTGCAGGAATCAATATGATTAATGCAGATGTTTATACCAAATACAATCTCTCTAAAAAGAGCTATATTGAAATTTCAGGACGAAAATCCATCACAGATTTTGTAGAAACACCTACTTACAAAGAATATTTCAACAAAGTATTTCAAAACACTACAATCACCGATTTTTCTAAAAAACAAAGCGTAGATTATCAAAGTGATAAAGAATTTGATTTCTATGATACGACTATTAAATATGCTCAAAAAATAGGCAAAAAAGACCAACTAATCCTAGATTTAATAACTATAAAAGACAATCTAAAAGTTTTTCAAACTGCCAGTTTCGAAAGTGCTTCCCAATCCGAAAACAACATTTTACGTCAACAAAATTATGGCGGAAATTTATTATGGAAACGAAACTGGAATCCTTTCAATACGACAAAAATCAATGTATATACCTCTTCTTATCAACTTTTGGCTGACAAAAATTCGACCAATGAAAGCTTACAGCTAATTCAAAAAAATAGTGTTCAGGATAATAAAATCAATATCGAAAACAATCATAGTATCAATTCAAAAGTCAGTTTTAACAATGGTTATCAGTACAATGAGATTGGTGTTACGAATTTAGAGCAAGTAAGCAATCCTAATTTTTATCGAAAAATAAAAGAGGTTTTAAAAACCCACGCTTTGATTTTGGAAAGCAAATATAACGACAGCCTTTCTAAACTTTATTTGAATGTAGGAACTCGATTTAATTACATCGAAAAATTCAAAAAATTTATTCTAGAACCTCGATTACAATTGAATTATAGGATTAACAAGAATTGGAATCTAGAAATTTTGGGTGAACTAAAAAGTCAAAATATGCAACAAATTATTGATTTGCAAAAAGATTATTTTGGTATCGAAAAAAGACGCTGGATTCTCTCCAACAATACTACAATTCCCATTCAAAGAAGCCGACAAATATCGCTGAATTTATTCTTCAAAAAAAACGACTGGTTGCTGGATATAGAAAATTTTTATAAAAAAGTAAGCGGAATTACAAGCGCTAGCCAAGGTTTTCAGAACCAATTGGAGTTTATCAAAATAAATGGTGATTATGAAGTTTTTGGTACCGAAATTCTAGTTCAAAAAAAGATGAACCATTTTCTGACGTGGATTAATTATACGTACAACAACAATAATTATTATTTTTCGGGCTATCAGCCACCTGTTTTTCCGAACAATTTCCAGATGGAACACAATGTTTCTTGGGCTGGAATTTATGAGAAAAATAATTTCAAAATTGCATTAGGAACTAAATGGTCGTCTGGCAGACCAAAAACTTCTCCAGATAATTCCCAAATTGACGCATCAAATCCTGTATTAGTTTATAACACCCCGAACAATACCAATTTGAATATTTTTACACAAGTCAATCTTTCTTCCACTTACAAATGGGAAACTGCCAATGGAATTCAATACAAATTAGGCGTTTCTATCCTTAACATCTTCAACAGGAAAAATGAAATTAGCGAATATTATCGCATAAGCTCATTAACCAATGCCATCGAGGAAGTCGAAACTTTTTCGTTGCAAAGAACTCCAAATATGAGTTTTAGAGTTTCCTTTTAATCCAAAACTTTTCCTTTAGGACTAAAATTTTCATTTTTTTTCAAAAAACAATAATTCATTGGTAGGGTAATCTTTATCAAGGCTGTTTTACTATTGAATTCTATCAAAAACTAATAAAAATGAAGAAAAAAATAGTATTAACAATTTTAATAATAATCGCTTTAGGAGTTTCAGCTTACTACTACACCCTTTATGGTGGCGCCAGAAACCTTTCGTCTGAAGAAGCGGTTTTTAATGTTACTTCTAAAAATATTACCCGTGAATTTAATTCTGATATTGAAAAATCAAACAAAAAATACCTAGAAAAAGCCATCGCTATCAATGGAATTGTGAGCAAAATAAACGGCAAGCAAGTCATTATCGACAATACCATTATTTGCGATTTAAAAGATTTAGATTCTTCTATCAAAAAAGACCAAAAAATTACGCTAAAAGGAAGAGTTGTAGGCTATGACGATTTGATGGCAGAATTAAAATTAGACCAATGTTCAGTAATAAATAATGATTAATACAATAGAAATGAGGAATTTTTTAAGCTTTATGCTAGTGTGCTTTTTTACGGGAAATTTACTTGCTCAAGAGGATTTATTGAGTCAATTGGACTCTGTTAAATCAAATGAAAAACAAATTGAAACAGCCGCTTTTAAAGCATTGCAAATTGGCAATATGCAATCGACAAAATTAGCTGCAAAAGGCGAATGGTATATGTTAGTTTCTCACCGATTTGGCGATTTATCCAACGGATTGGATAATTTCTTTGGATTGGACGAAGCGATGACCAAATTTGGTGGAATTTATGGTGTAACCAATTGGTTAAACTTTGGTGCTTCTAGACAAACGCACAATAAAATCTATGAATTAACTGCCAAATACAAAATGGCAAATCAGGAAGTAAATGGATTTCCTGTTACGATTGTAGGTTATAATACGATGGATATTAATACTGCATTAAAAAAAGAATTGTATCCCAATATAAAATTTACGGATCGATTGGCTTTTAGTACTCAATTATTAGTTTCGAGAAAAGTCAACGAAAAATTTTCAGTAGAATTAGGACTTATTAATGTATATAAAAACTTGTACGACGATACAGTTGAACAGCAAAATGTATTTTCTGTTGCATCAGGATTACGATACAAAGTGGCCAAAAGAATGAGTCTTAATCTGGAATATGCTGCTCGTGTAATTACTTCCGAAAAAGCATCCAATCCTTATCATAACCCACTAACGCTTGGTTTAGATATCGAAACTGGAGGACACGTTTTTCAATTGGTATTCTCTAATAGTCAGCCGATGAATGATGTAGCAGTTTTTTCTGGAGCTTCAGGAGATTGGACAAAAGGGAAGGTTTATTTTGGATTTAATATGTACAGAACCTTTTAAAAAAACAAAAACTATTTAAGTTAAAAATATGAAAACGATTAAACTATTACTATTTGTCTGTACTTCATTTTTGGTTTCTTGTACTTCTAGGACATACGAAGATATTTCTGAACAAGAAGTCTCTACCTCACCTACTTATTCAGCAAATATTGAAGCTGTGATAAAAACAAATTGCACAAGTTGTCATTCTGTAGGTGGGCAATTTCCAGCTTTAACCACTTATGCACAAGTAAAAGATGCTACCCAAAACGGCAATTTAATTTGTAGAATAGATCAAACTCAAGCTTGCGGAAGTGTGATGCCTAGATCAGGTGCTATGCCACGCCAGACCATTGATATGATTATACTTTGGCAAAAAGAAGGATATAAAAATTAAACTATAAACAACACACAAAATGAAAGAAATAATAGTATCAGCATTGTTCATATTGGCAGGAAATCTAGTTTTTTCGCAAAAAATGATGACCCGAACAGGAGAAGTAAAATTTGAAGCATCGATGCCAGCTTTTGAAGAAGTTGCTGCGACAAACAAAACCACTTCTTGTATTCTGGATAAAGCAACGGGCGATTTTGTGGCTTTGACTTTGATTAAAGCATTCAAATTCAAAGCACCGTTAATGGAAGAACATTTCAATGAAAATTATATGGAATCGTCCCAGTTTCCCAAAGCGACTTTCAAAGGAAAGATTTTAAATTTTGATGCCAAAAATTTATCAGCAACAAAAACCAGCTATGATTTAGAAGGTGATTTAACGATTCACGGCGTTACTAAAAAAGTAAAAACCAAAATCAATCTTACTTTAAGTGGTCCTAAAATTTTAGTTTCAAGTGCTATTTCAGTTAAACCACAAGATTACAAAATTGAAATTCCAAGTTTGGTAAAAGGAAAAATTGCCGATAATGTGAAAGTTACAATGAATTTTATTTTGGGAGCCAATTAAAAAATATATAATGAAAAAACTACTATTACTTACTACACTATTCTGCTTTTTTATTAGCACTGCACAAGAAAAAAATGTGTTTGATATTGCACGAAGCGGTACTTTGACAGAAATTCAAAATTTGAATAAATCCAATCCAAATTTGATTAATTCTGTCAACGAAAGTCAATCAAGTCCATTGATTCTTGCCTGTTACAGAGGTAATATTCCTGTTGCCAAATTTTTAATAGAAAACGTAAAAGACCTCAACTACAATTCAGGTATGGGAACGGCACTTATGGCTGCGACATACAAAAATCAACCTGAATTAGTAAAATTATTATTAGAAAACAAAGCCAATCCAAATGCAACGGATACCAATGGAACAACAGCATTATCGTTAGCTGTACAATTCAAAAATGCTCCAT
This sequence comes from Flavobacterium eburneipallidum, assembly GCF_027111355.2. Lineage (NCBI taxonomy): Bacteria > Pseudomonadati > Bacteroidota > Flavobacteriia > Flavobacteriales > Flavobacteriaceae > Flavobacterium > Flavobacterium eburneipallidum. Next base: position 3,003,978 of record NZ_CP114291.2, read on the forward strand.
TAGTCCAATTGCTTTTAGAATACAAAGCCGACAAAACCATCAAAGACAATAAAGGAAAAACGGCTTTTGAATATGCCGTTTTTTCAGAAAATGAACCAATAATCAATCTTTTAAAATAAATAATTTATGAAAAAAATTACTCTTTTATCGCTATTAGCAGTTAGTATCATCTCTTTTGCCCAGCAAAAATCTACCGGAAACGTTACTTTATCAAGCAATATGACTGCCAATTTAACTTTAAACAACACCACATCAAAGGCGACTCTTCGTCTTACAGGACCTTCAGACAGATGGTTTGCCTTGCAATTTGGTGCTTTTGGAGCAAGCGGTGGTATGGAATCTGGAGAAGATTTAGTATATACTAACGCTACAACATTAATTGATGCAAATCAAAATGGAGTTGGTTCATCACCTACTACAGATGCAACACAAAATTGGACAGTAACCTCAAATACAGTTGCCTCTGGAATTAGAACTATAATTGCAGAAAGAAATTTTTCAACAGGAGATGCAAATGATTATACCTTTAATTATAACAATGCTACCATAGATTTTGCTTGGGCAAGAAGTGGTTCTGCAAGTTACGGATTGAGTAATCACGGAGGAGGAAATCGTGGTTATAATACAAGTGTTGCCTTATCTACAACTCTTGGAATTCAAGATTTTAGCTTAAATAGTTCGTCAATTTATCCTAATCCATCGAATGGAAATTTTAATGTGGAAACGAAAACAGGTTTAAACCAAATCAATGTATATTCTCAATTAGGAGCATTAGTAGAAACTATTGATGTAAAAGACAACGCTACGTCTGTTGAAGTATCGCTAAAAAAATTACAAAAAGGAGTTTATTTGATTGAATTAAAAAAAGAAAATGATAAAACTTGGAAAAAAATAATTATTGAATAATATTTCATTTTTATCTATTACAAAAAAGCATCTTTATTAGACAAAGATGCTTTTTTTCTTTAAAATATCAAAGGAAATAAAAAAATCAAATCATTGATTACTGAATCTCAATGAAATCTTCATCTTACTATTTCAAGATAGCATATTCAAAAGTTGAATATCCTCTTACACCTGCATCATTAGTCATAGCAAGAAATTTTATTTTGTAATAGTTTCTGGCAAGATTTTAATCATCAATGTCAATTCAAAATAACTAATTCACAATCAATGCGATAATTTTAAAATATAGTTCTAATCCCTTTTATCTAAATTTAATTTTAAAACAAATATTATTATTTTTATTTATTCTAAATAAATTCAATACATTTGTCATAGTAATTTCATTTCCTTAAGTTTAAAAAATAAAAACATTTAGCCGAAGTGGATGCCATCATTGATTCTTTTGTAATCAAATAATAATTTTAAGAATAACATTTATGTGCCATCTAAAAGTATTAAACCGAACCTCTAATGGAATTTTGCTCTTTTGTCAACATAGAGATATGTATCAATTGTTGTTTAACAATTTAATTTTTGATTTTAGCAATGCTGAATTATCAAGTTTTTCTAACTACTTGAATCAATTAGATGCTAATTATTGGGAAAACGAATACCAAAATTCTATTTACGAAAAGAGAATTCCCATTCCATCACTGCAATCTAATTTTTTGATTATGCTCAACAGTAAAGAATTAGAAGAACTACGTTTTTTAGTAGATGGCATCAATAAATACAAGGTTCTTAAACCCGCAGAAATCAATTATCATGTGTTTTTGAATTGATGTTTTAGAGCATAGAAAAGCCGAACGATTGAATAGTTCGGCTTTTTAGATTTTTAAATTACTCATTACAAACTCAATTTTTAATTCGTAATTCGTAATTTCATTTACATTCTTTCCGGAACAGCAATTCCTAACAATTGAAAAGCCAATGCAATGGTATCAGCCACTTTTTTAGAAAGTTGCACTCGGAATATTTTTTTCTGCAAATCTTCCTCACCCAAAATAGAAACAGCCTGATAAAACGAATTGTATTCTTTTACCAAATCATAAGTATAATTGGCTATCAATGCTGGACTGTGATTTTGCGCCGCATTTTGGATTACTTCTGGGAATAATTCCAATTGTTTTACTAATTCTTTTTCTTTTTGATGCAGTTCTACAATGGTTGATGTAACTGTAAAATCAAAGTTTGATTTACGAATAATCGATTGAATTCTAGCATAGGTATATTGAATAAACGAACCTGTATTTCCTGCAAAATCAACCGATTCGGCTGGATCGAAAAGTATTCGTTTTTTAGGATCGACTTTCAAAATATAATATTTCAAAGCGCCCATTCCAATAGTTTTGTACAGTTTCGCTTTCTCATCAGCTGAATAACCGTCTAGCTTGCCTAAATCTTCCGCAATTTTTTGTGCTGTATCGGTCATTTCTTGCATCAAATCATCAGCATCTACAACCGTTCCCTCACGAGATTTCATTTTTCCGGAAGGCAAATCTACCATTCCGTAAGACAAATGATAAAGGTTTTTAGACCAATCAAATCCTAGTTTTTTCAATATTAGAAATAATACTTTGAAGTGGTAATCTTGTTCGTTACCAACGGTGTAAACCATTCCGCCCACGTCTGGAAAATCCTTTACACGCTGAATTGCTGTTCCAATATCCTGTGTCATATAAACCGCTGTTCCGTCTGAACGCAACACGATTTTTCTATCCAAACCTTCATCGGTTAAATCAATCCAAACTGAACCGTCTGGATCTTTTTCGAAAATGCCTTTTTCTAAACCAATTTGAACGACATCTTTTCCTAATAAATAGGTATTACTTTCGTAGAAATAACTATCGAAATCAACTCCTAAATTTTTATAAGTTGTGGCAAAACCATCATAAACCCATTGGTTCATTTTTTTCCAAAGTGCAATAACTTCTGTATTTCCATTTTCCCAATCCAAAAGCATTTGTTGCGCTTCGAGAATAATTGGAGCTTGTTTTTTGGCTTCGTCTTCGGTTTTTCCTTGAGCTATTAAACCATTGATTTCTTCTTTATATGCTTTATCAAAAGCCACATAATAATTTCCAACCAGTTTGTCTCCTTTTAATCCTGTTGATTCTGGAGTTTCTCCGTTTCCAAATTTCTGCCAAGCCAACATCGACTTGCAAATATGAATTCCACGGTCGTTAATGATTTGCGTTTTATATACTTTTTTACCCGAAGCTTTAATAATTTCGGCAACCGAATATCCCAAAAGATTATTACGAACGTGACCTAAATGCAAAGGTTTGTTGGTGTTTGGCGAAGAATATTCTACCATAATTGCCTTATCTTCTGGACTTGGCGTAACGAAACCAAATTTTTCGTGTTTTCGAATTTCATTGAAAAAATTCAAATAATATTCATCTGAAATAACAATATTCAAAAAGCCTGAAACCACATTAAAACGGCTTACTTCAGCAATATTTTCAACCAAATAAGCACCAATTTTATTTCCTAATTCTACTGGATTAGCTCCGCTCAGTTCGGCTCCGCCTCGGGTGCTTTTTACCAATTTCAATAATGGAAAAATGACCATCGTAATATCACCTTCAAACTCTTTGCGCGTACTTTGAAATTCTACTTTGTCCAGATTGACATCAAATAAAGTTTGGACTGCTTGTTTTATAGAAGGTGTAAGAATTTGAATAAGGCTCATTTTGTATTGTTTTTTAAGGCTGCAAATATAGGGATTCTACAGCTATTAGGAAATTGGAAACTGGATAATTTTCTTTTTAAAATGAAAAGCCAATTACCATCTAATAATAACACTTCCCCATGTAAATCCGCTACCAAAAGCAGCCAGAACTACTAAATCGCCCGACTTGATTTTGCCTTGCTCCCAAGCTTCGGTCAAGGCAATGGGAATAGATGCTGCGGTGGTATTTCCATATTTTTGAACGTTATTGTACACCTGATCATCATTCAACCTGAATTTACTTTGAATGAATTGCGAAATCCTCAAATTCGCTTGGTGCGGAATCAACATATCGATATCCGAAACTTGTAAATCATTAGCTTGTAATCCTTCGTTAATGACTTCGGCAAAACGAACTACTGCATTTTTGAATACAAATTGTCCGTTCATGTAAGGTAAATAACTTTCGTCATCAGGATTATTATCCGCTAGGATGTCACTCACCCATCGTCCTCCCATCCCAGGTGCTTTCAAGACCAATTCCTCGGCATGAATCCCTTCTGAATGTAAATGAGTGGTTAAAATACCTTTAGTCACATCATCTTCCCTACTCAAAATGGCTGCTCCTGCTCCATCACCAAAAATTACCGAAACATTTCGACCTCGAGTGGTCATATCCAAACCTGACGAATGAACCTCGGAACCAATGACCAAAATGTTTTTGTACATTCCTGTTTTGATGTATTGATCCGCTACCGAAATTGCATAGACAAAACCCGAACATTGGCATCTAACATCCAAAGCACCAACTGTTTTCAACCCCAAATCACGTTGCACCAAAACGCCTGGGCCAGGAAAATAATAATCAGGACTCAAAGTAGCAAAAACGATAAAATCTATATCTTCTTTTGCAATTCCAGAACGTTCAATGGCAATTTTCGCAGCTTTAACACCCATGGTTGTTGTTGTATCTTCGCCCCTGATGATGTGTCGGCGTTCCTTAATTCCAGTTCGCTCCTGAATCCATTCGTCATTAGTATCCATAATTTTAGACAAATCATCATTAGTAACTACATTATCTGGAACATAAAATCCTAATCCTGCTATTTTTGAATGATACATAATTTTGATGTTTTTATTAAAAGCAAAATCCAATTAAAATCAAGTCTAATGTAAGGATTATTTTGATAGCAACAGTTTTAAAACCTACTTTTGACTTCATGAAAAAAACAATTCTATTTTTCCTATTATTAGCTACGTCAACCTATAGTCAAATATCAGGTTGTACCGATTCGCTAGCTAAAAATTTTAATCCTGATGCTACTGAAAATGATGGGAGTTGTGAATATGCTTTTGCCAAAATCAAACCAGAAACAAGTCAAAAATTGAGCGACAGTTTAATAGAAACTTCGGGTTTGACTACTTTTGATAATTTACTTTGGACGCATAATGACAACTATGATACCACAATTTATGGAATGTATTTGAATGGAAAAATTCAAAGAAAAATCAAACTCGAAAAGATAATCAATACCGATTGGGAAGAAATAGCACAAGACAGCGGCTACATCTACATTGGCGATTTCGGAAATAATGCACAAGGCAATCGAAAGGATTTACATATTTTAAGAATAGAGAAAAAATCTTTTTTGACACACCAACCTGTAATAGATACCATCGCTTTTTCGTATTCGAATCAAACGGATTTCAGAATAAAAAAATCAAACAGTACTGATTTTGATTGCGAAGCATTTGTAGTAACTAAAAACAATATACTCTTGTTTTCAAAGCAATGGAAGGGTATCAAAACCAATGTTTACATGATACCCAAACGTCCTGGCAACTATATAGCGCAATTAAAAACAACCTTAAATACAAAAGGATTGATAACAGGAGCAACACTTTTAGCTTCTGAAAATGGAATTGTTCTTTGTGGTTATACAAAACTTTTACAACCGTTTTTATATCTCATCTATGATTTAAAAAACTATAATTTCTCGACAGCAAATCAACGAAGAATAAAACTTTCACTGCCTTTTCATCAAATAGAAGGCATTACTACTCTAGACGAAAAACTGTTTTATCTAACCAATGAATCCTTTGTTCGAAAACCGTTTATTAATAAATCACAACAATTGCATGCAGTGGATTTGAGTTTGTTTTTGAAGGAATGATTTAGATTATAAAACCTGATCATTAGAAGCTAAAGCTATTTATATAGGAGTATAATGTATTTTTGAACTTACAATATAATTATATATTAAATAAATAAAAACAAAAACATTAATAAGTGTAATTAATAGTAGTAATAAATAATATTTTTTATCACTGATAATGTAAAAAATGAATAGTACAAAAAAGGAATATAAAAATAATATCTCACTATGAAAAACAATCAATAAATCTTCTCTTAAAAAATTATTGAAATCATCAAAAAAAATTTTAAATATTGAAATTATTAAAATTAATATTAAATTTAAAATTTTAGTTTTTTTCATTCTATCTACTTTAATTTAGGAATCTATCTCTAATGGTATTACAAATTTAATGATATTTAATAAGCATTAACTACTTTATAAACAACACCTTACTTCATTAGAGAATTTTATTTATCTTAAAACTAATCTCAAGATAATTTTCACTTAACAATCCTCAATTTCTTCAAAATTGTATCCATCACTTGATTAATTTCAACTGAAATCACAAATTTGTAATTCAGATACAAATAAGCAATCGTCATTAAAAGTGATTTCAATAAGATAGAAACTAATGGGTGAAAAGGAAAATCCCAGAAATAAAAAGCTACAAACAAAATTGCCGTTAGATAAATAGAATACAGTGTTTGCTTGGTAAATGGATACAAATGCAAGCGTTTCACGACAAAAAGCAATTTGGCTAAACTGTACAAAGTAATCGACAATAAAGTAGCGAATGCTGAACCAATAATTCCATAAATTGGAATAAAAATCATATTCAATCCTACGGTTAAAATCACCAGCAACACTCCAAGAAACAACACCGCACGATAGTATTTGGTATTGAAAATAATGGCATTATTATTCCCCAAAATCAAATCAAAATATTTAGACAAGCCAATCATAAAAACCACCATAATTCCACCTGCATATTCGGGCGGAACCAATTCATACAATTGATTGATGTTGACAAAAATGCCCAACATTACAAAACCACCCACAACTTGAAGATTGATCGAGGTTTTTTTGTATAAAATATCCATTTCATCGTGCTTGTTTTCGTGCATTAATTTGGCGGTTATTGGATAGACAATTTGGTGCATCGCGCGACTAGGAACCGAGATAACCAAAGCAATATAAGTAGCCACCGAATAGTAGGCAATGTTCTCAATATTCATGTATTGATTCAGAATCATTTTATCGCCATCCAACAACAAATTGGCAACACTTCCTGATAAAATAATGTAGAAAGTATAAACCAAAACATCTTTGGTATTAGCAGGAATCGTAAACTGAAAATGAGGTTTTTCGATACTAAAAGCATAAAACATCGTTACCAAAAGTGCCAAAAGATAGACTACAGCCGTGGCGTAAACAAAACCTTCCACAGTCATCCAATCATAATAAACAGCAATCAATAAGAATAAAGAAGCCAGCCGCAAACCTACTTCTTTGATAAAATTTCCAAAAACCGAGTGCATGTGAACCCGCAACCAAGCATAGAAAATCTCAAAATAAGCCATACAAATTCCGATGAAGGGAATCAGCCAAATATAATTTTTTACGATAATATTCTTTTTCGAAAGAAAGAAAACAATTTCATCAAAAAAGTAGAAACCAATCAAAAACATGGGAATTATGACAAGCAAAGGAAACAAAACTGTAAAAGATAAAAACCGGGATCGCTCCTCATTAGTTTGGCATTGCGAATAGAATTTGACCAGTGTATTTTGCATTCCAATGGCAAAAATGGGCATAATTACATTGGCTGACGACAGTATATAATTAGTCAAAGCATAATAAGTTGCACCCAAAAAAACAGGATACAAATAAATGGTATTGATCCCTCCAATCGCAAAACCGATGTAAGTAATTATGGTGTTTTTTAAGGACTGATTTAATACTATTCCCATTATTTGATTTTAGATTGTAGATTTCATATTTCAGAATGAATTAATTTAACTAATTGCTCTGTCAAACTCTTTCTAGAATATTGTTGCAAACCAACCGCATTCGATTGGAGTTTGCCTTCCAAAAACTGATTATAATAGCCCAAAAGTACACTTTTTAGTTTCATTTTCTCGGAATAATCAAAAAACATTCCTGTATTGGTATTGGTAATAATTTCGGCAAAATCAGAACCGTTTGGACCAATAGCAATAATAGGCCTGTTTGAAACCATATATTCGAATAATTTTCCTGGAATAATGCTTTTAGTGTCTTCTGAATTGATTTCGATAAGCAGTAAAACTTGTGATTTCCTTTGATGTGCAATAGCTTCGGAATGCGAAACGTATCCCAAATTCTTCAAATAGGGATTCAATCCAAATTGGTTAATGGTTTCTAACACTTCTTGACTTACTGCTCCAATTAATTTCAACTCCAAATGCGATTTAAAATCTGGAATTTCATGAATTAATTCTATCAAAGTTTCCCACAATAATTGCGGATTTCTTTCGGAAAGAAAAGAACCAATGTGTGCTAAAGAAAATTTAGTATCCAAAGGCTGTTGGGTTACATTTTCAGTATCATAACCGTTCGTGATTACTGCGATTGGTTGGTTTGTAATAGCTTGAAATTCGGTTTTGGTGGTGTTGCTGGTTACAATAATCGTATCAGCAGTATTCAACACTTGATGTTCTAATTGCTTGTGTTTTTTGGCTGCATAATCAGACAATCGCAAAGATTTGTGATAGCCAATGGTTGTCCAAGGATCACGAAAATCGGCATACCATTTTACATTTAATTTTTGTTTTAATTCGAGTCCAATAAGGTGTAAACTATGAGGTGGTCCCGAAGTAACAATAGTATCAATATTATTTTCGGCAATGTATTTTTGTAAAAATAACACTGAAGGTTTAACCCAAAAAACTCTAGCATCTGGAATAAACAAATTACCTCGAATCCAAAGCAAAGTTTTGTCTAAAAAAGATTGCTTCTTTTTATTGGGAATAATTCCCGAATTCATTTTTTTGGTTTTATTCTTCGAAAGAAAAGAAGCCAATTGATACGGTTCGAATATTTTATGTTTCAGAATAATGGCTTTGTCTGAAACCTCATCAACCAAGTTTTCATCAACAATAGGATAAGTGGGATTTTCTGGAATATAAACAATCGGCTGAACGCCAAAATCAGGTAAATATTTCACAAATTTCAACCAACGCTGAACACCTGGTCCACCAGCTGGCGGCCAATAATAAGTTATTATAAGAAGTTTTTGTGGTTTCAAGTTGCTAGCAATTATTAAAAATTTTCAGAAACATCTTTTTTCTATATTCTATTCTCTTTTTTCTTGCTTCTTTCTCTCAAAATAAACACCACCTATCAACAGTAATAACATTCCCAAAGAACTGAAAAGCGTAATGGTGCTTCCAGTTTCTATCACTTGTGGTTCAAACTTGAATTCAATAGTGTGCTTTCCTGCTGGAACTATAATGGCTCTTAATACATAATCTACAGGAAAATGTTCTTTCTTTTCGCCATCGATATATGCATTCCAACCATTTTCATAGTACATTTCAGAAAAAACTGCCAAACCATTTCCTTCATTTTCAGAAGTATATTTCAAATAATTGGGTTTATAAACATCCAGCTTTATAGTTCCGTTAGTATCAAAATCCTCTTTCAAACGGGCATTTTTAAATTTAGATCCATAATCATGAATATTGAAAACAGCCACATTTTTAGTATCTAATTTATCCAAAGCTTTCATTACAGCATCTGGCTTATTCAATAACAAAACATCTTTTACAAACCAAGCATTTCCATTGGCATTCGGGTTTTGAACTGGAACAGAAGCTCCAGTCGAATCGGTTTGAATAACATATTTCACATTCAACATATTCAAAACTTCCAGATTGTTTTTGGCAATTTGATAATCAAATAATTGTTGCATTCTACGAGGTTTCACTGCACTATACCCGCCAATCGATTTATGAAAATAAGAAGCTCGTGCACTCGATAAATTGCCTGCCACTTCAAAAACTCTGTAATGTGTGGTGTCCTGCAAAATTTGAGCATCGGCTGGTGTTTCCTGAAAAGGCACTTCTACTTCGCTTCGGCTCACAAAATCTTTGGTCGAAACGTATTTTTTATCTACAAAAAACAAGTCTGACACCATCAATAATCCCACAACAATTATGGCGGTGTTTTGCGCTAATTTTTCTTTGATAAACAACCACAAAACTCCAGCTGTAAGCAAAATAAAAAATCCAGAACGCAACAAATCAGCCGAATAAAGTGTCATTCGATCCGTTTTCAAGGCATCAACAAAAGCAGGTCCATAAGTTTGCATAAAATAATCATCATTAGCACTTGAAAAACTGAAACTACCTTTCATCACAAATAACCCTACAATAATTCCAAAACCTACTGCAGCCGATTGCCACAAGGCTTTGAATCGGGCTTCTTTTTCTAAATTAAAGAAAGATTGCAATCCCATAATAGCCAACACTGGAAAGCATAATTCTAAAATAACTTGTATCGAAGAAACGGCTCTAAACTTATTGTACATCGGTACATTTTCGATAAAAAAGTCCGTTAAGGCTGGGAAATTTTTTCCCCAAGAAAGAATCAAAGCAACGATTGCGCCAGAAAGAAAAACGTATTTTATTTTTCGTTTATCGGCGAACAAGGCCAAGACTCCCAAAAAGAAAACCACGATACCAATGTAAGCCGGTGCAGCCACAATGGGTTGGTCGCCCCAATACGTCGGCATTCCCGAAACAAAATCATTGGCTTGCGCTTCCGGAACCCCTTGCCCCATCATAAATTCATACATTTTGCTGTCCGTTCCAAGTTTTTCACTGTTCGAACCTCCAAAAAGTCTTGGCGCAATCAGGTTGAAACTTTCGGCAATTCCGTAACTGTATTCTGTGATATAATCGTGAGACAAGGCACTATTTCCAACGCTTTTAGTTCCGTCAGCATTAACGGATAATTCGCTTTTTCCACGGGTACTAAAATCGGCATATTCTACTGTTGCTAACAAATTAGTCGCATTCGAACCAATGGCAAAAATCCCTGCTAGCAGTAAAACGCCAAAGGAAACCATCAAAGATTTGTATTCTTTTTCTTTAACAGCTTGATAAATAAAATACCCCGAAACAACCAATAAGAAAATTAACAAATAATACGTCATTTGAAAGTGATTGGCATTAATTTCTAAAGCACCAGCAAACATGGTGAGCAGTCCTCCCCAAATATATTTCTTCTGAAAAACCAGTAGTACACCAGCAATGACTAACGGCATATAGGCAATTGCATGAGCTTTGGCATTGTGACCCACACCAAGAATAATAATCAAATAAGTAGAAAATCCAAAAGCTAAAGCTCCGAAAAAAGCCTTGAGCGGATCAATTTTCAGTACCAAAAGTAATCCGTAAAATCCAAGAAAGTATAGAAACAAATAATCGGCTGGACGTGGCAAAAATCGCAAAGCATCGTCAATCATTCCTACATAATCGTGTGGATACTTAGCTCCTAATTGATAGGTTGGCATTCCTCCAAAAGCGGAATTAGTCCAATAGGGTTCTGTTTTTTCGGCTTTTCTAAAATCGTTTTGCTCTTTTGCCATTCCGGTATATTGAGCAATATCGGATTGAAAAATTTGTTTTCCTTGCAAAACTGGGTAAAAATAAATCAAGGAAATTAATACGAATCCCAGTAGGACTAAAGCGTGCGGATAGCACTTTTGAAGTTGCTTCATAGAAAAAATTTAGATTTCTGAATTCAGATTTTAGATTTCTGAATGGAATTTTGGTTTAGGTTAGTTGCTGGGATAAATTTAATCTATTTCTTCGTAATCCACATAATCGCCTACTTTTTTGGTTTGGCGAGTGGTTTTTACATTGGAAGTATCAATAATGATTTCGTCAGCACTTTTGGTTTTATTCCAATTCGTCTGTTGTGAATAATTTTGTTGTTTTTGGAAATTTTCGCCTGCTTTTTCCACTGCTTTTTTTACCAAAATAGGCAAAAATAATTTGGCCAAAAATTTAAAAATATAATAGAACCCAATGATGTAACACAAGGTTTTGAAAATACCAGTAAGGGAGGCTTCTTGCATAATAAAAAAATTTTCAGCAAAATTAACAATTCCAACGTTCAAAATTATAATATCGTTCTTAAATAAATAATAAAATATAGTACATTTGAAAAGCGTTATCTCTTTTCAACCTATAAAGAATAGTATGTACAAAATCAAAAAACTTGTTTGCCTTGCATTTTTCTTAACTCCAATATTCCATTACGCACAGCATACAGACGAAATCAATTCGAATCGACCAGGCGAAACCATGTCGGCTTTTGCAGTAGGAAAATCGGTTATTCAAGTAGAATCTGGTATTTATGGCATCAAAGAAAATCATTCTATTTTGAATTACGATGCCAATGGATTTGGAATAGACATGACCTTGAGATGGGGATTGTTTATGGAAAAACTAGAATTAATCGGTGATTTTCAATATCAGTACGAAGTATTCAATCCTGCAGTTCGATATCCAGACCGATCAGCATTTAAGCAAACCATATTAGGCGCAAAATACTTGATTTATGATCCTTTCAAAAATTATGAAAAAAGAATAAACATTTACAGCTGGAAAGCCAATCATTCTTTTAACTGGCGTCAATTAATTCCTGCGGTTTCTGTATTTGCAGGAGCCAATCTTACTTTTTCTGGCAATCCGTATTATTTTTCTCCAGACGCAGCCATTACACCAAAAATTGTACTGATTGCGCAAAATCATTTGGGTGACGGAAGTTGGGTTTTTGTAACCAATATTATTGCCGATTACATTGGATCGGATTATCCAAGTTATGGTTATGGCATTACACTAACGAAAGGTTTTAATAGAAATTGGTCTGGATTTATAGAAAACCAAGGCTACATGAGCGATTTTTATAGCGATGCCATAGTTCGTGGTGGAGCCGCTTATTTAATTCATAAAGATTTACAAGTAGATGCTTCCATTAGTACCAGCCTCAAAGATACGCCTTCCATACTCTACGGAGGCATCGGATTTTCTTGGCGTTATGATGCTAATTACAAAGAAGTTCGAATGAATATCGATTCTGATAAAAAATCGGATTCCAAATCCAAAAAAAGTAAAAAACGAAAAGACACAGTAGAATCTCCTAAATAAAAATAATGATTACCATAAAAGAAGCCGTTACCAAAAAGGAAATGACCGAATTTGTAAAATTTCCCTTCTCCTTATACAAAGACAATAAATACTGGGTTCCGCCGATTATCGCAGATGAAATAGCCTCGTTCGACAGAACCAAAAACCCTGCATTCGAAAGTGCCGAAGCTTATTTTTATTTGGCTTATAAAAACGATAAAATTGTAGGTCGAATTACCGCCATAATCAATTGGAATGAAGTGAATGACCAACAAAAAAAGAAAGTTCGTTTTGGTTGGTTTGATGTAATTGACGACATCGAAGTGACCAAAGCTTTACTAGAAAAAGTCTATGAATTGGGAAGAAAAAACAATCTGGAACACGTTGAAGGGCCAATGGGATTTTCTAACCTAGACAAAGTAGGCGTTCTAACCGAAGGTTTTGACCAAATGGGAACCATGATAACTTGGTATAACCATCCCTATTTTGCGGCTCATCTGGAACAATTGGGCTTTGTAAAAGAAAAGGAATTTATAGAAAGTACATTTCCTTTTTCGAATGTAAAGCCAGAGTTTTTTTCGAAAGCGCAAGCGTTAATCAAAAAGCGATATGAATTAAAAAGTTTGACTTTTACCAAGACTAAAGACATCATGCCTTATGTGGACGAAATGTTTGATTTATTCAATAATGCGTATGCCAGTTTATCCTCTTTTGTAGCTATTACCGATATTCAAAAAGAATATTTCAAGAAGAAATACATCAGTTTTATCAATCCAGAATACATCATTTTTGTATTGGATAAAAACAATAAAATTGTAGCCTTTAGTATAGTAATGCCCAGTTTTTCAGAAGCGTTGCAAAAAGCCAAAGGCAAACTTTTTCCGTTTGGATTTTTCCATTTACTGAAAGCTAGAAAAGAAAGCAAAGATGTAGTTTTCTATCTAATAGGCGTTGCTCCCGAATACCAAAACAAAGGGGTAACAGCGATTATTTTTGAGGAATATTTCAATGCTTTTACCAAAAAAGGAATCGTGAATTGCATCCGAACTCCCGAATTAGAAGAGAATCACGCCATTCATAATTTATGGAAAAATTTCGACCCAAAAATTAGTTGTCGAAGAAAGACTTTTATGAAAATGCTCTAGTTAGTAGCAGTTAGAAAAAAAACGAAAACGCCTTAAAACAATCAAGACGTTTTCGTTTTTTTATAGATAAATGTTTAATATTCTTAATCTGAAATCTAGAATTAGTTCCAACGATTTTTGTTGAATTGATTTTTCTTCCAATACCACATCATTATAAAACCTGTCAAAGCGCCTCCGATATGAGCAAAATGGGCAATTCCTGTACTTCCTGCGCCAAAAATAGATTGTCCTTTGAAACCTAAAAACAAATCAATTGCTAAAATTCCAGGTACAAAATATTTCGCTTTAATAGGAACTGGAATAAACATTAAGGCTAATTCCGCATTCGGAACCATAAAAGCAAAAGCTACCAATAATCCGTAAATAGCTCCAGAGGCACCAACAACAGTTCCAAAATAAGAACTGGTAAAATTTTCAAAATCAATAGCCGACATTAAATCTTGCCACCTAGTATTTATTTTCCCTTCGTTTAAAGTCTGTAAAATATCCGCCTTAACAAATCCATTTGCGGTAAGCGTACTTATTCCTTCTTGAAAATAGTAATAATTCACTCCTGTATGCAATAATGCTGCTCCTAATCCGCAAGAAACATAAAAAAACAAGAATTTTTTTCCACCCCAAAAATGTTCCAAAGCACTACCAAAAGAATACAGCGCAAACATATTAAATAAAATATGGGTAATATTTGGAAAAGGTGCGTGCATAAACATGTGCGTTACCAATTGCCATCCTTTGAACTTATCGCTTTCAGGATAATAAAGCGCAAATAAATCGTAAGATGCTGGCACTAATTGTGAACCAATAAAAAACAGAATATTAATTATTAAAAGTTGTTTTACAACTGGAGTGATATTCATCATAATGCAAATTTTTTGTCTAAATCTTCCACACGCATCGTGATGAAAGTAGGTTTATGAAATGGAGAAACATTGGGATCTTTGCAAGCAAATAAGCCGTTGACCAAATTCTCTTGTTCTTTTTGGGTTAAATAAGTTCCAGTTTTTACCGCCAAACTTCGCGCCATCGATTTCGCAATCGTATCATTCTGACTGAAACTGCTTTCTGGAATTCCGTCCTGCAAATCGCTCAACAATTGTTCTAAAACTATAGATGCTTCACTCTCGGAAACATTGACTGGCAATCCCGAAATAACCACGTTATCTGCATTGATTTCTTCAAAAACAAAACCAGTGTTTGTCAATGACGGTTTCAATTCGGTTATTAATTGCATCTCTCCAACAGAAAAATACAAATGTAACGGAAATAACAATTGCTGACTTGAGGCCAAATTAACCGTGATATTCGTCAAAAATTGTTCATACAAAATGCGTTGGTGCGCCCTTTGCTGATCTACTATTATCATTCCTGATTTGATGGGATTGACAATGTATTTTTTATGAATTTGATGGGTTTTATGAACAGCTTGTTCCACTTCTTCGCCATCAAATAATGAAGAAGTTACGGTATCATTTTCAAATACAACTTCATTTTCGAATGAAACAGTTTCCAATTCCTGCGTATCTTGTTTTAAACCTACGTACAAACTTTCCCAACTTGGTGTTGGTTCTGATTTTCTATAATTCGAACTGGAATTCGAATAATGTTTATTTGGTTTGTCTTCTTCTGCAAAAGGATTGAAATTACCATCTACCTGAATTGTGGGTGTTGAAACGGCAACATCTTTATAATGATAAGGCGTATCCAAATTCGAATCTCGCTCAAAATCCAAAACAGGTGCTACATTAAATTGTCCCAAACTGTGTTTTATCGAAGCCCGTAAAATAGCATACAAAGCCGATTCATCATCAAACTTAATTTCCGTTTTAGTGGGATGAATATTAATATCAATCGAATTCGGTGGCACTTGCAGGTAGAGGAAATAACTCGGTTGTGAACCGTCTTTCAACAATCCGTCGTAAGCAGCCATAACAGCGTGATGCAGATAACCACTTTTAATAAAACGATCGTTTACAAAGAAAAACTGTTCTCCTCTACTCTTTTTGGCAAACTCGGGTTTGCAGACAAATCCCTGAACATTTACAATTTCTGTTTCTTCGTCAACAGGAACTAATTTTTCATTGGTTTTACCCGAAAAAATGCTAACAATTCGATGTCTAAAACTTGAAGCTTGCAAATTGAACATTTCGCTTCCATTGTGATAAAAAGTAAAATAAATTTGCGGATGTGCCAAAGCCACTCGTTGAAATTCATCCACAATATGGCGGTATTCCACTATATCCGATTTCAGGAAATTACGTCGAGCAGGAATATTAAAAAACAAATTTTTAACCGCAAATGAAGTTCCTTTGGGTAAAACTGCCATTTCCTGCGAGACAAATTTACTGCCTTCAATAACAATATGCGTTCCTAATTCTTCCTGATCTTGTTTGGTTTTCATTTCCACGTGAGCAATCGCAGCAATGGATGCCAATGCTTCGCCACGAAAACCTTTGGTATGCAACGAAAATAAATCTTCCGCTTGACGGATTTTTGAAGTGGCGTGACGCTCAAAACACAAACGAGCATCGGTAACACTCATTCCTTTTCCGTTATCAATCACTTGAACTAACGATTTTCCAGCGTCTTTCAGTATTAATTTAATGTCGTTTGCACCTGCATCAACGGCATTTTCAAGCAATTCCTTCACCACCGAAGCAGGTCGCTGAACGACTTCTCCAGCGGCTATTTGATTGGCAACGTGATCAGGAAGTAATTGAATGATACTCGACATTTTATTAGTATTCAGTGTTCAGAAATTAGTATTCAGTAAAAAACCGACGGTGAGCAAATTTAAGGAATTTCTACTGGGATTACTACCTAAATTATTCACAAAAAACCACTGTACTATAAAATAAACATCTTTTAATTTTAACCATATAAGTCATTTAAGCTAACCAAATTAGATAATTAAAAGTAAAAATAAGTTTAAAAAAGGTTTGTAAATGACTTTACTTAAATGAACTATTAATTTCATTTAACTCAAACTAAAGACTTAAATGACTTATATGTTTTGATAATTTATACATGTAAATATTGTTTGTTGTATAATTAGCAACAAAAAACCTATACCATCAAAAACAGTATAGGTTTTATAAAATTGTGCTCTTTATTTTATTCTTCCAACAACGGCTGACCTTCAATTTGCAAGGTTCCACCAGACAATAATTGTGGATTTTTAAATTGATGACTAAAAGAAGCTTGCTGTCTTAAATACGCCATTTTGATAGCAGCAATCGCCGCTTCTGTTCCTTTGTTTCCGTGAATTCCTCCACTTCTATCAATAGATTGTTGCATCGTATTATCCGTCAAAACACAAAAGATAACTGGGATATCCGTTTGAACATTCAAATCTTTAATCCCTTGTGTAACGCCTTCACACACAAAATCAAAATGCTTGGTTTGTCCTTGAATCACACAACCAATAACAATTACAGCATCTACATTTTGGGTTTGCAACATTTTTTTTGCTCCGTAAATGAGTTCAAAACTTCCAGGAACATTCCATCGAATGATGTGTTCTGCAGGAACTTCGTTTTCTAAAAGTCCTGTAATTGCACCATTAAAAAGCCCCTCGGTTATAGTATCATTCCACTCTGAAACAACAATCCCAAATCGAAAATTTTTCGCATCTGGGATTGAATTTTTATCGTATTCGGATAAGTTTTTATTTATCGTAGCCATATTTTTTTAGTTTTCAGTGTTCAGTAGCAGTATTCAGTATCAGAGTAAACTGCCAACTGCTACTGATAACTGAATACTATTTTTATTGTGCTAATCCTATTAAAGCATCCACTGAAGCCGCTTCTGGAGAATCCTCGAAATTGTCTTTAATATCGGTAAAATATTTTAAGGCATCTTCTTTATTTCCTAAAGCCAAAGCAGTTTTACCAGCTTTCATCAAGAATCGTGGAGTAGTAAAATCATTTTTATTTGATTCTGCTGCTTTGATGTAAAATTCTAGTGCTTCTTTTTGTTCATTTTTTTGAGAATGAGCATCTCCAATAGCTCCAGTTGCCAAAGCACTTAAAATAACATCTTCTGTTTTGAATTTTTCTAAATAATCAATTGCTTCCGCATATTTACCTGTATTCAAATAAGCGATACCTGCATAATAATTAGCTAAATTTCCAGCATCTGTTCCTGAATATTTATCAGCAATATCAACAAAACCGAATTTTCCTTCGGCACCTTTCAATGACAATTTATATAATGAATCACTTGCAACACCATCTGTAGCTTGTTGGAAATATTGTTGCGCTTGATACATTTCGGTAGCAGCTTCGTCTTCTTTTGGTGCTGCAACAAATTTTTGATACGCTAAATATCCAACTAAAGTTAATGCAATTGCACCAACAACACCAATAATAACATTTTGATTTTTGGCAACAAAGTCTTCGGTTTTAGAAGCCGTTTCGTCTAATGCAGTAAAAACACCAGCTGTTGTACTATCTTTTTCAAGAATCTCTACGTCTTGAGTAGCTTCAACAACTTCTTTTACTTCTTTTTCTTTTGGTGTTTTATATCCTCTTTTATTATAAGTAGCCATTTAATTTTTAATTTAGTGAACGGCAAAAATATAATTTTTATTCAAATCTAAAACCTCTTTTATCGATATTTTTCAATAATTTGCACCCACTTAAAAAAAACATTTCTTCAGTAGCAAGTTTCTCAATACCAGTAAGCCTTACCAATGTATTTAAAAAAGATTTCCTTATTCAATTACAAGAATTTTTCAGAAGCTGATTTCGAATTTGTGACTAAAATAAATTGTTTTGTGGGCAAAAACGGAATTGGAAAGACCAATGTATTGGATGCAATCTACCATTTGTCTTACGGAAAAAGTTATTTCAATCCTTTGGCGGTTCAAAACATCAAACACGGGGAAGAATTTTTCGTTATTGATGGCGAATTTGATATTAAGGAAAGAAACGAACAAATCGTTTGTAGCCTCAAAAAAGGACAGAAAAAAATCCTGAAACGCAACGGAAAAGTGTATGATAAATTCTCGGAACACGTTGGTTTTATTCCACTAGTCATCATCTCGCCAGCCGACCGAGATTTGATTATAGAAGGCAGCGAAACCCGCAGAAAATTTATGGACAGCGTAATTTCGCAATTGGATTCGCAGTATTTAAGGCAAATCATTCAATACCAAAAAGTGATGAGCCAGCGCAATGCTTTATTGAAATACTTTGCCTTGAACCATGTTTTCGAAAATGACACCTTATCTATATATAATGAGCAATTGGATAGTTTTGCAAAATATATTTTCGAAAAACGAAAAGAATTTATCGAGCAGTTTATTCCTATTTTCAACACACATCATCAAGCCATAACGGGTTCGCAAGAAACGGTGCAATTGGTATATGAAAGTCATTTATTCGAAAACAATCTGCTAACGCTTTTAGAGCAAAACATCAACAAAGACAGAGCCTTACATTACACAAGCGTTGGGATTCACAAAGATGACCTATCGTTTGAAATTGATCATTATCCCATCAAGAAATTCGGATCACAAGGACAACAAAAATCATTTTTAATTGCTTTGAAACTAGCGCAATTTGAATTCATAAAAAATCAATGTGGATTGAAACCTATTCTGCTTTTTGATGATATTTTTGACAAATTAGACGAAAATAGAGTAGCCAAAATTATTGAAATGGTGAATAGCGATACCTTTGGTCAACTGTTTATTTCGGATACCCATCCTGAGCGAACAGAAAACATTGTAAAATCAACCCATCAGACGTATAAAATTTTTAACTTGTGATTTTAAATCTAAACCAATATGCTTTCAAAAGACAGTTTACAATTTCTCGATGATTTAAAAGCCAACAACAATCGCGATTGGTTTTTGGAGAACAAAAAACGATACGAAGTTTTCAAAAAAGACTACCACAAATTGGTTGGCGATTTTCTGGATATTATGAAACCGCTCGATCCTTCATTGGAAATGCTAGAAGTCAAAAACTGTACTTTTAGAATCAATCGGGACATTCGATTTTCTAAAGACAAATCACCTTACAAAGACCACATTGGCGTTTGGATTTCAAGTGATTCTAAAGGAATGAATCGTTCTGGATATTATGTTCATATCGCCAGAACAGGCAGTTTTATTGCTGGCGGATTCTATTGTCCCGAGGCCGATGATTTGAAAAAAGTGCGTAAAGAAATTGCTTTTTTCCATGATGATTTAGAAGAAATTATAAATAATAAAAACTTTCAAAAAGAATTTGGTGATTTTGACCGCAACGAAAAAAACTTGCTTAAAAATCCCCCAAGAGGCTACGAAAAAGATCATCCTGCTATTGAATTTCTGAAATTGAAAAGTTTTGAAACTTCGCAAAAATTTGACTTCGAAGAAGTTTTGGCAGCAGATTTCGTAGCTAAAATGAGTAAAAAATTAATCGTTTTGAAGCCCTTAAACGATTTTATCAACCGAGCCTTAACATCCGAAGATTAATTCAACAACAATGGAAAAACGCAAGATCCTTTTTCTAGGAGAAACCTACCGAGCCGATGCCATTACTTGGATGAATGGTTTAAAGGAATTTGGCGATTTTGAAATTATTACTTGGGAGCTCCAATCACCAAGCAATACTTTTCTCAATCGTTTATGTCGAATATTAGAATTCAGCACTGCCATTTTTCAAATAAAAAAAATTATACAAAAACACCATCCTGATATGGTTATTGCCGAAAGAACAACTAGTTACGGCTTTCTAGCAGCTTTATCAGGTGTAAAATCGGTGGCCATCGCCCAACAAGGAAAAACAGATTTATGGCCTGAAAACTCCATGCTCTATCCACTCAAAAAAGCGATACAAAATTATGCTTTCAAAAAAGCCTCTTTAATTCACGCTTGGGGACCAGTGATGACTATATCGATGCAAAAAGCCAATGTTGATATGAATAAAGTTTTGGTGTTACCAAAGGGAATCGATTTAGAACAATTTAGAAACAAAAAACATTTTTCTACAGAAAAAATAACAGCAATAGTAACCCGATCATTGATGCCTGAATACCGACACAATGATATACTTCAAGCCTTTGGAATTTTAAACCAAAAAGGGATTGATTTCGTACTTACAATTGTAGGTGATGGAAAACTTTTGCCTACATTACAAGAATTAGCAGTAAAATTGAAGATAGAAAACAAAGTGATTTTTACAGGTAGAATTCCTAACACTAAATTACCCGAACTATTGCATCAAGCTGATTTTTATATCAGTATGCCCGTAACCGAAGGGGTTTCGGCTTCTTTATTTGAAGCAATGGCGTCCAATTGTTATCCTGTTGTAACTGATATTCCGGGAAATCAAAGCTGGATCACGCATCGTAAAAACGGTCAATTAATTACCATTGGCGATACTGAAATGCTAGCCAATGAAATCCTTTGGGCATTCGAAAATGAAGAACTCCGAAAAGAAGCCATCCTTAAAAACAGAAAATTTGTGGAAGAAAATGCCGATTACAACACCAATATGAGTATCATTTCAGACAAATACCATGAGTTAATTAACACCGCCAAAAACTATTAGTCATGTGTGGAATTAATGGTATTTTGCATTTACAGTCGCAACAAAAAGTGGACGAACGCATTTTAACCAAGATGCGAGATTCGCTAGAACATCGTGGTCCTGATGACAAGGGATTATTTATAGAAAACAACGTCGGTTTAGGACATCGAAGACTCTCTATCCTAGATATTTCGACTGCTGGGCACCAACCATTCCTCTCGGATAACGGTCGTTATATTATGGTGTACAATGGCGAAATATACAATTTCAAAGACTTTTATCCAGAACTAAAAGCTAACGGATTTGATATAAAAACCAGTTCTGACACCGAGGTTTTATTAAAATTATTTGAGTTGTATGGAACAAAAATGCTCCACCGACTCAACGGAATGTTTGCCTTTGTAATTTGGGATAAAAAGGAACGAAAACTAACCGCAGTTCGAGATCGAATGGGTGTCAAACCTTTGTACTATTCTTTTTACAACGAAACTTTCTATTTTGCTTCCGAACAAAAAGCCCTTTTCACGGCTGGAGTTCCTTTAAAAATGGCGCAAAACGGAATGGAAGAATACATTTTTAACCGATTTGTAGCAGGAGAAAATACATTATACGAAAACGTAAAAAAAGTAATTCCTGGACACATTGTAACCATTTCCGAAAGTGGAAAAATTACGCATGAAAAATGGTGGGATTTGAAAACTGAAATTCAAAACCAGCCTAAAATCAAAAATCCTGTAGAATGGTTCAGAGAAACTTTTGACGATTCGATAAAATTACGAATGGTGAGCGATGTTCCTGTTGGTGTTTTGTTGAGCGGTGGTTTGGATTCTTCCTCAATTTTAGCGTCTTTGAATCAACAAAAGTTCAAGGATATTCAAACTTTTAATATTGGTTTCAAAGAAAAAGAACACAACGAATCGCATCTGGCAAAAATGATGGCGGATAAATTCGATTATGGTTTTCACACCATGCAACTGGAAGACAATTCGCTTTTTGAAAAACTGGTGAGTTCCACTTATTTTCAAGATGAACCGATAATGCACTTGAGCGAACCGCACATTTTAGCACTTTCGCAATTGGCAAAACCATCGGTAAAAGTATTGCTATCAGGCGAAGGTGCCGATGAATTAATGGGTGGTTATGTGCGATACAAAGCCTTGAAATACCCGTCTTTATTGAATTCGATTGCAACGATTAGCAATTTAGATTTTTTTGCGAAGAAACCTCGATATGAGAAACTGGCTCGCTATGCTCAAATAAAAAATCCAAATGATTTAATTTTATTCAACGGTTGCAATATTTACCCCAATGATATTGCCCAACATTATGGCATAATAAATACTCCCAAAAACGAATATCGAAATCAAATTCTTGAAGATGCAAAATCGTTGTATCCCAATAATTTAAGAAGGCAAGCTTTGTATTTTGACCAGCACACCTATTTGTGTTCATTACTCGACCGAAACGACCGTTGTACTATGGGAGCTTCTATTGAATGCAGAGAACCTTTTCTAGATTCGAGGCTGATTACTGGTTTAGGTTCACTAGAAGACAAATGGCTTTTTACTGGTAAAAAATGGAAATACATCCTAAAATCAGCAATGCAAGAACGTTTACCCGAAGAAATTTTGAATTTTAAAAAAGTAGGATTGAGTGTTCCTTGGGGTGATTATTTAGTAAAAAGTCCTGGATTCAGTAATGAATTAGAATCATTTTCTAAAAGTGATTTATTTCAAATTTCTTATTTCGAAAGTATTGATTCCAAAAAATTGGTTTTGAATTTAAGAAAAGGCGAAACCAAGATGATTCCTTACATTATGCCACTTTTTATGATGCATATTTGGCTAAAAACCTATAAAGACAAATTTTAATACTTACATTTGAATCAAGAATTAACCCCAAATTAATTTTAAAGATATCAAATGATTTTTTTCAATTTTAAACCTACGAGGAAACATATTGAAATTTTTGAACAAAATGTTGCAGAATTTTTAAAAAATGATTTCCCAAAAATTAAAGAGGCTCTAGCATTATCCTCTGATTTTCATTCGATACAATTCCCTAAAAAGCCTAGTGGAATATACATTTCTCGTGGTCAACAAGAAAGAATTCCTCTTGAGTACAAAATCAATTTTGATTTGTATGGATTGAAAGTATTCAATAAAAAAAACAAGCAATACGAAGAAATAATTTTATTTTACAACCAACATTTATTAACACTAATTGAGACCAAAAATCCAAGGAATTTTCACAAAACTTATGATTTATATAAATTTCAAATTGGCGATCTAAAAACAAAAGAAATTAATTTTGAAAATCCCGATAGAAAAATTACTTTAAAAATTCTGAAAGAGGTGTCAAAAGATAAATTAAAACAACTAGAAATAGAAAACACTTTTGAAATAGAAATCAACCAAAATTTATACTACACTATTTTGAACATGAAAAATGGCAACTACATAGCTGTAGATAAAAGCGGAAAAGTATATCGCCTTAACCATCAACAGATTGAAAAAGTGAAAAAAATTTCAAACACAGTGGATGATTTTTTTGATTTATACCAAGGAAACAAATCAAATTTAGTACATATAATGAATCAATAAGTATCAATTAAAAATCACGAATTACGATGGAAATAATAATCCAATTGAAAACTAAAAAGGTATTATTAAATAATTGTAATTACTTAACTCCAAAAAAAGCACTTCCTAAAAATGGAAATACAATCTAATTTTTCTCTAAAAAACTACAATACCTTTGGTATCGAAGCCAAAGCCAAACAATTTGTTGCCGTTCACAACACCACCGAATTAAAAACCGTTTTAGAACAGAATCAATCCGAAAAAAAATTCATTCTAGGTGGTGGAAGCAACATGCTTTTGACCCAAGATATCGATGCCTTGGTCATTCATGTAGATTTAAAAGGAAAAAAAATCATCAAAGAAGACGAAGATTTTGTTTGGGTCGAAAGTCAAGCTGGCGAAAACTGGCATGAATTTGTACTTTGGACAATTGACCAAAACTATGGCGGACTCGAAAATATGTCCTTGATTCCAGGCAATGTAGGAACCACTCCTGTACAAAACATTGGTGCTTATGGAACCGAAATCAAAGACACTTTTGTTTCTTGCGAAACGATGGCAATTGAAAATCAAGAAGTAAAAACGTTTACCAAAGACGAATGTCATTTTGGCTATAGAGAAAGTGTTTTCAAAAACGAAGTCAAAGACCAATACATCATTACCTCGGTGGTTTTTAAATTGACCAAACGCAACCACAAAATCAATGTTTCTTATGGCGATATTATGGGAGAATTAGCCAAAGCTAACATTACTAATCCTGATTTAAAAGACGTAAGCAATGCAGTAATTGCGATTCGCCAAAGCAAATTACCCGATCCAAAAGAATTAGGAAACAGTGGTAGTTTCTTTAAAAATCCCATTATTTTAAAATCTGACTTCGAGAAAATTCATCAACAATTTCCAGAAATGAAATACTATGAAGTTTCTGAAACTGAAGTAAAAGTTCCTGCTGGCTGGTTGATCGAACAAGCGGGATTCAAAGGGAAACGCTATGGCGATGCGGGAATTCATAAGAACCAAGCCTTGGTTTTAGTGAATTATGGCAATGCTACTGGGCAGGAAATTCTGGATGTTTCCAAAAACATTCAAGAGACTATATTCAAGACTTTTGGCATTCATATTGAAGCCGAAGTCAATGTGATTTAAAATATCAGGCTCAAATTAAACGCAGAAAAAATAATGAAAGTAGAATCATTTAAAATAAAAGGTTGGAAAAAGAAAGAAACTGGACTTGTCATTTCCGAAAACAATGATTGGATTCTGGTTAAATCTATTCCTGTTGATTATGCTATTGACGGTTATAAGCTCTTCCAAAAAAAATTCATTAAACGAAGAGAAATAAACGAAAATAAAATTGCAAGAGTTCTTAAACTTAAAAACATTCAAAATACTGAACCAAAAAAATTTAAATTTGGAAATGTTATTGATAATTTAAAATGGTGTGAAGACACTTATGGAATTTTTGAATTTCAAGATATGAACGAAAAAGAATTATTCTACGGTAAAATTAATCGAATAAAAAAGAATAAATTCATTATTGATATGGTTTTGTCTGATGGAAAGATTGAAAAAGAATATGATTATGAATTTTCTTTAAACAAAATAAGAGTAATAACATTTGAAACAGATTATTTTGAGTCAATAAAATTATTAATGGAGGATGAATTAAAAAATTCTCAATAATACTTCAAAAATAGAATTAAGCATTAATAGAAGATTTCTAAAAACATCTATTTTACTCTAATTTAAAATCTAAAACTAATTACTCTTTATCGATGGTTAATTGACAATTGATAATTACCTTTGCGCCAGTCTAAAAAATTAGAATTTAAAAGAAGCCAAGCCTATATGTTACTCATTACTTTATACTTTTTTATTGTTATAGTTGCCATTCAACTTGCTTATTATCTGATAGTTTTTGGGAAATTTGCTTTCAGCAAAACGCAAAAATCCAATCCAAAAAGAATTTCAATTTCGGTTATTGTTTGTGCCAAAAATGAAGAAGAAAACGTAGCGCGTTACATTCCGTTATTGGCAGAACAAGATTATCCTGATTATGAAATTATTCTGATTGACGATGCATCTAGCGACAATACATTAGACATTTTTGAAGAATTCGAAAAACAATATTCCAATGTAAGATTGGTTAAAGTAAAAAACAACGAAGCCTTTTGGGGCAACAAAAAATATGCTTTGACGTTAGGCATAAAAGCATCCAAAAAAGATTACTTACTCTTTACTGATGCCGATTGCTACCCTAGTACAAAAGATTGGATTAAGAATATGAGTTCCCAATTTACGATGCAAAAAACAGTTGTTTTAGGCTATGGAGGCTATGAAAAAGTAGCTAATTCTTTCCTGAACAAAATTATTCGTTTCGAAACTTTGCTTACAGCTGTTCAGTATTTTTCTTGGGCAAAAGTGGGACGTCCTTATATGGGAATTGGTCGTAATTTAGCTTATAAAAAAGAAGAATTTTTCAATGTAAATGGTTTTATCAGCCATATTCAATTGCGTTCAGGCGATGATGATTTATTCATTAACCAAGTGGCTACTAGCAAAAATACTGCACTATGTTACACCCCTGAAAGTTTTACCTATTCGCAACCAAAAACCAAATACAAAGATTGGTTTACTCAAAAAAGAAGGCACGTTTCTACTGCTAATTTGTATAAATCTTTTGACAAGGCCCAACTAGCACTTTTTTATATTTCGCAATTGTTATTTTTAGTATTAGCTATCATTTTGCTGGCGTTTCAATACCAATGGATCATTGTTTTGAGTTTGGTTGGATTCCGTTATTTATTCACTTGGATTACCCTCGGATTTTCGGCAGGAAGACTCAAAGAAAAAGATGTGATGTATTGGTTTCCTATTATTGAAATTGTACTTATCTTCACGCAATTGAATGTGTTTATCACCAACATTTTCTCAAAACCAGTATATTGGAAATAAAACAACAAATAGAAAAAGCAAAAAAAGGCGACCAAACCGCCTTCACCTTTCTATTGGATTTTTATTGGAATGAGGTGTATGGTTTCATGCTCAAACGCACTGAAAATGAAACCAATGCCGAGGATATTACCATCGAAACGTTCTCCAAAGCTTTTGATAAAATTGCCAGTTACAATCCCGAATTTCAATTCAATACTTGGCTAATTGCAATTGCCAAAAACGTTCATATTGACTTATTGCGCAAAAAGAAAACCAGTCTTTTTATCGAAATTACCGATGACGAAGACCAGCAAGCCTACAACATTGCCGATACCACTCCATCGGCTGAAGACGAATTAATTACCGAGCAAAACCTTTCGAGATTACTGCAATTCATCAAAGAATTGAAACCACACTATCAAGAAGTAATCCAACTTCGTTATTTTCAGGAAATGAGTTATCAGGAAATTGCCAACAAAATTGACGAGCCTTTAAGCAATGTCAAAATCAAACTCCTTCGTGCCAAGAAATTATTGGCTGAAATTATTCAGGATAAGAGGTAAATTATTCGAATATTTCTTTTCCCTATAAAATTCAGTTAATTGTTTTTCAGCAACTAAAAAACAAAATAATTCTTTAGAGAATAAATCATTTCATGCCTTTGCGGTGAATAAATTGTATAATTATTTGTAGAAATTATTCAGGATTAAGGTGGAGATTATTTAGATTAAATTCTATATTTACATATTAGCAAGAAATCGATTACTATAACATTCGCATTAAATATGGAAAGACGGAATTTTATCAAAACCACACTACTTTTTGTTACATCAACTCAACTATTCTCTAATAGTATATTCAATTCAAGTTCAGTAATTAGAAGTAATTTCAAATACATTTATACGAATATTAAGCTCAAAAGTCAATTTTTCCTATTTCTAAAGAACGTATTTAATCTATACCCAGAAAAGGAATTTCATCAATTAATTGCCGAAACTACCCTTGCAAAAAAGACGGATAAAGATATTTACAAAACTACTCAATCAAAATTAGACGATATTGCTCCGATGCTATCTACTTTTCGATACCAACTTCCTGCTTTGATGCATCAAAAAAACGAAATGTCCAAAGAAACGGTTTCTTTGCTTGGAGAAGATAGCACCTATAATGGTTATTTAGAAATAGGTTCTTCTGGAAGGTATTTAGATTACCTTGAAGAAAAAATCGCTATCAAAGGTAAAAGATATTATGCCGATGGTCGAAAACCAAAATATTCTTTTAGTGAAATGGTTGACCGTGGACAAATAGCTGTTGGAGCTGAATATATTCAGTTTACCGATTACAAAACTAAATTTTCAGAACATATTCCTGCCAAAAGTTTAGATTTAGTAACGATATACATTGGTTTTCATCATTGTCCATTGGATTTACGTGTTCAATATATTTCTTCTATTAGAGACACTATGAGAGTGGGTGGAAAATTAATCTTGAGAGATCACAATTGTGATACTGAAGACCAAAAAGTATTAGTAGCACTTGCACACGATGTCTTTAATTTGGGAGTCAATGAAAGTTGGGAATACAATAGCAAAGAGATTCGAAACTTTTATTCACTAGATTTTATTTGCAAATTCGTTGAAAAAATTGGATTTAAATTTCATAAAAAAACATTGTACCAAAAAGGAGATCCAACCAAAAATGCTTTAATGCTTTTTACAAAAATCTAATTTCCACAATACACTTTTATGAAAAAATTCTTCCGTTTTATTCAAGTACTTATAGTTTATGTTATAAAGTTCATAACACTTTTCTATTTTGGGATTAGAAAATTAATACGAATCATTAATCGTAAAAAAAGATTATCAATCCCTTTCTATAGTTTCATTGCATTTATTTTATACATTTTCTTATTAATCCAATTTTCGGGAGACCCTAAATTCGACAAAACTCTTGAAAACAAAACACTAAACGATGTTACGCAAATAAATCCCATTCAGGCTAATAAAATTATTAAACCCAAAACTCTAAACGAAATCATTTATGCTATAAAAAACACTTCTGGTCCAATTTCTATAGGTGGTGGAAAATACAGTATGGGTGGACAAACTGCCTTTGAAAACAGTTTGCATATTGACATGAGGTGTTTCAATAAAATTGTCCAAATTGATACTACTAAAAAGCAGATTACTGTTCAGGCCGGAATTCGGTGGAGAGACATTCAAAAAGTAATTGATCCTTTGAATTTATCTATCAAAATCATGCAAACCTATTCTAATTTTACGGTTGGAGGAGCTATATCAGTAAACTGCCACGGAAGATATATTGGTCATGGTCCGATTATTTCCTCTGTTTTAGAATTAAAAATAATCACCGCAAATGGAGACATTATAATTGCCAACCGAAAACAGAATCAAGAAATTTTTAAGGCTGCAATTGGTGGTTATGGAGGAATTGGAGTGATTGCCGAAACTACATTACAATTGGTTGATAATGAAAAAGTAGAACGCTTCAATGAAGTAATGAATATTGAAGAATACAAAACCTACTTTGATAAAAAAATTCGAAACAATAAAGATGTTGTATTTCAAAATGGCAATTTGTATCCGCCGAAATACGATAAAATAATGAGTGTTTCATGGTCAAAAAGCACAAAACCATTAACTGATAAAGAAAGATTAATATCCGAAGATGAAAATTATTGGCTGGAATCAAAATTAACAGGAGTCGTTTCTTGGGGAAATTCGGGAAAATGGATACGAGAGTACACGATTGACCCTCTTTTTTATTCTAATAAAATAGTGAGATGGAGAAATAAAGAAGCGAGCTATGATGTAAGAGAATTAGAACCTTCCTCAAGAGAAAAGGAAACTTATGTCTTGCAAGAATACTTTATTCCTGTTGAAAATATAAAATCATTTATCCCAAAAATGAGTCATGTTTTTCAGAAAAACAAGGTCAATGTTATCAATGTTTCTTTAAGACACGCTTTACCTGATAATGAAAGTTATCTTTCGTGGGCGAATAAAGAAGTATTTGCTTTTGTTATTTATTACAAGCAAAAAACAAATCAAGAAGCAAAAGACAATGTAAAGAAATGGACACTAGAAATGACGGATGCTATTTTAAACGAAAACGGAACTTGGTATCTACCTTATCAACCTCATGCTACTTTTGAACAGTTTCAAAGAGGGTATCCAAATAGTGCGAAATATTTCTCCATAAAAAGCAAACTAGATCCTAATCACCG
The DNA here is from genome assembly GCF_027111355.2 of Flavobacterium eburneipallidum. NCBI lineage: Bacteria > Pseudomonadati > Bacteroidota > Flavobacteriia > Flavobacteriales > Flavobacteriaceae > Flavobacterium > Flavobacterium eburneipallidum. The sequence continues at coordinate 3,034,341 of NZ_CP114291.2, forward strand.
ATTCACAAACAAGTTATTGGACAAGTATAATCCTTATCCAAAAAATGAGCTAACTCAAGAAAAGAAAAAAATAAAAGAATACGTTAGAGCCGAGGAACAAACGATTCTTACTGTTCCAGAATGGTATTTAGTCTATAACCCGAAAGAATATGCAGATTACTTGGAAAGCGGTAAAAACCCTTCCAATTTTCCTTTCTACAAGTCTATTAATGAATATTGGAAACTTTATGATCGTTCCATAAAATTAACTTCAAAAGCCTATCCTGAAAACAGCGAATATAAAACAATGTTACAAGTCATTGGTGTTAGTATGACCATGGAATATGGAACAAAAATTATTTATGAAAATACAATAGGAAGATTTTTTGCTCTTTTTTCAGAAGAAAAAATATCTAAAAAAGAAGAAACAATAATTGAAGCGCAAAGAGCTTACAGTAATTTTATATATCAAACAGCTTGGTATGAATTTAAGTTTTTGCCGTGGATTAAAAAAATATGGACTACTTCTGACAAATCCAATTGTAGCACACTTCGAAAATGGGAACGAACATTAATTTTTACATTCGAATTTTCATTCAAAGCTTTTTATGCACAATTGATTGAATGGGCTGCTAAATCAACCTATGAAACTCCATCCGATAAAATCTATTTAATTATATCCAATACAGATTCAATTAAAGAAAATAAAAACTTAAAAATCATTAAAAAAGATGGTGATAAAATGATTATTGCTGTTACTCGTTGGGAGGCTTTTACAGGAGAGGTAATTAAACTTTCCAATCATAATATGAAAATTTATGAAATTTCAGGAAATGATGAAATTGTAGTCTCTGCAATTTTGAGTAATAATCAAGAAATAATCCCTAACAATATCAAGTTGTTATACAAATCGGAAATTGCCACTAATAGTAAATTAAAAAGAAATGTTTACCTTTTATCTGTTGACAAACTATTGCCTTTTATTAAGAACTTAAGAAGTAAGAATATTACAACTGAACATATCTATGATTACTAAAATAGCACCCAAAAAATGAAATCCAGTAAAAACCTATTTTTTTTAATAACACTACTATTTATTTTAAGCTGTCAACAAAGTGAAAGTATTGATTCAGCACCGAACAATGAAACCCAAAAGGTTATAACTGGTTTTAATCAAAACTTTTCGATGATGCCCAATTTGACTTCCAAAATGGTTGCTAATATTGTGTTGCTAAAGCCTAAAATGTTACGTTATCCTGGAGGAACGGTTACCCATAGTTGGAACTGGAAAGAAGGTGTTATTGAAACCCGAAACACAAATTCAAAGCATTTAATTACAGACATCAAAGAACTGGCTCTAAAAACCAATGCCGATTTTGTTTTTGTTTTGGATATACTAAATAAAACATTGACCGATCAAATTGAAATGCTGACCGAAATAGAAAAATTAGGAGTAAAAATTAAGTACATCGAGCTAGGCAATGAATTATATGCACAAGAAGATGCCTACGAAAAGATTTTCCCAACAGGTAAAGAATATGCCTTGAAAGCAAACCAATGGATTCCTGAATTGAGAAAAAAATTTCCAAATGCCAAAATTGCAGCACTACTTTTGGGTCGAAAAGTAAAAGAATCAAACACAAAAATGTTTACTTGGAATCAATTAGTTGTAGAGAACACTTTCCAGAATGTGGATGCTTATACCTACCATTTTTACATCAATGAATTGGAAACATTTGCAGTAGAAAAAACAGAATTTATTGAGGTTACAACCAACGCCAAAACCAGAAGCAAAGAACTCTGGATTACCGAATATGGCAACAATCAAGACAAAACCAAAGCCTCCTATTACACCGAACTATCAGCTCTTGCTGATTTTATGGAGACTTATCCAAATGTAACTATCGCTTTGAACCATCAATTGATTGGCGGAACCAAAAATAAATTAACAGAAGATGGAAACGGATTTGTAGAAGAAGGAAATTTATTTTTGAAACGTACAACCAAATAAACATTTGCTTTTTTTACTGCAAATGTTTCAAATACGTCCATCATAAAATCTAAAAAAGCTGTAGCCTATTTTCGGCTGTCGAAGATTAGGTTGTCTTCCAATCTCTATTTTTCAAAAAAACAATTTTAACACAATCGAAAACTGTTTTTATTATATTTGCTTTCCTTAAAAAAAATCTATGAAACATTTATTAGCCGCTTTATTAGTATTGACTTTATTCGCTTCTTGCAGCAAAGAATCAGAACTTGGACCACCTATAGATTACACAGTTCAAAACGAAAAGGACATCAATGAATTTCTAACCAATAATAAATTAACGGCTCAAAGGACAGATACAGGTTTGTACTATATTATCAACGAGGCTGGAGATGGAACCCAACCCAACTCTTCTTCGACTGTAACAGTTGCCTACAAAGGAACTTTTATCAATGGTCAAATATTTGATCAAAGCACCAATGCTGGAATCACAATTAGCCTAAACAATGTAATAAAAGGCTGGAAAGAAGGAATTCCTCTCTTTAAAACTGGCGGAAGCGGTCTGCTTTTGATACCATCTCATTTAGGTTACGGTAGCTATGATTACAAAAGTATTCCGGGAGGTTCAGTACTTATTTTTGAAATTAAATTAATCGAAGTCAAACCAAACTAATACGTACTACTAATAGCAAACCCTCAACAAATTTATTTTTTGTTGAGGGTTTCTTTTATTTCGAAAACCTAAAACTACCAAGCAATAGGATAGTAATCTTTCAGGAATTTTCCAGACCAATGCTTGCCTGTGTTGATTCCGTCAAACAAAGGATCCATTACACGTGCTGCTCCATCTACAATATCCAAAGGCGGTTGAAAATCTTGTTCTTCTTGTTTCTTTTTGGCTAATTCGGCTGGATCTTCATCAGTTACCCAACCTGTATCCACGGCATTCATAAAAATACCATCTTTTGCCAAAGTTCCTGCTGCAGTATGAGTCAGCATATTCAGCGCCGCTTTCGCCATATTCGTATGCGGATGACGGTCTTCCTTGAAATCACGGTAAAACTTCCCTTCCATAGCCGAAACATTGATAATGTGTTTTTTGCCTGTATGGTCTTTTTTCATCACTTCCGAAAGACGGTTGCATAATACAAAAGGCGCAACAGAATTGACCAATTGTACTTCAATCATTTCGGTAGTTTCAATTTGACCTAATTTCAATCGCCAACTGTTTACTTTTCGCAAATCGACTTGTTGCAAATCGGCATCAAGTTCTCCTTCCGGAAAAACTTCTTGCGCTACCAAGGCATTATCAAACGAATACGGAATTTGAGACAATTTAGCGGAAGCCCGCAAACCAATTCCAGGTTCAGGTCCATGCCAAGTTACCGGCATATTCTGATTAGATGAAGCTCCCGAAGTCAATACTTTCAATTCGTCCAAACAATTGGTGTGATCCAATAATAATTCTTGAGCCTCTTTTGGCAAAGCGTTTATCGATAGTTCTTCGTTTTCCATCAAATGCGTATAAAAACCCGCAGGTCTTCTCACAGTTTGCGCCGCATTATTAATCAGAATATCCAATCGTCCGTATTTTTGCTCAATAAAATTGCAGAAAATCTCCACACTAGGAATATGCCGTAAATCCAATCCGTGAATTTTTAGGCGATGTCCCCATTCATTAAAATCTTCTTCTTTGGCAAAACGCAAAGCCGAATCGACAGGAAAACGAGTCGTAGCAACAACAGTCGCTCCACCACGCAATAACATCAACGTAATATGATAACCAATCTTCAAACGAGAACCTGTAATGACAGCAATTTGCCCTTTTACATCAGCCGTTTGAAAACGTTTGGCATAATTAAAATCACCGCAATCGGCGCACATCGTGTCATAAAAATGGTGCATTTTGGTAAATTCCGTTTTGCATACGTAACATTTTCGAGCTGTTTCTAATTCTAGTTGTTCCTTAATAGCAAGGTCATTTTGTGCTAATAATTTTGGAGCCACAAAAACACTCGCTTCACGAGCCGAACGAATTCCGGTTTCTTTACGAGCCGTTCGGTCTTTCTTTTCCTGTTTGCGTTTAGCTACAGCTTTTCCGTCTTTTTTTCGTTTGGCAAATTCATCACGATCCGGACGTGAAAATTGTCCCGCTGCTTTGATTAAAGCGATTCGCTGTTCTTTTGGAATTTCAAATATTTGATTTGTATCGATATTTAATTGTGATAAAATAGCAATACATTTATCAATTTCTTCGGAAGTTATGGTGGTTTTATTTTGTATTTCTTCGTTTACCATTGTATAAAAAAGGCATTTACTTTAGCTAAAATACCAAGGCTGCAAATATAGTGTTTAAAGTCTAAAACTATTTCGCAGAGATACACAAAACAGACACAGAGCTTCGCAAAGTTTAATTTTTTGTTTTTGAAATTTTAAAAAATCTCTGTGTATCTTCGCATTCTCTTTGTGAACCTTTGCGTAATTTCTATGTTATTCCAAATCAAATCTTATTTAAAATTCCTTTGGCATTCCAAAAATGAACACGCAGTGCATTCGCCATTTGTATTTACTTTGATTACCAAATGTTTTTATGACAGGAAATCAAAACCAGAATATCAAATTTTAAAAGACTATAGAAATTCACTTTTAAAAAATAAAAACACTATTGAAGTAACTGATTTTGGTGCAGGTTCTAGAGTTTTTAAATCCAATACAAGGCAAATTAGCCAAATTGCCAAAACCGCAGGAATTAGTCCAAAGCGTGCGGAATTATTATTCAGAATTACGAATTATTTCCAGCCAGATACAATTTTAGAAATTGGCACATCATTAGGATTAGCCACTTCTTCCCTAGCCTTGGGAAATCCAAAAGCATTTATAACAACATTAGAAGGTTGTCCAGAAACAGCAAAAATTGCCCAATTACAATTGCAAAAGTTTAATATCAATAATGTAAAATCTGTTGTAACTGAATTTTCAACATATTTCAAAACCCAAAACCCACAACCTACAACCTACAACCTCATTTATTTCGACGGCAACCATTCTAAAACTGCCACTTTAGCCTATTTCGAACTTTTATTACCAACGATTACCAACGATTCTGTTTGGATTTTCGATGATATTCATTGGTCTCAAGGAATGGAAGAAGCTTGGGAAGAAATAAAAAATCATCCCAAAGTTACTGTAACAATCGACACTTTTCAATGGGGTTTGGTGTTTTTTAGACGAGAACAACCTAAAGAACACTTTGTAATTCGGCTGTAATTTTATCCTTTAAAAATTGTAACAATTTATAAAAATCGAACACTTACATTTTGTACTTTTAAAATCGTAATTCATAATTTCTAATTCGTAATTTTCAATGTCAGATTCACTCATAAAAATAACCCAAATTAAACGAGATTTTATCCTCGGAAACGAAATCGTTTATGTACTAAAAGGTATTGATTTAGAAATAAAAAAAGGAGAATATGTAGCCCTTATGGGACCATCGGGTTCAGGAAAATCAACCTTAATGAACCTTTTAGGCTGCTTGGACACACCAACTTCTGGCACTTATATCTTAAACGGAAAAGATGTCAGCCAAATGAAAGATGACGAATTAGCCGAAATCAGAAATAAAGAAATAGGCTTCGTTTTTCAAACTTTCAATCTTTTGCCAAGAACAACCGCTTTAGACAATGTGGCTTTACCAATGATTTATGCTGGATATTCCAAAGCCGAAAGAAAAGTTAGAGCCACCGAAGTATTGCAACAGGTAAATCTTGCCGACAGAATGGATCACCAACCCAACCAACTTTCGGGGGGTCAACGTCAACGTGTTGCCATTGCAAGAGCTTTGGTCAACAAGCCTTCTATCATTCTTGCTGATGAACCAACAGGAAATCTAGACAGTAAAACTTCTGTAGAAATCATGAAGCTTTTTGGAGACATTCATGCTCAAGGAAATACTGTAATTCTGGTAACTCATGAAGAAGATATTGCCGAATATGCCCATAGAATTATCCGTTTGCGTGATGGAATGATTGAAAGTGATACAACTAAATAGTTTATTTGGTTAATCGGTTAATCGGTTAACCAAATAAACGATTAACCGATTAAACAGCATAAATGAAAATCTACACCAAAACTGGCGACAACGGCACCACGGCACTTTTTGGTGGCACACGTGTTCCCAAAGACCATATTCGCATAGAAAGCTACGGCACGGTGGACGAATTGAATTCCTATATAGGACTCATTCGGGATCAGGAAATGAATTCGCATTACAAAAATATTTTAATCGAAATTCAGGACAGATTATTTACTGTAGGCGCTATTCTCGCCACTCCACGCGAAAAAGAAGTCAAGAAAAATGGCGAATTGCGTTTGCAAAAACTCGGAATTATCGAAACTGACATCGAATTACTCGAAAAGGAAATCGATACAATGGAAGAAGCTTTACCGCCAATGACGCATTTTGTTTTACCCGGAGGACATCCAACTGTGTCACATTGTCATATTGCCCGCTGTATTTGTCGCCGTGCCGAACGTTTAGCAGTCCATTTAGACCATAACGAACCCGTTGCCGAAATCGTAATTCAATATTTAAACCGACTTTCTGACTACCTTTTTGTATTGGCACGGAAGTTGTCCCACGATTTGAACGCAGAGGAAGTGAAATGGATACCTAGGAAGTAGTATTCAGTCGGCAGTGGCCAGTTAGCAGTGAAAAACTGAAGACTGAACACCGATTACTGACCACTAAAAAACACGTTCTTAACTTTAACAAAAAATAAACTAAATTTTACTTGTATCTTTCAGTAAAAAAATTATTTTTGCACAAACCTAAATAGACATAAAGATGTATTGGACATTAGAATTAGCATCCTACTTAAGTGATGCCCCGTGGCCTGCTAACAAAGATGAGCTTATCGACTACGCTATTAGAGCTGGAGCCCCATTAGAAGTGGTGGAAAACTTACAGTCTATAGAAGATGAGGGTGAGATATACGAATCGATGGAAGAAATTTGGCCTGATTATCCGACTGATGAAGATTATCTTTGGAATGAGGACGAATATTAAAAAATATCCCAAGAAAAAAGTCTCAACAGAGGCTTTTTTTTTGTTTAAATTTACAGAACATAAAACAAAATAAAAACTATAATTACAATTCGCGTATTTGTATTAATTCGTAATTCGTAATTTTTAATTCGTAATTAAAAATGAGTTTCATAAATAGCATTATCAAAGCCTTCGTAGGCGATAAATCGCAAAAAGATGTTAAGGCTTTACAACCTTATTTAGCCAAAATTAAAACTTTCGAAAGTACTCTTTCTGCTTTATCAAATGATGAATTAAGAGCTAGAACGGTTTTCTTTAAAGAAAAAATTAAACAAAATCGCTCGGAGAAAGATGCGAAAATTGCCTCTCTAAAAGTAGAAGCCGAAAACACAGAAGACATCGACAAACGCGAAGATATTTACGTGGCAATTGATGCGCTGGAAAAAGAAGCTTACGATATTTCAGAAAAAACCCTGATGGAAATTCTTCCAGAAGCATTTGCTGTTGTGAAAGAAACTGCCAGACGTTTCAAAGAAAATACTCAAATAGAAGTAACGGCAACTGCAAAAGACCGTGAACTTTCGGCTACAAAAAGTTACATCACTATTGATGGCGAAAAATCGATTTGGGCCAATTCTTGGAGTGCTGCCGGAAAAGCCATTACTTGGGATATGATTCACTATGATGTTCAGTTGATTGGTGGAATGGTTTTGCATGAAGGTAAAATTGCCGAAATGCAAACGGGTGAAGGAAAAACATTGGTAGCCACTTTACCTATTTACTTGAATGCTTTGACTGGAAACGGAGTGCATTTGGTAACTGTGAATGATTATTTGGCAAAACGTGATAGTACCTGGAAAGCGCCTCTATTCGAATTTCACGGTTTGACTGTAGATTGTATCGACAACCACCAACCGAATTCTGAAGGTAGAAAAAAAGCATACGATGCTGACATTACTTACGGTACAAATAACGAATTTGGTTTCGATTATTTAAGAGATAATATGGCGCACTCGCCAGAAGATTTGGTACAACGCAAACACAATTATGCGATTGTCGATGAGGTAGATTCGGTTTTGATTGATGATGCTCGTACGCCATTGATTATTTCTGGTCCAGTTCCAGAAGGAGATCGTCACGAATTTACGGAGTTGAAACCAAAAATCGAAAATTTGGTAAGCTTACAAAGACAATTGGCAAACGGATTTTTGTCAGAAGCCAAAAGATTAATCAAAGAAGGAAATACTAAAGATGGTGGTTTCTTATTATTGAGAGCACACAGAAGTTTGCCAAGAAACAAAGCTTTGATCAAGTTTTTGAGTGAAGAAGGAATCAAACAATTGCTTCAAAAAACGGAGAACTCTTATATGGAAAACAATAACAAAGAAATGCCAAAAGTAGATGAGGCATTGTACTTTGTTATCGAAGAAAAAAACAACCAAGTAGAATTGACTGACAACGGAATCAAATTCCTTTCAGGCGATACGGATAGTGACTTTTTTGTACTTCCAGACATTGGAACTGAAATTGCAGCCATCGAAAAGAAAAACTTGGATAAAGATGCCGAAGCCGAAGAAAAAGAAAGATTGTTCCAAGATTTTGGTGTAAAAAGTGAGCGTATCCATACGTTAACACAATTGCTTAAAGCCTACACTCTTTTCGAAAAGGATGTAGAATACGTGATTATGGACAACAAAATTATGCTTGTCGATGAGCAAACAGGTCGTATCATGGACGGTCGTCGTTATTCTGACGGTTTGCATCAAGCGATTGAAGCGAAAGAAAATGTAAAAATCGAAGATGCTACTCAAACATTTGCAACAGTAACCTTGCAAAATTATTTCAGAATGTACAGCAAATTAGGCGGTATGACTGGAACAGCGGTTACAGAAGCTGGAGAGTTATGGCAAATTTATAAATTAGACGTAGTTGAAATTCCGACCAACAGAGGAATGGCACGTATTGACAAAGAAGATTATATCTATAAAACGACTCGTGAGAAATTCAACGCAGTAATCGAAGATGTAACAGAATTATCGAAAGCAGGAAGACCCGTTTTGATTGGAACAACTTCGGTAGAGATTTCGGAATTATTGAGTCGAATGCTAAAAATGCGTGGTGTAACCCACAACGTATTGAATGCAAAAATGCACAAACAAGAAGCACAAATTGTTGAAGAAGCTGGAAAACCAGGTGTTGTAACTATTGCAACGAATATGGCTGGTCGTGGAACGGATATCAAATTGACTCCAGAAGTAAAAGCTGCTGGTGGTCTTGCCATCATTGGTACAGAGCGTCACGATTCGCGTCGTGTGGATCGTCAGTTGCGTGGTCGTGCTGGTCGTCAGGGAGATCCGGGAAGTTCTCAATTTTATGTTTCTTTGGAAGATAACCTAATGCGTTTATTTGGTTCTGAAAGAGTGGCAAAAGTGATGGATAGAATGGGATTGCAGGAAGGTGAAGTAATTCAGCATTCGATGATGACTAAATCTATCGAACGTGCACAGAAAAAAGTAGAAGAAAACAACTTTGGTGTTCGTAAACGCTTATTGGAATATGATGACGTTATGAATGCGCAACGTGAAGTGGTTTACAAACGTCGTCGTCACGCATTGTTTGGCGAGCGTTTGAAATTGGATATTGCCAATATGCTATATGACACTTGCGATTTAATCGTAACGGACAATAAACCAACTAACGATTTCAAAAACTTCGAATTCGAATTGATTCGTTATTTCTCTATCACTTCTCCTGTTACTGAAGCAGATTTCAGCAGATTGACAGAAATTGAATTGACTGGAAAAGTTTACAAAGCTGCTTTGGCATTTTACACGGAGAAAACAGAACGTAGCGCCAGAGAAGCATTCCCAATCATCAGTAATGTGTATGAGGATAAAAATAATCAATTCGAACGCATCATCGTTCCGTTTACAGATGGAATCAAATCGTTGAATGTGGTTACTGATTTGAAAAAAGCATACGAAACTCAAGGAAGTCAATTGATTGCTGATTTCGAGAAAAACATCACTTTAGCAATTGTGGATGAAGCTTGGAAAAAGCATTTACGCAAAATGGACGAGATGAAACAATCGGTGCAATTAGCGGTTCACGAACAAAAAGATCCATTGCTTATCTACAAATTCGAAGCCTTCAAATTGTTTAGTTCGATGTTGAATGGAATTAACAAAGAAGTGATTTCGTTCTTGTTTAAAGGAGATTTACCTCAACAAGTAGCTGCTCCAGCGATTCAGGAAGCAAAAGAAGTACGTCAGATAGAAGATTACACTACTAGTAAAGACGAAATCGTTTCTAGCGAAAATGCCAATCGTGAAGCGGGTCAAACGCAACAACGTCAGGTTACAGAAACTATCGTTCGCGATCAACCAAAAATTAACCGTAACGACAATGTAACCATACAAAATGTGGCTACTGGACAAACTCAAGAAATGAAATTCAAAAAAGCGGAAAGCTTATTGGCTTCTGGACAATGGGTTGTGGTTTATGAGTAAATAGTTTACAGTATTCAGTTGCAGTTTGCTGACAGAATAAAAATAGAAATTCCCCAATAACGAAAGTAGTTGGGGATTTTTTTTAACAATAAAACCCAAAACTATCTTAAAAAATATATTACTTTTGCATTTCAAAATTCAATCCTCTGAAAAAGTTTTTTGTCATAGTACTTTCAGCTATCCTATTGCTTCCAGCTTTTGGAAATGTTGTTATTTACACCAATTTCAAAATTAACCAAGACGAAATTGCCAAGACGATTTGTATCCAAAGAAAAATGGTCAACAATAGTTGTAATGGACGATGTGACCTTCAAAAAAGCTTAAAGCAATTTGAGGACAACGAAAAAAAAATGGATAACCTGCTGAAAGAAAAAGCAGAATTAGTTTATATACAATCCCCAACAATTATCCATTTAGAAGTGTTTCCATTGATTGAAACTACTCAAAAACAATACCCTACTTTAGACAAAAAACCAATCTCGGTTGCTTTGTCTAATTTCCGACCACCCACCTATTTTATATAAATTCTAATTTTCATTTCAATTAATATTGAAATGTATTCCATTGTATTTTATGCGATGGAAGAATGTTTGCATTCAAAAAAAAACAATTTATATAAAAAATTCAAAAATGAAAAACACATTATACAAAACCCTAATATTATTAGTTACAGTAACTTTAATCGCAAGCTGTACAAACGACAACGATGATACTTCTACAACTGGGAAAATCGCATTGAAATTTGATAATTCCTATGGTAGCAATGATCTTATTTTAGATACTCAAACCAACACTACTGCTAATAACGAAAAATTAAAAATAAACTTGGTTAAATACATTGTTAGCAACATAGTATTGACTAAAGAAGATGGCACAACATACACTTACCCAAAAGCAAAAAGCTACTTTATCGCAGATGAATCAACAGCTGAAGGACAAAAATTTGAGCTTACGGATATTCCAGCTGGCGATTATACCAAAGTAAAATTTGGAATTGGCGTGGACAAGGAACAATGGCTATTAGGTGCTACTGGACAAGGTGATTTCCTTGCAAAAGCAGATGCTGCCGATTTACTTTGGAGCTGGTCTGCGGGATACAAATTTTTTGCCTTCGAAGGAACATTTACTTCAGCAACAGTAACCAATCCTACTTCTTTTATGATTCACACTGGTCAAACAGGAACGTCTTATAACTACGCCGAAGTAACCCTGGATTTACCAACCAAAGCATTAGTTAGAGGCAATATCACTCCTAGCATTCATATTGTAACCGATTTATCCAAAATTCTTGACGGACAAAACACGATCAAACTTTCCGATAAAAATATGGGAGGAATGGGCGCAATGATTATGGGAGGCACCATCCTTGAATCTATTACTGCTAACATTACTACAATGTTCAAAGTAGATCACGTACACAACGACTAATTTTCTTTTTAGAAACAAATAATTCTGTTTTCAATAACGGCTCTCACTATATTTTTTTTGACAAAGACCACATAGAGATTGCCTTTATTGAGAATTTACAAAATGCGTTTAGTACTTTGAAAAACTATCCAAAAATGCTAAAAATAAAACACTTTATTTGGCTACTACTTCCCTTTGTGATAAGCTGTACAAGTGACGAAGACGAACAATACACAAACATTCCATTGGAGTTTAGCGTACCGTCAAACTTTCCCGCTTTAGCCTACAATATTGAATTGAACAAGCCAACCGAAAAAGGTTTTGAACTAGGCAAAAAACTGTTCTATGATGGGCGTTTGGCCTCTGACGGTCTGGTTTCTTGCGGCTTTTGTCACATCCAAGCTAATGCTTTCACCCATCACGGACACACGGCAAGCCACGGAGTTAATGACGCAATTGGTACTCGCAACGCAACGCCAATTCAAAATATGGCATACCAAAAAACATTTATGTACGATGGAGCCACGAATCATTTGGATTTACAGCCTATTATTCCGCTAACCAGTCCTATCGAAATGAATGGCGATTTGAATACTATTCTCAAAATGATGAAAACTGACAAGGAATATCAAAAATTGTTCAGTCAGGCTTTTGATGACAAAGCCATTACAACCGAAAATATGCTGAAAGCGCTTTCGCAATTTATGGTAATGATGGTATCGTCCAATTCTAAATTTGACAAATACAGACGTAATGAAACTGGCGGAACTTTTACCAGTGACGAATCTGCAGGATATACTTTGTTCAAAACAAAATGTGCTTCCTGCCACGCTACCGATTTAATGACCGATGATTCTTTTCGCAACAACGGATTGGCAGTAAATCCAAAAGTAAACGATGTGGGACGCTACCGAGTAACCGAATTGGTTGCTGATTATTACAAATTCAAAGTACAAAGTTTGCGTAATGTGGAAGTTTCGGCTCCATACATGCACGACGGACGCTTCGGAACTTTAGAAGGTGTTTTGGATCATTATGATTCTGGAGTTGTCGATTCGGCAACATTAGATCCTATTTTGAAAAAAAACGGGAAACTCGGAATTCCACTTACGGTTACCGAGAAAACTCAAATTATTGCGTTTTTAAAAACGCTAACCGACACCCAATTTTTAACCGATAAACGATTTTCGGAATTTTAAAAAACAAGTAAAAATGAAAAAGATATTAGTGATTTGTTTGCTTTTGTTTAGTGTTTCAGGATTTAGCTGTGATTCTTGCGGATCGGCTAGTGCTGGCGGAATGGGATTTAGTTCAATGCTAGACAACAACTTTGTGGGTTTGCGTTATTTTAATCAAAGCTATTCGAGCAAAGATGGAATTTTTGCCAACTCCCCTTGGATTGACGAAAATTTCAATACCATTCAGGCTTGGGGACGTATCCCTCTTACAACTAGAATCCAACTATCGGCATTGGTTCCATATCATTTTAATGAAAGAACTTTGAGCACAGGAACTCAAAACATTTCAGGATTAGGAGATATAACGGTTTTGGGATTGTATTCTATTTATGAAACTCAAAAAGACAGTACCCTTTTTACCCACAAGCTAAATGCTGGTGGCGGAATCAAAATGCCTACTGGAAAGTTTAAAGAAGTGAATAATACCGCAACCATCAATCAAAGTTTTCAGTTGGGAACCGGGAGTTGGGAATATTTATTGGTCTCAGAATATGTGATTCAAAAGAAAAATTTAGGACTGAACACCATGCTAAATTATATTTTTAAAACCGAAAATGATAAAAATTATCAATACGGAAATCAGTTCAATTATGCCAGTACTTTGTTTTATCTATTCGAATTAGATAATGAAGCTAAAATAGCGCCACAACTTGGTATTGCTGGCGAAATCTATCAAACCAATAGCCAACACGGCTTAAACGTCCCTAATACAGCAGGAGATATTTTGTTTGGCAAACTAGGTATCGAAGCAGGAAAAGATAAGTTCTCTGTTGGTTTAAATGCTATGTTACCTATTAATCAAAATTTATCTAATGGGAATATGGAAGCCAATTATAGATGGAGTATTAATCTGAACTATACTTTGTAATTGATTAGAAAATACTATAATTTAATCCTCAACTCTGAAAATAGTTGAGGATTTTTTTTACATTTGATTTCACAAACTATTTATTTCAACATGAAAAAAATAATTACAACTTTGCTTTTGATGATAGCAACATCAAACACATTTGCACAAACAGCACTTAAAGAATACAAAATAGGTCATGTTGTAACACTGAATTTGCCTGATTATATGTCCAGAACATTGGATCTAAACAGCGATGCCATCATTCAATACAAAAGCACCGTCAAAGATGTTTATGGTTTTGTCATTGAAGACAATAAAGAAGAACTTGCTTTAGCTGAAATGAATTTTAGTTCTATTAATGAATTTTGTGAAGAATTTGCTAAAGGTTTTTTGAAAGACGAAAAGAAAAAAATTTTTTCCTATCCAGAGTACAAAAAAATAGGAGATACTAATTTCGCTGAATTTGACGCTACTTATTACGATAAAGATGCCAAAGCCGAAATCTATTATTTAGTGGGTATTGTAGAAACAAAAACTGCTTTTTACAAAGTTTTATCCTTCTCTAGCAAAGAAAACAAAGATAAATTCAAAGCCGATTTTCAAAGTATTCTTTACAGCATAAAAGATTAATGACCTAATAAAAAAATCCCCTCAACAATATTCAAAATGTTGAGGGGATTTGTATTTTAAAAAAGTTTTCGTTTAAAAGAACAAACTCAATACATAATAAAAAAAGGCTGCTAACAATCCTGAAACAGGAATAGTCAATACCCAAGCCCATAGCAGACTAACCGTCACTCCCCAACGAACAGCTGAAACACGTTTAGTTAAACCCACTCCAATAATAGAACCTGTGATGGTGTGTGTTGTACTTACTGGTACTTTAAAATGTTCTGTAAAATAGAGTGTCAATGCTCCTGCAGTTTCTGCAGCCACACCTTCAAAAGAAGTTACTTTTGTAATTTTAGACCCCATTGTTTTTACAATTTTCCAGCCTCCACTCAAGGTTCCAGCAGCAATTACAGTGTAACACGCTAGCGGAATCCATTCTGGCATAGCGCCCTTTATACCCTTATCATCATCTGGAAGAATTACTTGCAACCAATCAGGAAGCGTCATAATATCTACTCCACTAGTTTTAATATAAACTGCAACGGCAGCTGCAATGATTCCCATTACTTTTTGCGAATCATTTCCACCATGCCCTAAACTAAAAGCCGCAGATGATAATAATTGCATTTTTTTCAAAACAGCATCAGCTTTATGTAAATTCAAACTACTGAATAGCAGTGCAAATGTAGAAATGGAAAGCACAATAAAAGCAACTAAAAACCATTTGATATTATGCGATTCAAAAACAACACTCCAAAAAACTGAAGATTCAAAACGAGGTTTTCCTTCTTCTATAATTTTTTCATAAGGAATCATTTGGCTATAAACAAACCAAATCGTCGCTATCATTAACACAATGGTAAACAACTTGGGTAAAATACTTTTCTTGGAAGCATTTAACAACCAAATAGAAATCAAATATGATATCAAAGCTCCTAACAATGGCGCCAATACAATAAAAATAATGATAACAACCACCCCAGAAGGCATTCCACCATCTTTTCCTGCTTTATACCAACTTACAATATTATACCAATGTTTGGTATGTTCTACTCCGTCTTGAACTATTGTATAATCCGAAAAGCCATGTAAAGCTATGGCATGAGCAATAGCAGCCCCTGCAAAACCACCAATCAATGTATGAGAAGAACTCGAAGGAATACCCTGCCACCATGTGATTAAATTCCAAGCGATAGCAGCAATAATACCCGCCAAAATTACAATTAAATCAATCTCACTGGTATCGGCGGTTTTGGCAACGGTATTAGCCACACCCAAACCAAAAACCCAATAGGCCAAGAAATTAAAAAAAGCAGCCCATATTACAGCTTGAACTGGCGAAAGCACTCTAGTAGCAACTACTGTAGCAATAGCATTGGCAGCATCATGAAAACCATTGATATAATCAAAGATTAATGCCAATACGATTATAACTATAAGTATAGTAAATTCCATAATTTTAATTGAAAGATTGAAAAACTACTGAATTTATTACGAATGTTTTACCGTAATCGATTCTAAAACACTCGCTACTCTTTTGCATTTATCAGTAGCCGTTTCCAATACAGATAATACTTCTTTATACTTGATGATATTTTTAGCATCGGTTTCATTCTCAAAAATGTCAGCCACCGCTTTATCGTAAACACTATCCGATTTACTTTCTAACTTGCTGATTTTAGCACAAGCCAAAGTAATATTTTTCATTTTTTTCAAATCTCTCAACTCCTGAACTGCATTATCAATATGTTGACAAGCTTCCAAGTTAATTTCCGTCAATTTTCGAATAGATTTTGTAATCTTATCTATTTGATACAAACGCATTCTACTAGATGCTCCATGAAGATTATCTGCCACATAATCGATTGAAGTAATCAAAGCATGAATATCTTCTCTATCAAAAGGCGTAATAAAATTTCTACTCAATTCCAAATTGGTTTGACGAGTAATATCCTCTCCTTTTTGTTCTAACTCATCAATTTTATGAAAAAGCTCGTTTCTCTCCTTCAATGGAAGATTAACTGCTTCGTGTAGAATTGAAGCCAATTGAACTAGGTTTGCGGATGCTTCTTCAAAAAGAGGGAAGAATTTTTTATCCTTTGGAACTAAAAACTGAAAAATACTATTTATTGACATTTTATTAATTTTAGACTGCAAAATTACGGCTTTATTTTACGCCAATGTTAAGCAATTGTTAACAAATGGTTTTTCAATTTCAAAACCATTTAAAAATAGACCTTATGAGACTTAATATATATTCAATCAAAATAGTGTTTCGTAAAATATTAGAAAAAACACCATAAATACTTTTGTAGTTTTATAAAAAACTGTACTTTTGAAAAATCAAAAAAATGGCACACAACAACACTACATACCAATCTTCGATAACAGCTCCATCTAGAGTTGCAAGTGTTGTTACAGCTACCTCTACTACAATTACCACTACCCTTTAAGGGTATATTTCATTACATATAATCCATATTATTTTTACTTTTTTCTAAAAGAAGAAAGTTCATAGGCACGTGAAAAACATTTGCATTTTAAATAAAAACAACAAAATGATAGTATTAAAATTTGGCGGAACTTCTGTAGCCAATGCACAAAATATAAAACTCGTTTTAGATATAGTTCTCAACAAAGCTAAACAAGACAAACTAATAGTGGTAGTTTCAGCTTTTACAAAGGTGACCGATTTATTAATTCTTGCTTCAAAAAAAGCAGCATCAAACGATGAAAGCTTCAAAGAAGTAGTTGCCGAAATAGAGAAAAAGCATTTGGATGCCATCAAAGAATTGATCCCTGTAAGTGAGCAAAGCAGTTCGTTGAGCCACATCAAAAGAATCATCAACCACCTTGAAACTTTATTAGACGGTTGTTTCCTTTTGGGCGAATTATCTCCAAGAACTTCGGATACAATTTTAAGTTTTGGTGAATTGTTATCATCCTATATTATTGCCGAAGCTTTCAAACAGCACGACAAAAATAACGGTTACAAAGACAGCCGTGAATTGATAAAAACCAACAATAATTACGGAAAAGCAGTTGTGAATTTTGATGTTACCAATTCATTAATCGCTGATTATTTTGCTTCAAATACTTCACAAATCGTAGTAATGCCAGGTTTCATCGCTTCTACAGACGATGCTATTGGTACTACATTAGGTCGTGGCGGTTCCGATTATACTGCTGCTATTATTGCAGGTGCATTAAACGCAACCGAATTGGAAATTTGGACTGACGTTAATGGAATGTTTACTGCTAATCCAAAAATTGTAAAACAAGCCCAGCCTATTGCTACTATTTCGTATCAGGAAGCCATGGAATTGTCGCATTTTGGTGCCAAAGTCTTGTATCCACCAACAATTCAGCCTGTTTTGAGAAAGAATATTCCAATTCTAATCAAAAATACTTTCGAACCAGAAGCCGAAGGAACACTTATTTCTATTAAAGAAGACACACCAAACTCAAATCCTGTAAAAGGAATTAGTCATATCGACCATATCAGTTTGATTACACTGGAAGGTTCTGGAATGATTGGCGTTGCGGGTTCATCCAAAAGACTTTTCGAAGTATTGTCCCACGAACAAATCAACGTAATTTTCATAACTCAAGCTTCATCGGAACATTCTATTTGTATCGGAATTCTAAATTCGGATGCCGAAAAAGCTGAAAATGCAATAAATAAAGCTTTTGCCGTTGAAATTGCTCAAAACAAAATTGATCCTTGTATCGTTGAAACTAACCTTTGCATCATTGCATTAGTAGGCGAAAACATGAAAAACCACCAAGGTTTGAGCGGAAGGATGTTCAGTACTTTAGGTAAAAATAACGTCAACATTCGTGCGATTGCGCAAGGAGCTTCCGAAAGAAATATCTCGGCGGTTATCAACGAAAGGGATGTGAAGAAAGCATTGAACACACTTCACGAAAACTTCTTCGAAGAAAACACCAAGCAATTGAACTTGTTCGTGATGGGCGTTGGAAATGTAGGCGAAAAATTCATCGAACAAATCAGCCAGCAAAAGAAATTCTTAAAAGAAAATTTAAAAATAAATGTTAGAGTTGTAGCCGTTTCTAATTCTCGAAAAATGTATTTTGACGAAGACGGAATCCCTTTGAAAGAATGGCAATCGCTATTGGAAAATGGTGAAACTGCCAACAAGGAAGCTTTTATTACAAAAGTAAAATCATTGAATTTACGCAACAGTATTTTTGTGGATATTACAGCCAACCAAGAAGTTTCGGAAACTTATGAGCAATACTTGAAACAAAATGTTGCCGTGGTAACCTGTAACAAAATTGCTTGTTCATCGGCTTATGACAATTACAAAAAACTAAAAAATCTTTCGCGTCAATACAACGCACCTTTCTTATTTGAGACTAATGTGGGGGCAGGTTTACCAATTATTGACACTTTGAAACATTTAATAGCTTCAGGTGATAAAGTGAACAAAATACAAGCGGTATTGTCAGGAAGTTTGAACTTTATTTTCAACAATTTCGACGAAAATAATTCTTTCCACGATGTGGTAAAAGAAGCAGGAGTTCAAGGATTTACAGAGCCAGACCCGAAAATTGACTTAAGTGGAGTTGACGTAGCTAGAAAAATTTTGATTCTAATTCGTGAAAGTGGTTACCAATTCGACATTGAAGATATTACTAATAAATCATTTTTGCCTGCAGAATGCTTGGCAACAACCAATAACGAAGATTTTTTCAAATCACTAATAAAAAATGCAGCCCATTTCGAGAATTTATTAGCGGAAGCCAAAGCAAAAGATTCTCGTTTGAAATACGTTGCGACTTTCGAAAACGGAAAAGCCAGCGTTGGATTGGAATTCATCCCGAAAGAAAGTCCTTTCTATAATTTGGAAGGAAAAGACAATATTGTACAATTTTATACAGACCGTTATATCGACCAACCTTTATTAATAAAAGGTGCTGGTGCTGGTGCTGCAGTTACTGCTTCGGGGATTTTTGCCGATGTAATCAGAATTGGAAATATATAATAGACGTTGCGGTAGAGACGTTGCAATGCAACGTCTCTACAACACAAAACAATAAACCATGAATGAAATAAAAATATTTTGCCCTGCAACTATAGCGAATCTCTCCTGTGGATTTGATGTTCTAGGTCTTTGCTTAGCGACTCAAGGTGACGAAATGATTATTCGAAAATCGGATGTAAAAGGTGTTCGTATCACTAAAATTGTAGGCGCAGATTTGCCAATGGAAACCGAAAACAACGTTTCTGGTGTTGCTGCTTTAGCGATGCTGGAAGAAGTGGAAACCGAATTTGGATTCGAAATCGAAATCTACAAACACATCAAAGCGGGAAGTGGAATCGGAAGCAGTGCTGCCAGTTCTGCCGGAGCTGTTTTTGGGATCAACGAATTGTTAGGTCGTCCTTTCACTCGAAAAGAATTAGTAAAATTTGCGATGCAAGGCGAAAAATTAGCCAGTGGAAATGCCCACGCTGACAACGTTGCTCCTTGTCTTTTGGGTGGATTTACTTTAGTAAGAAGTTCAAATCCTTTGGATATTATCAAAATTGACAGCCCTTCGGAATTGTATGCCACTGTGGTTCATCCTCAAATTGAGTTAAAAACTTCGGATGCCCGTTCGGTATTGAAACAAACGGTTTCTCTAAAAAGCGCCATTACCCAATGGGGAAATGTGGGCGGATTAGTAGCCGGATTATACACGAACGATTACGAATTAATTGGTCGTTCTTTACACGATGAAATCATCGAACCGGTTCGCAGTATGTTGATACCGGGTTTTGATTTAATCAAAAAAACCGCTTATGAAAATGGAGCATTGGGTTCGGGTATTTCAGGTTCAGGTCCTTCTATTTTTGCATTAAGCAGAGGAAAAGAAACTGCTGATAAAATTGCCAAAGCGATGAGTGCCGTATATGATGAAATCAATTTGCCTTATGAAATTCACGTTTCGAAAGTGAATCCGGATGGGGTGAGTGTGATATAATTTACAAGCTATTTTAAAAATGGAAATAGAGAAAAATACTCCGATAAAACTAAAATCATTTTTAGGAATATTGAAACCAAAAAAAAGAATTAGAGAGAATGAAAATTACTGGAAATTGATTGGCGAAAAAGGAAAAGTAATTGATAAAAAAGAAAATGATAACGGAAGAGTTTTAGTATTATTTGACAAAAATTTAGACGAATTTGAAGTTGAAAATCACAATCCAATTAAAAATTCATTGTGGATAAAAAAAACTGATTTAGAAATACAATAAAAAACACCTTAATAAAACTCTGTTTTTTTATTAAAAAATATTTTTCGTAAAGTTACCAAATTTTGGTAACTTTACGAAAATATAAAAATATGGGACGTAATACATCAGTTTCTTTAGGCGACTACTTCGAGAATTTTGTTGAAGGCAAAATTTCAGAAGGCAGATTTAAAAATGCTAGTGAAGTGATTCGCGCTGGTTTGAGAATGTTGGAAGAAGAAGAAAACAAAATAATGGCACTCAAAAAAGCCATTAACGAAGGCATAGAAAGCGGAATTGCAGAAAGTTTCAACGCAAAACAACATTTGGAATTTTTAAAAGCTAAAAAAAGAGATGCCTAAATATCGTCTTACCAACAAAGCGGTTGAAGATTTGTCTAAAATTTGGGATTACACTTTCGAAATTTGGTCAGAAGAACAAGCCGACAAATATTATTATGAATTATTAGCGAATTGTCAAAAATTAGCTGAAAACCAATTTTTAGGAAGAAGTTACACAGAAATAAACAACGAAATTCAAGGCTTCAAATCAGGACAACACATCATTTTTTATAGTATTGTAAATGAAGATGAAATAGAAATCATTCGGTTTTTACATTCCAGAATGGATTTAAAAAATAAAATACAAGAATAAAAATAAATTAGAAGTTAGAAATACGATATACGAAGTTAGAATTGCAAAAATCGTATATTAAATATCTTAAAATAAAAAATGAAATATTACAGTTTAAACCATAATGCCCCAAAAGTTTCTTTCGAAGAAGCAGTAATACAAGGATTGGCCACCGATAAAGGATTGTATTTTCCAGAATCAATTACTCCATTGTCTCCATCATTTTTCGAAAATATAGAAAATTTAAGCAATGCAGAAATTGCTTTCGAAGCCATTCAGCAATTTGTGGGCGACGAAATTCCAACCGAAACCCTAAAACAAATCATAGCCGAAACCTTGTGTTTTGAATTTCCAACGGAAAAAGTGGAAAAAGACATTTATGCCCTGGAATTGTATCACGGGCCAACCATGGCATTCAAAGACGTGGGAGCACGTTTTATGTCACGTTGTCTGGGTTATTTCAACAAAGACAAAAAAGACAACAAAAACACGGTTCTTGTAGCTACTTCCGGAGATACCGGAGGAGCTGTGGCGAGTGGTTTCTTGGGTGTTCAAGGTGTGGAAGTCGTTATTTTATATCCTTCCGGAAAAGTGAGCGACATTCAGGAAAGACAATTGACCACTTTGGGACAAAACATCAAAGCATTGGAAATAGACGGTGTTTTTGACGATTGTCAGGATATGGTTAAAAAAGCTTTTTTGGACGAAAGTTTGGCGCACCACAACTTAACTTCGGCTAACTCGATTAACATTGCTCGTTGGTTGCCACAAATGTTTTACTTTTTCTTTTCGTACAAACAATTAAAATCACAAAACAAACCTTTGGTATTTTCTTGCCCAAGCGGAAATTTCGGAAATATCTGTGCCGGAATTATGGCGAAAAAATTAGGCTTACCAATTGAGCATTTCGTAGCTTCGACCAATGTAAATGATACTGTACCAAGATTTTTAGTAGAAGGAAATTACGATCCAAAACCGTCTAAAGCGACAATTTCGAATGCAATGGACGTTGGAAATCCAAGTAACTTTATCCGTATTCAGGAATTGTATAACAACGATTTGGAGCAATTCAAAAAAGACTTTTCTTCATTTGCTTATACTGACGAAGAAACTTTGGAAGCGATGCAATCCATCTACAAAACCGATGGCTACATCGCAGAACCTCACGGAGCTGTAGGTTATTTAGGTTTGAAAAACGAATTGAAAAACCATCCGAATGCGATTGGAATTTTCCTGGAGACAGCACATCCTATCAAATTTTTAGATGTCGTTGAACCAGCTTTAAATATCCAATTGCCTATTCCAACACAAATTGAAAGCGTACTGAACAAAGAAAAAGTAAGTACAAAAATTAAGACTTACGAGGAATTGAAAGCGTTTTTGGGATAAAACTTGATTACTACTTAAATAAAATAAACCGCAGATTTACCAATTTATTATTTGTGAATCTGCGGTTTTTATTCAAAAAAAAAAAAAAATGAACACATTTTTTTACTGATGATGATAGGGTTCATTCTTCAAAATAGTAAATCCACGATACAATTGTTCGATAAAAAACAAACGCACCATTTGATGGGAAAAAGTCATTAGCGACAGTGATATTTTACCTTGTGCTTTGGCATAAACCGTTTCCGAAAATCCATACGGACCACCGATGACGAAAACCAAAGTCTTTACGCCCGAATTCATTTTCTTTTGTAATTCATCCGAAAATCCTACACTCGAGAAATTTTTCCCATTTTCGTCTAATAAAATGAGTTGATCTGTTGGTGTTATTTTTGCCAAAATCAATTCGCCTTCTTTTTCTTTTTGCTGACTTTCTGATAAATTTTTTACGTTTTTAATATCAGGAATTATCTCTAAATCAAACTTGATGTAAAATGATAAGCGTTTTTGATATTCATCAATTAGTGCTTGCAGATTTTTATTGTCGGTTTTGCCTATGGCAATGAGTTTGATATTCATTTTTACACAATTTAATAACCACAAAGGTATAAAAACAAGAATCAAATAATATTACATCTAAATTATTAATACATTTTACTATATTAATTAAAATCAATAAAATTAAACTATTTATATGACACATACTCCCTTTTTTTAAGGGGTTCTCATTTCAAATAGTAATAAATAAGGCTCAATACCATCATTTTGTGATTAAATGTTGAAAAAAATATAAAATTTGTGAAATAGATATTAAGCCGTTTGTTTATTTTTGCGAAAAATTTTAAAATATATAACAATATGTTAGATGTAGGATTAACCACTTTTATGATTTTGGCTACTAGTTTAGTGATGCTGATGACACCTGGTCTTGCTTTCTTTTATGGTGGATTAGGATGTAGCAAGAATATTTTGAGTATTATGATGCAAAGTTTTGTTTCTATGGGAATAAGTACGGTGCTTTGGTTTGCTTTTGGCTATTCACTTTGCTTTAGCGGGAACATCGATTCGGGTTCTGACTTTTTTGGAATCATCGGAAATTTAGACAAAGCATTTTATCACGGCATTACGCCCTCGACATTATATTCGACTGATAAACCCTTTCCTGAATATGTATTTATTGCGTATCAAATGATGTTTGCTATTATTACTCCGGCATTGATTACTGGAGCTTTTATCAATCGTGTTTCTTTTAAATCTTATGTTGTTTTCCTGATTTTTTGGCAAATATTTGTTTACTATCCTTTTGTTCACATGATTTGGGGTGGCGGATTATTAGCTGAATGGGGTGTTTTTGATTTTGCAGGAGGAATCACAGTACATGCAACGGCTGGATTTGCAGCATTGGCATCAGTTTATTTTGTGGGTCGCCGACAAACGACACATGAGCCTAATAACATTCCGCTTGTTGCTATTGGAACTGCTTTGCTTTGGTTTGGATGGTACGGATTTAATGCAGGAAGTGAATTGGCAGTAAACTCAATTACCATTTCTTCCTTTTTGAATACAGATACGGCGGCTTCTTTTGCGGCGGTCACTTGGTTACTCATCGAATGGAACACAGGCAAAAAGAAACCCACTTTTATTGGGTTAATGACTGGAGCCGTTGCAGGTTTGGCTACTATTACTCCAGCAGCTGGATTTGTCGATATTTATTCAGCAGCACTTATTGGAATTATTGCCGCTTTTGGTTGTTTTGCAGCGGTAAAATTCAAAGAAAAGAAAGGTTGGGACGATGCGTTGGATGTATGGGGAGTTCACGGTATGGGAGGAATAATCGGGACTATTTGTTTGGGTTTCTTTGCTAATAGCACTATTAATTCTGCCATTCCAAACGGATTATTTTACGGCGGTGATGGCATGTTATTGTTCAAAGAATGTGTAGCTATATTATTTGCAACTAGTTATGCTTTTATTTTTACCGTTTTATTATTCAAAATTATCAATAAATTTATTCCTGTTCGTGTATCTGAAATTGAACAAGAATTAGGATTAGATTTAAGCCATCACGGCGAAGTAGCGAGACACCAACGCTAGAAATATTTCATACTAAAAAGGGCTGAATTCAGCCCTTTTTGTTTGTTTTATTAGGATGAGTAATTACCCTTGAAACTCATCACCTCCACCGTTTTCCATCTCTCGTTTAGGTTGTCTTTCTTTTTCGTTTTTCGGTTTGTTGAATCTATACGTAAACGAAAGGGTGAATTGTCTTTGTCTGAATTGCATTTCACTGTAGGTTCTAACTTCTTGAGGAGTTTGTAAAAAAGTCTCCGATTTCATTTTTCTAGAGTTGAACACATCGCTCACGCCCAATGCAATAGTTCCCTTTTCTTTCATCACATCTTTACTAAATCCGAGATTCATAGAGAAAATTCCAATCATTTTTCCTTGAGCTGTTTTTTGATCACCATTGTAATTCATATTCGTTTGCCAATCAATTGCATAAGGCAAAGTGATTTTCGAATTTAATTTAGCCGACCAAGTTGTAGCATTATTATCAAAACTTTGAGTCACTTCTTGATTATTAAAATCAGTGTATGTATAATCTCCTTCTGTAATAACATTGAATAAATTAAAATTAGAGTTCAATTTCCACCATTTATAAGGAGAATAATTAAGATTAAATTCAAATCCTGTTCTGTATTCGGTAGCTAAATTGATTGGAGTTGAAATAATTACTGGAATTCCATTTACCTCATCACCCGAGTTGATTCTAGCGAATTGAAAAACATCTGTTGATTTGTTAGTATAAATCGAAGTACTCAAAATAAATTTACCCCATTTTTTTAGGTATCCAAAATCTACAGCATCAGTCATCGCGGGATCTAAATCTGGATTTCCCTGAAAAATATTGATATTACTTGAATAATTGCTAAACGGATTAATCATTCTTCCTCTTGGACGTGTAATTCTTCGGCTATAATTTAGTGACAAATTACTGTCTTCAGACAATTCGTAAGTTACAAAAGCACTCGGAAAGAAGTTGTTGTACTTTTTGTTGTTAAAATTGTTTTGAGTAAACTGATTGACTTCAATATTAGAATCTTCCCAACGCAAGCCAAACAAATAAGAAAATTTATTTTTCTTGAAACCATATTGAGTATAAAAAGCATTTACGTTTTCGATATATTCTAACTCATTGGTAAAATTGGTATTCAAAACACCATTATTAAAAACGGTTACGTCTGTCAACTGATTGGTAAAACTACCTCTATAACCTGCTTCGAACTGTCCTCCTTCACCTATTGGCAAAACATAATCCAATTGATACAATTGTCTGTCTTGTTTTTGAATATTTTGAGTCACATCATTACCACTATCACTGTCCAAAATAGAATTATATTCATTTTCATCATTAGTAGAAATTTGAACGTCAACATCTAATTTATGTCCATCTTTTTTGAACTTTTTTTGCAAACTAGATCTGAATTCTACTCCATCTTCATTGGAATTTCCTTGATTCAAACGGGTTCTATTGTAATTACTAGGAGTATCAGCATAGAATTGATTGTTATAATTTACATCGTTATTATCATTTTTTTTAGAATCTCTGTAGTTGATTGTATTGGTCCAAGATGTAGATTCGTTTAAATACAATTCAAGTCCTAAATTCCCATTATAACCTTTATTGATTCGCTCATTATCTCTTGTTTCTAATATAAAATCAGGAGAACCTACATTTGGTGTTAAATACTCCGATTCAATTCGAGCATTACCAGGATTGTTTCTATAAGAGTATCCTTGATTGGTGAATAAATTGAAGTTCTTGGTTTTATAATTTAAAGTTCCACTAATACTATTTGTTTCAGGATAACCTGACGCAGCAATAAAAGTTCCATTAAACCCCTGATTCTTTCCTTTTTTCAGTACAATATTCAAAATTCCAGCACCACCTTCTGCGTCATATCTAGCTGATGGATTAGTAATTACTTCTACTTTATCAATTGCATCGGCAGGAATTAATCGGAGTGCTTCGTTGATATTAATAGCATTCGATGGTTTTCCGTCGATAAGGATAGTAACACTTTCGTTTCCTCTCAAACTAACAGCTCCTTCAGCATCTACCGAAACGGATGGAATGTTATCCAACACATCACTCACTGTTCCTCCTTTTACCATCAAATCGTTACCAACACTATAAATCTTTTTATCTAACTTAACAGAAACTGTAGTACTTTCTGCTCTAACCATAACTTCATTCAATTGTGTAGCATCTTCCTCTAAAGCGATTTGCCCTAAATTAGTATTGGTAGTAAGATTTCGTTCTTTAAAAATAATTGGCTTAAATGAAATAAATTCTATTCTAATATCATAAACTCCCGGAGCTACCTCAATAACAAACTCCCCTTTTGGATTGGTTACTCCTCCAGAAATTGTTTTTGGCAAATTAGGTTGTGTAATTGTAATAGTAGCATATTCAAGCGTTTGTTTGCTTACTTTTTCGATAACTTTTCCTGAAACTTTTATTTTAGCTGTTTGCAATTTTCCTTGTGCAAAACTCAAAATAGAACTAATAAACAAAAGACCAATCAGGACGGATTTTAATTTTTTCATAAATATAAAAGGATATTTTTTTGGTATTAGACTCCAAAAACAGATTTTAGTTTAAGCCTTAAATCATAAAGATTTGTTAAAGAATTGAATTCATTTTCTCTAAAGGTCTTGCAACAACGGCTTTGTTTCCGTTAATAACGATAGGTCTTTCGACAAGAATTGGATTAGCAACCATAGCTTGAATTATTTCATCATCGGTCATTGTTAAATTTTTGAATTTTTCGATCCAAATTTTCTCTTTCACACGCACTAATTCAATGGGTTTTATTTGTAATTTCTGGATAATTACTTTCATTTCATCAAAAGTGGGAACATCATCCAAATATTTGATAATTTCGTATTCTTGACCTGATTTTTCTAAAGAAATCAGACATTCTCTCGATTTTCCACAGCGGGAATTATGATATACTTGAATCATTGTAAAAAAGGATTTAATTTTTTGTAAAGTAAGGCATAAAAACAGAAAATTACACTAAATTTAGGTCTTACAAATTAAAGAAAATCAAAACCCGTAAAATGTTTATATCCCAAGCATACAAAGGCAACAATACTTGGTGGCGTGTCTTGATTACCATAGTATTGACTACCGGAATATTTATTAGCAACTTCATTGCTATTTATTTAATGTCAAAAGAAGAGACAGACAAATTGTATCAATCGATGAAAGATATGCCTAGCTACCAGTCGCTTTTGATTAATCTTTCTCCGTTTATTTTTCTGCTACTACTGTTGTTTTTGTTGGTTCGAAATTTACATAACCGAAGCGTTTTGTCGCTAACCACTTCCAGAGAAAAAGTAGATTACAAAAGATTTTTGTTTTCTTTTGGATTGATTATTTTCTTCACTATTGCAACTTTTTTTGTTTCCTATTTATATGATAATTCCAACATTGAATGGAATTTCCATCCCATAAAATTCCTGACCTTATTTTGCATTAGCATCCTATTATTTCCATTTCAAATTGGATTCGAAGAGTATTTATTCCGAGGCTATTTGATGCAACAAATTGGAATAATTGCCAAAAATAGATGGATTCCATTGCTAATTACTTCGGTTGTTTTTGGATTATTTCATAGTGCTAATCCCGAAGTGGCTGAAATGGGTTTTGGAGTCATGTTTTTTTATATTGGAACAGGATTATTATTAGGCATAATGACTTTAATGGACGAAAGTTTGGAACTGGCTTTGGGCTTTCATTTAGGTAATAATTTAATGGCGGCTTTGCTCATTACCACCGATTTTTCAGCAATCCAAACCGATGCGATTTTCAAATATTCAGGCGTTGAAAACCCTGTTGATATGTTGCATGAAATGATTATTTCAATTGCAATCGTCTATCCGATTATCTTATTTATATTTGCTAAAAAGTACCAATGGCAACACTGGAAAAATAAACTTACTGGAAAAATACAACCTTAAACACAACAATAATTTTTAAATAATTACAAAATGATTGCAACTAAAATTACATACAAAAACATACACAACCGTTTCAAATTGAACGGTTACCACATCAATCTTGAAGAAATGTATTATGTTGCTTATTCTTTTATCAAAGAAGGAGAACCTTTTGAGCAACACGTTGGACACTTTTTATTGGATTGGTTTGACGATAAATCCTATATCGAATTGAGTACATCAGGAACTACAGGAACTCCAAAGGTGATTAAAATAGAAAAACAAGCCATGTTGGATTCTGCTCTAGCAACAGGAGATTTTTTCGATTTGAAACCAGGTGATACTATGTTACACTGCTTGCCAACGAATTATGTAGCCGGAAAAATGATGTTTGTTCGTTCTTTCATTTTAGGGTTGGATATGAAATTTGTAGAACCTAGTTCTGATCCGTTAAAAAACATTGACGAAGAATTTGATTTCTGTGCTATGGTTCCTTTGCAAGCCAAAAATTCTTTGGATAAACTGAAAGCCAAGAAAATTAAAAAATTAATTATTGGTGGTGTAAAAGTGCATAAAGCTTTAGAAAAAGAATTGGTAAAATTGCCAATGAAAATCTACGAAACATACGGTATGACGGAAACCATTACACATATTGCCGCCAAAAAAATAGGAGAAAAAGCTTTTACTGTTTTGCCAAACGTAAAGATTTTTACCGACGAAAGAAAATGTCTCGTTATCAAAGCAAGTAAAATAAGCAAGGACGAAATTATAACCAACGATGTTGTTGATTTAGTTTCTGACAAACAATTCAGCTGGAAAGGTAGGTACGACAATATCATCAATAGCGGTGGAGTTAAATTAATGCCCGAAAAAATAGAAGACAAACTTTCGACCTTGATTCCAAGACGTTATTTTGTTGCTGGACAATCTGATGAAACTCTTGGAGAAAAAGTAGTCCTTTATGTAGAAGGAGAAACTCTAGCAATAGAAGAAACTGTTTTTGATGTTTTGGATAAATTCGAAAAACCAAAAGAGGTAATTTTTATTCCAAAATTTAGAGAAACTGCTACTGGTAAAATTATGAGAAGAGAAAGTTTAGAGTCTGTTGGTCACTAAAAACTTTAATTTTTTAAAAGAAAAAAGGGAGAATTTCAAAAAAAATCTCCCTTTTTATTTACCTTTTATTCTTGCATTTTAAAATAATAATCTGCCGAATTCTTACCGCTTCCATAAATTAAAAAGGCAATACAAACTACAAAAGTCAACAAGGAAAACAATAAATTTTGAGAGTGCATTTGCCCCATAAAATTGATAATAACAGCTCCCATCAATATAGGTAATTGTGCCATAATTGCCCATCTAGTCAGCAATCCAAAAGCAATCATTATTCCTCCCATAATATGAGCTGGAGCAATATAATGCAAAAGCATCATTCCACCACCAAACTGGTCTATCGGAGATATTAAATCTTGTAAATACTGAATGTTAGTGATAAAATAAACGCCTTTAAAGAACAAGAAAACACCCAGTGTTATTCGAACCAAATCTACGGGTAAATAAGTGTGCGCATTGGCCCATTTATTCAAACTTTTTACGCTGTTCATAATACTTTAGTTTTAAAATTACACACTAAATTACTAATTATTAACGCAATAAGCTATAAGAAAAGTATAAAATTCTATCTAAACTTGAATGACTCCCAAGTTAAATTTCTTTTCAATTGGCGCATGATTGGCTGCTTCAATTCCCATCGAAATCCAAGTTCGAGTATCCAAAGGATCAATAATCGCATCCGTCCAGAGTCGGGAAGCCGAATAATAAGGAGAAACTTGTTCGTCGTATCGAGCTTTGATTTTATCGAACAATTCTTTTTCCCTTGCTTCATCCACGATTTCTCCTTTGGCTTTAAGCGAAGAGGCTTCAATTTGAGCTAATACTTTGGCGGCTTGCGTTCCGCCCATAACGGCTAATTCTGCACTTGGCCAAGCAGCTATTAATCTAGGGTCATAAGCCTTTCCGCACATCGCATAATTTCCTGCTCCATACGAATTTCCAATAATGATAGTGAATTTAGGCACAACCGAATTGGAAACTGCATTCACCATTTTGGCTCCATCTTTTATGATTCCGCCGTGTTCTGATTTAGAACCCACCATAAAACCGGTAACGTCCTGAAGGAAAACTAATGGAATTTTCTTTTGATTGCAATTGGCAATAAAACGAGTGGCTTTGTCCGCAGAATCGGAGTAAATTACGCCGCCAAATTGCATTTCGCCTTTTTTGGTTTTGACAACCTTTCTTTGATTGGCAATGATTCCTACTGCCCATCCGTCAATTCTGGCATAACCTGTAATTATGGTTTGTCCGTAACCATCTTTGTAGGCTTCGAACTCGGAATTATCCACCAAGCGATGAATGATTTCCATCATATCGTATTGCTCATTTCGAGCTTTTGGCAAAATGCCGTAAATATCTTTTTCTTCTAAAGCGGGTTTCTCTGATTTGATTCGGCTAAATCCTGCTTTGTTATAATCACCAATTTTGTCAACGATATTTTTTATTTTGTCTAAAGCGTCTTTGTCATCTTTGGCTTTATAATCCGTCACTCCTGAAATTTCGCAATGTGTTGTTGCTCCTCCAAGGGTTTCGTTGTCAATACTTTCTCCAATTGCGGCTTTGACCAAATAACTTCCTGCCAAAAAAATACTTCCTGTTTTATCGACAATCATAGCCTCGTCACTCATGATAGGAAGATAAGCACCACCAGCAACACAGCTTCCCATAACGGCCGAAATTTGGGTAATTCCCATACCACTCATCAAAGCATTGTTTCTGAAGATGCGTCCAAAGTGTTCTTTATCAGGAAAAATTTCATCTTGTAAAGGCAAATAAACACCTGCAGAATCCACCAAATAAATGATAGGCAATCTGTTTTCCATTGCAATTTCTTGCGCTCGCAAATTCTTTTTTGCAGTAATTGGAAACCAAGCTCCCGCTTTTACAGTAGCATCATTGGCAACAACTATACATTGTTTTCCTTTGATATATCCTATTTTTACAATCACACCACCCGATGGACAGCCACCGTGTTCAGCATACATTCCTTCGCCAACAAAAGCTCCAATTTCAATACTTTTTGCTTTGGCATCCAGCAAATAATCAACGCGTTCTCGCGCTGTCATTTTGCCTTCTGAATGTAATTTTTGGATGCGTTTTTCGCCTCCACCTAGTTTGACTTTGGAAAATTTTTGACGCAAGTCAGCAAGAAGTAGTTTATTGTGGTCTTCGTTTTTATTGAAGTTCAAGTCCATAATGAAATTGTGTTGGTCTAAAAATAACGATGGCTAAATTACGAAAAATCATTGAAAGAAATTTTAGATTAATCTAGACATTCGCATTAAATTTTAACCACAAATAACTAAAAATATTTAACCACAGATTCGCAGATTAAAAATAATTTTAAAATCTGCGAATCTGCGGTTAATTTTATTGTAACTAATTTTATTTCTTCGATTCGTTGACCAATCGTTTTAAAATAGCCCATTGCTTTAGAGCATCACGGGCTTCAACCGCTGGATAACCTAACATTGTTTTACCAGCCGGAATGTCGCTAACAACACCAGAACCTGCACCAACAATTGCACCGTCGCCAATAGTGGTGTGGTCTTTTATAGAGGCGCTTCCGCCAATGATAACACCATTTCCTAAAGTTACAGAACCTGCTAATCCAGAATTTCCTGCCATGATGCAACATTTACCTAGTTTACTATTGTGACCAATTTGAACTAGATTATCAATCTTACAGCCATCACCTAAAACGGTAGAACTAAATTTTCCTCTATCTACACAAGCATTGGCTCCAATTTCGACACCATTTCCTAGAATTACGTTTCCTATTTGAGGTACTTTGACCAAGCCTCTTTCAGGACAAGGGCGAAATCCAAAACCATCGGCACCAATGGTAGCATTGGGATGAATAATACAATGACTTCCTAAATGGCAACGCTCGCGAATTACTGCTCCTGACCAAATGATGGTGTTTTTTCCAATGGTACATTCGTCAAGAATAGTGACATTAGGATAAATAGTTACGTTTTCGCCAAGTTCTACTTTTGGACCAATGTAACTTCCGGCACCAATTCGGGTTCCGTTTCCGATAATCGCTGTTGGATCTACAACCGCTGTTGGATGAATATCTGTATGAAATATGGGTGTTGGCGGAGCAAAAAGCTCTAAAATTTGGGACATCGCCAAATCGGCATTTTTTACTTTTATAAAAGCCCTTCCTTCGCCTGGTTCTATCGAAATATCTTCATTGACAACTGCCACAGAAGCTTTGGAATTCTCCCAAAGTTTTTCATATTTTCTGTTTCCAATAAAAGAAATTTCAGAAGCAGTGGCTAATCCTAATTGTTCGGGAGCGGTAATTTTTACAGAAGTATCGCCAACAATTGTGCCTTTTAAAACTTCGTTGATTTCTTGTATGGTATAGGTCATTTAGAGTAATGAATTAAATTTTTATTGAGTATTAATTATCAAATAAAGCGAATTTGTATTGGAAAACCTAATTCATAATTTTTAAGAACATACAATAAGTAGAAATTATATAAATAATACTTACAAATATATAATCGAATGCGTTTTCATACAAGTACATTTGCTACTGAATATCAACTTGTTGCCTTATGAGATTATCTATAAAATTCACTTTTTTTTTGCTATTATTAACTTCAGTTGTAGCCGATGCCCAAATTCAAGCATTGAATAGCAAAACCCAAATTCGAACCATGACCGAACGTTGGGAACTGGACACCACTGCTATAAGAGGAACGTTTCTATTAACCCCTTACAAACCGATTTATATTATAGCGGGAAAATATTCTAGCAATCCAAATGATCAACCTCATTCTGAAAATGATAGCCCTGAATATATTGTTCCGGAAGGCATTAATTATGACAATATAGAACTGAAATTTCAGTTGAGTTTTAAAACTAAAGTATTGCAAAGTTTTTTATGGGGTAAGGCTGATTTATGGATTGCTTATACTCAAAAATCATTTTGGCAAGTATATAACGCCGAACTTTCTAGACCATTCAGAGAAATTAATTACGAACCTGAAGTTATTTTAAATTTTCCTGTAAAGTTCAAAATTTTGGGTTTCAATACCCGAATGGTTGGAATTGCCTTTAATCATTTATCCAATGGAAAAAGCGAACCCTTTTCGAGAAGCTTGAATCGATTTATTGTTCATGCAGGTTTTGAACGCAAAAATTGGAATATTTATGTAAGATCTTGGTACGGAATGTCGGATAATGACAAAGACAATCCAGATATTTCGGATTATACAGGAAGAGCCGATTTGAATATTATTTATGCCAAAAACGGAAATGTTTTTTCTTTTATTGGAGGCTACAATATGAATTTTAATTCCAATCCAAGAGGTATTGCAGAATTTTCTTGGTCTTATCCTATCAAAAATAACTTAAAAGCTTACTTGCAAGTTTCTCACGGTTACGGAGAATCATTGATTGATTATAACCATCTTCAAACCAATGTTGGCGTTGGAATTTCCTTGATTGAGTGGTTATAAAAAACCCAACAAATTTTAAAACTTGTCGGGTTTACTATTTTAAATATTGCTACTGAACACTGATTACTATTCCTCCTCCCTCTGCCCCATCATCATTAGGAAAGCTTTCAAAAATTCGTCAATATCGCCATTCATCACGCCGTCCACATTACTGGTTTCATAACCGGTGCGAACGTCTTTGACCAATTTATAGGGTTGCATCACATAATTTCGAATTTGCGAACCCCATTCGATTTTCATTTTTCCAGCTTCAATATCCGAGCGTTGTGCTTGTTGCTTTTTCAATTCAATTTCATACAATTGCGATTTCAACATTTGCATGGCTCGGTTTCTGTTGTCGTGTTGCGAACGGGTTTCAGAGCATTGAATCTGAATTCCTGATGGTTTGTGAGTCAACTGAACTTTGGTTTCTACCTTGTTCACATTCTGACCACCAGCACCACTCGAACGAGAAGTAATAATTTCAATATCGGCAGGATTGATTTCAATTTCAATCGTATCATCCACTAACGGATAGACGTAAACCGAAGCAAAAGAAGTATGTCGTTTGGCATTACTATCAAAAGGAGAAATACGAACCAATCGATGTACGCCATTTTCGCCTTTGAGGTAACCAAAAGCAAAATCCCCTTCAATTTCTAATGTTACGGTTTTAATACCAGCCGCATCGCCTTCTTGATAATTCAGCTCTCGCAATTTGTATCCCGATTTTTCGGCCCACATCATGTACATTCGCATCATCATCGAAGCCCAATCACAACTTTCTGTTCCGCCAGCACCAGCCGTAATTTGCAAAACGGCACTCAAACTATCGCCTTCATCCGAAAGCATATTCTTAAATTCGATGGACTCAATATGGTTTTGAGTCGTGTTGTATTGCTCGTCTAATTCTTCTGCCGAAAGTTCGCCTTCTTTGTAGAATTCATACGCCAATTGCAACTCGTCAGCCAGTTCGACTGCTTTGTTGTAATCTTCAATCCATTTTTTCTTGGAACGAAGATTTTTGATATAAAGCTCGGCTTCCTTGGCGTTGTTCCAAAAGTCTGGAGCCAAAGTTTTTTCTTCTTCGTTGGTAATTTCTATTTGCTTGGCATCAACGTCAAAGATACCTCCTCAACGCACCAAGGCGCTCCACAATACCTTTTATTTGTTCGGTAGTTGTCATAAATTATATTTATTTTTGTGCCACAAAAATAGGAATTTTTTACAAAGGGACAAGTTTCGCTTGTCTGTACTTATATAAAATGAAATGCGAATAAATTTAGTCAGCGATACGGTTACCAAACCCACTCAAGAAATGTTACGCTTTATGTTTCAAGCCGAAGTAGGTGACGATGTCTATAAGCAAGACCCAACGGTTATTGAACTGGAAACTAAAGTAGCCGAAATGTTTGGCATGGAAGCAGGGCTTTTTTTTCCATCGGGAACCATGGCAAATCAAGTCGCTATAAAAGTACATACCCAACCTGGCGAACAATTAATTGCTGATAAATGGTCGCACGTTTTTAATTATGAAGGCGGTGGCGTTTCCTTTAACAGTGGCGTTTCTTGCTGTTTGTTAGATGGAAATCGTGGTATGATTACTGCCGATCAAGTTGCCAATGCTATTAATAATCCTGAATTTTATCACAGTCCGCTTACGAGTTTGGTTTGTGTAGAAAATACTACCAATAAAGGCGGAGGTGCTTGTTATGATTTTGAAGAATTCAAGAAAATCAGGCAAGTTTGTGATGCCAATAATTTAAAATTTCACTTGGATGGTGCCAGAATTTGGAATGCTTTGGTAGTTACGAATGATAATCCAGCAGACTACGGAAAAGTATTTGACACCATTTCTGTTTGTTTGTCCAAAGGATTAGGCGCACCAATAGGCTCTCTTTTATTATCCGACAAAAAAACAATTCACAAAGCCTTGCGAGTTCGAAAAATATTGGGTGGTGGAATGCGTCAAGTTGGCTATTTGGCAGCGGCCGGAATGTATGGCATTAGCAATAACATCGGAAGATTGGTTGACGATCACAGGCGTGCCAAAGAAATAGGTGCGGTTTTAGAAAAATTAAATTGGGTGGCTAAAGTAGAACCAATAGAAACCAATATTTTGATTTTCTCACTTCATCCGCAAGTTAGCGAAGCGGCTGTAATCGAAAAATTAAAAGAAAAAGGAATCGCAATTAGCTCCATGGGACATGGAAAATTACGAATTGTTACCCATTTGGATTATCGCGAAGTGATGCATAGTTATGTTTTGGAAACTTTGGAGAAGTTGTAAAATGAAGTTTATTTTCGAAACCAATTCTCCATTTTAATTCCTTCTAAATTTTCAAAATCTTTTTGATTATCAGTAACTAATATCAACTTATTTTTAATAGCTGTTACTCCAATTAATAGGTCAAATTCATCATTAATTGGTTTACCCAATTTTCTTAAACGAATCTTTTCTGTGGCATATTTTTTAATAGAACTATATATAGGAATGATTGATATCCCACTCAAAAACAAATCAACAGCTTGATTAGACTTCGTTGGATTCTCACTGTTTTCTGCACCAAAACGAAGTTCAAAAACTGTTATTTCTGAAATAAAACAATTTTCTTTACCTTTTTGCTTTATAATATCGTCCAGATTTAATTTTCCTCGTAAAAAGAAAACACAAATATTGGTATCTAATAAATATTGCATTAGAATTTAATTTCTTTCTTTATAAACTTTCTACTAGATTTAATTTCTTCAACGATTTCTTCAGCTGATTTTTCAGATCCAAAAGCTCCAAAAGATTTGAAAAAATCATCTTTTTTTAACGTTTTTTCCCTTTTTAGAGATTTTGTTAAACTTTCAATTAATTCAATTTTTGTTAATGAATTAAGTCCTTCAAACAACATTGAATAATTTTCTACAATATTTTTATTGGTGTAACTCATAATTTTTCTTTTATGTAAAGTTATGATTTTTATTAATTTAAAAACCAACCCCTAACTATTTCTTCATTTCCTCTAACATAGCAATAATTTTATCTAATTTCTCTGTATCCAGTTTGCTTAACATTAGGGTCAAAGCTTCAATTTCCTGCTTGGCTTCAATGTTGGTTTGATAATCAGCTTGAGCTTGCAATCGATCTCTTTCACTTTGTCTGTTTTGAGACATCATAATAATTGGCGCAGCATAAGCAGCTTGTGTCGAAAAAACAAGATTTAATAAAATAAACGGATAAGCATCCCAATGATACATGTAACCTACAACATTTAGACCCATCCACAGCGCAACAAATATGGTTTGCAAAATAATAAATCGCCATGATCCCATACCTTTAGCTACAGCATCGGCTAAACGTCCTCCGAATCCTGATTCTTCAGCGTGTTTTTTGTGCCAATTTATTGGATTTCTCATTTTGTATAAGGTATAACCATTAGCTTTAAGCGATTGGCTTTGATACTAATCGCTAAAAAGCTAATTACTCTTTTGTTTTATTTAAACATTTCATCCATTCCTGGAATCATTGGCATATCTACTTTGGCAACAGCATCTAATTCAGCCTGATGTACTTTTGCTGCTTTTTCGATAGCTTTATTTAAAGTCACAATTAAATAATCCTCCAGTTGTTCTTTGTCTTCCAATAAAGAATCATCAATTGAAAGTGATTTTAGCTTTCCATTGGCAGTAAATGTAACTTTTAAGGCTCCGTCGTTGCTTTGTTCGTCAATTAAAACGGAATCCATGCGTAGTTTTGTTTCTTCCATTTTGCGTTGGGTTTCTTTCAATTTGCCCATCATTCCCATTAAATCCATTTTGATCTTTTTTAAAAATTTGTGTTACAAAAATACAATTTGAAAAGGGATATTTGCTAAAATTTAACGAAATATTGAAGCATTCTAAATGCTCTTTATCTTATTTTTGCAAGCTATACACAAAATTGAAAGTTCAAAATATGTCAAAAATTACACAACCACCAGTCGCTAAAATAATTCCTAAAACATTAGAGAAATTCGGCGACGAAAGAATTGACAACTATTTTTGGCTAAACGATAGAGAAAACCCAGAAGTCATTGATTACTTGAACAAAGAAAATGACTATTACAATGAAATGACTGCTCATACCAAGGCTTTTCAAAAAGAATTGTTTGAGGAAATGAAGAGCCGAATTAAGGAAGACGATGAATCTGTACCTTATTTATACAACGGTTATTACTACATCACCCGTTTTGAAACTGGCAAAAATTACCCTATTTATTCCCGAAAAAAAGAAAGCCTTTTGGCAAAAGAAGAAATCATGTTTGATTGCAACACTATGGCAAAAGGACATGCGTATTTTCAATTGGGTGGTTTAAGCATAAGTCCTGATAATAAATTAGCCGTTTTTAGTATTGATGTTGTTGGGCGACGAATTTATGACATCCAAGTTAAAGACCTCGAAACAGGCGAAATTCTTTCTGATAAAATCGAAAAAGTGTCTGGAAGTGCCGTTTGGGCAAATGACAATCAGACTATTTTTTATTCTAGTCAGGACGAAGTTACCTTGCGTTCGGACAAAATTTTCAAACATAAATTAGGTACCAATCAAACCGATGACATTTTAATCTATTTCGAAAAAGACGAAACCTATAATGTAGAAATTGCCAAATCCAAATCCAGAAAATACCTAGCAATTGAATCAGGAAGCACTTTAACGACCGAATATCAAATACTAGAAGCTGACAATCCAGACGGAAAGTTCCGAATGTTTCAAAAAAGAGTTCGTGGTCTAGAATACAGCATCAATCATTATGGTGATAGTTTTTATATTATGACCAACAAGGATGAAGCAACTAATTTTAAGTTGATG
Organism: Flavobacterium eburneipallidum; assembly: GCF_027111355.2. Lineage (NCBI taxonomy): Bacteria > Pseudomonadati > Bacteroidota > Flavobacteriia > Flavobacteriales > Flavobacteriaceae > Flavobacterium > Flavobacterium eburneipallidum. The sequence continues at coordinate 3,073,643 of NZ_CP114291.2, forward strand.
AAAACCTTGGAAACCGCTACTACCAAAGAAAATTGGACAGAAGTGATTCCGCATCGTGAAGATGTTTTGTTGGAAGACATTGAGATTTTTAAAGATTTTTTGGTTCTAGAAGAGCGATGCAATGGCTTAAACAAAATTAGAATCATGCCTTGGAAAGGCGAAGGAGAATATTATTTGCCCTTTGAAAGCGAAACTTACACAGCTTACACCTCAACAAATGTTGATTTTGACACCGATGTTTTGCGTTATTCTTATCAATCGATGACCACACCTTCTTCGATTATTGATTTCAATATGAAAACCAAAACCAAAGAAATTAAAAAAGAACAACAGGTTTTAGGCGGGAAATTCGACAAAAATAACTATCTTGAGGAACGAATTTGGGCAACTGCAGAAGACGGAACAAAAATTCCAATTTCTGTGGTGTATAAAAAAGGACTAAAAAAAGACGGAAAGAGTCCATTGTTGCTCTATGCTTATGGATCTTATGGACATTCGATGGACGCTACTTTTTCTTCCACAAGATTAACATTATTAGACAGAGGGTTTATTTTTGCTATAGCTCATGTTCGCGGTGGAGAAGATTTAGGAAGACAATGGTATGAAGACGGTAAGTTGTTAAAAAAGAAAAATACGTTTACCGATTTTATTGATTGTTCTAAATTTGTAATCGAACAAAAATACACTTCTCCCGAACATTTATATGCCGAAGGAGGTTCTGCAGGAGGATTATTAATGGGAGCCATCATAAATATGGCACCAGAATTATACAACGGAATTATAGCTCAAGTTCCATTTGTAGATGTAATGACGACCATGCTAGACGAAACTATACCTTTGACAACAGGAGAATATGACGAATGGGGAAATCCAAACATTAAGAAATATTACAAGTATATGTTATCGTATTCACCTTACGATAATTTAAAAAAACAAAAATATCCTAATATGTATGTATCAACTGGTTTGCATGACTCCCAAGTACAATACTGGGAACCAGCTAAATGGGTTGCTAAAATTAGATCATTAAAAACAGAAGACACACTTTTATTTCTAGACACCAATATGGATGCAGGTCACGGAGGAGCCTCGGGACGCTTTGAAGCCATCAAAGAATTGGCAAAGGAATTCAGTTTTTTATTAGATTTAGAAAAAATTGAAAAGTAATTAGAAATTTTTCCCTAAATTTGCAAGGATTTTGGTTAAATTAAAAAGTGTCCTTGATTAACTATTTTTTTATGAAAAAAGAAATTAATGCTTATAATAATATTTTAGAATTAATAGGGAACACTCCACTTATTAAGCTAAATAGAGTTACCGAAGAATTAAAAGGAAATTTTTACGCTAAAATAGAAGCCTTTAATCCAGGTCATTCTACCAAAGATCGAATAGCTTTATTTATCATAGAAGAAGCCGAAAAAAGAGGAATTCTCTCTCCAGGCGACACCATCATCGAAACTACTTCAGGAAATACTGGATTTAGTTTAGCAATGGTAAGTATCATTAAAGGTTACAATTGTATATTAGCTGTTAGTTCAAAATCTTCCAAAGATAAAATTGATATGCTACGCAGTTTAGGGGCAAAAGTATATGTTTGTCCAGCACACGTTTCTGCCGATGATGAGCGTTCTTATTACAGTGTTGCCAAACGTTTGCACGAAGAAACAAAAGGATCTGTGTATATCAATCAATACTTCAATCAATTAAATATTGACGCACATTATAACACTACAGGGCCTGAAATTTGGGAACAAACTAACGGTCAAATCACACACCTTATTGCTTGTAGTGGAACTGGAGGAACAATTTCCGGAACAGCAAAATTCCTGAAAGAACAAAATCCTAATATTAGAATTTTAGGCGTTGATGCTTTTGGTTCCGTTTTGAAAAAATTCCACGAAACCAAAGAATTCGATAACAACGAAATTTACCCTTATAGAATAGAAGGTTTAGGTAAAAACCTAATTCCATCGGCTACAGACTTTGATGTGATTGATAGATTCATGAAAGTTACTGATGAGGAAAGTGCTCATTCTACTAGAGAATTGACTCGAAAAGAGGGTTTGTTTGTAGGTTACACTTCGGGAGCAGTACTTCAAGCTATAAAACAATATGCCGAAGAAGGCGAATTTGACGAAAACAGTAACATCATTGCTATTTTCCCTGACCATGGTTCTCGCTATATGAGTAAAGTATTTAGTGATACTTGGATGAACGAACAAGGATTCTTTGATAGTATCAACGAAGAAGAAGTTCAGAAAATAGAGTTTATAAAATAAGCTTCAGTGTTCAGTAATCAGAACGCAGTTTTCAGAAAACAGAAGGCAGTTTTATAAAACCCACATACAAAAAAATCCATTCTTGCGAATGGATTTTTTTATGAAATAATTCTAATTGATCTTATAAACTGAACACTAAATACTGAATACTGCTCACTAAAAATTACTCCTGCATCGTATGATACACGTTCATCACGTCATCATCTTCCTCTATTTTTTCGATTAGTTTTTCTACGTCAGCGATTTGTGCTTCTGTCAATTCTTTGGTGATTTGTGGAATTCTCTCAAAACCAGAAGAAAGAATTTCAATTCCTCGACTTTCCAATTCTTTTTGAATGGTTCCAAAACTACCAAAAGGCGCATAAATCAAGATTCCGTCTTCATCTTCAAAAACCTCTTCGGCACCAAAATCAATTAATTCTAATTCTAATTCTTCTGGATCTAAACCTGCTGCTGGAATTCGGAAGTTACAGGTGTGGTCGAACATAAATTCTACCGAACCTTGCGTTCCAAAAGTTCCGTTGCATTTATTAAAATAACTACGAATATTAGCTACCGTTCTGTTATTATTATCAGTTGCAGTTTCAACTAAAATAGCGATTCCGTGTGGCGCATAACCTTCAAACAAAACTTCTTTATAGTTGGCAGTATCTTTGTCGGTTGCTTTTTTGATGGCGCGCTCCACATTCTCTTTTGGCATATTTACTGCCTTTGAATTCTGGATTACTGCTCTTAATCTCGAGTTGGCTTCAGGATTCGGACCACCTTCCTTTACAGCCATTACAATATCTTTTCCAATTCTGGTAAATGCTTTGGCCATTGCCGACCAACGCTTCATTTTTCTACCTTTTCTGAACTCAAACGCTCTTCCCATTTCTAATTATTATTTTGAACTGCAAAAATACAGTTATTAGTTATTTTTACAACTATTTTTTTAATCAATTGGCACATATCGAGCAATAAAATTATCGCCCGTAACATTCCAATTATTAAGAACATTGGTTCTTTCGGTGTTGAATTTATTGATGGTTCGGTTATAATTCCCGACTTCTTTATTCAGTTCGTTGACCAATTTATTGAAGTTGTCAACTTCCTCTTTCGAACGATTTCCCGCCGATTTATTATCCATCACTTTCTTATTTTCTTGGAATTTTTGGTTCAGTATCATAAACGAAACTACTGATGGACTCAACTCCAATGCTTCTTTTTTGCTGAATTCCAATTCTTTTTTAGTTGCAAGTACCAAAGACATATCGTTTTTATAAGCTTTGAAAGTCTTCAATTTCTCCAAACCTTCGTTAGCATATTGCTCCAAGGCATTTGCATTTTGTTGAATAGCACTCAAATCATTCGCTTGAATCGCTTTCAACAAAACAGATTCAGTAAAATTGACTTTGAAAAAAATTAAATACAATTGCGTATGATTTTCGAAAACCTCGTTCGAGATCTTCATTTTTTTGCCCAATTCACTGGTATCTTCCCCTATTTGAATGTTGTATTTATTCGCAAATACTTTTTGGTTGGCATTCAATTTATCTACTTCTGCATTGATTTTTTCGTTGACCAAATCTCTTGCCATAATGTAAGCTTCCATGTAATCATAAGATTGTTCAGCCACTTCCTGCATGTCAATAATCTTCTCATATTCCTGATTGATATTTTTCTCGGAAATAGCCAAATAAGCTAACAATTGATCTCTGTATTCCACATCTCCTTTGTAACCATCCTTCAAAGCTTCGATTTTCTTGCTAGCATTTTGAATACTTTTCACCAATGCTTTTCGGGTAGCATCAATCCTTCTAGCGTTTTTTGTATGTGCGACCGTTTTAGTGTATTTCCAAGTATTGCGAGTGATTACATCGGTTTCTTTACCTATATAATTCAGATAATCGACTGGTGTTTTAAAATCTTGTGCAGTTGCAATAGTTAGTGTACAGAAAAATAAAAGCGAATTCAGAAGTTTTTTCATAAGTGGTTATTTTTTTAAATTATTGAAGTCGTTTAGTATAGCCACGGCTTCTTCGATATAAGGGTTGGTTTTTAGCTCTTTGATTTTAAACGCATTTATTTCCTGCTGAAAAGGGTCAAATGCGACTTTTTCGGCATCATACGAATTATTGGTTATAGTGCAATTGGTTTCGGTTTTGGTTATTTTTTTTACCTGTTTCCAAAGCAAATCTATTTCGTGAACATCCGCAAATACTTTCTTAAACGTTAACGGCAAAGGTTTTTTCGGGTCGTTGTAAAGCGCATTAATCTTTACATTTACCGAAAGAATTTCATTGAAACGAGCATTATTTCTCGACCTCAAATTGCTCTTTTCTATCAATGTTGGATAATATTCTTTAGAAAAAGCATTGAACTTTGCTTTTGTTGTAATCCTATCATATTCCAAAGCCGTTTTGAAACTATTTTCTCTTTGAACAATACTATCATACAAAACAGGAAGCGCAATATCCGGAAGTACTCCTTTTACTTGATGGCTATCGCCTGTAACTCGGTAAAATTTCTCTAAAGTTAGTTTCACAAAATCCTGCTGTTTTCCATCCAATGGCAAGATGGATTGCATCGTAGCTTTGCCCAATGTTTTACTACCTACAATAATCGCACGATTGTAATCTTGCATCGCAGCCGCAAAAAATTCACTCGCCGAAGCCGAATTTCCATTAATCAAAATCACGATAGGCCCAAAGTAAACGCTTCCTCGATTGAAATCCTTTAGAATTGTGTGTTTCTTTTTATTATTGACCAAAACCGAAACAGGACCAAAATCGACAAACATTCCGACTAATTTCACGGCTTCTTCCATCGAGCCACCACCATTATTTTGAAGATCAATAACAAGTCCTTCAATCTTATCTTTTTTAAGTTTGGTAATTTCTTTTGCTACATCATCAGCGCAACCTTGTGGACTGAATCCGTCAAAATCGGAATAAAAATTAGGAATATTGATGTAGCCAATTTTGGAATCTTTCTCGGCAATAAAACTAAAAACCGCATTATTGGTTGCTTTCATTACTTGTTTTTTCAACAAAACAGGAAGAATAGTTCCGTTTTTCTTCTGAATCGTCAACTCGATTTCTTTATTAGTGTCCGAAAAAATAAGTTCACCGATTTTATCCAACGAAGCGCAGGAAACAGAATACTCCTCTCCTTTTGTATTCGAAACTTTCAAAATAACATCGTCTTTTTCCAGTTTTTTAGACTTTTCGGCTGGCCCACCTGGTACAATTTCCGAAACGACAATTTCCTCTTTTTCATTCAAACTAACATTGATTCCTAGTGACAAACCGCTGGTGGATAAGCTTGACATGAAACTACTTTTGGCTTCCAATGAAAAATAATTGGTATGAGGATCAAAATAGGCACAAAAAATATTGAGAAAATCATTTTTAAGATCGTAGTCAATTCCTTTTGGAGCATTGAGGATACCATTCAATTTACACAAATAGGTTTCGAAAGTTTTGGCTTTTGAAATTTTTTCAAGTTTAGAAAAATGAGGCGTTAACGAATCCAGATTGGCACTCATTTTTGAAACATCTTCCAGAATATCATACCGCACTCTTTTACGCCAAACCCTTTCAAAATCTTTAATTCCTAGATCAAATGGAAAACTTTTTTTAGAGAATTTAACCGTGTCTTTACTGTTATAATCCAAGACTTCAGTTTGAATTTTTTCGAGCGTTTTTTTCTTTCTTTCAAGTGCTAATTTATACGTGGAAACAAACTCATCTATAAAAGAACAGTTTTCGTCCAAGATGTAATTATCCAGCAAAAGTCTATGTTTACGAAGGTTTTGATATTCGGTTTTGGTGAATAAATTGCGCCCCGCATCCAAACCATCTATAAAGGTATCAAAAACATAGACCGACAAACTATCGTCAACGGATTTGGGTTGGTAATGTTCGCGTTGGATCAGAACATTTATTTTGGAAAGGAGTTCACAGGTTTTGGCACTATTTTGTCCCAATAGCGAAAAGGTTGTCAAGAATAATACGAGTGAAAGCTTCTTCATTTGCGAGTTTATTAGTGCAATTTAAAATAAAAATACCGCAAATTCACAAATTATTACACCTATTTGATATTGTATTGTTTTGCCGCAGATTCGCAGATTTTAATCTTTGTTTAAAATTATAAAATTTAGATTATAAAAAAATCTGCGAATCTGCGGCTTAAATTTTCTTCGAAATTCGAATCCTTATTTCTTATAAAACGGCAGTTTTACCACTTTGGCTGGAACATCATTTTTTCGGATTCGGATAAAAATATCGCTGCCAATACTGCTGTTTTCCGTTGTTACATATCCCAATCCAATACCTACATTCATCGATGGCGACATGGTTCCCGAAGTTACTTCGCCAATGACAGTTCCCGAAGCATCCACAATATCATAATGTTGCCTTGGTACAGCGCGTTCCTGCATTTCGAAACCAATTAGTTTTTTAGTAACGCCCGCTTCTTTTTGTTTTTTCAGATTATCCGAATTGGTAAATTCTTTATTGAATTTCGTAATCCATCCCAAACCAGCTTCGAGTGGCGAAGTCGTATCGTTGATGTCGTTGCCGTACAAACAGAAACCCATTTCCAAACGCAAGGTATCACGAGCTGCCAAACCAATAGGCTTGATTCCGTAAGAGGCTCCCGCTTCAAAAACTTTGTTCCAAAGCTGTTCTACTTCTATATTCTTGCAGTAAATCTCGAAACCTCCAGAACCTGTATAACCCGTTGCCGAAATAATCACGTGTTCGATTCCTGCAAAATCACCTACTTCAAAATGATAATACTCAATCGCTGATAAATCAACTGAAGTTAGACTTTGCATGGCTTCCACGGCTTTTGGTCCTTGAATCGCCAATAGAGAATAATCGTCTGAAAGGTTTTTCATTTCTACACCCAAATCATTTTGAGCCGAAATCCAATCCCAATCTTTGTCGATATTCGAAGCATTTACGACCAATAAATATTGCTCGTCTTTTATTTTATACACCAATAAATCATCTACAATTCCGCCATCATTGTTTGGCAAACAAGAATATTGCGCTCTGCCAATGGTCAAAGTCGAAGCATCGTTCGAAGTCACTTTTTGAATCAACGCCAAAGCATTTTCGCCAGTCAACAAAAATTCGCCCATGTGCGACACATCAAAAACACCCACTGCATTACGAACCACTTCGTGTTCAGCATTTACGCCTTCGTATAAAATTGGCATATTGTATCCAGCAAACGGAAGCATTTTGGCTCCCAAACTCTCGTGTATGTGCGTTAGCGCAGTATTTTTCATGGTGATTTTTACTAAAATTTGAAGCCGCTAAAGTATCGATTTTTTATGGAGTGGCAAAGGGGATTTTAATTGGCTTTCGTATAAAAAAATCGACACGAATTACACAAATTATCACGGATTGCGATTTGTTTTAATTACTGCCGCTAGTACGAGGAGATATAATTTTGTTATAAATAATAACGTTTTTATCTAATTCCTTTTTTAATTTGAACTGTAATGGATTCCAATCTTTTATATCTGGTTGTTTAAGTGTTGGACTAAAAAATAATATCTCTTGCCCAATTCTTGAGTTATATGCTGTGTGGTTAAATGAATATTCTTTTTTATTACAATCAAAATATAATTTTCGTATTTCGGGAACATTATCGTAAGAAACTATCCATTTTATGTTTTTAATATTTTTAATTTTCTCACTAACATTTAAATGACTGTCATCTTGATAATGATTCATATATAATGAACTTGCCTTTAAATAGTATGGAGGATCAAAATAAAATACAATATTTTCGTCAATTGCTTCTTGTTGAATTTTATCAATAAGTTTGATTGCATCTTTTTTATATAATCTGATAGATTTTTTTCTTTCGGCAATTTTTTTAATTCTCCCAATTAATTCAAATCTATTAAAACGACAATCCATTAAATAATTTCCGTTTTGTTTCATTCCACCCATAACTCCAGCATTAATAATTCCAGATCGATTTGTTCGGTTTAAATAGAATGTTGAAAAACCTAAATCTAATAAATCAGCTGTTTTTTTATTATCTTGTATTTCTTTTTGTTTTCTCCATTCAGTAATTGTAAGCTCTGCATTTTCAATTAAGTTACAGAGTTCTTTAGTTTTATTTAGTACACAATACCAAAAAGCATAAATTGACCTGTCTTTGTCATTTATTGTGATTTTTGAAACAAATCCTTCCAATAATAAAAATACTGCGACTGAAGCTCCACCAGAATATGGCTCAACATAGTGTCCATTAATATTATTATCTAAACAAATTTTTGCAATAAATGCAGATAATTTATTTTTTCCTCCAGGATATCTTAATGGCGAATAGAACATGTTTTATTTACTGAAATAGAATTTGATTATATCGGCTATTACTTTGGAGCTCTCCAAAATATCATTTTCAATAGTTAAAAGATTTCCGTGAGCAAACTTACCTAATAAACCTTCAATATCAGAATTTTTAGCTAACCAACTTTTAGTCAAGGAAAAGAAATTTATTTCATTTTGTTCTAAAATCATATCTGTTCCTGCTTGTTTTAGAAATTTTTTATAAATCTGGTCACTTTTAGAAATTTCAGGGTCATCATTATAATGAACTCTCGCAGCTACTTCTAATAGTAGCCTTAATGACATTCCAATAATTGGTAATACAGTTTTATCTTTTCTATGGTTATCATAAATTAGTACTATTGCTCTATACAAATCATTAACTTTTCCTTTTTTTAATTCTAATGTACCTCCAAATAATAAATCAATGGGTTTTGTTATTGGTGTCTTTCTTGGCGTTTTACTTGCTTCATCATTTTCTTTGACTACATGAGCTTTAAGCGGATAAGATTTTTTATTTTTATCATACGGAGCAACAAAATCTTTTAATTTTGGTTCATTTTCAAGTAAAGGTTCTAAAAGTTTTCCTCTATTTTTTCTTGTACTAATTTTTTTTGAAGTTATTGCTTTATCAATTTCTTTAAATATAGTGCTTGATTGTTCTTCCGTATAGTTTGAGATAAAACCTTTATTAGGCTCAAACTTAAAACCAATTGCTTTTAAATTATCATTATTCAAAACTTCTTCTTTAACAAACCGTTGGTTTAGATGATGGTTTTGACTTATTAAACCTGTTTGTTCTTCAAACCATAGAAAATCACTTTTCTGTTGTCCTCTATGAATATGTAAAAAATAATCTCTTTCTAGTGGTTTCCATGTCCCATCGTCAATATGCTTCCTTTCAATATTGTTTAATGCTATTGAGCTTTCACAAAGATTACAAGGAATTTCTTTGAGACTTACTAGTTCGTCTACGTTTTTGTATTTTAGCTTAATACCTTGCTCTAAATATTCTTTTTCATTTTGTAAATATTTAAGTATTGCAATTCTACGATTTCCGTCATAAACAATAAATTTCCCATCTTTTAAAACAACAGTAGGTAGTTCACTTAAATCGTAATAGCTACCCATATCAAGAATGAGTTTCTGTAAATTCCATTTTTTATCATCATTTATTGCCCTCTCAATAATTTCAAAATCTGATAAATTAACATCAATTGGATCTCTTGGATTTTCACTCCATAAATTTAAATGTTCAACTTTAATGTGTTTAATCTCTTGCTTATTCATGTGCTGATTTTTGAAAATTATTATCAATTCTTAACTTTAATTATTTTGGTTAAAGCCATTTATAATACATTAGTTAGATTATATTTGTTATTCCAATAATTAATCAAACCTAACAATTTCCCTTACAAAAACCTAATCTCCTCAAAAAATAAATTCCTGTAAACCAGCAATTCTTTCAATTTCATACCAAAACATTAAAAATCTGTGTTAATCCGTGAAATCTGTGGCAAATTTTTTCAAGCACACTAATAAACAAATTCTTCATTCGTCAAATTCAAATCAGGTATTGGAAACTTTAAACTTCGGATAAAAATTTTGTGGAATTTCACCTTTGTCAAAGTTCAAAACTTTGACAAAGGTTTCCTTAAGGTTTTATCCCACTTTAAACTTACTCGTTTTTGTGATTCAATCTTTGCAAAAGATTCCTAAAACAAACTATCAAAAATTAAAATCAAACTTTGGCGGATGGTGGTGAGAATAAATAAAATTATTGAGGTCTCCAAAAAGCATTATCGTTTCATCACGCATTAAATTTGTTTTAGAATTTGATAAGATTGAAGAATATGAAGAAAACAAATATGTTTCAAAATTTTGTTTTAAATCGATTGGATTTAAATGAATATAGATGATTAGATTTATCAAATATTCTTCGCTGCCAATTCGTTTTCTTTTGAATGGAGATTCTAGTAATGCACCGTGTCTATTGTTAATTTTATTGTAGGCTTGACTGTAACTACTAGTAAATTTGCCGATTTGCTTACTAACTATAGCATCAAAAGAATGCAAACCTTTGTTTACTTTGGCTTTATCAAGCTCTGAAATTTTGGCAAAGATCTTAATTTCAGTTTCCGACTTCACTTTTATGATAAAATGGAAATGATTCGGCATCAAACAATACGCATACACATCACAAACGGGAATTACATAAGCTGCAAATTTTTTCAAAAAGAACAAATAATTTTCTTTAGTGCTGAATATATTCTCACTATTTATACCTCTGTTATAAATATGATAGTAAGTATAAGATTCCAAAATTTCATTTCTAATATCCATTTTATCTCTTTTTGATTCCTTAAGTTTTTAAAGTTGTTTCCATTTAAACTTTCTAATTTTGGCAATTTCAACTTTGTCAAAGTTTCCTAAAGGTTGATTTTTCCTTTTAACTTACTAGTTCTAGCAATTTTATCTTTGTCAAAGTTCAAAACTTTTACCAAGATATTTTAAAGACTTAAGCACAATTCATTCAATAAACAAATTCCTCATTCGTCAAATTCAAATCAGGCATTGGAAACTTTAAACTTCGGATAAAAATTTTGTCTTGAATATAATTCCCATAAGACAAATCTTTAGCGAAGCAAAAAATAAATTTATTGGGTTTATCACTGGGTAAATGATCTAAATATTTTTGTACATCTTCTCTTTTGACAACTACTTCATTAACAGAAATTTGATTGTTTTTATCAAAGAAAACAATCAAGCCAAATTTCGGTTGCTTCATTTTATAATACACTTTCGTGAAAGGCAGAAAAGCCATATTCTTGCCAATCGTATCCGCATAAGCATAATAATTTTCGGCAGCTTCATTTTTGTGAGCGACTTCTTTTCGTTTTTTTTCTTGCAGTTTCATCACTTCGGGAATTACCAATCGCAAAGGCAATCGCTTATCGATATTGAAAATCCAATTGGTAGAAATTATTGAATTTTTTCTATTGACTTCCGCCAAAGTATCTTTTCCGTTGGTTCTAAAAAAAATATAAGTTGGCGAATGGTCTTTGACATCTGAAACTACAGTTATATTGGATTTGGGTAACAAAATATCTTCTTTTTGTCCGCAAGAAAATAAGACAAAAAACAAAATTAAAGTGGCGTATTTCATCATTTGGCATTCATTTTATCAAACAAACGAACACATTCCACGGCTTCTTTCACATCATGAACCCGAAGGATTTTGACTCCTTTGGTCAACGCAATCGTGTTTAAAACTGTCGTTCCGTTGAGCGCTTCATCTGCTGAAGACTCTAGCGTTTTATAAATCATCGATTTTCTGGAAACTCCAGCCAGTAAAGGCAATTCTAGCATTTGAAACAATTCCATTTTTTGCAACACTTCATAATTCTGTTCCAATGTTTTGGCAAAACCAAAGCCTGGATCAACAATCAAATCATTGATTCCTAAACTTCGGGCTTGGGCAATTTTTTCAGAGAAATAGAACAAAATTTCCTTAACAATATTCTCATAATTGGTAAAGGTTTGCATCGTTTGTGGCGTGCCTCGCATGTGCATCATAATATACGGAACATTATATTTGGCAATAGTTTCCAGCATTTTATCATCCAAATTTCCTGCTGAAATATCGTTGATAATCGCTGCTCCGTTTTGGATACAAGCTTTGACAACTTCACTTCTAAAAGTATCGATGGAAAGTATAATTTCTGGAAAATGTTTTAAAATCAACTGAATTATAGGGAGGATTCGTTGCAACTCTTCGGCTTCCGAAACAAACTCGGCATTGGGCTTACTGGAATACGCTCCAATATCAATAAAAGTCGCTCCATCGGTCAGCATTTTCTCTACTTTCAGCAGAATTTCTTCATCGCTTTTATACTTTCCGCCATCAAAAAAAGAATTGGGCGTTAGGTTTAGAATTCCCATTACTTTAGGTGTGGCTAAATCAATCAGTTGTCCATTGCAGTTTATTGTCATTTTCCAATCAAAATTCGTTAGTCTTACTTCTTCCATCCAATAAATATTCCTTATTTTTGGAGAAATTTTTAGACAAATATACAGCATTAAATGAATAGTACTTCACAACAATATGATAGTGTAATTGCAATATGTCGCACACTATTTATCAATAAAATGACAGATTACGGAAGTGCTTGGCGCATTTTGAGATTGCCTTCCTTGACCGATCAAATCTTCATCAAAGCCCAAAGAATAAGAAGTCTGCAAGAAAATGAGGTTCGAAAAATAGACGAAGACGAAACAGGCGAATTTATCGGAATCATCAATTATTCGATTATGGCATTAATACAACTGGAATTGGGCGTTGTGGATCAACCCGATTTGAATGTGGAAGAAGCTACCGTTTTATACGATGCCAAAGTAAAACTGACCAAAGATTTAATGGAAGCCAAAAACCACGATTATGGCGAGGCTTGGCGCGAAATGAGAGTGAGTTCGCTAACGGATTTGATTTTGCAAAAACTGCTTCGTGTCAAACAAATTGAAGACAATAAAGGAAAAACATTAGTATCAGAAGGAATTGATGCGAATTATCAGGATATGTTGAATTATTCGGTTTTTGCTTTGATACTTATGAAAAAGGTGGAATAAAAAATAACTCTGAAACCTTTGTCAAAGTTTTAAACTTTGACAAAGGTTATTTCTTAAATAAAACTATGAAAAACTTTATCACTCAATTCTCCCGAATTTTCGTTGGGATTTTATTCATCATTTCTGGACTAATCAAACTTAATGATCCTATTGGGTTTTCGTATAAACTAGACGAATATTTCAGCGAACCGATATTCAATATGCCGTTTTTTGTGCCTTATTCATTAGCAATTGCTTTGTTTTTGGTCATTCTCGAAGTGGTTTTGGGTGTGATGTTGCTTATTGGTTACAAATCAAAATTCACGATTTGGAGTTTGTTGCTTTTGGTTACGCTTTTCACATTTCTTACTTTTTATTCGGCTTATTTTGATGTGGTAAAAGACTGTGGTTGTTTTGGTGATGCTTTGCACTTAACGCCTTGGCAATCTTTTTCGAAAGATATTATTTTATTGTTTTTTATCTTGATTTTGTTCTTCAATAAAAAATTAATCAAACCTTTATTTACGGACAAAATCCAAAACATCTTGGCTCTAACCAGCATAGTTTTATGTTTTTTTATGGGCTATTGGGTCATCAATCATTTGCCATTGAAAGATTTTAGACCTTATAAAGTTGGAACCAATATTAGAAAAGACATGACGATTCCGGATAACGCTCCAAAAAGCGTAGTAGAAATGGTTTTTATCTATAAAGTGAATGGTGTTGACAAAGAATTTACCGAAAAAGATTTAATGTTACTTCCCGAAGGTGCTGAATTTGTGGACAGAAAAGACAAAATTATTGTGCAAGGTTACTTACCTCCTATTCACGATTTCAAACTCGATTTAGAAGGAGAAGACAAAACGGATTTTGTTTTAGGACAAGAAAAAGCCTTACTCATTGTAGCTTACGATTTAGAAAAAGCCAATCCAGAGGCGATGCAAAACCTCAACAAATTAGAAAAAGAAGCCAAAGCCAAAGGCTATTATACAGCAATATTAACCGGTTCTTCGAGCGAACTGATTGAGGCTGCAAAAAAGAAATACAGCATCGCATTTGACGTTCTTTTTTGTGACGCTACGGCTTTGAAAACAATCGAAAGAGCCAATCCAAGTTTTGTAATTTTGAATTATGGAACCATCAAACAAAAAGTACATTATAACGACTTGATAGATTTGAATTTGTAATTCGAAAAAGAGGTTTAAATTATGAGCAGAAAAGAACAGCGAAAAAAAAGGAAACGCATAAAAATGATACTGATTGTGGTTAGTTTTTTCCTATTCGGGTTAGGCTACTACCTCTTGAATGTAGTTTCAATGATTTATCAAGTGCCGTTTGGCCCAACATTTCATGTGATTTTGGGTTGCAGTTTAATGGCTATTGCGCTTGTTTATGACATTTATGCCATTAAAACACTTTATTTTAAAAAGAAAAACAAAAAAACAAAACCTGTTTTTTTAGAAGATGATTTCAAAAATTTATAACCTATAAATGAAAAAAACACTTGTATTATTAACCCTTTTGATGATTATTTCTTGCACCAATGCGCAAAAAACAGCCTTTTCAAAAGAAGCTTTAACAGAAACATTATTAGCCACTGATGGCAGTCAAGTTGCTTTTGGAGACATTCTTAAAAAACATCAAGGCAAAACTTTGGTTATCGAAGTGTGGGCATCTTGGTGTGGCGATTGTGTAAAAGCTATGCCTAAAATAAAAGAATTGCAAGCCAACAATCCTGATGTGGATTATGTATTTATATCAATGGATAAAACAGCTGACAAATGGAAAAACGGCATCGAAAAACACGAACTCAAAGGAGAACACTTCATGGCTAACGACCAAATGAAAGGCGTTTTTGGGAAAGCCATCGATTTAGACTGGATTCCGAGATACATCATCATTGACAAAACAGGAAAAATTGTGATTTACAGAGCAATTGAAACCGATTTTGAGAAGATAAATGCAACGCTGAAAGAATTGAAATAAGTAATTTAAAAAATTTGACCACAAATTACACCAATTTTCAAAACAACTAAAATTAGTGTAATTCAATTTTAAATTTGAATACGATTTGTGAAAATTCGTGTAATTCGTGGCTGGAAAATTTAAAAACAGATTCCATGAATTTCAATGGCAAGGACAATAAAAATTAAGAATACTAAAAACAATAAAATAGAACTAAAATGAGAAAGAAAATTGTAGCTGGAAATTGGAAAATGCATAAAAATGCAGAGCAAACTAAAGAATTATTAAACGAACTAATAGCAAAAATCCCTGCAGGTATTGAGTCACAAGTTATTGTAGCTCCAACATTTGTAAACCTAGCTTCGGCGGTAGATCATTTAGCTGCTACAGCTATTGGTGTGGCTGCACAAAATGTTCACCAAGCTGAAGGTGGTGCTTTTACTGGCGAAATATCAGCTGATATGCTAACAAGCGTTGGTGTAAATACCGTAATTTTAGGACATTCAGAGCGTAGAGCTATTTTTCATGAAACGGATGCTTTGATTGCAAGCAAAGTAGATACCGCTTTGAAACACGATATGACTGTTATTTTTTGCTTTGGTGAAGAATTGAAAGACCGTCAATCAGGAAATCACTTCAACATCGTAGAAAATCAATTGCGTGATGGTTTGTTTCATATCGAAGCTGCAAATTGGGAGAAAGTAGTTTTGGCTTACGAACCAGTTTGGGCTATTGGAACTGGCGAAACAGCAAGTCCAGAACAAGCACAAGAGATGCACGAATTCATCAGAGAAACGGTTCTTAAAGCCTTTAGCAAAGAGGTTGCTGAAAATGTTTCTATCCTTTATGGTGGAAGTGTGAAACCAGATAATGCTAAAGAAATTTTCTCTAAACCAGATGTTGACGGAGGTCTTATTGGTGGAGCTGCACTTAAAGCAGACGATTTTGTTGCGATCGTAACGGCTATCTAAATAATCTAAATATTATTGCTAAAATCCCTAATTATAAAAATAGTTAGGGATTTTTTTATGCCATCGTTTTCAATGCGTCAACCAATAAATCAATATCTTCTTTGGTATTGAAATGACTGAAAGAAATGCGCAAACTTGGTTTTTTTATATCTTCTTCAGAAAGCATTTCTACTAAAACGTGTGAAGGTCTAATACTTCCAGACTGACAAGCACTTCCTCTAGAAACCGCAATTCCTTTCATATCCAAATGAAACAAAATCATTGCAGTTTTATCTGCTGAAAAAGGCAACATAACATTCAAAATAGTATAAATTCCATCTGAAGTTCCATTGATTTTAAAATCAGAAAACTCTTTTTCGAGTTGAGCAATTAAATAATTTTTCAATCCCGAAATATGACTTCTTTCTGCTTCCAAATGAAGACAAGAAAGTTCTAAAGCCTTTGCCATTCCCGCAATTTGATGAATCGCTTCTGTTCCAGGACGCAAGCCTTTTTCTTGTTCGCCACCAAAAAACAAAGGTTGCAATCCCGAATTTTTCTTCACATAAGCAAATCCAATTCCTTTTGGCCCATGAAATTTATGTGCGCTAGCGGTTATGAAATCAACAGGAATATTTTGCAAGTCAAGTGGCATTTTCCCAACAGATTGCACCGTATCCGAATGAAACAAAGCATTGTGTTGCTTGCAAATTCGACCAACTAAATCTAAATCCAGAATAGTTCCCGTTTCGTTATTAACGTGCATCAGACTCACTAGTGTTTTGGTTTCATCTGAAAGCAAATCCACCAAATTAGTGATGTCGATTTCTCCGTTTGGTTTTACAGCCACATAATCAACTTGAATATTGTATTCTTTTTGCAAAGCTTCAACAGCAACCAAAACAGCATGATGTTCGATTTTGCTGGTAATAATTCGCTTTACACCCAAATCTTTTACTGCGGATCGAAGTATCCAATTATTGGCTTCTGTACCTCCTGAAGTAAAAATAATTTCTGATGCCGAAGTATTCAAATGCTTGACAATCGATTTTCGGGAAAGTTCTAGAATGTTTTTGGCATTACGTCCCCAACTGTGGGTAGATGATGGATTTCCGTAATCTTCCAAAAGATTTTTTGTCATTTCCTGAACGACTTCTGTACGAAGTTGGGTGGTAGAGGCGTTATCGAGATATACTTTTTTCATTGGAACAAAGTTATGAAATATCACTACTATCAATTGTCAAATTTTTCACTATTTTTGACCCAAATATTTACAAGATGAAAAGAGTTATTGGGCTATTGGTTTTAGCCTTATTTTTGAACAGTTGCGATGATGGTAATTTAACCCTAGAAAACATTGAATTTGATGATGTAAGCACTCAAAGTTGTACCACCAACGATATTCTTTATAAGTTAAAAGACAAAGAAGCATTATTGCTAGAAATTCCAGAAACTGCTTTTGTAAACGAGCCTACTCTTGAAGGAAAACCAACATTAATCAACATTGACAATTCTACTTATAGAGTGGTGTATCGTTTTTATAACGGAACCATTGCTTCGAATAATATTTGCAACACCATTCCTCCTGCAACACCAATTGTAACCGATCAATGGACTGCGCTATCGGGTACGATTCAGATTATTACCACTGCTGTAAAAACGATAGATGCAACAACCAATAGTAGCCGAATTACAGGCTACAATCATAACATCAATTTCAGTAATATTACCTTTGAAAGAGCTGGTGGCAACCAAGTGTATGAAACTTTTTCATTCGGAGATTATGTCACCAAACCTGTAAATTCACTTCCTTTAGCTTTCGACCAAGAAGTAGAACTTTGTACAACTGGTTCTAGACAGTTATACAATTATGTAAATGGAGAATCTTTAACAATAGACAATATTGACCCTACTTTGATTCAAAATGTAGAAACTCCTTTAAATACTCCAAGAACAGCCATAATTGGAACAACTAACAATGTTCTAATTTACCGATTGTACTCTGGATTCTTGGATGCCAATGATTTTTGCACCACTACTCCAACATTACCTGCAGTAAACGAACAATGGCTAGGTGTTGCTGGAGTAGCTGCAACGAGTGGCATTATTGAAGTTACTACTATCAAAAACGGAACTTCGGCCTACAAGCATACTATCGTTCTCAAGAAAGCAACTTTAAAGAAAGGCAATAGTGATTTTAGCCTTGGCGACAGTTATATCTATGGTGAAGTAACAACCACAAATTAAAATTAAATCGTATTTCAAAAAATACATTTTACTAAAAATTCCCTAATTAAAAATTCTAAAGAAGAAGATTTAATTAGGGAATTTTCGTTTTTGGTAATTTGATTTTTGGAATTTTAAATTTGCTTTTTTTAATCTATTTACTATTTTGTTTGATATAAACTTCTGTTGCTCCTAATCCATATTTTTGATAATTGGCATCCTGAAAAACAATATTATCATAACGTCCTAACAAAAAATCCAGCTCTGCTTTCAAAACTCCTTCGCCCACTCCGTGAATAAAAACAATCTTTGGAATTCGATTTTTTATGGCAAATTCGATATGTCTTTTTGCTGTTTCGGATTGCAAAGTAAGAATATCATAATTAGACATTCCTCGCTTATTTGGGACTAATTTTTCAATGTGTAAATCAAATTCTGGAGCCGAAATTTCGTGCTTGTCTTTACGCTCTTTGACAAAATTTCGTGGTTTTGGAATTTCTTTTTCCTTGGCAACTTCTCCTATATTAATTCTTCCGATAGTACTCATTAAATCACTGGAATCGTTTATTTTAATCAATTCGTTGACAAAAAAAGTCATCATGAATCCATCGGTTGTTTCAATGGTAATTTCTTTATCCTTTACCGCCACTACTACTCCATTGATCGCTTCATCCAAAACCGAAACTTGATCTCCTTTGCTTATCATTATATCTTCTTTATCTGGGTTAAATATTAGCTTTCTATTATCCGTTTCCAAAAGTAAGCAACTTTGAAAGAACATCATTTAGATTGAAAAATTTTCTTTGAAATTCGCATTACAAACCATTTGAAATTAAAACTATCTTACATTTATTTTCTAATTCGTGCTTTGTTTTTCTAAAAACGCCTTACTTTTACAACATATACTAACGACACAATTCCTGCACCGTGACGAAAGAACAAATCATACAAAATATCGCTGGGCTAAAGAGCCACACTTCTATTAATTACGGCATCAAAACCAAGACAGAAGCTTTTACAGAAAAATTGTTTTACACACTATTTGACTCTAATGCGAATCTAAACGAAAGCATCTCTGAATTAGAAAAACAATTCAAAGAAATTGTTCAAATTGCCTGCAAGAAAGAACATGATTCCTGCGACGAATTTTGGTATAATTTTTTAGACAAACTACCAACGGTTCTAAAACAACTCAATCAAGATGCTGCCTATATATTAGAAAACGATCCCGCATCCAATAATATTGACGAAGTTTATTTGGGTTATCCAGGATTCTATGCAATTGCCATTTATCGATTGAGTCACAAACTCTATACTTTAGGCTTATTGCTTTTTTCTCGATTAATGAGTGAATACGCACACCGAATTACAGGAACTGACATTCATGCTGGAGCAGAAATTGCCTCTCCATTTTTCATTGACCATGCTACTGGAATTGTTATTGGCGAAACCACCGTTATTCACGAAAATGTAAAAATCTACCAAGGAGTTACTTTAGGAGCATTAAGTGTAAGCAAAGACATGAAGAACGCTAAAAGACATCCTACAGTAGATAGAAACGTTTGTATTTATGCCAATGCTACTATTTTGGGTGGTGAAACCACTATTGGCGAAAATAGTATTGTAGGCGGAAACGCATGGGTAACTCGATCGATTCCAGCAAATTCAATGGTACTGAACACTACCACCACCGAAGTTAAAATTAAAGAATTAAAATAATGCAATTTCATAAACTCATAGACCTTATTGGCAATACTCCTCTGGTAGAAACCGTGAATTTGGTCAAAAATAAAAACGTAAAACTTTTGCTAAAACTCGAAGGAAATAATCCTGGCGGAAGTGTAAAAGATCGTGCAGCCTTTAACATGATTGCTTCAGCAATAGAAAGAGGAGATATCAAAAAAGGAGACAAACTCATTGAAGCAACCAGCGGAAATACGGGGATTGCTCTAGCGATGATTGCACAATTGTTCAATGTAGAAATCGAACTGGTTCTCCCTGAAGATTCAACTAAAGAACGTACACAAACTATGCTAGCCTATGGCGCAACCGTTATTTTAACACCCGCAAGCGAAGGAATCATAGGTTCTAGAGATTATGCCGACAAAAAAGTAGCCCAAGGCGGTTATGTAATGTTGAATCAATTTGCGAATGCCGACAACTGGAAAGCGCATTACAAAACAACTGGTCCCGAAATTTGGAGAGATACCGAAGGAACGGTAACCCATTTTGTATCAGCAATGGGAACCACAGGAACCATTATTGGAACTTCTACTTATTTGAAAGAAAAAAATCCAGCGATTCAAATCGTGGGCGCTCAACCTAGTGATGGTTCACAAATTCCTGGTATTAGAAAATGGCCTGTAGAATATCTGCCTAAAATTTATGATTCTTCAAAAGTAGATACTGTAATTGAAGTTTCAGAAACTGATGCTCGTGAAATGACCAAACGATTGGCTAAAGAAGAAGGCGTTTTTGCTGGAATGAGTAGCGGTGGTTCTGTAGCCGTTGCCCTAAAACTAGCCGAACAAATGGAATCGGGTGTAATCGTAGCCATCATTTGCGACCGAGGCGACCGTTATCTGTCTTCGGATTTATTTGATTAATTTCAAGATTTAAAATATAAAAACAGGCTCGATTTTCAATAAATCGAGCCTGTTTTGCATATAAACCATTTTAAACTAAACTAGCCGTTGAAGTAATTTCAGTATCGAATAATTTGGAAATCGGACAATTAGCTTTTGCTTTGGCGACTAATTCTTGGAAAGTTTCATTCGAAATTTCTTTTATTTTAGCATTTACCGTTAAATGTGAACTAACAATTGTTCCTTCCAACAAATTAATATCGCATTTGGTTTCTATGCTTTCTATTTCGAAACCACCTTCGGTTATGTAAGCTGAAAGTTGCATTGTAAAACAACCCGAATGTGCCGCAGCCACTAATTCTTCTGGATTTGTCCCCACTCCTTCTTCAAAACGGGTTTTGAATGAATATTGCGTATTATTTAATGTTCCACTTTGGGTCGATAATTGACCAGCTCCTTCTTTTAAAGAACCTTTCCAAACTGCTGTTGCGTGTCTTTTCATAATGATACTAATTTAAGTTTTCTCAAATTTAATGCTTTAAAAACTAAAACATTACCGATTCATTTTATTTTAACTTAAATTTAAAAACACTTGATTCATTATTCAACAACTATACAATCGTTAAATAAATTCAGACAATCATTATTTTAGAAGCGATTAAACTAAAGATGATTTAGATAAATAATTTATAAACCAACAAACTCCAAAAATCCTTCATTATTAAATAAAACATTAGGTTTTTCAAAGCATCTAACAATTGTTTAAGTCAATAAGGAAACACTCAAACAATAAACACAATTAATTAAGCTTCAACAAAATAACAACATAAAAACACAATCAAACAACAGTTAATATTTTTATAATTTATTTTTTGTTTAATGATTTTTAAATAATTTTAAACAAAACAAAAACAATCAACCATTAAAATTTAAAAATCATGAAAATTTTATCAAAATTAAAAATTGCAATTGCAATCATGGCATTAGTATCCTTCACAATTTCTTGTGATAACGACGATGATAAGCCAGCAGACAACACCATTACTGGGATTGCCAAAACAAATCCTAACTTAACAATTCTTGTTCAAGCTTTAGTAAAAGCGGATTTAGCAACTACACTTCAAGCAACCGGACCTTACACTGTGTTTGCTCCAACAAACGCAGCTTTTACAGCCTTCTTGAAAACCACTCCTTATGCAACAATCAACGATGTTCCGAAGGAAACTTTGACTCAAATTTTACTAAATCATGTTGTGAGCGGAAATGTAAAATCTACAGATTTAAGCACAGGTTATGTAAAAACTTTAGCCAAAAGTGCTGCATCAGGCACAAATACTATGAGCATGTATGTTGACCTTACCTCTGGAGTAAAGTTAAATGGAGTTGCAAAAGTGACCACAGCAGATGTAATGGCAACCAATGGCGTTGTACACGTTGTTGACGCCGTAATAAATTTACCAACTGTTGTTACGCACGCTACTGCAAATCCAAACTTCACTTCACTAGTTGGTGCGTTAACAAAAACTGGACAACCTGACTTTGTAAGTATTCTTTCTGGTACTGGACCATTTACCGTTTTTGCTCCTACCAACGATGCTTTCACTGCATTTAACACTGAATTAGCTCCGGGCGGAATTGCTGGAGTTTCTGATGCTAACCTGACCAAAGTACTGCAATATCATGTCGTAAATGGCAACATCTTGGCCGCAAGTCTTCGTGAAGGTCAAATTGTAAACACTTTACAAACACCACAAACGTTTACTATACAACTTGCTGGTGGCGCAAAAATCAAAGATATCAACAACCGAATTTCAACGATAGTAGCTACTGATGTACAGTGTTCCAATGGCGTGATCCATGTACTCAACAAAGTATTGTTACCCACTTTATAAAAGACATTTTTAAATTATTCATTTTCAAACAATAATCCGTTTCATAACCTGAAACGGATTATTTTTTTAACTAAAAAACACCATATCTTTCAACAGAACAATTAATAGCTAATTCTGAATGAAATCATTATTTTTGTTAGCTGTCTTATCAGCAATCAACAATACAATGTCCTTTTCAATATGGGAAACAAATTACAAATGCAGGATTGGCCGTATCTAAAAAAATACGAAAAAGAGAACGAAGCTCTTAAAACCAAAACTCTGGAAGAAAACCGAATCGTTTTTATGGGAGATTCCATTACCGAGTTTTGGTCTTTGCATTGTCCTGATTTTTTTGCTGAAAAACCATACATCAATAGAGGTATTAGCGGACAAACCACGCCACAAATGCTGATTCGTTTTAGAGCAGATGTAATTGAACTAAAACCAAAAACAGTAATCTTGTTAGCTGGAGCGAATGACATTGCAGGAAACACAGGATTTTCTACTTTGGAAATGATTTTGAATAATATTATTTCAATGGTGGAATTAGCCAAAGTTCACCAAATTGAAGTTATTCTATGTTCCGTGTTACCTGCTTATGATTTTCCTTGGAAAACAGGTTCTTTTCCCGCCGAAAAGATTGTAACTTTAAACAAAATACTACAAGAATATGCCGTAGCCAATACCATTCATTATTTGGATTATTATTCCGCAATGGTGGATGAACGAAAAGGCATGAATATTCAATATACTGATGATGGAGTGCATCCCAATAAAATTGGATATGAAGTTATGGGCGAGATTTTAGAAAAAGGGATAGATCAAATAACATAAAAATTATAAAAAAAACATGAACTACAGAAAATTAGGCAAAACGAATTTCAGCATATCAGAAATAGCATTGGGAACTTGGCAAGTGGGCGGAAAATGGGGTTCGCCTTTCAATGATAAAACTGCTGATGAATTGATTAATACCGCTATTGATAAGGGTGTGAATTTTATTGATACCGCCGATGTTTATGAAAACGGTTTGAGCGAAACTGCCGTAGGAAGAGTGGTTCGCTCTCGTTCGGAACGCATTTATGTGGCTACTAAATGTGGTCGTCACATCAATCCGCATGTGAATGAGGGTTACCAACCCAAAGTCCTGCAAAAATTCGTAGAAGATAGTTTGAAAAGAACAGGACTCGAAACTTTGGATTTAATCCAATTGCATTGTCCGCCAACCGAAGTATATTATCGTCCCGAAATCTTCGAATTGTTTGACCGATTGAAAGAACAAGGAAAGATTCAAAACTTGGGCGTAAGCGTCGAAAAAGTAGAAGAAGGACTAAAAGCTATTCAATATCCAAACGTAACGACGGTTCAAATTATTTTTAACTTGTTTCGTCAGCGACCTTCTGAATTATTCTTTCAAGAAGCACAAAAAAAGGATATTGGAATTATTGCCAGAGTACCATTAGCCAGCGGACTTTTGACAGGACTATTCGATACCAAAACTACTTTTGGCGAACAAGATCACCGAAATTTCAACCGCAAAGGAGCAGCTTTCGACAAAGGAGAAACTTTTTCTGGAATTGATTACGAATTGGGATTGAAAGCCGTTGCCGCTTTGAAAGACTTATTTCCCGAAGCAACTAATTTAGCACCTATTGCGCTACAGTGGATTTTGAGTTTTCCAGAAATCAGTTGTATTATTCCGGGAGCTTCTAAAAGCAGTCATGTGGAATCTAACTTATCGGTTTATGATTTACCTAAATTAACTCCCGAAAAAATTGCTGCTATGAATGCTATTTATGAGCAATACATCAAATCCGAAGTGCATCAATTGTGGTAATGTTTTTTAGCTATAGATTTTTATTTTAACTCATCTATATTACTATTAATCAAGACTTAAAATGTGCCGTTAGGCACTAAATATGGGTAGAAAATAGGAATTAGGAAGAATTTAGCGTGCCGTAGGTACGCAATATTTTCTGTTTTTGTTGCGTACCTACGGCACGCTAGCAAATTATTAATCGAATTACTACCCATATCTAGTGCCTAACGGCACAATAAAAGACTTTTAATCCTTGATTCGTATATTTAATTTTAAAAAAGCTAAATGCTCAACAAAGCGAATTTCAAAGAATGGTTCAATCGGTACAAATATGCAGAATTAGCTGCCATTTGTGCAGTTTTAATTAGTTCGCAATTTCAATACTTTTTTGATGCTGTAACTACAGCTTATTTGATTAGTTCTTCTGAATACATCGCTTTTTATGGCGTAATGCTTTTTACCACTTACATTCAATTAATCCAAACCAATCAATCGGTAAACAAAAAAACTAACTCCAAAGACATACTACTTTTGGCACAAAATTTAGTTTTAGAATTTGGTTATCCCGCCTTGTTAGATTTCTTCGTTATCCGTCCGTTTTGTATGTATTGGATACCGATTTTAGTTGGAAATTATTACATAGGAATTATACTCGGAAAAATTACTGCCGATAGTTTTTTCTATACTTGTGCGATTATCAATTACGAATGGATTAAACGGAAACCGTAATTTTTATCAATTTATATTTTCAAAAATAACAAAAAATGAAGCTCCTTTATTGACTCCTTCGCTTTTTGCAAAGAGTTTTCCTTCGTGTTTTTCGACTATTTTTTTGCACAAATACAATCCAATTCCAGTTGATGATTCATTGGCAGTTCCCAAACGACCTTGATTGGTGAATTTTTTGAAAAGAGCTTCGCTGTATTTGGAGTCAAAACCAATTCCTGTGTCAGATACTTCAAAAATTAGTTCCTTATTTTTAGTTGTCACACTAATTTTTATCTCACTATCGGGAAACGAAAATTTTATAGCATTATCAATCAAATTAACCAAAACTCGAATGAGTAAATCTTGGTCTATTTTCAGTTTTGCTTTTTTTACTGTAACATTGGTTAACATTTGAATTCCTTTGGCAGCTAGTTTTTGCCCAACTTGATCGTTTACTATACCTAAAAGTGTTTTTATTTTAATGTCTTTTACGACCTGTATCTTTTTAGAAATTTCATCTTCTTCTTGAATCAATTTAATAAAGGTTTCAATAAAAACAAATTGCTGACTAGTCGTTTGATCAATCAAATTAGCATATTCTACAACTTCTTGTGAGGGTTTTTCATCTAAAATAAGTTTGGCCAACGCTTGTGCATTTCCTGCAAAATTCCTTAAATCATGTGAAAGTAAGTACACCAAATCTTCTTTATCCGAACGATATTCTTCATTTTCGGAGATCGATTTTTGAATATTACGCAACAACAATCCCGCTTCATCATCAAAAGTGGTTGGCAATTGAGACACCGTTCTATTAATTCGATATTCATTCAATGCTCTTGAGGCGACTTCTATTGGCTTGATAAGTCTTTTTAAAGTAAGCAAAGTAAGTCCTGTTGCTAGCAAAGTCATTAGCAAGATGAATACAATGATTGTGTCATTGGATGGATGATTTTTTCCTAACAAAACAAAAAATAACAATCCTATCAGTGGAATATGAATTCCCAGAAAGGTTACAAAAAGAAACTTGTTAACGTAACTATTCTTAAGAAAACTAATTGTAGATAACTTGCTGTATAATTTCATAAAATAGGGACTGCTTTTTAATGTTCATTTACAAAAACTCAAACCTAATAATTGGCAAGTTCAATAAATGATGAGTTTAAAAAGTCTAATTTAGAACTTTTCAATTTAACTTTTTAGAAATTATTTTATTTTTTATGATTCTATACCAAAAAAAAGCTCCCATTTCTGGAAGCTTTTTTAAACTATTTCTTTTTATTCTTTGCCTTTTCGGCTTCTGCTTGTTCCATTACTTCTTGTAATTTTTGTTGGAACTTGCTCTGTTTTTTAGGCTCTTTCAATTTATTCTCTTGAATTTGAGCATGAATCTTGTCTGAATCAACTATGTAATTTTTAATTACAAACATAATTCCAATGGTAATTAAGTTCGAAATAAAGTTATACAAACTCAATCCTGCACCATAACTATTAAAGAAAATCAACATCATGATTGGCGAAACATAAATCATAATCTTCATCATCTTGGCCATATCTGGCATTCCTTCTTGTTGAGGCGCAGCCATTTGTTGGTCGCCAGAAGTCATTTTCATATAAAAGAAAATCGCAATTGCTGCCAAAATTGGGAACAAACTAATATGACTTCCGTACAAAGGAATATGGAAAGGCAATTGATAAATAGAGTCAAATGAAGATAAATCGTCTGCCCAAAGGAAACTTTTTTGTCTCAACTCCAAAGCCGATGGAAAAAACTGAAACGAAGCATACATAAACGGAATCTGAATCAAAGCTGGAATACAACCCGCCATAGGATTTACACCCGCTTTGTTGTACAACTTCATCGTTTCTTGTTGCTTTTTCATCGGGTCTTTTTTGAATTTTTCTCCCAATTCGGTAATTTCAGGACGCAATACTTTCATCTTGGCTTGCGACAAGAATGATTTATACGTAATAGGCGACATAGCAATTTTGATAATAATCGTAAAAACAATAATCGCAATTCCTAATGCTAATCCAATTGTTGAACTCAAAAAAGCAAATAATGGAATGAAAATAAACTTATTAATCCATCCAAAAATTCCCCAACCTAGTGGGATTACTTTTTCTAAATTTTTATCATAAGACTTTAATGTTTTATAATCTGATGGTCCAAAGTACCAGCTCATTTTATAATCGATTTCGCCATTGCTAAAAGCCAAAGGAACATTAGCTTTAAAATCTTTGGTAAAAGTAGTATCTATTGTTTCGTCTTTGACCAAGTTATTCGATTGTAATTTAGAAGTTTCGAACGCTTTGTCTGTCAATAATATAGAGGTGAAAAAATGCTGTTTGAAAGCAATATAACTTACTTTTTCAGGAGTTTCTTCTTTATCATTTCCTTGTCCTACATAATCTGTTTTTCCATCTTCGTATTCGAAATGCACTTCAGCATAACGATTCTCATAAGAAATACTTTTTTCGTTGCGGAATGTCTTCAACTCCCATTGTAAATCCAATGGTTTCGAAATATTCAACACTTTATTCAATCCTTGAGAACGCAAATCAAAACCAATCATATAATCGTTTGGTTTCAAAATGTATTTGTATTCCAAAAATTCGTTGGCTCCCGATTTCAATTTCATCGAAAGGATTTGATCTGCTCCTAATTTGGATAAAGTAGGTTCAAAAAATAAATCTTTAGTATTTAAAGTACGATTATCATTGGTTTGCAACTGAATATTCAAATTGGCATTGTTGTCTTTTATCAATTCAACCAATTGTCCTGACCCTTTTTGAAATTTTTCGTAGTTCTTCAAACTCGCTTCAACGATATAACCTCCTTTGTTGGCGATTTTCAATTTTATAACTTCATTTTCGATAGTTGTAAAATCGTTTTTAGCCGATGGAAGAGTCGCAGAATAAGCAAAACTACCAAGTGTTTTTTGTAGTTGAACCAATTGAGTTGAATCGCCAGCCATAACTGCTACAGGAGCTACCGCAGTTTTATTTGCCACTAATTTATTGGCAGTTGCTTTAGCTTGTTGTTCTTTTTTGGCTTTTTCAGCGGCAATTTCTGCTTCCGATGGTTTGTTTTGGTACATAATCCAAATCAAGATTCCAAAAATCAATACGAAACCAATAATCGAATTGAGGTCTAATTTTTTTTCTTCCATTATAAAGTTTAAAAATTGTTTAAAGTTTAAAAGTTTAAAGTTAACCGATAAGGAAAACTTTAAACTTCAATTATTTTTTCTTTGTCTTAACTACTGCTGCAACAAAATTTACAAAAAGTGGGTGTGGATTTTCAACGGTACTTTTGTATTCTGGATGGTATTGTACGCCAATATAAAAAGGGTGATCTTCTAATTCTACAATTTCAACTAAACCTGTTTCAGGATTTACTCCCGAAGCTTTTAATCCACCTTTTTGCAATTGCTCTAAATACTCGCTATTAAACTCATAACGGTGACGGTGACGCTCCGAAATAGTAGTTGCACCATAAATTCTATGAGCCAAAGTATCTGGTTTTATTTCGCATTTCCAAGCTCCAAGACGCATTGTTCCTCCTTTGTCGGTAATGTTTTTTTGGTCTTCCATCAAGTTGACCACAGGATGTTTCGTATCTGGATTCATTTCAGTCGAATTAGCATCTGCTAAACCTAACACATTTCTTGAATATTCGATAGTAGCCATTTGCATCCCCAAACAAATTCCGAAAAACGGCATTTTGTTTTCACGAGCATAACGTACGGCTTCAATTTTTCCTTCAATTCCTCTTTCTCCAAAACCTGGAGCAACAAGAATACCATCTAAACCTGCAAATTTTTCTGCCACATCTGTAGCATCCAAAAATTCAGAGTGAATAGAAATCACGTTTACTTTAGTTTCATTGGCAGCACCTGCGTGAATAAAAGCTTCCAAAATAGATTTGTAGCAATCTTGCATTTCGACATATTTACCTATCAAACCGATATTTACGGTATGTTTTGGGTGTTTCAATCTGCGCAAGAAAGTGTTCCAAGTTTTTAAATCTGGAGCGGCTTTTTTAGGTAAGTCTAATTTCTTCAAAGCCACAACATCTAATCCTTCTTCCAACATTAAATTAGGAACTTCATAAATCGTTGAAGCATCGATAGATTGAATTACGGCTTCTTTTTTAACGTTGCAGAACAAGGCTAATTTATTACGGATTTCTGCTGAAATTTCATGTTCGGTTCTACATACCAAAATATCAGCTTTGATACCACTTTCCATCAACGTTTTAACAGAATGTTGAGTTGGTTTTGTTTTCAATTCTCCAGCTGCTGCCAAATAAGGAATTAGAGTTAAGTGAATAACAATAGCGTTATTTTCGCCCAAATCCCAAACCAATTGACGAACAGACTCTATATAAGGTAGAGATTCAATATCACCGACAGTTCCTCCAATTTCGGTAATTACAATGTCAAAATCGCCAGATTGACCTAGCAATTGCATTCTTTCCTTAATTTCGTTGGTAATATGAGGAACCACCTGAACGGTTTTTCCAAGAAATTCACCTCTTCTTTCTTTTTCGATAACCGAAAGATAGATTCTACCTGTGGTAACATTATTCGCCTGTGAAGTAGGTACGTTCAAGAATCGCTCATAATGTCCTAAATCCAAATCAGTTTCGGCTCCATCATCGGTCACGTAACATTCTCCGTGTTCGTAAGGATTTAGTGTTCCCGGATCAACGTTAAGGTACGGGTCAAACTTTTGAATTGTTGTTCTATATCCTCTTCCTTGTAATAATTTTGCTAATGAAGCTGCAATAATTCCCTTCCCTAAAGAAGAGGTTACACCACCTGTAACAAAAATATATTTTGTTTGATTCATTCTATTGTTGTTGTAGTTGTTGAATTTGGCACATATTTAAGCAAAGTGGATTTGCAAAAACGATGCAAAAATACAATTATAAATCGAGAAAAAACTAATTTGAAATTGAGATAATTTGGATTTTCTCGACTTGATTATTGTGTTCCTTTTTTTTCGACAACATTATGCTTTGACAACCCACTTTTTCACTACTTCATATAAAATTTCGTTTTGAATAGGTTTAGATAAATAATGATTCATACCAATTTCTAGGACAGTCGATTTAGTGCTTTCCATCACATCGGCAGTTACGGCAATTATTGGAATGGTTCGGTTTTGCTCGCCTGCTTCCCCTTTTCTGATAGCAATTGTAGCTTCGTAACCATCCATAACTGGCATTTGAAGATCCATCAAAACGATGTCAAATTGATTCGCTTTAAGCGCATCCAAACCTTCTTGTCCATTATTAGCATAAGTTAGCGTGGTGTTAAGCCATTTTTTGGTAATCATTTTTATAACCATTTGATTCATTGGATTGTCCTCGACTACCAAAATCGATTTTCCTTCCAAATCATAAACGTTAGGTTCGGCAACCACTATCAAATTTTCTTGTTGCGGTACACTATCAAAGTCGATGGTAATAGTACAAGTAGTTCCTATGTCAAGTTTACTATCCATTAAGACAGTTCCTTTTTGCATATCTACTAAAGTTTTAACAACGTAAAGTCCGAGTCCGAGTCCACCAAATTTGCGTTTGTTATCAATATTATGTTGGGAAAAAGAATCGAAAATACTATCCATTTTGTCTTTGGAAATACCAATTCCTGTATCTGAAACTTTCAGTATCAAACTCACTCTATCATTGGGTTTTATGACACAATCCACATCAAATTTGACTATGCCTTTAAAAGTAAATTTCACCGCATTATTCAACACATTATTAACCACTTGAGCAAATCGAGATGGATCTCCAATTATGGATTCAGGAATAGCATCGGATTTTGAAAATTGAAATTCCAATCCTTTGCTTTTGGCATTCTTTTCTACATTATTTTTCAGACTTTTAAGAATTGTAACAGGATTGAAAACAACTTCTTCCAATCGCAATTCGCCTTTTTCAATTTTAGAAAAATCAAGAATATCATTGACAGAACTCAACAAACTGTGTGATGAATCTTTGATGACAACACATTTTTTCTTGATTTTTTTATTCTCTGTTTTGTTTGAAATAGCATCTGTCAAATTCATAATAGCGTTCAAAGGAGTTCGCAATTCGTGACTGATATTGGATAAAAAATAGGATTTCAAATCATTCATTTCTTCGGAACGAGCTAAAGCCAAACGATTGAGTTCGTTTTTTTCATTTTTGAGATTTCGAATCAAGTTTGCCATCGATAGCGACAGAAAAATAACTTCTAAACCAGTTCCTAATTTCGAACTATTTTGTGTAAAAAAAGTTAGCGGAATCAAACCAAAATTGTACAAAATAAAAATACCAAAACCAACAATTAAAAACAAAATACCTACAGAAAAATAAGTATCAACAGGTATTTTTTTCCAATAAAAATAAACTATCGTATAAACAATTAGAATTAAGAAAAGTAAACTAAACACATTTACCAAAACATAAGAAAACAACAATGCCCTAGGCATAAAAATAGCAATCAATAACAGTAAAAACAATAAAAAGTAAGCTCCCTTAATAACAGAGTAAATCTTCTTGTTGTATTCTTTTATTCGCAAATATTCCTCACTGTATTTACCCGTTAAGAAAACAGCAATTATAGCAATTAACAACACCGCATGATTGGAAAACCAGCCAGCATCAGGAGCTAAAAACTGAAAGAAAAAACCATCTAAAGCGAATTGCAACAAACCTACAAAAACTACATACAAGCTATAGTACAGAAATATTTTTTCGTTCAGAGCAAAATAGAAGAAAAAATAAATAATAGCGGCGACTATCAAAATTCCGTAAAACAAACCGAAGATTAATTGTTCTTTTGATGACTGTTTAATAAAACTATCAGCAGAATACAATTTTAAAGGGATTTTGACCACTTCTCCGTCGCTTTTGAGATGTAAAAATAATTTCAACTTGGATTTTGGTGCTATTTCAATTTTGAAAATGGTTTTTCGATTATCAAAACTTCGTTCAGAATAAGGAATGTTATCACCGCTGACTTGCTTTTTGAGAACAATATTATGGTTATTTAGCTCATAAAGTTCGACCACATCTGTCATTGGACGAGCCGTTTCTAAATAGTAAATCAGCTGTTTATTGGTTTGATTTTCAAGTTGAGTTTGTGTCCAAAAATTATTTTGTGTGAATCCCAAATCATCATTTTCGGTTTTCAACGCAACTGAATGCAGAGTGTTGAAATTATTTTTCACAAAATCTATTGCTAATTTTTGCTGACCAACATCGGCAATAGTTGTGTAGGGATGTAATGAAATTTCATCCCGTTCGATTGTATCTTTAAAAATATATTGCGAATAACTCGTTGCAAAAAAAAGGAGAAAAAACAACGTTTTAAAAGCCATTAAAAATGGCATGTTTTTGATTCGAATCATCCGTTATCAATTATATAGTAAG
This sequence comes from Flavobacterium eburneipallidum, assembly GCF_027111355.2. Lineage (NCBI taxonomy): Bacteria > Pseudomonadati > Bacteroidota > Flavobacteriia > Flavobacteriales > Flavobacteriaceae > Flavobacterium > Flavobacterium eburneipallidum. The sequence continues at coordinate 3,106,421 of NZ_CP114291.2, forward strand.
TAATAAATACGTTTAAAAATTATTTTTGGTTTTTTAAATTATTGCCTTTGCACCAGTAAGACAAACAACCACTTTTGCACATAATACAAAAGTTAGATTCTAAAATTAAACAATCGATATTTATTAATGAATTAAACATATCATAAAAAAAACTATATTTTAATTCTTCACAAAAAACAGTGTTAGAAAAATTTGTCAATTAATTTCAAATCCTTACATTAGCATCCCTTTGAACATAATCGATATAAATGTGAGAAAAACTGTAACGACATCAAAAACAAATATGTTAAGATTTTTTATCTTTTCGTTTTTTTTGTTGGGTATATTCCATGCGAATTCGCAAACGGTTTATTACGATTCTATCAATAAAAAAAAATATGCCAAGATTGATATTCCTCAAACCTATGAAAGAATTATAGAAAAAGGTTATGAATCATTAGAAATGCTGGAATATTTAGGCAACTATTATTTTAAAGACAATAATTTTGAGAAATCGAAACTCTATTTTGATAAGCTATTCAAAAAATACAAGCTGGTTCAAATTTCCCCAAAAAGCATAGATCATTACAACAAATTGTTAAAAATTGTAAGCAAAAAAAACACCTAAATCAGAAAAGATTTAGGTGTTTTTGTTAAAAATTAAAAATAACAATTATTTAGAAGTTTGATTCAAAACATCACCTCCTGAAATTTTCATTTTTTTCATAAGAATCATAATTTCTTCTAAAGTAAAATCTCCTGTGAGCGACAACAAGGTGGTTTCATTGCCTCGATTCGCATCTTCTCCTAGCATCAAAAGTTCTTTGATTTGACCTTCGGTTGCACCTGATTTTACTCCAATCTTCACTTTTCTTCCACCATCATTTAGTCGAGACATTTCTTCTAAACCAGCTGTTTTCATATAAGCATCAGCAGATACTTTCATATCGGCAGCAATTTTAGAATTAGTGGTAGTAAATACTTTCAGGTTGTCCAACTTTCGAATCAAATTCAAATATTGTTGGGTTTCCTTGTCTTTGGCATCGATTTTTACACTTGCCATCATTTGGAACATTTTTTTGTTCACCACAACTGAAGTTACTCCTTCCTGTCCATCATACTTATCCAGAGAAGTTTGCGCAAAAATGGCATTGGAAACAAGAATAAAAGTCAGATATACTATAAATTTTTTCATTTTTTTTATTTTAATAAGCTCAAAAACCTTGTTATTATTGAGTTTTAACATTCACTATATTTATTAATGATTCAAAACTAACTTTTTTCTATCATAAAAATCATAAAATAAAACTAAAGTTCCTATTTTTACGTTTATCATTTTAAACTATTATTATGAAAACAAATTTCAAGCCAATAATTTTATTTCTTTTAACTCTTTTTGCTTTTCAAAGTTGTCAAGACGATGATGATGTGGCAGCACCTGTAAACCTTGAAGTAAATGACTTTATTTGGAAAGGCTTGAATCTTTACTATTTATGGCAAGCCGATGTTCCTAATTTATCGGATACCAAATTTAAGAATCAAACGGAACTCAACTCTTTTTTATCTGGTTATTCAAAACCAGAAAGTTTATTTGAAAGTTTACTTTACAAACCAGAAAGTCTTTTCCCTGGTCAAGCCGTGGACAGATTCAGTTGGATTGTAGATGATTATTTAGAACTCGAAGGTGCGCTTCAAGGAACTACCAATAGCAATGGAGTAGAATTTAGTTTAAATTTGAAAGCAGCTGGTTCGCAAGAAGTAATAGGTTGGGTTCGTTATATTGTACCCAATTCAAATGCCGCTACTAAAAACATAAAGCGTGGCGATATTTTTTATGCAGTTGATGGAAAAACTTTAACATTGAGTAATTATCAATCCTTATTGTTTGGTTCAAATAATGATTATACACTAAATCTAGCCGACTTAAATGGTGGTGCTTTTACACCAAACGGAAAATCGGTAGCTTTGACCAAAACGGTTTTGAACGAAAACCCTATTTTAATAAATAAAGTAATTGTTTCTGGATCACACAAAATCGGATACTTAATGTATAATGGATTTTATTCTGATTATGACAACCAATTAAATACTGCTTTTGGCGAACTTCAATCACAAGGAATTACGGATTTGGTTCTCGACTTGCGTTACAACAGTGGTGGCTCGATTCAAACGGCAACAAGACTCGCCAGTATGATAACAGGAAATTTTAAGGGGCAAATATTTGCCAAGGATCAATTTAACGCCAAAGTACAGCAGTATTTTGAAGCCAATGACCCTGAATCCTTGAAAAATTTATTTACAGATAAAATAGGAACAACTCCTATTAATCATGTAAATATGACCAAAATTTATGTTTTGACATCAGCAAGCACTGCATCGGCAAGTGAACTGGTTATTAATGGACTAAAACCTCATATTACTGTAGTTCAGATTGGGGATGTAACCACTGGAAAAAATGTGGGTTCAGTAACATTATATGATTCTCCAACGTTTGGCAAAGAAGATAGAAACCCAAACCATCGTTATGCCATGCAACCTTTGGTTTTGAAAATTGTAAACTCCGAAGGTTTTGGAGATTATCAAAATGGACTGCAACCTAATTTTGCTTTAAAAGAAACGATTACTAATCTTGATGTTCTTGGTAGCACTTCAGAGCCTTTATTAAAATTAGCCATTGCAAAAATCACAGGTACTGGTAAACTAAAACCAGAAAAACCTGGTATTCAATTTGATTATATAATAGATTCCAAATCAGCAAATGGTTTGCAAAACCAAATGTACCTCAACAAAGCACCCGAGGGTTTATTGAAAGCATTGGAATAAATTATAATATACAAAACGGAAGCCGTCTTATTAACTTGAGACGGTTTTTTTGTTTTATACAAATTACTTTAAACCTTTTAATGATTTTCACATCCAATACTGCACCGGTAATTCTTAATCTTTTCATCATTAAAAAGAGAGAAATCAAAAAGTTAAAAAAGCACTAAAAATGTTCATTAAAACAAAATTAGTATTGGTATTGTAATATTTATTTTTACATTTGTATTATTTTTATTTATTCTAAATAACAAGTTAAATACAATTTCTATATAAATCATTATGAAAAAAAACATTTTCATTTCTTTTGCACTAGCATCAACTTTATTCGTTAGTGCACAGCAAAAAAACAGCCTTTTAGATCAATCTTTTTGGAAAACATCACCAGATGTAGCAACTGTTCAAGCTGAGATAGCAAAAGGGAATAATCCATCTGCATCAACCGCTAATTTATTTGATGCTGTTGTTATGGCAATCAATAGCGATGCTCCAACAGCGACTATTAAATTCTTGTTAGAACAACCTGGAAATACGGTAAATAAACCAACCCATGATAACCGTATTTATCTACATTGGGCTTCTGGAAAAGGGAATTTAGAAATTGTACAATATTTAATTGACAAAGGTTCAGAAATTAATTTAGAAGACAGTCACAGTAGTTTCCCAATTACAGCTGCTGCTGTTAATGGTGTTAGCAATACTGCGGTTTACGAGGCTCTTTTTAAAGCAGGAGTTGACCCAAAGAAAAAGTACAAAGACGGAGCGAACTTATTGCTTTTGTCTATTGCATCGGACAAAGACTTAAAACTGGCTACTTATTTTGCAACCAAAGGAATGTCTATCAAAGATGTGGATGACAACGGGAATACAGCCATAAATTATGTTGCAAGAACAGGAAATATTGCTTTAATCAAGACGCTTTTAGAAAAAGGAGTAAAACACAATGACAACGCATTACTTTTTGCAGCTCAAGGTTCTCGTAGAGATTCCAACACTCTTGAAACTTATAAATACTTGGTAGAAGACTTAAAAATAAAACCAACAGCTACTAGTAAAAACGGAGAAACCGTACTTCATTTTTTAGTGAGCAAACCCAACCAAAGTGACATCATCAATTACTTTCTGGCTAAAGATGTAGATGCAAACAAAGCCGACAACGAAGGAAATACACCATTGATGATTGCTGCTGCAGGTAGAGATACTCAAGCATTACAACAATTATTGCCACTTGTAAAAAATAACAATACACAAAATGGAAAAGGAGAAACAGCTTTATCAATAGCAGTAAAATCAGGAAGTCCAGAAGCTGTGACACTACTTTTAAACAATGGTGCCGATGCAAAAACAATTGATAAAGACGGAAATAATTTAGGTTTTTATTTAGTACAATCCTATCGTCCGCAAATGATGGGTGGAATGGGAATGGGTCGTAATCCAGAATCTTCTAACGCTCCTAAACAAGATCCTTTTGCTGCCAAAATAAAATTATTGCAGGACAAGGGATTAAATTTGGCAACTCCTCAAAAAGACGGAAACAGCTTGTATCACATTGCCATCATCAAAAACGATTTAACTTTGCTTAAGAAACTTGCCGATTTAAACATTGACATCAATCTCAAAAACAAAGATGGTTTAACCGTTTTGCACAAAGCTGCGATGATTTCTAAAGACGATGCTATCTTGAAATACTTGGTTTCTATTGGAGCCAAAAAAGAAATTACCACTGAATTTGAGGAAACGACTTATGCTTTGGCAAAAGAGAATGAGTCGTTAACGAAAAACAAAACCGATATCGAATTTTTAAAATAAGATTTTCGTTTTTCGTCCAACAAAAAACGAACAACGAAAATCGAACAACGAATAAACCAAAAATGAACATGAAATCAATACTAAAAATAGCTTTTACAACTGCACTAATCTGCCTTTTATCCTTTCAAGCCACAGCACAAACAAGCAAGTATAAATGTATGCTTCAAATGTCAAACTACGTAGGCGAAGGTGCTTATGTGGTCGTTTCGCTTATCAATGCCAAAGGCGAATACGAAAAAACATTGTACGCAATGGGCGATGACAAAAAATGGTACAATACTGTCAAAGAATGGCACAAGTTTCAAACCAAAAAGAAAGAAAATTTGAGTGCTAAAACAGGTGCGTCAGTAACTGGTGGAGACCGTAGTATCACTACATTTGAAATAGAAGATTCAAAAATCAACAAAGGCTATAAATTAAGATTCGAATCAGCTGTTGAAGACAATAAATACTATGCAAATGATGTTGAAATTCCATTAACAACAGATGGTCTTGCTGCAAAAACAGATGGAAAAGGCTATATTCGCTACGTAAGATTGAATAAAATCTAAATCAAAAACTTTCTTTACCATATAAGTCTTATAAGTTTTAATATTGAAACTTATAAGACTTATATGGTAATTTTTTTAAAATAAAATTATTACGAATGACTCTCTCTTTTTGGCGTTACTCTCACTTGGCTTTGGCTCTATTTTCGGCTGTATTTTTGCTATTAGCATCGGTAACGGGTGTCATTCTCGCTGTGGATGCGGTACAGGAAAAAATCCCACCTTATCAAGTAGCCAATTTTGATAGCATAACGCTGGAAGAAACTTTGCCAATTCTTCGAAAAGAATATCTGGAAATAACTGAATTGAGTGTCGATCACAACCAATTTGTAACCCTACAAGGAATTGATCAGAAGGATAATGATGTAAACGCCTATATTGACCCAAGAACTGGGAAAATATTAGGAGAACCTATTAAAAAAAGTGAGTTTATCAAATGGACCACTGCGCTTCATCGTTCTTTATTCTTAAAAGAAACAGGACGTTTTATTGTGGGCTTTATCTCTTTTCTTTTAGTTTTAATTTCCATTTCAGGATTTGTTCTAGTTTTAAAGAGACAAAGAGGAATACGCAATTTCTTTTCGAAAGTAATTAAAGAATATTTTGCTCAATATTATCATGTTCTTTTGGGAAGATTAGCATTAATTCCCATTCTAATAATTGCTCTTACGGGAACGTATTTAACATTAGAAAAGTTCAATTTCTTCATCGAAAAAACGGATACTGATGAAAAAACCGAAGTAGTAAAACCAACACCCATTTCACAAAAAGACAATGCTTCTTTTTTCAAAAACACACTTTTAGCCGATGTTCAGAAAATTGAATTTCCTTTTTCAGACGATCCAGAGGAATATTACATCATCAAATTAAAAGACCGTGAAATTGAAGTCAATCAAATTACTGGAGCCGTAATAAGTGAATCGCATTCACCAATAAAAACCCAATTAGCCGATTTGAGTTTGGATTTGCACACCGGTCGTACCAATGTAATTTGGGCTATAATTCTTGGTATTGCGAGTTTGAATATCCTGTTTTTTATCTACTCTGGTTTTGCAATGACTTTAAAAAGAAGAGCAAGCCGTATCAAAAACAAACACAAAGCCGAAGAAAGCAAATTCATTCTGTTAGTGGGTTCTGAAAACGGAAGTACCTTACGATTTGTTAATGCCATTTACAAACAATTATTGGCTCACGGAGAAAAGGTTTTCGTCACCGAATTGAATAATTATACCACTTATCCAAAAGCAGAACATCTGATTATTTTGGCATCCACTCACGGATTAGGAGACCCACCGTCTAATGGAACTAAATTCATATCACTTGCCAATCAAATTGAACAAAAGCAAAAAATCAAAGTTTCAGTTGTAGGTTTTGGGTCAAAAGCGTATCCTGATTTTTGCGGTTATGCTCGTCAAATTGATACTTTATTGGCAGAACAAAATTGGGCAGAACGCATTTTAGAATTACAAACCGTAAACGACAAATCGGCTGATGAGTTTGTAAATTGGGTGAAACTTTGGAGTGAGAAAACAGGAATTTCGCTTTGTGCTACCCCATCATTATACAATCACGTTCCCAAAGGTTTGCAAAAACTGATGGTATTAGACAAAACTCTCATTTCTGACACGGAACACACTTTTTTATTAACGCTTCGGGCAAATAGCAGAACCCAATTCACTTCGGGAGATTTATTGGCTATTTATCCAGCAAACGATACCAGAGAACGTCTCTACTCTATCGGTAGTCATTCTGGAAATGTACAATTAGTGGTAAAATTACATCCTCAAGGATTGGGTTCAGGCTTTTTATACAATGTAGAAGTGGGTTCGATTATCAAAGCCCGAATTATTAAAAATCCTGCTTTTCATTTACCAAAAAATGCCTCTAAAATTGCTCTAATTTCAAACGGAACGGGTATTGCTCCTTTCCTTGGAATGATCGAACAAAACAAGAAAAAAACCGAAATACATCTCTACAGTGGATTTAGACAAGCTACTGAAACGGTTTTAGGCTATGAGAAATTTGCTATGGAAATGATTCAAAAACACCATCTTAAAAATTTTCAATTGGCTTTATCCCGCGAAGTGAATCATCATTATGTGATGGATTTAATTCAACTTGATGCTGATTTTTTTGTAGATTTACTGACTAATGGAGGAGTTATCATGATTTGCGGTTCATTGGCCATGCAAAAAGACGTAGAAACTATTCTGGATAAACTTCTTTCTCAAACAGATTTGACTATTTCAGATTATAAAGTCAGAGCCCAAGTGTTGACGGATTGTTATTAAAACCTCACCCCAACCCTCTCCGAAGGAGAGGGAGCCGAAATTCTAATAAGTGATTTTTTATAATAATCGATTTTCCTGCAAGGTCTGAAAAAAGACTCAAAAATAATACCTACAAGGTCTGAAAAAGACCTTGCAGGATTAAAAATAAACTATGTCAATTAAACAAAAAATCATCTTTATTCTTTTAATCTTGTGCACTTTCCCAAGTCACAGCCAAGTCTTGCGAAAAAGAACCACTATGCTAATGGGTGGACGTTTTGACATTACCATTGTAGCCATAGATTCATTAGCAGCAGAACAAAATATTGATGAAGTTATTGGTGAAATCAGCCGAATAGAAAATTTAATCTCCGACTGGAAATCGACTTCCCAAGTATCGGAAGTAAATCAAAATGCGGGAATTCGCCCAGTAAAAGTCGATAAAGAAGTTTTCGAATTAACAAAAAGAGCCATTCAATTTTCTGAAATTACTAATGGTGCTTTTGACATCAGCTTTGCCGCAATGGACAGAATCTGGAAATTTGATGGGTCTATGACCGAAATGCCTTCAGCGGAAGCCATAAAAAAATCAGTAGAAAAAGTAGGCTATAAAAACATTATTCTGGATAGCATCAACTCGACCATTTTCCTGAAATTAAAAGGAATGAAAATTGGATTTGGTGCTTTGGGAGAAGGATATGCGACTAACAAATGTCAGGAAATGATGCTTGCCAAAGGAATTCAATCCGGAATTGTAAATGGCTCTGGCGATATGAGTACCTGGGGAAAACAACCTAACGGAAAACCTTGGAATATTGGCATTACAAACCCTTTCAAAACCGATAAACTAATTGCCATTGTTCCTCTTGAAGAAAAGGCAGTAACCACATCGGGAAGCTATGAAAAATTTGTAATCCTTGATGGCAAACGCTATTCGCACATCATCAATCCAGCGACGGGTTATCCTGCAACTGGATTATGTAGCGTAAGTGTTTTTGGTCCAAATGCTGAAACTGCGAATGGTTTGAGTACTTCGCTCATGGTTTTAGGAAAAGAAAAAGGTTTGATTTTACTCGAAAAATTTCCTAATTATAGCTGCTTAATGATTACCGATGATGGAAAAGTAGTCAAATCGAAAAACTTTAGGATTAAGAAATTCAAAGCCAAATTCTAATCTTCTTCTTCTTTGATTTTGGTAACCAAATAAATCATTATCGCTCCCAAAAAAGCCATTATCAAAAACGCCCATTTCATACTTAACAGTTCCGAAATAAAACCTACCATGGGCGGCACAACTAAAAAACCTAAATAACCAATGGTCGAAATGGAGGTAATGGTGTTGCCATTATTTTTTTTTGCTGATTTTCCAGCCATGCTAAAAACCAAAGGGACAACGCAGGAAACGCCAACACCAATTAACACATAACCCACAATTGTTGGAATAACAAAAGGCAAAACAAAACAAATTAAAAATCCTAAACTGATAGCAATAGCACTGTAAAACAAAATTTGTTTGATGCCAAATTTCATCACTCCATAATCGCCAAAAAGACGTCCAAGAGTTACTGCTGTCATAAAAAAAACAAACGCAGCAGTGGTTAATTTTGGTGAAGCATGAAGAATGTTTTGAAAATAAATACCACTCCAATCGTACATCGTATTTTCGCAAGCCATGGCTACAAAACAAATCAATGCAAACTTTATCAAGTCTTTATCAGGCAAGGAAAACAATTTCTTTTTCTCTTGAATAGGTTGAGTCAAAATACTCATCGGATAGAAAAAAGCGGTAACTGCCATCATAACTACACTAGTTCCGAGTAAATGATAAGAAGGATCAATATGTTGAGTAACCATAATATAGCCCAAACCCGCTCCAGTAAAACCTGCCAAACTCCACACAGCATGAAAGTTAGTCATGATAGATTTTGGATACAACTTTTGTACTTCTAATGCTTGAGTATTAATCGACATATTGAAAATATTTCGTGAAGCTCCGAAAACTAAAAGAATACAAACCAATTGCCAAACAAAAGCGGCAAAACCAGGCAAAGCCAACACAAAATTGAACAAAACTGCCCCTAAAAGCATAATAAATCGGCTGCTGTATTTGTTTAATAATTGTCCTGTAAATGGCATTGTCAATATCAAACCTATTGGAAATGCAAATAAAACCGCTCCGAATTCGGCTTCACTCAAGTGCAATTGTTTTTTAATATCTGGAATTCTGGAAGCCCAAGAGGAATAACCAAATCCAGAAACGAAAAAAAATATCGTGGTAGCAATTCGGTATCCTTTTGGAGTGTTTGTTATTTTTTTTAAATAGGAAAAAATCATTTGAAGAAATTATTCAATTCATTGGAGCGCAAAATTAAGCCTTTTAAAACTAATTACCCAGAAGAGTGTTGATTTCAAAAACAACTACCAAAATTTTGAGCAAATCTATTATGTTATACCTCAAAATTGTTAACTACAAGCAAACAGTGTTTTAATTTAGAATACAAATCTTAAAAAATCATTCTATCATTAAAAAAACATTAGAAAATAAAGTGTCGATTCTCATTTTTTTTATCAAAAACTAAAAAATTGGTCAAAAATCTTGATTTTAAAATAATTGTTTGTATTTATTCTAAATAAACTTTGTTAACTCAAATGTTGGTTATACATTTGCGTAATTATTTTTATTAAATCCAAATAAGCAACATGAAAACTGTTTTACTTTCAGCATTAACCTTATTATTTAGCCTTTCAAGCCAAGCGCAAGATATGGCAAGTGCCTCTGGAATGATTTCTAATGAAACAAACGAAAGTATTTTAGACACTGTAAAAAATAAAAAAAGAGTCAATCTAAAAGAAGTAACTGTAACTGGAAATAAGCACCCAAAACCAGTATCAGCAATACGCTCGGGCTTGAAACCAATGGATGTACCACAAAGCATACAAGTCATTGGTTCGGAAATCATAGAGCAACAGCAAGCCATTCGTTTGAGTGAGGTAATTAAAAATGCTAATGGAATTTATGTAAGTTCTGCCCGAGGTGGAGCTCAAGAATCATTTTTCTCAAGAGGATATGATATGTCTGCTAATAATATGTTTAAAAATGGTTTCCGTTATAATTCAGGTTCTATTCCAGAAGTTTCTGGTCTTGAAAAAGTAGAATTTCTTAAAGGAGGCGCTGCCTTATTATTTGGAAATGTTGCTCCTGGAGGGATTTTAAATTTAGTAACCAAAACACCTTCGTTTAAAAGTGGTGGCGAAATTTCGATGCAAGCCGGAAGTTATGCTTATTACAAACCATCGGTTGATTTTTATGGCCCTTTAAATAAATGGATTGCTTATAGAATCAATGCTTCTTACGAAAATTCAGAAAGTTTTAGAGACGTAGTAAAAAACGAGCGACTTTATGTAAACCCATCGTTCTTATTTAATATTAGTGATAAAACTCAAATTACTGTTCAAGGAGATTATTTAGATGCTGATTGGACTCCAGATTTTGGAACAGGTATGATAGGTGAAACTATTTTAGATTTGCCTCGCAACGCCTTTTATGGTTCACTTTGGTCAACTGGAAATACAAAATCAGCAAGTGGTTCAATCTTGGTAAATCACGATTTCAACAAAAATTGGAAATTAAATTTCAACAGCTCTTATCAAGACTTTCATAGACAATCAAAATCCACAGCTCAAATAGCAAATGTTACTGCAACTGGAAATTGGACAAGAGGATTAGTTCAAAATAAAAATTTAGAAACAATTCTTGGCGATCAATTAAGCTTACAAGGAAACTTTAATACAGGAAGAATTAAACATCAATTATTTACTGGTGTAGATTATGAAAATTCATATGCTACAGCTTACACTTATGGTTTTTTTGCAAACCCAACATCTACAACAACCATTAATTACGGTACAATAAATCTTTATACTTTTGATGCTGAAACTCAAAGAAATGATGAGCCAGAATCTAGAAACACTGCAATTGCATATACTACCACAGACCGATTTGGAGTTTATGCCCAAGATTTGATTTCGTTTACAGACAAAATCAAACTTTTAGCAGGTATTCGTTGGTCTTGGCAAGAATCACAAGTGGTTACAGATACTTACACTATTAATCCAGTAAAAGTGACAACTGTTGAAGCAAAAAAACGTATCGATCAAGCTTTTACTCCAAAAATAGGATTGGTTTACCAGCCTTTAAAAGATATGTCTTTATTTGCTAGTTATTCTAGTTCTTTCACACCCAATACTGGATTGACTGTGAATGGAGATGTATTAGAATCTTCTATAATAGATCAATATGAAGCAGGAATTAAAAAAGATTTTTGGAAAGGAATTTTAAGCACTAATATTACGGTATATCAAATAGATAATAGTAACCTAGCACAAACAGCTCCATTTTTAGCAGACGGGATTACTGAAAATGTAAATTCACAAATAAGAGTTTTAGGAGGAGGAACAAGAAGTAAAGGAGTTGAAGTTGATATAACTGCAAGACCTATTGATGGTTTAAACATAATTGCAGGTTACAGTTATAATGATATGCGATACACCAAAACCTCTGGAACAAGCGGTAGTTTTATTGAAGGAGATCGCTTGACAAGAACCCCAAAAAATACTGCTAACTTAAGCTTTTTCTATACATTACCCTCTGGAGTATTAAAAGGTCTTTCGATTGGAGCCATTGGAAATTATATAGGAAACCGACTTGGGGGTTGGAATAATGACTACGTATGGACAGCTGTAGCACCTACACCAACAAATCCTAATCCTAATCCAGCCTACACAGTATCCGTTAGAGATCGTGATTTTCCAATAGAAGGTTATGCAACTATTGACGCTTCAATAGGTTATGCTTGGAAAAAATTGTCTTTACTATGCAAACTATCAAACATTACAAATGAATTGAATTATACCGTACACGAAAATTATAGTATCAATCCAATTGCACCAAGACAAGTAATGGCTAGTCTAAAATACAAGTTGTAGTTTGAATTCTATTAAACTTAAAAATCCCAATCCTGAAATGATTTCAAGATTGGGATTTTTTTTATCTTCTGGATTTAAAATAGTTGGATAGATTTTCGCAGCCTGACAAATCAGAACTGAATTGAGGAAATTGCCCTGTAACTCTTTTTGAACTACTAAAGGTATTTTTCTCTGCATAATCCATCATTCGCAAACAAAGGGCTTTGAATTTAGGCGTTTTAGCATTTTCGAAAGCTAATTTGTAATATGTTGATGCTTTCTTTTTGTTTCGATATTCAATTTCATCAATATACGATTCATTTTCAAATTCCTGTCCGTAATAAGAAGAACTGCTCGAATAACGACGCATCATCCAAGAATTGCCATAATCAGACATATTGTAATAACAATTCGCTAACAGAAAATAGTAATAATCTCGATCTTTGGTTTTCGGATTATAAGCCAAATTGGTGTATTTTATTAAATGTTCGGTAATAGAAAGTTTGGTAACTAGGAACTTTTCTTTGTGTTCGATGAAGTCTTTGGTGTATTTAAAATCATAAAAAGGATTTTGGTCAAACGAATAGTCTTCTCCATAATTTCCTCTTTCCCAAGCATTGTAATTCTCATCCCAATAACTTTTTCCAATAGATTTATAAGTTACCAAAGCCTTATCCAATTGATTTTCCCTGATGTATTTGGTTCCCAACAAATCCTGCAAATAATCTTTGTCTTTTAGTAATCTAGCATAAATAGCCTTTTCAAATCCAGATGAAAAATCGGTTTTCAATTTATCAACAATAGTTTGCAAATCTTGGGCAGCATACACAAAATCCAAATAGTCAAAATAAGTGTAAAACACTTCTAAATTTCCCGATGTTCGAATGCGATTGCCTTGCCATTCTACATTACTAACATCATAACCATTATCAAAATTAGTTTCCAATAACGAAATCAAAGCCATTCCATCGGTGATATTTCCCTTAAATTCTAATTCTCTTCCAAAAGCAAAAATAAAGCGTTCGTCATTTTTATACTTTAAAATCAGATGCTGAATTTCAGGTTGAATAATGGCTTTTCCATACTCCTGATTAGCTGTAATACAAAGTGCTTTTATTTTTTCGATTTGTTCCACCGCTTTATTGGTTTTGTATGTTTTTTCAAAAGAAGCAATTTGCTGTAAACAATCCGAATATTTTCTGGTGATGAATTGCAAATTGATTTGAGCCGCTTTCCAAATCATAGGATTTTGAGTAGCTTTCAAATCGATTGTTTGAATAAAATCTAATACTTCTTGCGCATACAAACGATCGTTTTCAGAACGATTTCGCAAAGTTTCGGTAGTGATTTTATCTGTATTATCGCTCCAATAATCAAATTGTGTGGATGGCAAATAATTGGAATAATAAGGCGTGTAAACCCAATCTTCAATCTTATTAATTTCTCGTAATAACAAAAAACCTAGAATCTCGGATTTTGGATTTTTTTTGTAAATTTCTTTCAAATAATCCAAAGTCTTATCTACTTTTTGAATCGAAGCATACGCATAAACATTCGCAATTTCTTCTTTGGTTTTCGCCTGTTGCAAAACTTCGCTAATTTTGAAATTCTCGTGGAAATAGTAATAACTCGCATACGCTTTTTCAGGACAATAAGCCATCAAATTCGCTGCATTAACCATCGCTTCCGCATCTGATTTTGTAAAAGTGTAAAAAAATAAACTCCAATTATAGAGATAATCTTTTTTGCTTAAATTGAAATTATCCTCAAAAAATTTCTCCATAACATCTTGTCTTTTGGCATAATACGCTAATCGAATCGTCAAAAAAGCATATTTCCGTTTGAAATAAAGATTCTTTTCTCTTTGGGTAATTCGAACTAATTTATTCAACAAAACAGTTCGTTCATTGGTATTCGCTATTTCATTTCTTTCCCAAGAATCTTCCTCAAAAACATTATTTACAGCTTCGCAATTCTTTGCCATTTTCAAATATCCAATCGCATCTAATTTCTTATTTTGATATAAATATTGGATAAAATCATTTGTACTTTTGGCATGAATATCGGTCAATTTCAAATTATTATTAAAATCCTCAATGGCTTCAACACTGACCATTTTGTTGGTGTAATTGTGCCAATCCAAAATATTGGCTTCTACATTTGCCCTATAATCATTTGGATTTTCATCATAATCAAATCCGAATAAATTAGCATTATAATAAAAAGCTTTGTAATGCGAATAATTAAAATATTCGGGTTGGAACAAGCAATACCGAATATCTTCACCATAAGGCGAATAACCACAAGCCAGACTTTTGCAAAAACTACTTGCTAAAAGAACTATAAAAACTAGAAATTGCTTCATTGTTGTATTTTTTGAAAGTGCTATCATCTAAATGAAATAAGGAAATGGTCGTATTTTGGTTCAATTCCACATTTTTTTTAATAATTGAAATGGCTTCATTAATCGTTTCTGTTGAGATTTCTTCACATTTGATTTGATCTCCTTTCTTGAAATAAGAATCATAATTATAGGTTGTATCCCTTGTAACTTCATACCACATTGGTTTTACTTCCTTGGCGAATCCTGAAATTTCCGCCGAATTGATATTCAACAAACCCGAAAAACGATTGTTTTGATACCATTGTGTCCAATAAAAAACAGGCAATGCCACATCTAAATGAATGGGATAAATACGTCTTTCATTCAGATACGATTTTAATTCAGCTAAATCCAAAATGGAATTTTTGTTTTTGTTCGACAATGGTTTTATCAAGTTATAACACATCAACATCGCTTTGTCCACAGGTGGAACGCCCATAATTTCGGGATATTTGTACGGATACAAACGAAGCGTGCAACTAATATCTTTAGCAGACAATTCCTTTATTTTTTTCAGCAAATAGAAATATTTGTCTTTGGTCGATTTGGTCCAATCGCAATCTATTTGAATTTCGGAGTATTCAAAAATGCTTTTATTTTCGTAACCTTTATGGTATTTATCCACCAAAAAAACTATATTATCTGCCAATTTATCCAAGGATTTTTCAGTATTATATTGAAAAATTTCATTCTTGATGAAAATAGTTGGAACGATATGCAATGAATCTAATGCGCGAAAATCATAGTCACTAGGTTTGCTTTTTTCATAAGGAAAATTACCCATCGTTTCATTATAATCCACTTCAAAAAGTTTGAGGTATATTTTTTTGACTTTCAAATTTTTAATTTTCTTAACCGATTCTTCTCCAAAAGCAGTATTACTTTTCCAGTAATAAAAAGCTCTTTCCACATTTTCTACCTTACTTTCCTTTTGGGAACAAGACAAAAACAAACAGGAAACAAATACAAACAAAACTATTTTTTTCATGAGATATAGGAATTTTATTAAAGTATAAAATCATACTAAAATTATATTTTTTTGAGATACAAAAATCAAAAAAAACTTTTTGAAGAAAAAATCCCAATCTGAATAATATCAAAATTGGGATTTCATATTTAAACAATTCTTCAGTTATTTATTTCAACCCAGCCAAACTCTGCTCAATCGTAGCAATTTTAGAAAGTGCATCGGCTTCTTTTTTGCGTTCGTTTTCGATGATTTCAGGTTTTGCGTTGGCTACAAACTTTTCATTTGACAATTTCACCTGTACCGATTTTAAGAAACCTTTGATGTAATTTAACTCTTCGGTCAATTTAGCGATTTCAGCTTCAACATCAATATTACCTGAAATTGGAATAAAATATTCATTCGATTTTACACGGAAAGACAAAGCACCATCCACTTTATCCGAAACATATTCCAAGGAAGTGATGTTTCCTAATTTGGTTACCACCGAATCAAAATAAGTCGAAGCTTTATCATTGTTTACTACCTTCAATTCAATTGTATCCTTGAACGGAATATTTTTGTCTTTACGAATCGTTCTGATTCCTGAAATCACTTCTATTGTGTTTTCGAAATCGGTAATTAATTGCGCATTGAACGGTTTTATTTCTGGCCAAGTCGAAACAATTAAAGCTTCTTCTGGAGTTCTTTCTGCCAATAATTGCCAAATTTCCTCTGTCAAGAACGGCATAAATGGATGCAATAATTTCAGATTACTTTCCAGCATTTCTATCGCTTTTGCAAAAGTTAGACTATCAATTGGCTGTTGGTAAGCTGGTTTGATCATTTCTAAAAACCAAGAACAGAAATCGTCCCAAACCAATTTGTAAATTCCCATCAAGGCATCGGAAATTCTATATTTTTCGAAATTATCCTCGATTTCCAAAAGTGTTTGTTGCAATTTGGCTTCGTACCATTCAATCGCCACTTTCGAAGATTCCGGTTGCGGAATAGCATCTGAAACGTCCCAACCTTTTATCAATTTGAAAGCATTCCAAATTTTATTGGTAAAGCCTTTTCCTTGGTTGCACAATTCTTCATCAAACATAATGTCGTTTCCAGCAGAAGCACTCAAAAGCAATCCCACACGAACTCCATCAGCTCCGAATTTCTCAATTAATTCCAAAGGTTCAGGTGAATTTCCTAAAGATTTCGACATTTTACGTCTTTGTTTGTCACGAACCAAACCAGTTAAATACACATTCGAAAATGGTTTTTCTCCAGCATATTCGTAACCCGCAATAATCATTCTGGCCACCCAGAAAAATAAAATATCCGGTCCAGTTACTAAATCATTCGTTGGATAATAATATTTATAATCTTCGTTTTCAGGATTCATAATTCCGCCAAAAACGGACATTGGCCATAACCAAGAGGAGAACCAAGTGTCCAAAGCATCAACGTCTTGACGAAGGTTGTTGGTTGTTAGTTGTTGGTTGTTGGTTGTTTTTTTGGCTAAAGCCAAAGCATCTTCGATGTTTTCAGCAACTACAAAATCTTCTTTTCCATCGCCATAATAATAAGCTGGTATTTGCTGTCCCCACCACAATTGACGGGAAATATTCCAATCGCGGATATTATTTAACCAATGTGCGTAAGTGTTGTCAAAACGCTTTGGATGTAATTTAATATCCCCATCTTCTAAAACGGATTTAATGGCAGGCTTTACCAAATCTTCCATTTTCAGGAACCACTGGTCAGACAAACGAGGTTCGATTACGGCTTTAGTTCTTTCGGAAGTTCCTACTTTATTCAAATGAATTTCAGTTTTTGCCAAATCGCCATTCGATTCTAATTCTTTTGCAATTTCAGCACGAACTACAAAACGGTCTTTCCCTTGGTAATGCAAACCAAAACTATTTAAAGTCGCATCTTCATTGAAAATATCAATAATTTCCAAATTGTGTTTTTCTCCTAAAGCTTTATCGTTTACATCGTGAGCAGGAGTTACTTTCAGGCAACCCGTTCCAAATTCCACATCTACATATTCATCTTCAATAATTGGAATTACACGACCACAAATTGGCACAATGGCTTTCTTCCCTTTCAAATGGGTAAAACGCTCGTCACTTGGGTTGATACAAATCGCAGTATCTCCAAAAATAGTTTCCGGACGTGTCGTTGCTACTGTCAAGAAATCTTCTGAACCTTCAATTTTATATTTCAGGAAAAATAATTTTCCTTGTTGTTCTTCATAAATAACTTCTTCGTCAGACAAAGTAGTTTTGGCTTCCGGATCCCAGTTTACCATTCGATACCCACGATAAATCAAGCCTTTGTTATATAAATCAACGAAAGATTTGATTACAGATGCTGACATATCAGGATCCATCGTGAATTTAGTTCGGTCCCAATCACAAGAGCAACCCAATTGTTTCAACTGCTCCAAGATTGTTCCTCCGTATTTGTCTGTCCAGTCGTAAGCGTGTTTTAAAAACTCTTCACGGCTCAAATCGGATTTATTGATTCCTTCTGATTTTAATTTGGCAACTACTTTTGCTTCTGTAGCAATCGAAGCGTGATCCGTTCCTGGCACCCAACAAGCGTTGAATCCTTTCAAACGTGCACGACGAATTAAAACATCCTGAATGGTATTGTTCAGCATATGTCCCATGTGTAAGACTCCTGTTACGTTGGGTGGAGGAATTACGATGGTATATGGAGTTCTGTGATCTGGTTCTGAATGGAAATAATTGTTCTTCATCCAGTAGTCATACCACTTATTTTCAATGGTTTTAGCGTCAAATTGTGCAGGAATTGTCATTGTATTGTTTATTTGTTTAATCGGTTATTCGTTTACCCGATTAAACAAATAACCGATTAAACAAATCACCTTTTCTTTTGGTCTGATTTTTGTAATTTTAATTGGGAACAAAAGTAAATAATTAAGTACAGTATAAAAAGAGAAATAAATAATTGTCCTGTGAATTAAAAAAAGTATTTTTACTATAATGAATATCCAAAAAAATAATGAAATGAAAAATATAACCACACTAATAGCAATTGTATTGTTTAGTAGTTTTGGTTTTGCTCAAAAAGGTGCAAAAATTCAATTTAAAACAGCTGACAATACAATAGATTATGGAACTGTTTCTAAAAAGAATGACAATGGAATTCGTTCAGTGGAATTCTCAAATACTGGTGATGCTCCACTTATGATTATCAACGTATTATCAACTCCTGGATTTACCATTACAACTAAACCCACAGTTGCTATTGCACCCGGAAAAACGGGAAAGATAGAAATCAAATACAATATGATTTCGGGACCAATACGAAAAACAATTGTAGTCGAATCGAATGCTGTAAACTACGATAGCGGAAGAATTCCTTTGAAAATTAAAGGTCAAGTTTCTGAATAATTTTCAAACTTTTAAAACACAAAAAAACCGTTCCAATTAATCAGAACGGTTTTTTTTTACGTTTAAATTTCTCTACAGGTTTTTTATCACAAATTCACTTCTTCTGTTGAGTTCGTGTTGCTCTTCGGTACACGATTCATCCGTTTTGCATTTTACAATTGGTGCTGACTCGCCATAACCTTTGGCAATAATTCGCTTGCTGTCAATTCCAGATTCTACGAGATATTCTTTGGTTGATTGTGCTCTTTTTCCAGACAATTCAGCATTATATTTTAAATCCCCTCGGGAATCGGTGTGTGAACCAATTTCGACAACCATTTCAGGGTATTTCTTCATTAATTCTAAAACTCGATTCAAAATAATTTTAGACTCTTTTCGGATGTACCATAAATCGTAATCGAAATAGATAGGATCTGTTTTGATAATCAATCGGTCTTTGTCCTTCACTACATCTTTTTCTTTTGCTAAAATGGCGTTGATTTTTTCTTTCTTTTTAATTTCAGCCTGAACAATTGCATCCTTTTTTGCTTTAATTTCCGCTTCTTTTAAAGCGATTACAGCCAAGGCCTCTTTCTGTTTTTTCTCTTCTTCCAATTGTTTTTTCTCTTCCTCGAGCTTTTGATTCTCTTGTTTTATAACCTCAAGTGATTTTAATGCCATAGAAGCATCATTCGAATAATCCCTTGTTTTTCTTGAAACAACAGCTTTAGAATTATTAGTATAATTTTCTTTAGAAACTAAAACAGTAAAAGATGATTCACAAGGAATTGTAAAATTAAACTTTCCATCAGCAGCAGTTGTTACTGAATTAATTTGTTTTTTAGCAGCATCTTGGATTACTACAATGGCATTTTCTAGGGGCAATTTAGTATCCACATCTGTAATAATTCCAGCTATAAACTGCTTACAATCTTCGATTATCAAATCTTTGATTTCTTTCAATTGATAAACATCATCGCTTCCTTTTCCTGCTTCTCTATTGGATGAAAAATAACCTTCTTTCGTATCCGAATCGATATTAAATGCAAAATCATCTAAATTAGAATTGACTGGCAGACCTACATTATTAGCTTTGCTGTATTCTTTATTTTTGATTTCAGACACAAAAACATCAAGCGAACCGTAGCCTAAATGTCCATCGGAAGAGAAATACAATTTATTGTCTTTGGATACAAACGGGAATTGTTCTCTTTTATCTGTATTAATTGCAGCTCCTAAATTTTGAGGAATTCCAAAAACACCTTCATTTACGGCTACCGAAAAAATATCAAATGAACCCAATGTTCCCGGCATATCCGATGCAAAGAATAATGTTTTTTCATCATTGCTCAAAGCAGGATGTTCTACCGAATAATTCTCACTATTGAATGGTAATGAAGTTACATTTGTCCATTTTCCGTTTACCAATTCGGTTTTGAAGATTTGAAGATTGGATACTTTTTCTTCGTTTTTGCCTCTTCTTCCGTTTTTGTAATTATTTCTTGTGAAATAAGCTGTTTTACCATCTTTTGTGAAAATAATATTGGATTCGTGCATCGAAGTTTTTAGTTCTTTAGCAAAATAACGACCAATAGAATCTCTCGAATTTATATTTTTTAGTGGTATTGAAACCAAGTTTAAATAGGTTTCATTATCCCATTTATAGACTTTATCCAATAATCCAGGTTTCTTTTTTACGGCAGCAAAAATCAGACTGTCGTTGTGTTTTACAGCTCCAAATTCTGAATTCTCCGTATTAAAAGCTAAATTTTTTATCTCATAACGGTTGCCAATTGCTGAAACATTTTCCAAGGTTTTAGTATCATTTTCAAATTGAGTTAAATCTTGAACATTTGCCGATTTGGAATAATAATCTTTTAAAACTGCGTTGGCTTCGTCATAGGAATTGGTTGCTTTTAAAGTATGTGCAAATTTGAAATAGTAATTGCTATCCAAATCCTGACTGTAACTTCTAATTAGAAGTCGGTAATAACGTTGTGCATTTTTCAGGTCATTGGTATAATAATAACTATCTGCTAAATTCTTAACAGCTTCCACGGAAGGTTTTTCTGCCACTATTTTTTCATACAACTCAATGGCTTCGGTATAATTTGTTCGGTCAAAAAAACGTTTTGCTCTTTCTAATTCTTGGTTTTGAGCATTTATAAACTGTATAGAAAATACGAATATAATAAGTAGTAATTTTTTCATATTTTTCATTTTAAAAGAATCTTGGTGATTTATCATATCCTTTTCCTAATAAATCTAAATTGAAGAGTAATATTATTTCGTGGGTTCCTGAATTGAACTGACCTATATTAGAAGTCGTATAATCATAGGCGTATCCCACTCTTAAATTAGGGGTAACATTTACATTCATCAAAACACTAAAAGCGTCATCCAATCGATAAGCGATTCCTAATTCAAACTTATTATCGTATAAAACATTAGCCGAAACATCAATAGCAATGGGTGATCCCGTAACAAACCTTGACATAAAAGCTGGTTTCAACTTGAACATATCATTGATTTGGAAAACATAACCAGCGGTTAAAAAAGCGTGCATTTCTTCGGATCCATAAGCGCTGATTCCTGCTCTCTCTTCGATATGTTTGGAATTAAACAAATTAGGAACTGACAAACCAACATAATAGTTGTCGGTAAAATAATAAGCACCCACACCAATATTGGGTTTAGTGGTATTGATGTTTTGAGAAAATGCCAAATCTGTTGTCACGTCACCGCTTTCAAAACGGAATCCATTGAAATTAGATTGCAAAGAGGTAAATCCAGCTTTCATACCGAAAGACAATTTATTATTACCGCCCAATTCCAAAATATAAGCAAAATCAGCATAGAAATTATTCTCTTTTTTGGCACCATCTCCAATATCATCTGAAATTAAAGACATTCCAACTTCAATCTTATCGCTCAAGGCTGTGTGTCCAAAAAAAGTAAAGGTTTTAGGAGCACCTACTGCTCCAACCCATTGTGTTCTGTATAAAGCACCCGTATTTAACATGGCTGCTTCCCCAGTTGCATAGGCTGGATTTACAGCACTCATATTGTACATATAATGCGTATATTCAGGATCTTGCTGCGCTGATATATCTATGATGTAAAAGAAAAAACTTATTATAAATAGTATTTTTTTCATTTGAAATTATATTAAAAGTAAATTAAATTATCGGTTCAAATAAAGACTGCCTTGTTGAGGCGACTTATTGTCTTTATTAAAATTGATAATATAAAAATAGACTCCATTAGGCACTATCGCATCACTAAAACCTGCTGATGCCGAATTTCTTCCGTCCCATTCTGGCTTGTTTTTATTTCCTTTAAACAGTACATTTCCATATCTGTTATAAATTTCAAAGGTGTAATTTGGATATAAAAATTCAACTTCGGGAATTTTGAAAGTATCATTTACACCATCTGCATTTGGAGAAAATCCATCGGGAATAAAAAAGTCATAAGTAGTAGTACTACAATCAGTAAGCGAAACCGTTACAGCAAAATTATTTTTCGGAAGACAATTGGTAATTGGTGAAACATCAAATCCGTAATAGATTATTTTATCTTGTAATAAAGTTGAATTGTCTATTAGATTTCCATTGACAGGTGCATCATACCATACTGTTGAATTAGGAATAGTAGTATTTTGCATCAAATCCAAAACTTTAGGTTTATTGATTCCACAAAAAGTCTGATCACTCTGATTTAATATTGGAGCGGAAACCTCATTTATCTTAACTGCAACTACCGTCGCTGTAGAAAGGCATAAAGTTGTTGGAGCTATTGTTTTAAGATAATAATTAGCAGATACTAATAAAGTAGAATTAGCAAGAGGTGTTGTGGCTGTTGCTGAATCAAACCATTGGTATTGTGCACCGTTCGGTATTAAATTAGCCACCGTAGCTGCTTCTATTTTACAAAACTCTTGTTGAGCTGTAGTGATTGGAGCTGCTGGAATAGGATTGATGGTGACCGCTACTTTCGTTGGTATTGAAAAGCACAAACTTGTTGGAGCTACTTCTCTCACATAATAATCTTTTGACACTAATAGTACTGAACTGGCAAGAGGAGTTGTTGCAGTTTCCGAGTCAAACCACTGGTATTGAGAGCCATTTGGAGTTAAATTACCCACTTTTGCTGCATCTGCTTGACAAAAATTTTGTTGACTACCAGCAACTGGAGCACTAGGGATTGCATTTATCGCAAAAGCATCTGATACTGTACTCACTACTACACCACAAGTTGTATTGTCATTAATTAAATTTGTCAAACTAATGGTCGTTGTACCAGTATTACTTAATAAATTAGAAGGAATAATAAAACTAGCATTTCCGCCACTAGCAACTAATGATAAGGTTTGTGTAGCTACATTGGCTCCCGATAATTGATAAGTAATTGTAGTAGCGGTCAAACTTCCTAAACCTGAAACTGCGACCGATACTGGTTCATTCAAACAATAATCATTTACAGCTATTTTTACATTTGTAGGATTGGGCAACGGATTTACTAGCATTGTTCCGTTAAGATTAACAATATTAGAACAACTAGTGATTGTATTGGTGATTTTTGTAATGGTTACTACTGTATTCCCTTCATTCACGATAAAATTTGACGGGATAGTAAAACTTGAAACACCTCCAACTGAAACAATACGAATAGTTTGTGATGCTACAGTATTTGTTCCTGACAAATTATAAATTATATCATAAGTACCGTCTGCTAAAAATGTAGCATCGGTAATTTGTACCAAAGCACTTTTATTCTGACATACAGGAGCAATTGTCAATTTGGCTCCATCCAAAACAGGAGTTGGATATACATGCAAAATATCAAACAAATCGTTTATGGTATTGTTACAAGCTCCTTCACTGTCAAAAGCAGTAATATTTGTTATTTGAACTCTAAAGTCTCCCACTTGCTGAAAATATTTTGAATCCAAAGGAAAATTTACTACTCCATTATTAAAAGTTACTAAATCGGTTTTGGTTTCGGCAGCTAGTCCAGATATAGAATATGTAACATAATATTGCCCGTTTGGAATAACCGCAGGTCCTTTTGTCAATGTAACTGAATAACTAGCTGATGCAATTTGAGATTCACATATATCTGAACTGACCACTAAGGTAGCTCCAGTAAAATCAAGTAATTTTTCGATTCTAATTCTTACTGTTGATGTTTTCTTCTCACAAATTGGATTGGTTGGCAAAACTGTGTAGGAGAAGGTATAATTTCCTATTCCAAAATTATTGTATATGTATTGAATATCTACATTATGATCTTTAAGAAAAGTAATTTGTCCAGAGCCATTATTGTCTTCCCATGTTCCTCCTGCATCCTCACTAGTAAGAAGATTATTCAAATCGTAATTAGAATAAACTGACAAATCATCACTATCACATAACAATAATTTAGAAGGATTTCCAGGTTTTGGTGCTCTAAAAACAGTAACAATCCCAGTTGAAGAAACTGCAGGACAATTACCAATAGCGGGTATAGTATAAGTAAATTGAGTATCTCCTAAACCTAATAATTCGGCATTAACAAAATTGCCCACAATTGGAGTATTTGTTTTATTATTATACCAACTTCCATTAGATTGCGCACTTACGTTACCTCCGCTCGTGTCAAAAACTTGAAAAAGGTTATAATTCTGATCATCACTACAAGCGGTACTTTTAAAATCTGAAACTCCTGAATAACCTCCAATAGTAACTGTAATTGTTGCCGATGTATCTGCACAACCTCCACTAACAGTATAAGTAAAATGATAAACTCCACTACTAGATATTATTTGAGCATTTAAAACCCCAGTAGTTACATCTAAACCTCTTGAAAGATTATCATCAGACCAAGTTCCTCCCGGAATAGCATTGGGACCTAGTAACGGAAACAACGCTATTGCCTGACTGCTAGAATTTGAAATATCGCATACTTCAAAATTTAAGACATCATTACCAGCACATTGCCCATAATTTTTAGTGGACGAGAAAAATAAAAGAATAAAAACTAGAATTAAGAAAGTGTATTTTTTAACCATAATTAAGTATTAAATTTCGTTAAAAATAATACTTTAATCCGAATAACACGGCAAAAAGCAATAAATCCGCATTTATTCACTTAAAAATTAGTCAAAAAAAAGGCTGTAATTTTTTAAATTCTCATAACACATTGTGTAATTGAAACTTAAATTTAAGCAATCTATCCTCTCTTTGAACCTCAAGAGTAACCCACTTTTCGTCCTCTGATTTTAAAATGGCGTTGATTTTTTCTAACGAAAAATAATGAGCTGGCATCCCATTTATACGCACTAAAACATCTTCTTTTTGCAAACCAGCCTCGGCAGCCAAGGAATTTTTTCGAACATTTGTAATAACATAAACGGGCTTCAAATCAAATTTGTATTTGAAATTATTGACAACACTACCTCCCTCATATAACGGAACTGTTTCTAAACGAACCGTTTCCTGAACCCATTGCAAACCATAATGTTGCAATTCAATTCCTGTTTTATTGTAACTAAATGGATCGTCAAAATGACTGTTTTTCTTCAAATACAACTTTTGATTAGCGTAATCAAAAACCACCAAAAACCTTTTCAAAATCTCCGCTCCTACTGAACCCGATCTGCTTTTTACCATTTTTACATTTCTAACAGAGGTTGTATCTGGAAATGCCACAATAGGATTTTTAAAGTTAAATCCTGACATTGAAAACCGATCAATCTGGGCTCTTTTTCCCTCAATATCTCCGCTAAATCCTTTTCCTAAATAATCTTCAAAATTTTTCTCGGGTACTTTTATATTTTTTGAACTATTTTGAAAAAGCCAAACTGCATCACTGTTTCCAATATCTATTAATAATTTGACAGGAATTTCCATATTACTCACCATCACATTAGCTTTAATATAAGGTTTCAATTTCTCGATAGTAATAGGAACGCTTTTGAATTTTTTCTCTATTTTGTTTCTATATTTTTCGGAATCCTTATAAATAGTAATTCTCTTTTTGTCGTAATTAATTTCTACCAAATTATTCTTCATAAAATGATAACCAATAATACCATTGACAGGAATTCCAATGTGCGAAGACAGATTAAAACTTTGATCTAAAATAACGTAAACCAAATGTTCGGAAGATTTCAAACCCGAAATCGTTAAAAAATTATTCTTGGATTTTAATCCATCCACAGAATTTTCACTTCCTAAACCTCTTAAAGCTACTTTTTCTACATCCAAAAAACGAACCTCTTTTTTATCGTCCATACTAAACAGAATCGTTTCATCTACACCTGAATCTAGCAAAAAATTCAAGGGTACTCCGTTCACTTTTATAGGAATAAAAATTAAATTATTGATTAATTGGAAAGGAATCTCTACTTTATCAACATTTTTTTCAAATACAAAGCCATCCTGCGCTTGAGAAGGCAAGCTATAAATAAACAAAAAACATAAAATAGCTATTGTTTTCATCAGAATTGTTTGTATAAAGTTAGGAAATTATTAAACAATAATCTCCTTTTAACGTCAAATTAAGAGGGTTGAGTCCATTAAATTAGAAAAAAAAGTCGCAAATTTGCAGTCAAATTTTTTCAATCATGCCTGAAATTTCCATCAGAGGTCAAAGAATGCCAGAATCGCCAATCCGAAAATTGGCTCCTTATGCTGATATAGCCAAAAAGAAAGGCCATAAAGTATATCATTTAAACATTGGTCAACCCGATATAAAAAGTCCAGAAATCGCCATTAATGCGATAAAAAATATTGACTTAACCATTATAGAATATGGCCCATCAGCGGGTTACGAAAGTTACCGCAGAAAGCTAGCTGATTTTTATACAAAACAAGATGTAAAAGTTAGTTTTGAAGACATAATGATTACCACTGGTGGATCAGAAGCCTTACTATTTGCACTTGGAAGCATTATGGATCCTGGAGATGAAGTCATCATTCCTGAACCTTTTTATGCTAATTATAGTGCTTTTTCAGAAGAATCAAGTGCAAAAGTTGTTCCTGTAATTTCCAATATCGAAAGCGGATTTACATTGCCAACCATCGAAGAATTCGAAAAAGCCATTACACCAAAATCAAAAGCAATTTTAATCTGTAATCCGAATAACCCAACGGGTTATTTGTATTCAGAATCAGAGATTAATCAATTGGGCGAATTGGTAAAAAAACATGATTTGTTTTTAATCGCTGACGAAGTGTATCGTGAATTTATTTATGACGAAAGAGATCAACATTTCTCTGTAATGAACTTAAAAGGAATCGAACAGAACGTAATAATGATTGATTCGGTTTCTAAAAGATACAGTATGTGTGGTGCTCGAATTGGTTGCATGGTGACTAAAAACAGACAAGTTATCGCTGCTGCAATGAAATTTGCACAAGCACGTTTATGTCCGCCAACCATTGAACAAATTGCTTGCGAGGCTGCAATTGATACTCCTCAAAGTTATTTTGACGAAGTAATTGTCGAATACAAAGAAAGAAGAGATACTTTGATTAGCGAATTGAATAAAATTGAAGGTGTTGTCGTGAAGACTCCAAAAGCCGCTTTTTATTGTATCGCTCAATTGCCTGTTGACAACACAGATGATTTTGCTCAATGGTTATTAGAAAGTTACGATTCAAATGGAGAAACTGTAATGGTAGCTCCAGCAGCAGGATTTTACTCTACGCCAAACGTTGGTTTGAATCAAGTTCGAATTGCTTACGTCTTGAAAAAAGAAGATTTAATTCGTGCCGTACAAATTCTAAAAGACGCTATCCAAGTGTACAATTCCGAAAAAAATCAGTTGGTTTTAAAAAGCACTGTTAACTAAAAAATAAAAAAGTCGCCACTAATTGCACAAATAAACACGAATTTTTAGATTCTGAAATTTCACTAATTCAATTAATTAGTGAAATTATTTTTTAAATATTATGAATTGGTGACAATTCGTGTAATTCGTGGCTAAAATTTTAAAGACGTTTAATAAAGTCATCGAAATTCTTTGGCTTTTATTAATTATCTTTACCCACTTAAATTTATACACCCATAATAACGATACCTTTCGATGATAAACAACGAAGAACTTCACGACGAAATAGGAGATAATCACATTAGTTCATCTGCAAAAAATCCAGTAAGAGAAGACGCTTTTGATATTAGCGACGACCAAAAAATCGAAAAAATAAAAAAAGATGTAGAAAACATTTTGTTAACCCTTGGAATGGATTTAACAGACGATAGTCTAAAAGGAACTCCCAATCGTGTAGCCAAAATGTTTGTTAAAGAAATTTTTGGCGGTCTAAATCCTGCCAAAAAACCAAAAGCATCCACATTCGACAACAATTATAAATACGGCGAGATGTTGGTTGAAAAAAATATCACGCTCTACTCTACCTGCGAACACCATTTGTTACCTATAATTGGAAGAGCACACGTGGCTTATATTTCTAAAGGAACTGTAATTGGTTTGTCTAAAATGAACCGTATTGTAGAATATTATGCCAAAAGACCACAAGTTCAGGAGCGTTTGACAATGCAAATTGTACAGGAATTACAAGTTGCTCTTGGAACAGAAGATGTAGCTTGTGTAATTGATGCCAAACACCTTTGCGTAAACTCCAGAGGAATCAAAGACATCGAAAGTAGTACCGTAACTTCTGAATTTGGCGGAAAATTTAAAGAAGCACAAACTCGAAGAGAGTTCCTTGATTACATAAAATTAGACACGAAATTTTAAATAAAATGTTGATTCGTTGATTTGTTGATTCGGTAATTCGATAAACAAATAAACAAATAAACAAAAAAACATATGCCACTATACAAGTCACAAACCTTAAAAATATATAATTCTCTTTCGGGAGAAAAAGAAATTTTCACACCAATTCACGAAGGAAATGTGGGAATGTATGTTTGCGGGCCAACGGTTTATAGCAACGTACACCTAGGAAATGTGCGTACTTTTATGTCTTTCGACGTAATTTTTAGGTATTTTTTACATTTGGGTTACAAAACCCGTTATGTTCGAAATATTACCGACGTTGGGCATATTGTTGACGATGTAGATGATGGCGAAGATAAAATTGCAAAAAAAGCAAGATTAGAACAACTAGAACCCATGGAAGTGGTGCAACAATACACCGTTGATTTTCATGAGATTTTAAATTTATTCAACTTTTTACCACCAAGTATTGAACCAACAGCAACTGGTCATATTATTGAGCAAATCGAAATTGTCAAAAAAATTATTGACAAAGGATTGGCTTATGAAGTGAATGGTTCTGTTTATTTTGATGTTGTAAAATATAACGAAACTCATAATTACGGAATTTTAAGTGGTCGAAATATCGAAGATATGTTGGCCAATACTAGAGATTTAGACGGTCAAAGTGATAAAAAAAACGCACAGGATTTTGCCCTTTGGAAAAAAGCCGAGCCACAACATATCATGCGTTGGCCTTCGCCTTGGAGTGATGGTTTTCCGGGCTGGCATTTAGAATGTACTGCTATGAGTACTAAATATTTGGGCGAACATTTTGATATTCACGGTGGAGGAATGGATTTAAAATTCCCACATCACGAATGCGAAATCGCACAAAATGAAGCTTGTACAGGTCATACTCCAGTAAACTATTGGATGCATGCCAATATGTTGACTATGAACGGTAAGAAAATGGCAAAATCTACTGGAAATAACATCTTGCCAAGAGAGATTTTGACTGGTAATAATCCAAATATATCCAAAGCATTTTCACCAAGTGTAGCTCGATTTTTTATCCTACAAGCGCATTACAGAAGCAATCTTGATTTTACCAATGATGCTATTCTGGCTGCCGAAAAAGGTTTTTATAGATTGATGGAAGCTGTAGATGGATTGAAGGACATCAAGCCAAGTACTGCTTCTACTCTAGATATTGCAACTTGGAAGCAAAGCTGTTACGATGCGATGAATGACGATTTCAACAGTCCCATTTTAATTGCACAACTATTTGAAGGAGTACGTTTTATCAATTTATTAAAAGATAATTCGGCTACCACTACTGCCGATGATTTGAAAATACTTACCACTACTATACATTCTTTTGTTTTTGATGTTTTAGGTTTAAAAGACGAAAAAGCAGTTGGAAACAATAATGATAAACTAGAAGGTGTAATTCACATGCTTATCAATATGAGAATGGAAGCCAGAGCCAACAAAGACTTTGCTATGTCAGACCAAATCAGAGATCAGTTGATTGCTTTGGGAATTCAATTGAAAGACGGTAAGGAAGGAACTACTTTTAGTGTTCAGTAATCAGTGTACAGACTGAAGACTGATTACTGATTACTGAACACTGACAACTGAACACTGACAACTGAACACTTTAAAAGTATGCTAAACAAAATCCTCATCTATCCTTTTGTAGTTCTGGTTCGATTTTATCAAGCTGCTATATCGCCATTTTTACCATCTGCTTGCCGATTCGAACCTACTTGTTCCACTTATATGATTCAAGCTTTGCAACTTCACGGATTATTTTATGGTGGTTATTTGGGAATAAAACGAATATTGAGTTGTCATCCTTGGGGAAAAAGAGGTTACGATCCTGTTCCAAAAAAAAATTGTTCTCATAAAGATTAACTTTTTATAAAGACATACTTTACTATAAATTTTTATTTTTACAATCAATAAAAAAAATACCATGGCACACGCTTTAACTATAGTTTGGAATCCATCAGAAGGAATTGATCTCGGATTTTTCATCATTCGATATTACAGTTTGATGTTTGTAATCGCATTTGGATTGGGTTGGTACATCATGAAAAACATATTCGAACGTGAAAACGAACCCGTAGAAAAATTAGACACTTTGTTTATTTGGACCGTTTTATCTACTTTACTTGGCGCTCGTTTGGGTCATGTATTTTTTTATGATTGGGAATATTACCGCAATCATTTGGCTGAAATTCTGTTACCTTTCCGTTTCGAACCACAGTTTGAATTCACGGGTTTTCAAGGACTAGCTAGCCACGGAGCTGCTATTTCTATTATTGTGGCGATGTATTTCTATAGTAAAAATGTATTGAAAAGATCACAAATGTGGATTCTGGATCGAATCGTTATTCCAGTTGCAAGTGGTGCTATTTTTGTACGATTGGGAAATTTTTTCAACTCTGAAATCATTGGAAAAGAAACCAATTCAGCTTTCGGAATGAAATTCATAAGAGATTTTTACTCTCCAAAAGAGGCTATGAACGAAACACAAATTGCTAATCCAAACGATGCCTATAATGCCATAGCTACGAATCCTCAATTTGCTAACTTATTGCAACAAGTTCCCGTAAAACATCCTACACAATTGTACGAAGCCTTTGCTTATGTTTTCGTTTTTGCCATTTTGTTTTTCTTGTATTGGAAAACCGAAGCCAGAGAAAAAACAGGTTTCTTATTTGGTTTATTCCTAGTACTTTTATTCTCGGTTCGTATTGTAGTTGAATCGGTTAAAGAAAGTCAAGGCGGTTTCGAAAGCGCATTAGGATTGCTTTCCACAGGACAATGGTTAAGTATTCCGTTTATATTAATTGGTTTATATTTTGTTTTTATTGCGGAAAAAAGGATTAAGATATAATCCTAATTATTTTATAAAACACAAAACCTCGAAAGTTAAAATTAGCTTTCGAGGTTTTGTATTATACATTTAATGCAATTAATGGTTTCCTATTTCCTTCTGAAAAAGAACTACTCCAATTCTTTCAATATGTTCCAATAATTCTTTATTAGAAATTGTATGCTGAATGGATAAGTCTATTTTATAAGGTAATAATAAATCATCTAAATCATTTTCAATTTTTTGTTGAATTGTAAGATTTAAACCGGATCCTACCAAAGTCAAATCGATATCGGAAGCAGGTTTAAAATTACCTTTTGCACGAGAACCATAAAGAATTGCTTTTTCTACTTCTTGATAAAGTTTGAATACGGATTGAATTTTCTGTATATCCGAATTATCTAATCCAGTATCTATCATTGGTCAAAAAGATTTTGTTGACTTCCTGATTTCTTTTCTTCCATTACTTTTTTAAATTCAATAAAAGCGGGATAATACTCCTTTAGGATTTTATCATAAATCTCATTAGCCGTTGCTTCATTATAGGTATGTGATGTTTTATTTCTACTACTAATCATATCCATCCATATTTTACCATCAGTAATTAACTTTAACTGGAAAGCCTCTCGCGAAGCATCTCTTGATCCGCCAATAGTTGAGTTACCCTGATATTCAGCATAATCTTTCATTACATTCCACGCCAATTCATGAGTATATTCAAATCTTTGAATAAGCCCTTCTTTTATTAATTCATCCAAAATTTCATCCTCTAAAGATGCTTCAGAACTAAAATTATTTTGAATGTATTTTACGGATTGCTTTAATTTATCAACTGCTTTTATAAAATTCGAAAAGCGTTGTTCCCATCTTATATCTTGTTCCATATTTAAACTAATCGGTTACGAAGTTAAGTTTTTCAAGGTGTAATGCAAAAAATTGGAGTAATGTTTATTTATACCTTTTGAACTTTAAATAAATATTAAAAGATAGAAAAAGTCTCTTTTGTATTCTTTAATTCTCGAATCAAGCCTTCTCCTTCACAAACCCATCAATCACTTTTTGGTAATAATCAAAAGTCGTTTTGGCGATAGATTCCCAACTGAAAATTTTCAAAACACGTTCTCTTCCTGCTTTTCCCATCTGGGTAGCTAATGCTTCATCTTCCAACAAAATATTGACTTTAGCAGCAAATGCTTTTTGGAATGCTTCAGGATTGGCTGGATTAAAATCAGTCCTAGAAACACTTTCAAGTGGCACTAAATAACCCGTTTCGCCTTCGGTAATAATTTCTGGAATTCCGCCAACATGACTTCCTACTACTGGCGTTTCACAAGCCATAGCTTCGAGGTTGATGATTCCAAAAGGTTCGTACAAAGACGGACAAGCAAAGACACGAGCGTGACTGTACAAGACTTTTATTTTTTCACGAGGCAGCATTTCCGAGATTAGAATTACACCTTCTCTTTCTTTGCATAAATCAGCAATTAGGGCTTCGGTTTCTTCGGCGATTTCTTTGGTATCAGGAGCTCCGGCGCAAAGTACGATTTGACAATTTTTATTGAAATGTTTGGCTGCCGCAATCAATTGAGAAATTCCTTTTTGTCGAGTTATTCTTCCAACGAAAAGCACAAAAGGAATTTTCGGGTCAATACCGTATGCTGAAAGTAAGTTATCGTCAAAAGTAGGTTGGTAAAATTCAGGGTCAATTCCGTTATGAATTACGGTCACTTTTTCAGGATTTACGCCATAGGCTTCGACAACATCATCTTTCATTTGTTGACTCACCGCAATAATTCCATCGGCAGTGTTGTAAGCACTATTTTCGATCCAACGCGAAAGAAAATAACCATTTCCTAATTGTTCAACCTTCCACGGACGATGCGTTTCTAAACTATGTGTGGTCAAAATCAAAGGGGATTGCAACAATTCACGAGTCATAATTCCAGCCAAATGCGTGTACCAAGTATGACAATGAATCACATCGGCTTGTGGCGTAGCTTGCGACATTTCGACATTTCGACTCATATTGTGAAACATCTTAATATGCGGATTGCTATCGTCCACCATTTTAGTCAGTGAAGAATTAATTCCTTCCACGTGCATACTTTCGGTATTAACGGATTGGTCGCCAAAACAACGGACTTCAACTTGTGCCAGCTTGGCTAATTCTTGGCTTAAAAAATCAATATGTACGCCTGCTCCACCATAAATATTAGGCGGAAATTCATTGGTAAAAAGTGCTATTTTCATCTTCAAAATGTTTTTTGAAATATAGTAATTATATGAATGAAAATGTTTTTTTTGACCGCAAATTTTAGAAAAATAGAATTTGGAAAAATATTTTTTGCCACAGATTTGAAAGATTAAAAAGATTTCAAATCAACAGACGTATTAATCTGTGAAAATCTGCGTAATCTGTGGCAGATTTTCGTGTAGTTCAAACAAAAAAAACGCCTACTGTTTAAATAGACGTTTTTTAGAATTAAATGGCAACTTTTTATTTTTTCAATCGAGCTTTGAAAATCTTTTCAAATTTCTCAATTTTAGGCTGAATGACCATTCTACAATAAGGTTCACTTTTATTATTTTCATAATAATTCTGGTGATAGTCTTCGGCTTTGTAAAATTCTTTCAACGGTTCCAAAGTGGTTACAATTGGACTAGAAAATACTTTTTCGGTATTCAATTGATCGATAATTGATTTTGCTGCTTTCTTTTGTTCTTCATTTTTATAAAAAATAGACGAACGGTATTGTGTTCCCACATCAGCACCTTGACGATTCAATGTTGTTGGATCGTGAACCGTGAAAAACACTTTAAAAATTTCGTCTAAATTGGTTTTTGTTTTGTCATAAGTAACCTGAACAACTTCGGCATGACCGGTTTCGCCAGTACAAACTTCCTTGTAAGTTGGATTGGCATTTATTCCTCCAGTAAATCCAGAAACAACTGATTTTACTCCGTCTAATTTTTCGTAAACTGCTTCCACACACCAATAGCAACCACCACCTAAAGTTATGGTTTCTAAATTATTATTATCTGGTGATGCTGTTACAACATTATCTGGAGCGAAATCCAAGGCAATGGAATTCATGCAATATCTCTTTCCTGTTGGTGCTGGTCCATCGTCAAAAAGATGTCCTAAATGTCCGTCA
Source organism: Flavobacterium eburneipallidum (assembly GCF_027111355.2). Classification (NCBI taxonomy): domain Bacteria; kingdom Pseudomonadati; phylum Bacteroidota; class Flavobacteriia; order Flavobacteriales; family Flavobacteriaceae; genus Flavobacterium; species Flavobacterium eburneipallidum. The sequence continues at coordinate 3,141,290 of NZ_CP114291.2, forward strand.
CATCTTCCACAAAGAGCTTCAATTCGTTTCATTCCATACGAATTGTCTTCTTTGTAAACTACGCTATTTTTGTTTTCTTGTTCAAAAAAACTGGGCCATCCGCAACTGCTAGCAAATTTTTGATCGGAACGGAATAATTTATTGCCGCAAGCTGCACAATAATACGTTCCTTTGGCATCTGCATTCCAAAGTTTACCTGTAAAAGCTCTTTCGGTATCGGCATTTCTGGAAACGGCATACAAATCTGGAGAAAGTACTTTTTTCCATTCGGCATCAGATACATTAAGTTTTGTGGTGTCGGTATTAGAATAATAAGGGTTTTCAGGTTTGCTAATTGTGTTTGCCATAACTGTTGATTTTGAAGATGATTCTGTTTTAGTGGTTTGTCCGCACGCATTTAATGCAAATAAAGACAATAGCATCAAATAATTAAAAATATTTTTCATAGTTCTTTAAATTACAGTGTAAATTTACAATGATATACGCTGTAAAATGTCGTCCAGATTGCAAAAGAGTTTCATTTAAGGAAAGTTTAACGATTGTTGCAGTTTTAAAAATCAGAATTCCCAATTTCTTTTTTCGTATTTTTGACCAGCTAAAACAGAATATGGAAGAAGAGAATGTAATATTGGTAAACCCAAATGACGAGCAAATTGGCTTAATGCCCAAAATGGAGGCTCACGAAAAAGCAGTTTTGCATCGTGCCTTTTCGGTTTTTGTATTGAATGACAAAAACGAAGTTATGCTCCAACAACGAGCACATCACAAATACCATTCTCCGCTATTATGGACCAACACTTGTTGCAGTCATCAGCGTGATGGCGAAACCAATCTTCAAGCGGGAAACCGCAGATTATATGAAGAAATGGGTTTTGGAACCGAGTTGAAAGAATTATTCCATTTCATTTATAAAGCACCATTTGATAACGGCTTGACCGAACACGAACTCGATCACGTAATGATTGGGTATTACAATGAAGAACCAAAAATAAATTCCGAAGAAGTAGAAAATTGGAAATGGATGAGTATTGAAGATGTTCAAAAAGACATGCAAATACATCCCGAGGTTTATACGGTTTGGTTCAAAATTATTTTCGATCAATTTTATCATTATCTAGAAGAACACAAGATTTAAGATTGCAGTGTTCAGTGTTCAGAATTCACAAATCCAAAATTACCATGAGAGTTACCATTTCTAGAAAAGCACATTTCAACGCAGCGCATCGATTGTATCGAAAAGATTGGACTTTCGAACAAAATGATGCCGTTTTTGGTAAATGCAATAATCCTAATTTTCACGGGCACAATTACGAATTAATTGTAAGTGTTACAGGAGCCATCAATCCAGAAACGGGTTATGTAATGGATGTGAAAGATTTGAGTGATTTAATATTAGAAGAAGTCGAAAAACCTTTCGATCATAAAAACCTGAATTTAGACGTTCCCGAATTTGAAAATCTGAATCCCACTGCCGAAAATATAGTAGTTGTTATTTGGAACAAAATCAGAAAAAGAATTCAATCTCAATTGGATTTAGAAGTCGTTCTTTATGAAACTCCAAGAAATTTTGTAACTTATAAAGGCGAATAATGGCACTTCAAATAGGCGATAGAATTCCTGAATTTTCAGCAAAAAACCAAAATGGAAATTCTTTTGAAAGTGCTTCAATTATTGGCAAAAAACCAGTTGTGATTTATTTTTACCCCAAAGACAACACTCCGGGTTGCACGACTCAAGCCTGCGGTTTTCGAGACCAATACGAAGATTTCAAGGATTTAGGAGCCGAAGTTATCGGAATTAGTAGCGATAGTATTGCTTCTCACGAAAAATTTGCACAACAATACAAACTCCCTTTTATTCTACTTGCTGATTCAGACAAAAAAATCAGAAATCTCTTTGGAGTAAAATCCAATTTATTTGGATTAATTCCAGGACGAGTCACTTATGTGGCAGACCAAAACGGAATTGTTCGCTTGATTTTTGACAGCATGATGGCAACAAATCATATACCAAAGGCATTGGAAGCTGTTCAGAAAATGATTTCATAAAAACATCATAAATAATAATGCCAACTATCAAATTTTTTATTTTATTTTAGCATTTTACTTCCAAAGCCTAAAAAAAACAGGGAGATACACTTGAAAAAAACATACTCATGAATTTATATCCATTACAATTTGAACCCATTTTAAAAGAAAGAATTTGGGGCGGTCAAAAATTAAACACTTTATTAAACAAGCCAATTACATCTACTATTACAGGAGAAAGCTGGGAAATATCCACGGTTACAGGTGATGTAAGCGTTGTGACTAACGGAAGTTTGGCAGGTCAATCATTAAATGATTTAATTGATTCTAATCCCGAAGGCGTTTTAGGAACAGAAGTCTATCAGCAATTTGGCAAACAATTTCCTTTGCTTTTCAAATATTTGGATGCAAGAGAAGATTTGTCAATACAAGTTCATCCTAACGATGAATTAGCCCAAAAACGTCACAATTCTTTTGGAAAAACCGAAATGTGGTATGTGCTACAAGCTGATACCGATGCGAGAATCATCGTTGGATTCAAAGAAAAATCCAATGCCGAGGAATATGTAGAAAATCTAAAAAACAAAACCCTACTTTCTATTTTGGACGATGTAAAAGTAGCAGAAGGCGATGTTTTCTTTTTAGAAACAGGAACGGTTCATGCCATTGGAGCTGGACTAGTCATAGCCGAAATTCAACAAACATCGGACATCACCTATCGTTTGTATGATTTTGAAAGAACAGATGCGGCTGGAAATCAAAGAGAACTACACGTAGATTTGGCTTTGGACGCTATCAATTATAATAAAGTTGATACTTATAAAAAATACAGCAAAAACGACAATCAATCTAATACTGTTGTGGATTGTCCTTATTTCACGACTAATTTTATTCCATTGGACGGAAAAATTGAAGTAAGTAAAACAGGAAATACCTTTACGGTTTATATGTGTGTAGGTGGTGATTTGGAAATAGAATATGAAGGAACAAAATACCAATATAAAAAAGGAGACACACTATTAATTCCAGCTGCCTTGAAGAATTTCACCTTAAGCGGAAAAGCTTCACTATTAGAAATCTACATTTCATAGCAGCTAATAGAAAGATTATGTGTACTTTTGCAATCGCAAATTAAAATTAAAAATAAAATGGCAAACGTTAAGAATTTAAAGAAAGACATCAACTACGTTTTAGGAGATATTATTGAGGCAGTTTACTTGTTCGAACTTACAACAACTGGACAACCAACTACAGAAACTAACGCTTTGATTGACGAAGCTATTGCAGCTTTTGATGTTTTGATCACAAAAGTAAACGCAAAAAACGTTGAAAATAAAAAAGCACATTTCAAACAAATCAATGTTGAATTGGAACAAACTGCTAATCAATTAATTGCTAAAATCAACGGATTGCAGTAAAAAAAAGTTGCAAAAAAGTTTGAATTTATTTTGGAAAAACGAAATTCAGACTTATATTTGCACCCGTAATGAGTCGCCAGCGTAGCTCAGTTGGCTAGAGCAGCTGATTTGTAATCAGCAGGTCGTGGGTTCGAGTCCCTCCGCCGGCTCTTTAAGAAAACCATCTAATGAAAATTAGGTGGTTTTTTCGTTTTTATACTATTTCTCCTAAATTCTTTTTTGTGTTCAAAAAGTTCTCGGCTGCGCTCGAACTGACAATTGGAGTTTTTTATCTCCGTAATGCTATTATCTATTTTGAGTTTTTCTATTTTCAAAATAATAGTTCAAATAAAAAGCAAATAAAAACACCAAAACTGGTCGTACTGGAAAAACATAACGCTGCTCGGAATGAAAGATAAAAACATACAACAGTGACCAACTCCAAAGCAAGATAAACGGTATTACGATTTGACTTTTCTTTTGTTTAATCAAAACTACAATGGCTGCTATTGAAAAGAAAATCAAAATATAATTAATAGTATTGATAAAAATATGAATTCCCCATTTTACTAAATTACTCTTATTCGATTTCATCAATGGCGAAATAATAAAGCTTTGCGACTGGAAGAATTTCAATCCATATTGCCTCAAAGTAAGTCCAGGATTATCGACAATATCATTGATTACCCATTGGATATAATAATCGGTTTTATCTAACTTATTAGCATCGCAAATAGAATCTAATTCATCTCTTTTGGCTAAATTATTTATATAATCCGAAGATTCAAATCCGTCCTTACCGTGTTGTGGCAACCAGTTGAAGGGTTCGCCCCGCAATTCGAAACGAGACCAAAGGATGTGTTTTCTAAAGATGTCTTTTTTGAATGCACCGTCTGTATTATTAATTTTTGTTTCAACAACTCCTAACAAAATCATCATTAGACTCAAAGAGGAAATAAAAATAATTTTGTTTTTCCACTCGAATTTTGTTGTTAAAAAATAGACCGAAAATAAAATTAAAAATGGCAATAAATTAGGTCGTGTTCCAGCCAAAATTACCAACGAAAAAGCAAGAATCAAAAAATATTTTACCGATTTAAAATCAAAACATATCTTTACCCAAGCATATAAAAAGAGAGAAACGGCAAAGAATGCGGCACTTTCTGCCAAAATCCCCATAGCGTAATAAGCATGAATTGGAAAAAGATTTAAAAGAATTATAGCCCAAAATTTGGGTTTATTAGAAAACCCCATTAAATCAAAAGCAGCAAATAAATATTTTACAGCTAAACAAGTTGCCAAACTATTAAAAACGATACCTGAAAGATAAAAAATAGTATCATTATGAAAAACATAAACCAAGGAATAAGGCGTTAGATAATAAAACAAACTAAACAATCCCTTGTCGATACGGACATTCCCCTTAAATCCGTTTAAGATATATTCTATAAGTTGAATGGTTCCCTCGTGGTATTCGCCGTCGCCAAAAGGTTTGGGTTTGAAGGGTAAAAAGTAAAACACAAAACAAACTAATGCTGTTATCCACACAGGGTATTTAACTACAAAATCAATTATTTTCTTCATTATTATCTAATGCTCTTTTATTTAAAATAAAAATCTTCTTTGCAACAAGGGTTACTGGGTAAAGGTATTTTATTATCGAAAAGTAATCAAATTTTAATTTGATATAAATTATTTACACAAACAAAAAAAATCCCCAAGAATTAATTCTTGGGGATTTACAACAAAATTAAAATTACCTATTATTTAACGATTTTCACTACTTGAGAACCACTGTTTGAATTAATTTTCAGCACATAAACACCCGAAGTCATTCCTGAAACATTTACTTCTTCAATCGTATTTTTCACTTCTTTTTTTAATAATTGTTTACCATCCAATCCGAACAATTCCATTGTTGCATTTTCTACTGTTGTAGGTACTGATACAAAAAATTGATTGTTAACTACTGGATTTGGATATACTTTAACGTCAAGCATTTTGTTTTCATTAACACCTAAAGTTGCTAAATTAATTTCATTAGAAGCAAGACCCAAACCTCCCATTGAATTAGCAGCCCTAACCGTATATTTACCAGTTGAAGTTCCGTTAGGGATTGTATAAGAATTTGTGGTTACAAAATCCACAAAAACATCATCCTTCATTACTGCCCAACCCAACACATAATTATTATCAGCCCAAGTTAGTGATGTAGCATTTTTAGCGATAACTGGTGCCGTAATTTGATCCGTGTAAAGTTTAGGTTGCCACGCATCTACTCCATTCAAAACATTATCCAAAGTATAATTGGCTGCTTGAGTAGGCGTCAATTTAGGATTTAAAACCACAGAACCACCGCTTCCATTAGAATAATTGGTTTTTCTATTAGATAAATCGACTAAACTTCCTGTACTTGTCATTGTGTTGTATTCCGCATAAACTGATGGTAAAGCTCCCCATTCGGACCATCCATCTGCTTTAGATAATTTCTTCATAGTAGTATTTAGAAAAGCTACTTTAGGACTATTTTGCCATGGACGACCTAAACTGTATCCTCCATTATTAATATCAAATCCATCGATAGTACAATTATTAAAAACATAACCCCAATTTGTTGTTGTTGAAGCTGCCGTAATAACATTTCCAGATCTATTTTCAAGATATATAGTACACTCATTAAAGAACACATCACCACCGCCAAATATAAAATCTACGGTTCCGTGAATTTCACTATTTTCTAAATAAATTCTGTTACCTCCTGTATAAAAAGTATCTTGATTACTCAACAATTTTACATTTTTATAAATGTTTTTATTTCCTTGATCATGAAGTGCAACTGCTCTACCACTAAAAACACCTTTACGATAATCCATTTTGTTCAAAATAGTTATGTCTTGCATATAAATATTAGTTGAACTACTCAAAAAATTAATAGTTGGCGTTGTTCCAATTCCTTCGTTTGCCGCTAATGGTTCATTAAAAAGCACCACTCCATCGGCACTTTGTCCAATGTATGATACATTTGGAATACCTATGACTGTTTTTTGGGTAGCATCTCCAGTTGTATTTCCTAAATCGTATTGTCCGTTAGGGAAAAATATGAAATAACGTTCTCCACTTGCCGAAGCCGCTTGAGCTGCTGCTTTTGCTGCTGCAAAATTACCATCTACACCCACAATAAAATCATATTTTTTCTTGGTTACAGTTGGTTTATTTAATGTTGTAAAACCAAAAGAAATAGGCGTTGTCATTGTATTTCCAGACAAATCAGACACTTTATTTCCTGCAAGCGTAAAAGTATAATTAGTATTATAATCTAATGCTGCGTAAGGAAAACTAATCGTTTTTCCAGAAACTTCAGGAGTCAAGGTTTTACTACCTAATGTAGCGGTTGTTCCTGCAAGTATTTGAACTTTTTCATCAAAATTAAGTACAATTTTTCCGCTAGAAGAAGCACCCGTAGCTGCATTTGCTGGAACCGAACTGGTTAATACTGGAGCAATTCCATCATTAACAATGGCTTGTGAGCCAAATACATAAATCTCTGAAAGAGAAGTACCATCATTAGTCGTTCCTGAACCTACTCTAGGGGAGGTGTAATCTGGAATCCAACGAACATATACCAGTGGCTTGTTATTAGCATCTGCTGGTAATGTGAATGTTTGGTCATACCAAGTTTGTGCAGCTGCTAAATTGTAAGTTCCCAATGTTGTAAAATTTACACCATCTAACGAATATTCCATTTTTTGTACAGTGTGCGCTACATAATTATACAACATCCCAGCTTTTACACTCATATTAACAAAATCAGAAGCATTAAAACTAATTTGATAATAATACAATTCATCAATTAATTTCCAGTTTACAGCAGATCCTCTTCCGTAATTACCAGCTGCAGCTACAATTGATTTATCCAACCAACCACTAGCCGTACCGTCTGCTTTTCGCATTACTAGCGAAGCGGCTGTATTATCAGGTTTAGAAGCAAAATCAGCTACACGACCTGAACCTCCAGCTTTGTAAAAATCCCAACCTACTACATAATCTATCGTACTATAAACGGCGTTTACAGTTCTTGCTTGATCCATTTTTACAGTTAGTTCAGAAGTAGTTTCGCCAGTTCCCCAATTAGAAAAACTAAATATCGAATTAGCATTAGCCTTGATAGTTACATTAGTTCCGTCTTCATACATTCTTTGTCCTCCTACCATTGTTCCCGCAGGTGTTGGCACCACCATATAATCACTACCTGCTGTTTGTGTTAAATTTAACGCATAAGTATTTATAGGAGTATAAACAGCTTTAAGATTGGTATTAGCTGTTAATGTAAACGTATATGGATTGGCTGTAGCCACTTGTACCCCTGATCCATTTTCCCAATGAGAGAATGCGTATCCAAAATTTCTTGTCGCTGTTAGTGTTATAGAAGTCCCCGAATCATGTGTTGTTCCTACTGGAAAAGTCGCAACACTACCTCCAGCAGTAGGGGAATTAGACGTGATAACATCATAAGGAACGACTGTTTGAATCGTTCCGCTCACAGTTCCGTTTACTATCACTTTAGAAAGCCCAACATCCTTTGCAGAACCCAAACTGTGAATATAAACCTGTAGTGTACATTCTTTGGTAGAAGCTGGCAAGTTTAATGATGCTAAATCAATGTTTACCGAAGTAGTATTATCTCCAGCAACTATTGCATTATCTCTTCCTGGTTTGATATTGGCTTGAATCAAAGTTGAAACGGTATTAGTCCCATCATTTGACTTCCAATATAAATCAATAAGACCCGATCCTGTACCAAAACGTAAACATTTGAAAGAAATTGAAGTAGGTTTGAAACTCAATCCTGTTACGTTGGTTATATTAAAAGCTAATAAATTACTTGGAACAGCTCCTGTTGGCGTATTACCAGAAGCTACAGCAGCTTTCAATTTAGTAAAAGTAAGACCTGATAAAGTAGGATCGGCAGTTACTGTAGTTGCATTTGGAGTTGCCTTTCCGTTATAAACATTACTTGCACCCAAAGTAATATAATCGGGTTTAAAATAGGAAGCTGTAGAAGCTGATCCTGAATAAGTGGCAATCTGCCCTGCTGCACCTGAATCAAAAGGCCAAGTAATTGTGGCTGATTCATTTACAGTTTGTGCAATCGATTGACCACACAAACTTAAAAAAAGGAGATTCAAGACCACAAAAGCCCATCTCCTACTAAAAGTAGTTTTGATTTTCATAAAATTTTGGTTTGGTTAATTAATAGTTAGTAAAATTGTCAATATCGTTTTACAGCAAATATTTTTATTTAAAAAAAACATTTAATGCCGTAAAAGTACTTTTTTTTTTCACATAATACATTTTTAAACCAAATATTTTAAACATAAATCATTGATTATTTGTACTTTACAGAACAGCACACTAAACAGAACAGAACAGATTGTTGTACTGAAAAAAAATCAAGAAATTCTTTTAGCATTGAAAATGAAGTATTTATTTATTTTTAATTAAGAAAAATCATTTATGATTGTTTCCTTAAAAAATATTGACACAGTTATTCAAAAAAAAAATCGTCTTAAAAGAAAGTTTTTGTGCTTGTAGTAAATGTAATAACAAAACTAATCAAGTTTAAAAATTACAATCAAAAAATGGATGATTGCTGTTTTTTGTAACAGAAAATATCCTTTTTATATAATTCTTCGGATGCAAATATTCGTTACTCCAATTTAGATTATTATTCCCCATTTCGAGGTATTTTTTATCTTTTAATAGATAGTCAATTTTGTCTGGTAATTCCAAATAAGAAGAGCGACTTGATAATTTTTCATAATTAATATGTTCTTCAAAATTATCAACTGCAACATTTAATGGAGTAGAAATCACGGCTTTTCCAAACAATAGATATTCGCCTATCTTCCAACCAGGTGTGTCTTTTAATCCATCGTCGGCAATTCCAATATCGGATTTTTTTAAAACTTTATAGTATTCTTTTATAGAAGTTTGCTTTGCATCTAATAGTAAATCAGGTGCTAATTTAGAAGACAAACCATCTGGAAATAATCCAACTAATACCTTCTCGAAATGTTTTTTTATAATCCTGCAAGATTCAATTCGGAATTCATTTTGCAATCTTCGGCGTTCTTTTTCATCTGGATCAATATGATTATCTGGATTCCACAATCGAGTATAAAAAATGACTCTGCCTTGATTATCACTTACATTTTTCGGCAATTTTCTAATATCCATCGCATTGTGTGACGAATTAGTAAAGGCATTAAAATAATCCAAAGACCGAATAATTTCAATTCGATTGGCTTTATTGACCAAATCATTACCTTTGAATTTAGTCAGCAAAAACAATGATTTATAGGAATAATTTGCCTGAAAATTTAATGGGTAAACATTCTCTTTTACATCACTAATTCGCAATGATCTTTTGAAATAATAATGATACTTTTTAGGATCATCTAAAAAAGAACTATCATCAGAATAATCCAAATAATAAGTAAAATTATTAAAGTAAAGAACGACTCCATTCCAAGAAACCGCAGGATTCATTTGAATGTCAAATTCTATATTATTTTCTTGACAAAAATAAAAACACGAAAAAATAATCATGTTGTGATGCGGTATCCAATGATGAATTTCTAATCTCATGATTATGAATTTATTTTTGGTTTATTACAAAACAAACTCCACCAGCCAATGGTTCTTCCCATGGCTTCGGTAAAGGCTTCCTTCTTTTTACTGCTGGTCAATGCGTTCGAAAATCGTATCACAGTCAACAAAATGGTAATTAAATGCCATTTCAATTGGGCCTTGAAGGATGGTCTTGGATTCTTGACTCTCCAAACATACCAACCGTTTCTGACCACCATTTTCCCATATTGGTATTGATTGGGTCTTCCAGAGGGATGATGAAAATGACTCAATTGTGCTTTGGTATTGATAGCATTTTTGCCAAATTGTAAGGCACGGATACTAAAATCAGCGTCTTCATACAATCCATAACCTTCAAAATAAGAAGAAAACGAAATAGCATCTAGCACTTTTTTGCGAAAAGCAAAAGACATTCCTATTAACAAATCTACTTCATAAGTCTTTCCATTCAACGGAAATCCACAAGTTTTTCCATGTGAATAATCAGGCATTCTACCTGGTCCTAAATGGGATTGTAATCCTAGATAATTCCGAACCACATTGCGCTGTCCTTCTTTATAAACATAGCCTTCCCATTGATAGTAGCGGTAAGAATCGTACTTTTTGTTAGGTTCTGCTAAACTCCAAGCGTTTTCATTTAATGCTACTCCAGCCACACCCGAAATAGCTTGATTATCCACAAAAGTTTGTATTAATTCTTTGAAATAGTTTTTTTCTAAAATAGTATCATCATCCAAGAACGCAATAACATCTATAGCGTTTCCTGCTTTTTTCACACCATAATTTCGTTGTTTCGTCAATCCCCGATGCTCTGCTGGAACGGAAAAATACTGCAAGTTTTGAAACTGATTTTGCTCTAAAATTGATTCGGTTTCTTGATTTGTAGAACCATCAATAATGAGAATTTCATCAGGATATAAAGTTTGCACCTCAACGGATTGCAACAATTGCAAAACCGATTGTGGACGTATATAGGTACAAATAATCAGGGAGAATTTCATACTATTTTATTGGTTTACATTATAAAATCTTTCCTTATTAATAGTATTCATCAATGGATAAACATTCAGATAGATAAAACAAAATAGAAGGGATAAAGAATAAATTGCATTAAACCTTAAACCAGTATAAACGTAAACTGACATTATTATTTGACCTATAAAAATAGCCAAAAGCACTAAATAAATTCGGTCTTTGGTTGCGTTAAAATTTATTTTTCTTTTGCTGAAAAATCGAACCATCATTTGGATAAAAACCACTAGATATAAAATTCTAAAAAAAACAGCCAATGTTTCTAAAGTTCCTGGTTTTGGAGTTTCAGGAAAAGGATTAAAATTTGATGTCAATTTCTTAAATGCAATTTCCATCATTTCTTCAAAACTAATTCTACTTATAAAGTTTTTAGTTCCTAAAGTATATAAATGACTCAAATTCAAAACACTATTTTCTGATTGAGCTACTAATTTTGGTTCGACATATTTCAAATTTATTCCTTCATCAGCTAAATCACCTTCGGAATTAGTAAAATCAGTGGCTACTTTTTCATTCCATCCTTTAGCTAAAGTGGCTCCTTGTGAAGCGGTTAAATAAAATCCTTTGTCAAAAGTAATGGCATTGCGGCAAGGCCAAGAAAATACAATAAGCGAAAATAATATGCCCTGAAAAAGTGCCTTGCTTCTATTAAAATTCCAATTGTAAATTAAATAAATCAAAACCAATACACCTACAAAAAAAACTGAAACAGGATGACACAAAACAACGAATGCTGCTAAAAAAGGAATCGCAATATTAACTCTTTTTCCGTTTTTTATAGAAATAAAAAAAACGGTTAAAGCAAAAATCAAAATAGAAGTTAAACTTTCGGATAAAAAAGTTATGGAATATTTAAGGTATTGGGGTTCTACAAAAAGAAAACAAAAAGGAAGCAGATACATCAAACTAATCGTTGAATCTTTCTTGAATTTGAATAAAATATACCCCAAAAGAAGCACTTCTAAAACGGATTTTAAAAGAATTAATGCTAACGGATTTGTGGTAATTCTTAAAAACAACGATAATACAAAAGGCCAAAATGGTGGTCGCCAAGTAGCAGATTCAGAAATAATTGCTGAATTAGTATCTGAATACACATTAAAATCGGCTAAATTTTTCCCAATTTGTAAGTAATGTGATGCGTCTGCTCCGCCTCCAAAAGTCGCTTGGATAGAATAATTGCCATTCAAATTTGACAAATGCAAATAATAAAACTTGACAGAAACTAAACAAATTACTATCAAAAAGAAAAACCACTTATTGCTTATCATTTTGTTCATCTAGCAAAAACATTATATTTCATTATGCAATACAAAGCTCGGAACCCATCTTTCCAACCAATTTTTTTTCCTTCTTCGAATGTTCTCCCATAATAACTAATCCCTACTTCGTATATTCGTATTCCTGGTATTCTGGCAATCTTTGCAGTAACTTCAGGCTCAAAACCAAATCTATTTTCTTTAAGATTCAATGATTGAATAATATCGGATTTAAACATTTTATAACAAGTTTCCATGTCTGTTAAATTGAGATTGGTCAACATATTACTCAAAAAAGTTAAAAATTTATTTCCTATACTATGCCAAAAAAACAAAATTCGATGCGGATTACCTCCCATGAATCGACTTCCATAAACAATATCGGCATGACCGTCTAAAATGGGTTTCAAGAGCAGGTCATATTCACTAGGATCATATTCTAAATCAGCATCTTGTATCACAATTACATCACCAGTTGCATTTTTAATTCCTGTGTGTAGGGCAGCTCCTTTTCCTTTATTAACTTGGTGTTCCAGATACAAAATATGAAGCTCTTTATTATCACTCTTATACTTCTTGATTTCCTCTAAAGTACTATCTGTACTGCAATCATTAATAATGATAACTTCTTTTTCAATACTATTTAGTAATTCAACTACTTTAATTTTATCGAGAATTTTATGAATGGTTGCCCCTTCATTATAAGCAGGAATTACGATAGATAGTTTTTTTATAACAGTGGTATTCATCTAGGTTTAGGTTATTTATTTGATAGATTTAGGCTGTTTCATTCAATTCATTGGCCCAAAAAACACTTCGTTTCCATTGTTTTTGAAAATAAATGTAATATTGTATTGGGTTTTTTATCGTTTGAAGTTTGTAATATTTAAAGAATAAAATGGTTTTGTAACTGCTGATTTGTTCTTTTGAGCAATGTGTGATTTGATACAACATTATGGTTGGCGAAGGCTTTGGCTGAATAGTATCATTATGCCACCTTAACACAGGTTTGGTTCTAAAACCACCAACAGGAGCTTTCAAATGCAGGATTTCGGGTTCGGGCAAATACAAAACATCGTGACCTAGATTACGCAACTGCATACCAAAATCGCCATCTTCGCCAAAACCAAATTCATATCCTTTTCTAAATTCACAAGCATTCAAAGCATCAGCCGCAACAAAACTACAACCTGAACCAAAAGTTATCCATTGAAAAATAGTTACCAAAGATGGCTGCTGTTCTTTTTGATAGCATTTTAAAGTAACTGCTTTTACACCAAATTTATTGATTTCGTTTAAAGATCTTTCAATGAAGAATTCTTTGATTCGAATATCATCATCAGCAAAGAAAACCCACTCACTTTCTATTTGCTCTAAAGCGATATTTCTAGCATTACAAGCTCCTGGTTGATTTGTAAAAGTATGCTTTATATGAAATGGCCATTCTTGGGTGGTTAAATAATCTAATTCTGATTTGCTCCCTTCATCTGGATTTTGCTCCACAATAATAACACGATTTGGCAGATGAGTTTGTGCTTTTAAATCTTTTAAAACATCGTACAGATATTTTTGTCTGCCAATAGTCGGAATGATAACATCTACTGTTCCTTTGTCAATTACTTTTTTAAAAGATTGCACTTTAATTTCGTCCAAATAAATGGTTGCCTTGGTTCTATTTTTATAAAAAAGAGAAAAAAGAAAAGGCAAAATAGGAAATTTCCTTTCGTACAACAATAGATTGAACAACAGTAAGAAAGCCCAACGTGTTCGATAATGTTGCTTTACAAATCGAAACAAGGTATATTGACTAGGTTTAACCGAAATAGTAGCAGTTTTATTATTTAAAAGTCGAGGTTCAGAATAACATAATAATCCTTTTGGCATCAATAATTTTCCTATCGAACACAGAAAATAATCGAAATCAGAATCCAAAGGAATTTCATCATTCAATGCCAACAAAACTTCGGCATAAACACAGCCCACAACGCTACTCATTTGCCAAGTTGGAAAAGAAACTGCTTTATTAATTTGGACAAAAAGCGACGTATCAACATAACCAATTGCAGCATCTAAAAAGCAAACATCTGAAGAATTAAAAGAAAGAAGCATTTTTTTGTGATGCAATAATTTTTCAATTTCCTGAATATTAAGTTGCTCTTTCTGACTTTGATGACACCAAACCAAAATTTCTTCTGGATATTTTTTTGCCAGTTCAATAAGAACAGAAGCGATTGATTTACGGCTACAATTATCTATACCAAAAGCATCGGCATTAGCCAATTCTAAAACAGTTTCTCCATTATGGTATAGAATTATCATAGTTATTTTAGTTCTTTATTGAATTACTTTCTTATAAAAGGACAAACTTTGTTGTGCCACTACTTTCATACTGAATTTTTCTACTACTTTTTTTCGGGCCGCTACACCAAAATCGTCTTGCATTTTTTGATTTTCTAGCAATTCCAAAATTCGATTTGCATACTTCCCATGATCTTTAGGATATACCAAAAAACCTTCTTTCCCGTTTTCAATTACTTCGGTCGCCCAGCCAATATTGGAAGCTACAATTGACTTTTGCATCGCCATGGCTTCAATCCAGGAAACGGGCAAGGCTTCGGCAAATGTAGGAAAAACACAAACTCCAGCCATTTTTATATGCGCTTTTATCTCTTGATACGGAACACTTCCTAAATAACTTACGTTTTGCAACGCTTCATCCGTGAACAGTTCTTGCATCATTGCCCAAGTGGAGGAATTTCCCGAAATCACATCAGGCACATCTTTACCAATCAAGAAGAGTTGTACGTTGGATTTTTTTTGAATTACTGCATTGAATATCAAAGGTAATTCTAACAAACCTTTTTTACGGATTAGACTTCCGAAATATAAAATAACCTCACCCCCAACCCCTCCCCAAAGGAGAGGGGAGCCAGAATCGTTTAAAAAAAGACTGGTATCAATCGAATTGGGAATTATCGTAAAATGCTTTTGCAATCCAAAAACTTGATTGGTCAAATCGGCAGTAAATTGACTTACGGATAATAAAGCGTCAGCGTTTTGTAGTGCTCTTTTTTCGTGAAATTTATTTTTCCACTTCACAGGGCGATTATCCAAATGACAAAAATAAGTATCCGAACCGTTCAACCTGATAACTATTGGGCATTTTTTAGGCTGAATAAAAGAAGTAATCCCTGTCCAATCGGGAGCTTCGACCAAATCAATTTCTTGGTTAGCATACAATTGATTAATAATATTTTCTAGTTTTTTTCGAGTAAAAAACCACGACAACCCTTTGAATTTGACATTCTTGATTCGTTGAACAAAAATACCATTATCTTCGAAATCACTTTCTTCTTTTTGACCATAGACCAATACTCTAACCGAACAACCTTCTGCCAAAAGTCCGATAGCCAAGTTCTTGATACTTGTACCAATTCCGCCAGAACTTCCTGTTATAGGATGCGGATATTCGGGAGTTAAAAAGGCAATTTTCATGATAATAATTGTATATGCTGGTTGACCATTTTCTCTAAAGAAAAACGCTTCTCAATATCCTCTCTAGTTTTTTTGGTAATTTTTAAATTACCTGTCCAGATTTCGGCAATTAAAAAAGATAACTGCTTTACATTCTGTACATCAAACAGAAAACCATTCTCTAAATGAGTAATAATTCTTAATACATTTCCTCCTTCATTGGTAGTTAGTACTTTTGTATTGGCTGCCAGAGCTTCGACTACCGTGTAACAAAAAGTTTCTTCATAAGAAGGATGAATCAAATAATCATACTTACAATAAATTGATTTCAGATTGGAACTGCTTCCCATAAACTGAAAAATTTTCTCTACTCCCAAACGAACCACTTGCTCTTCCAATTGTTTTTTGTAAGGACCATCACCGTAAATATCGATAACTATTTCTTCTTTTATGGTTTTGGGCAATAAAAAAACAGCTTGAATCAGGTCTTGAATTCCTTTGGATTCACGCAAATGAGACGCAGTTAAAAAACTCGGTTTGTTTTGGCTGTTGGATGTTCTTACTTGAATATCTTCCAGAAGGATTCCGTTATGAATGACCTTAATTTTACTTTTTATTTGAAAACCAAAATCTTTTACTAATTCGCTAGCCGTATAGTTTGAAACGCCTAAAAATTCATCTATGTATTTGGAATACAAAAAACCTTTGATTTTTTTCTTAATTTTTTTTCCGAAAGGATAACCGTTCAAAGGCCTTGGATTGTGATCTACGGCTACAATTTTAGCTTGGGTCAATTGTTTTGTGGCTTTAAAAAAAGGCGTGCACAACTCTAAAAAATGACTGACAATGTGCGAATAGGCTATTTTATTTTCTTTGTAAAAGTTCAGAAAATTAGTTTCTACGTTTTGTGTTGCACTCGAATAAATAGTCAAATCGGGATAATTGCCGTGTGTGGCTGCATTGGGAAAAAACCAATCGACTTGGATATTATTTTCTTTGCACTTTTTATCAAATTGCCAAAAAAAATAATCCATCCCGCCAACTCTTTCGGGCAAAAGTTCGTAATTACAGAGAACGGCTATTATTTTATTATTTAGCTCCATTTCAATAGTGTTTGGACTATTCTTTCTCCTGTTTTGCTCAAAGATTTACTTACTTGCATAGCAACCAATGATTGTCTTTTTTGACTATCGGCATAAGGAAAAGCTAAATAATGATTGATTGCTGTGATCAATTCTTGTTCGTTTTTCACAATTTGGGTTGCTTTACTTTCAACAACATTTTTAATGTGTGGATAGTCTAAAAATCGTTGGTCATCATAAAGTCCGTTTTGTCTATTTCCAAAAACAGTATTGATTACAGGCTTGTCAAACAGCATAAAATCTAAACTCATGGTAGAAAGCATATTCACATTCAAATCGGAATATTCTAATAGGCTTCTCAAATCTTTTATGTCTTCTTTCGATGGAATTCTTTGCGACCATTCTTCCTGATGTCCTTTTCGTGCCAAGTGCCATTTGGGATAATTCCATTTTATAAAAGGGTACTTTGCAACAAAACTCTCGAATCGAATCGGGTCTTCTGCCGGCGAGGTACGCACAATGAAATTTACATTTTGAATCTTATTTTCTTGAATGGCTTCGGCAATTGTAGTGATATACAATTCATCATTTCTACTAGTTGCTATGTCGCCACAACTGAAACAAATCGTTTTTTTGGATGAATCCAAATCAAATTGGTTGTAAAAATCATTTTTGGAACCAGCGTATCTTTCTAAAACATAAGGTTCAAACTGTGGCGTTCCAACCACCATCACATTCTCGGGCAATACTTTTTTATAAAAATGTAATAATTCCTTTTTCATCAAATCACTCCAAACTAAATAAGCATCAAAATTGGCAGCCATTCTACCTTTGGAAGCCAAGTTATCCCAACTAAAAATGAATGAAACTGTTTTTATATTCAATTGTTCTGCTTGATATACCAATGGTGCAATAAATGGCGGACGTTGATGCGTAAAAAACAAAATATCAAATTTTTCTCTTTCAAAAATACTAGCATATTCTTTTACAATCGAATTATTTTTAAAAGATTGCTGTTGTAACTTATTATAGCTTTGAATTGAATTTTCAGAATGAAACAGGGCAGTCCATCTAAATAAGAATCGGGTGGCATAGCCTCTGGGTGTTTTCGAATTTGTCTTATTGGTGTTTAAATTATCCGTGATCCCATAGTTGTTTTTCTTATGCAATTGCAGATGTGCTAATTCTTTGGCTTTTCTAAAAAACCAAGTTGGAAATTTTTCTTGAAAAACAGCCAACTCTATAACCTTTGATTTTTGTAGATATCCATCGTAAACAAATGCAGGCAAGCACGACAATAGTATCACCTCATCAAATTGCTTCTCGGCTTCGGACAAGAAATCACTCAAAATAAAATTCCTAAAACCAACTCCGTCTGTTATTACTATTCCTAGTTTTTTCATTTAAATATCCCTAAATTGTTTTTGATGATTAACATCCCAAATAGCTGCATTTTCTATAGATTCTAAAAAAAGTTGGGCACTATTTCCTTGTCCAAAATCAGATTCGGTTTTGGTTACTTTATGAGTATCTATAATTTGCAAAGCGTTAGCAATACTTTCCGTAGTATAATCTACATTAATAATATCAGCATGAATGGCTCTATTTTGTTGACGTGTACCAATGTTTATGATTGGAATTCCATAATAGGGTGCTTCTCTAATTCCAGCACTACTATTACCTATAATAAACTGACTATGTTGCAATAAGGTCAAGAAATATTCAAATCGCAAGGACGGAAAAATTCGGAATCGAGAATTTCCTTTTAATTCTTTGTAACTTTCAATAATGTATTGACTGCCTAAATCATTGTTGGGATAAATCACCACATAATTATGATTATCTTCTAGCAAAGCAGCTGTGAAATTGGTAGCATATTGCTGCATCTCATTGGCTTCGGTAGTAACCGGATGAAACATAACGATAGCGTAATTATCAAATAGAATTTCATAATACTGCTTAACCTTTTCTAAATGGGGTAATTTATCTGAAAACATTATGTCAATATCGGGCGAACCGATGGTAAAAATAGACGATTGTATTTCTCCCATTTGCATCAATCTCTTGGAAGCTTCTTCATTAGAAACAAAATGAATGTGACTCAACTTGCTCACGCTATGACGAATCAATTCATCAACAGTTCCTGAAACTTCACCTCCCTCGATATGCGCAACCAAAATATTATTCAACGAACCCACAATAGCTCCTGCCAAGGTTTCTACTCGATCACCATGAACGACAATTAAATCTGGATTTATGTTTTTAACGAAAGCCGAAAGTCCTTCGATGGTTTTTGCTAAAGTCAAATCCATAGTGGTTTCGTGGGTGTGATTTTCAAAAGTATGTAAGTTTTTGAAATTACATCTTTCAATTTCTATCAACGTATAACCGTACTCTTTTTGCAAGTGCATACCAGTTACAAACACAAAAACTTCAAACCCTTGTTTTTCTTCAAGAATTTGAATCAAGGATTTTATTTTACCAAAATCAGCTCGGGTTCCGGTTAGGAATAGGATTTTTTTCATTTTATTCAAAATCTGAAAAATCTAATTGTTCATCATTAGCAATATTTCTTGTCGCCATTTTTCCAATCAAATCATTAAAATGTTCTGCTAAAATTTTTCCCGTTCCAGGACGTTTTACCCAAATATTCGCTTTAGTGAATTGTTCCCCTTTTTTGATTGAAGCAATAGTACAAACAGTCGCAAAGGCAAAATCAATGGTTACTTGTTCTTCTTTGGCCGGTTCTTTGGTTCCGCCACGCATTTGCCAAATTTCATTCGAACTTTTGATTAATTCTTCAGTAGTTTTTTCATCCATACTACACACTATATCAGGCCCAGTTCGCTGCATGGTATCTGTAAAATGGCGTTCCAAAATACTCGCTCCCAAAGCAACCGCTCCTAAACAAGCATTATTGTTCAAGGTGTGATCCGATAATCCGAAAACTTTATCAGGAAAAGCATCGTGCATTTCTGTCATAGCTCCAAAACGTACCAAATGAATCGGTGTGGGATATAAATTAGTAGTGTGTAATAAGGCAACAGGAATTTCATGTTTATCAAAAATAGCGACTGCTTTAGTAATACTTTCAATGGTATTCATTCCTGTACTCAAAATAACAGGCTTTCCAAAAGAAGCAATATGTTCTAACAAAGGGTAATTATTGCATTCGCCTGAACCAATTTTGTAAGCTGGAATATCAAATTTCTTCAATCTTTCGGCAGCAGCACGTGAGAAAGGTGTCGAAATAAATAGCATTCCTTTGCTTTCAACATAGTTTTTCAATTCTAATTCGTCTGTTTCGTTGAGCGAACAGCGTTCCATAATTTCATAAATAGAGACATCGGCATTACCTGGAATTACTTTTTTAGCAGCTCCGCTCATTTCGTCTTCCACAATATGGGTTTGGTGTTTGACTACCTCAACACCTGCACGATGTGCTGCATCTACCATTTCTTTGGCCACTTGCAACGAGCCTTCGTGATTAATTCCGATTTCGGCAATGACTAATGGTGGATAATCAAATCCTATTTTTCTTCCTGAAATTTCTATATATGGATTCATAGTAAAATTATGAATTATGAATTATGAATTATGAATTATGAATTATGAATTTATTAAATAAATACTGGGCATATTCCAAATCATCTTGGGTATCAATATCTACATTAGCAAAAATATGATTTACTTCGAAAGGATACCCGTTTTCTGAAATAATTATATTATCTAAAATCAATGATGCCTTGGTTATATACAACAATCCGTTTTCAAAAAACAAGGGATCTAAATCCTGACTACGTTGACCAATAGTGTAATTAAAAGGATGGAATTTATTTTCTGAAATTTTGCCCAATTTTTGATGATTTCTGGATACGGTAAACAAACTATTGTAGTTTCCATTTTTAAAAACTTCAAAAGCTTCTTTTAACAAATTTTCTGGACGCAGAGGATTAGTAGCCTGTAATAAAATTACATTTTCAAACGTCGTTTCAATCGATTCTAAAACGTGTTTTAAAGCAGAGACTGTGGGTTCAAAATCGCCAGATAAACTTTCAGGTCTATCGATTACTTTTGCTCCATATTGCAAAGCCATTTCTTTAATTTTCATATCATCCGTCGAAACATAAATTTCGTCAACAATAGCTGTATTATTTTTAGCATATTGTATCGAATGAACCAGCAAAGGAAACTCTCCCAATTGCTGAATATTCTTCTCTGGAAAACGTTTGGAGCCGCCACGGACTGGAATAATGACTATATTTTTCATATCATTTCTGCTGATGGTAAAATACTTATTTTTCGGGTTGCCAATAAATTTTTGTTTCTGCCAATTGGTTGTATTTATTATATTCTATTGGCGTTAATCTATTGGCGTTTTTTAAGATTCTTGGCATATTCCAAAGCAAATCAAACAAAGCCAAAACAATTGCTTTCAATGCTTTAAAATCCCCCTTGAATACTTTTTGTTTAAACTGGATCCAAAGTGAATAAGCCATTTTCCTTGGAATGGTTTTTAGGGGATAAAATAAGAAAAATAAATACCAACCCGAACGTAAAGCTCGCCTTAATCGAATGGTATAATCGTCGTTATTTTTGCGTGCCTTTACATCTACTCTATGATTGACTAAAACTTCGGGTAGATAATAAATCCTCCAATTTTTCTTAAACAATTGATAGGAAGCAAAATTCTCTTCACCATAAAAGATAAACCAATCAGGATAATTAGGAATTTCGCTCCAAGCTTTCATACGAAAAGCGTGTGCGCCTCCAGCATAACTTTGCATCAGCACTGATTTTTCAGAAGTTTCGATAGTTGTGGGTTCATTTTTATTCCAAAAAATTCTAAAACTTAAAACCGCAGCATCTTGATTATACTTAAAAAAATCTTGGATTAATTCTAATGGATTTTGTGTAATAAAATGTAAATCGTCATCAAGAGAAATCGCAAAATCGGTAGTTACCATACTTAATAATCGATTCCTGCTATAAATGAGACCATAACTTTTGGAATTTTGAATCAAATGAATTTCAGGACAATTTGTTTGCAAATACAGGGCAGTCCCATCAGTTGAACCATCGTCACAAATTAGACAGACTACATCTTCTCTATTTAATAAATATTGAATTTTTTCTAGAGTAATTACCAAATCTGTTAATCTATTTTTAGTGGTAATGAGAATAGAAAATGTATGTTTTTGATTTTCTGTCATTTTAAATTAAATATCTATTCTTTATGATTTTGAATCGATTAATATTTTATCCAACATAATCTTGAAATTTTCATCCGAAAAGTAATTTCCAAAAGGATACACAGCTTGGTCAGAATTCAATCTATTTAGAATTAAATGCTCTAGTTTTTGTTTGATTTCTTCCTGATCTGTACAACTAGCAATGTATTGAGAATCTGTGATTATCCTTCTCATTTCGCTTCTTTCGGGAGAAATGGACAATATTGGTTTTTGTACAGCTGCTAAAAAAGGTGCCTTTCCTACCAAGATATTGCAGTACAAAGGGCCGTTTTCTAAAATGATATTAATATCAGCTTCAATCATTTGTTCGTGACAGGAGTTAGAAAAACTAGTCATTTCCAAAGACACAATATTGGGTACATCTGAATATTTTTTGGACAATTTTTTGGCATCAGCTCCCTTGAGTCTTAAAACAAATTCGGTATTTTCTTTATAAACAATATTACTTTTTACTAACTCTTTGTAAGCATCCAAAAGAATCTCCACATCCCTGCCAAACTGGATGGCACCGTGATAAGATATTAATACTTTTTTGTTTTTTTTCAAAACAGTACTCACATCAGTCAAATCAAAAACACTCTCGACATATTGATGAGGCAAATTGTAAAATTTCTTTCTACAGCCGTATAAAGTCTGTAAATCTTCCGCCATCAAACTCGCCGAACTCATACAACTTTTAGCTTGATTAACCACTTGAAACATCTCTTTTAGCTGAAAAAGTCCCAAATTAGTCAATGGTATATTGGAACCTGGATACCAAAACAAGGGATAAGGATCGTGAAAATTGACGATGGCTTTTTTTAAAATAGGCAAATCTTTACAACCCAAAATCGTTTCATGATGTATGCCAGCACTTCGAATAAAAATATGATCATAACCCTGATAGTCCACTTTGGCAATACAGGCTCGATACACTTTGTGAATATGGTTTCTGGCCAATGAAACATGAAACAATCTCCAATAAATTTTATTAAACCATTTTGTAAAAAAAGGTGTTTTAATTTTTAAAACATGAGTTTCTATGGAGTCAATCGGTAACAAGTCCAGTCGATCATCGCTGGCATCTTGCTTAAAATAAACAACATCTATAACAGATTCTGGATATGCGATTCTTAATTTTGCCAAAAAAGAACGGGAAATAATTCCTTGACTCGTTCCCCAAACCCTTAAATCTTGTTCTATTATTAAAAACTTCATTTTTATTTATTGTTGTAATTAAAAGATTGGAATGATTAACAGCTTACTGCTTTTTTTTTGAATGTTTTTCTATATCGATAAAGTTTCAATCGCAAAGGCAATACTGCATAAAACACTTTCCATTTCAGCTTTTCAAATGTAGGCAAATCCAAGACATTCAAAAGGGTTTCAAATAAATTATATTCCTCAAACTCCATAGAAAAAGCCATAAAATAACGTTTGAGTGAATAAGTCAATAGCTGCTTTTCTTTTAGATTTTTTACTACCAAAATTATGGCTTCGACATAAGAAGCTCTTCGAATTGGGTTATTTCTATAAAACTCTCCTGTATTTGATTGGGGATGTTTTCTGCCATAAAACAAGGTCTTGTTGATCGATATTCCGTTGAATCCTGAAGACACTATTCGAGAATACAATTCCCATTCTTCGGCATACATCAAGGTTTCTACATATCGATTTGATTGGAAACATTCTTTCTTCCACATCACCGCACAAGAATTGAACTGAAGTTCATTATTCAACATTCTCTGAATATCTTTTTTATCGATGTAAAAAGAAGTATAATCTTTGGAATAATCGAATTTATAATCAAAATCCTCTACAAAAACCTCACGAATGTACCTACAAAACCATATATCATTTTTTGCCAATTCGGCTACACAACATTCCAAATTTTGTGGATGTGGAATATCATCGTCATCAAAAAAAATGATGTATTCGCCTTTGGCTAAATCTAATCCATAATTGCGACAACCTGGTAATCCTTTGCCATAAGATTCAGGTCGCTGCAAAAACTGGAATCGTTTGTCTTGTTTTAAAATTTCGAAAATTAATTCCTTGGTGTTGTCTGTTCCTCCATCATCAATAATCAAGCATTCCCAATCCAAAAAAGTTTGCTTTTGAATGGACAAAAGTGTTTCTACAATAAAATGCGCCCGATTATAGGTCGCCATAATAATGGTTACTTTGGGAGAAATCATTTTACTTTTTTTTGTTTATGCTTTTAATGTCCTGCAACCAAGTTTCAACCATTTTCATTTCCAATTCACAAATTATTCCTTCTTTCAACAATGCTTTATAGGCGTTGTAAAGATTAGTTTCAATGCTTTCTGATTTTGAAATAGAATTGGAGACCAACTCCATTACTTTCTCGCAATATTCATACATTGGGATTTCAGAAATAAAATCTTTCATATAATCGTGTGGATTCCTTTTTTGAACAACAGTGGCATTAATAAAACCCAATTGATACCCGTATAACCACATTATAGGCTGTGCCACTAATCCTCTTAAAATATCCGTAAACCTAAAAGTAACATAGGTTGGCAAATACATTAAAACAAATAACTCTTTTCTAATTATAGTGTTTTGGGTGTTAAACGGACTAATTACACCTTGACTACAAACAACTGGTTCACGTTCTTCAAAATAACATGGTTCATCATTGGTTAACCGATATATAGCATCTACATCGGGATCTTCATCGGCTAAACCTTGCCAAATTCCAACATTACATTTTTTTACTTCGATACTTTTTTCAAGTTCAAATTGAGTGTTAATCAATTTTAATGGTAAGCCTCTTGGCCAAATTTTTTGTTTTGTAAAAAGTTGGTATATATTGACAAATCCTTCATCTCTAGTAATGCAATCATATTGCGCTTCAAAATCAGGAAAACTCCAATTAGTTTTTGGAATATTATCATCATCTGTATCTATAATATAATTGGCTCCATTTTGCATGGCCTTCAAATAACCCAACATTTTTCTGCAATAATGATTGTAAGGCAGCACTTTAGCCAATTTAAAATTCAACTTATCTTGTTGTGAAACAGAAATATAATCGACATTTTCGTAACTCCAATCTTCGGGAGTTTTTTTATCTCCAACAACAATTAAGCGGTAATCGTTTAATTTTGAAAATTTAATAACAGCTTCTGTTGGATTAAAAATTGATGTTATTACAATATCTGTTTTCATAATGCTGTGTTCCATTTGGATAATTTAATAGGATGAAGGTAAAGAAGTTTTTCAGGAAAATCATTTAAAAGCAGTTCTAATTTCCTATCATATTTGTCTAATATTTCGCACTGTTCTGGTGTCCAGAGTGCGCCACCCTTTAATTCTAAATCTTTTTCAATAACAATTTCGTCGGCTGACAAAACAATTGCAGTCGGTATGGCAATCTCAACAAATAATCCTGTGGATGCAAAAACACCACAGTAATGAATGAATTGCTTTATAGAATCAGCACTTATAACAAAAACATCGGAATAAGAACTAATAAGAGGATAGGATAAATGAAATTCTTTATTCTTGTTTTCAATCAACGTTTTTTTCCATGAATAATACGACTGAAATTTTTTAATTTTAGCTAAACCCGGAAATTCTTGTTTTTTATATAGTTGAAGATAAGTCAATGGTTTGATTTCTAATCCAAAATTTGAAAACAATTGCAATGCGGTTGCATAATCTGGCAACTCGTTTTTTGCTTCTACGCCCGGGAGATTAACATTCCAATTGAAGGCTTTTACAACATGTGTCCAGAATTCTCCACGCTCATGCAAACCAATAGTTTCTGGCACAAAAGAAGTTTTTGATTTTAAATGGAGATGTTGCGAGTAGTTCGTTTCATTTATTATGGGGTTTAAAATCAAATCATCTGCAACAAAAAAATAATGTTTATATTCTTCTTTGAAGTAGGTTTTAAATCCCTGTGAAACATATCCTTGAAAATTATAAGAGCTTTCATAAACTGGAATTACATTCTTTTTTTCTCCTGTGTAAAAGGGAATCAAATGATAAATATTGCTAAATCGATCTTTATAAATTTGCTCTAAAATTTCAATATTTTTATCGTACTTATGATTATAAATAATTATTAGAACTACTTCACTCATTTTAAATATTTTTGTTTTAATTACATCCTGAAACAACAGATGCTTTTTTGTTTAATAGTCTCTAAATGATGCTTACTATAAGATTCATTTATCTAAAAAGTGACTTTATAATTCGAAATGGTTTAAGAATTGCTGCTCCTATCCTAAAATCAATTTTGGTATAAATTTTGACTCTCTCTTTTTTTTCAACATCAATTTCATACATAAAATTTTCTATCAAAGTATCATAATGCTCTTTATACAAAAGTTCATGTTTGCGAAAAATATACTTTTTAATTTCTGCATTATAACTTTTCTGGGCAACTGTTCGCATTGAAATGGGATGTTGTCTATAAAAAAACAAAACTTCTTCTATAATATGGACAGTCCATCCTAATTGGCAAACTCTTATGTAAAATTCCCAATCTTCATATCCATTTTTCATATTTTCATCATAGCCTCCAACTTCTTCCCAACATTTTTTTCTAAAAAGTGACGTCCCATTTGCTGCATTAGCAAATAAAAAATTTTCTAGAATTGCTCCTTTAGGTTTGATTACGCAAATTTCTTTATCTCCTTGAAATCGTAAAACCCAACTACTCACAACACCAACATCAGGATTGTTTTCTATAACATTCAACGCTTTTTCTATAAATGTAGTTTCATATTTATCATCGGCATCCAATGTTAAAATAAATTCGCCTTTAGCTTCTGAAATCCCAGCATTTCTGGCACTGCTCAATCCTCCATTTTCTTTGAAAAGGTATTTAAAACGAGCATCTTTTGCCACCCATTCCCGAGCTACAGCTTGGGTATGATCTGGGCTTCCATCATTGACAATAATACATTCCCAATTACTATAAGTTTGACTTAATATAGATTGCAAAGCTTCGTCTAAATACTGGGCTTGATTGTAGCAGGGAACAATTACAGAGACTAAATTTTTCATTTCTTTTTATAAAAAATAATTGATTTTACCATCAACTTCAATTCATCTATAAAATGCAATTTGAAATCCAATTTATTTCTGCGAGCAAAATATTGAAAATACATTGACGGGAAAAAACGTTCTCTATGAACAAAATAATTTTTAAAACTTTGTTTTTGCAAATCTTTCAAATATTCATCAAATCCTTTGGTTTCAAAAAAATGATTTGAATTGGCTAAAATCATCTTTTGTTTTAAAATAATAAATTCTTCTATTTCAGTTATAGTAATATTCAAACTTCCTCCAATTATTTTCTTCAATAAATCAATTTCATCATTCGCAAAAGAATACTTTAAATTCTGTAGCATTAGAAACCTTGACGATAAAGCTGATGCTATTTGCTGATGTCTTCTTTTTTGTGAAACTTGGGTATGGTGCTCTCTATAATTTAACAATACCTCTTGAAGGTTATAAATCCTACCAATACCTACCAAACGAACCCACAAATCATAATCTTCAGCAGGTTCTTTTGAAACATCAT
This sequence comes from Flavobacterium eburneipallidum, assembly GCF_027111355.2. Lineage (NCBI taxonomy): Bacteria > Pseudomonadati > Bacteroidota > Flavobacteriia > Flavobacteriales > Flavobacteriaceae > Flavobacterium > Flavobacterium eburneipallidum. The sequence continues at coordinate 3,169,006 of NZ_CP114291.2, forward strand.
AAGGAATGGAAAGCTCGTCTAAAACTTGCTTCCTCATCATCACAGAAGGGTGAGCCATACAGTTCCCTTTCAACAAAGCTAATTTTATACTATCGTAATTTTCAGGAACTTTTATAATAGCTCCAGAATCTATTTTACTAAACCAAGATCCGCACAAAATGACATCAGGATTGGCATCTAAAAAAGCTACTTGCTTGGCAAAACGTTCTGGTAAACTAATATCGTCGCCATCCATTCTGGCAATATACTCCCCTTTTGCTACTTGCACCCCGTAATTCAAACTGTTGGTATAACCTGTATTTGATGGCTTTACTACTAGTTTTATTCTTTCGTCGCTATATGTTTTAATTAGCTCAACTGTTTTGTCGGCCGAGGCATCATCGATTATAAGGAACTCAAAATCAGTAAAGGTTTGATTCAAAATACTATCTACAGCTTCTCTGATGTATAATTCACAATTATACACGGGCATTAAAACGGTTATTTTGGGCATACTATTTACAATCGAATCCATTCCGATGGTATTAAATCATTTGTTTTTTTATTTGTTGCAAACCATTCTTTTGGTGCCACTACTACCTTTTCAGGATTAGTGTTCAGCCAAGCTGCCCACCAACTAAAGGAACTATTGGCAATTATATTGTGCTGGCAAGAACTCATCAAGAACATATCTTTCCAACTATCTTCATTTTTATTATGATCAACAAAGATTTTTGAATAAGGTAAATCTCCAAATTGCTCTTTGACCCAATCACTATCGTCCGAGAAGAAAACCAGTGTAAAATCTTTGTTCTTTGTTTGCAATTCTGTGATGGCTCCGTAATAATATTCTAAACTACAATTTCCGTGAAATTGCTGGGTAAGTTTATCTGTTACATAGTCACCTCTTCTGATATGAATGGCAATTGTATTTTGATTTTTGAATGTAGAAAGCAATTCTTTATTCCTACTATCTAACTTATTTGTGGGAAAAGAAAAAAAAGTTCTAATTAAATCTTCATAGCCCAAAAAATATTTATAACTCTGGAAATATCCTTTCAAATATACAGGAGATTTTATTGTTAAAGCATGTGCTTGAAACCCAAACGAAGGCTCGTTGTATCTTTTAGGATAATTTAAACCCAATTTCCTTTTAATCCTGTTCACTAAAGACAAATGATTAAAAAATTGAATATCTAAATTAGTAGCCTCTAGATAATGATTGTTAAAAATACCGAGTTCAAATTTTCTTGGTGTAAATCCTTCTCTTTTCTCTTTTTCATCAAAAAAACTATTTTCTACTACAACTAAATCTTTATTACTTTCAGCTAGAATCTTTGCAAATGCGTACTGAAACATTTGATTTCCTAAACCTCCTTGTAATTGAATTAGTATCATTTAAATTTATTCTTTAAAGATTCTATATTATGCATTACCATAAAATTGTCTTGCAACCAAGAAGAATCTTTATCCCACCATTTTAAATTTTCAAGAAAAACAATTTCTTCTTCAGAAAAACGGTATTTAATTATTTTTGCAGGAGTTCCACCTACAATTGCATAAGCAGGAACATCTTTTGTTACTACTGAATTTGCTGCGATTACAGCTCCATTTCCAATCACAACGTCGTCCAAAATAATAGAATCTGCACCAATCCAGACATCATTGCCAATAGTAACAACCCCCATTTCATCATAATATTGAGCATCACTAAAAGTAAAACCACATTGCTTGTTAAGGGAATAAAAAGCAGGATGTGTTGAAACAAAATTTGTCAAAGGATGTTTTCCTAAACCTATGCTAACTCCTTGAGCAATACAACAAAACTTACCAATACTAGCATTCATAATTGTAACTCTTTGTGCACTATAAGTATAATCACCATAAGTTGTCTTATATAGATAGGAATCATCACTAACCTTATTATACTTTCCAAAATTGCTGCTACTAATTGTGCAGTTTTTACCCAAAATGACATCTGATTCAACTCTGTCAGTAGTTTTTTTCTTTCTAAATAATTTATTATTAATTTTGGTTATTAGCTTCTTAATTTCAAACATGATAGAAAATTTATTTTAGTTCCCAATTTTCCCAAACAAATTCATATTGATAAGTTACTTTATGTGTTTTTAAAAGTTTAGCTTGAATATTTTCCATCCTTTCTCTTGCATTTTCTACTATAAAATCATGAAATTGCACTTGAATATTTCTAAAAATTGAAATTAAGTTATTATCAATTAAAGCTTCTAAAACTTCATACTCTCCTCCCTCTATATTAATTTTAACTAAATCAACACGACTAATTCCTTCTTTCTGAATAAATTCAACAATCGATTTTAATTCAATAATTTCTGTCTTATCTGATTTGATATATACTGAAGATGAATTATCACTCAAATTAATTTTCAATTGTTCATTTTTACTTCCTAAACCAAAATTATAAGTTTTTACCTTGTCGTTGTTGGAAAACTTATTATCAATTATCTCACAAAATGATTTAACTGGTTCGAAAATATAAATATATGGATTGTATTTACAAAAAATATCTGAAGAATACTTTCCGTCATAACCACCTAAATCAAATACTACTGACTCTTGATTTAAGTCATAATTCATTCTTAATGTTGTGTCACCACGATCCCTAAACCAAGGTTGTATTCTATCGAATTGAATTTTTCCTTCAACTGACATTGGTGGTCTTTTGCCTTTATAACCAATTAGTTTTTTTACTATTTTTTTAAATTTATTAATCATTATAAAAATTTATGTTATTAAAAATCAATTAATTAAATCGCTTACTTTTTTCCATTCAGGATTAAGAAAAAACAATCCCGCTGTTCTTGGCAATGGTCTTATTGTATATTTCCCTCCATCTAAAACATCAAAATGTAAAGCATTATTAATCATATCATATATTTCATGTCCAGTAGTATTACAACTTATTATAGTAACACTATAACTACCTGGAAACAATCTAATATCTTTTATTGAAACCACATATTGCTCTTCTGTATTAGTGTGAATAAATTCATAATTAGAATCTCTTGGCATAATATGAAAAATTGGCATATCATCCGATGATTTAATTTGAATCCCTATTTCTGACCTAGTTTCATCGGAATTATTCTTTATTTTAAAAGCAATATTCAAATCATCGCCAATAGAAAATTCCTGAACACTTTTATTATTTTGATTTAAAAATTCAAGCGACAAAAATTCCATCTTACCATTCCCTGACCTATTGGTATTATGATCAAATTTAATTTGGCTAATCTTCGAATAATTCGTTTCAGAATAAGTTTCTATTGCCTTATCAACATTACCATCATATTTAACCTTTCCATTTTCTAAAACTATACCTCTTGTACAAAGTTGTTTAATAGCCGCCATATTATGGCTCACAAAGAGCACCGTCCTACCCCCTTGTTTGGAAATATCCTGCATTTTGCCAATAGCTTTTTTCTGAAATTCAGCATCGCCCACAGCAAGAACCTCATCAATGACTAAAATCTCTGGCTCTAAAAATGCCGCTACCGCAAAAGCCAATCGTACAGTCATTCCGCTACTGTATCGTTTTACTGGTGTATCTATATAACGTTCGCAACCCGAAAATTCTATAATTTCATCAAGTTTTGAGGCAATTTCCTTCTTGGTCATTCCTAGAATGGCTCCATTAAGAAAGATATTTTCCCTTCCTGTCATTTCACCATTAAATCCTGTACCTACTTCCAATAAAGATGCAATTCGTCCCCAACACTTAATACTACCAGTAGTGGGTGCGGTAACTTTAGAAAGAATTTTTAGCAAGGTTGATTTTCCTGCTCCATTTTTTCCAATAATGCCTAAAACTTCACCACGTTCTACCTCAAAATTAATATCTTGCAGCGCCCAAACATAGTCGCTTTCGCCTTTAGTACTGCGATCGTTAGTGTCGCCTATTTTTAGATACGGATTTTCCTTACCTCGTATTTCGTGCCACCAACGGTTCAAATCGTGACTCAAAGTACCTGTCCCCACCTGTCCGAGGCGGTATTGTTTGGAAATATTTTCGGCTTTTAATATAATGTCTTTCAAAATACGAGGCTAAAGTTTAGAGATACAAAATTGTTGAAAAAGTTAAATTTTAAAGGTTTACTATTAAAGATTGATATTGAAAAACATCTGTATTTAAAAAATTTAGCGGGCTTTTTGATTAATAAAGTTTTATGCCAATCAAAAATAAGTTTTTGTTTCCAACTAAACATTCACCATCAACAATTCTAATCATTTTTTAAAAAGTTTTAAGAAAAACCATTTCACGATTCGTAATGGTTTCAAAATTGCTGATCCTAATTTATAATCAATCGTGTTTCTGAATTTATTAATTTCTGCTTTCTCTAAATTAGAGGCTTTTAAAAATTGGTCTATTAAGACTTCATAATGCGCATAATAAATCTCCTTATTCTTGAGGTAAATGTATTTTTGCGTTTCGTTGTGCTTTTGGTTCATTACTGCACTTCTGGAGCTAATATTTTGCCTATAAAAAAACAAAACTTCTTCAATAATATGCACTTTCCAACCCAAGGCACAGACTCTGAGATAAAATTCCCAATCTTCATAACCATTTTCAGGGTTTTCATCGTATCCTCCTACTTCTTGCCAACATTTTTTACGGAACAATGAAGTCCCAATAGCAGCATTGTGAAACAGAAAATCAATAATTGTCTTCCCTGTTGATTTATAGAGATGCATTTGTTTTTCTGAAGTAAAATATCGCCCCCAACTGCTTACTATTCCAATTTCTGGATTATTGACTAGAACAAATATTGCTTTTTCAAGAAAAGAAGCTTCGTACTTATCATCAGCATCTAAAGTAAGAATATAGTCGGATTCGGCTTTTTGAATTCCCAAGTTTCTGGCACTACTCACTCCAGCATTTTTTTGGTAAACATAAGTAAAACGAGAGTCTTTGTTTATCCATTTTTTGGCTACTTCTTCGGTATTGTCAGGACTACCATCGTTTATGATGATGCACTCCCAATTGGTGTGTGTTTGCTGTTCAACAGAAGCCAATGCTTCATCCAAATATTGGGCTTGATTGTAACAGGGAACAACGATAGATACTTTAGGCATTAACATTCTATTGCGAATAATTATTTTATTTGGTTTTACTGAAAATGAAATATATCTTTTTCTTTGAAGAATCTGTTAAAGTAATTGGTTGGTATTTATCGGCTAATTATGGCTTAAAAAAACTATTTATTTTTAAAAGCATAAATCATTCCCGAAATAGAGGTCAGATGTCTAGAAACGACCCAAAAACTATTGGCTTTCAAAATATCTTCTAATATTTTAGCCCCTTTATCATGCCATTCTATCAACAATACATCTATATCATTTAACAAATTGATTTCACTCATTTTTTGCAAAATTTCATATTCAGCGCCTTCACAATCAATTTTTAAAACCAGTTTATTTCCAGAATGCTTTGCTACTAAATCAGGAAGCACATCACCAATATTTTTGATGTTTATTTCAATTTCTTTAGAATTTTCTTTATCGATAACATGACTCTTATCTAATCGAATACCACAATTGCCTTTGGCTTGCGGATTATACAATACCTTTTCAGTCCTAGTTGAGCCACCAAGTCCAAAATTGAAAGCCTCAATTTTATTAGAATAACCAGCATTGAGTTCTAAATTATAAACCGCTTGATTATAGGTTGACACGACTGGTTCGAAAGAATATATTTTAGACACTTTTTCATTTAAGGCAAAAAACAAGGAACTAATTCCAATGTTCATCCCAATATCAAAAACAACCACATTGCTATCAAACAAGAGGTTATAATCTTTTTCAAGAAATACTTCCTTAATTATAAAAAACTCTTCTGGGCTCTCTAAGTACAACTGCAAACCATTAAAACTTGCTAAAACCCCATCTTTGTGGTGTTCTAATGCTAGTTCTGGAAATTGTTTTTTGATTTCAAACAAATGAGCTGACGAATTTAAAACCAAATTATTGACATCATTCTGTACCGCAAAACTATTCACCAAATCACTCACCTCTTTTTCCTTCTTGGAAATATTGGTAATCTTATATCCCAGTCTTTTTACAACTTTATGAATTTGCTTGTTTATCATATATTTTTTTGAAGTTTAGAAATAGAAAATCTGAATCTTTACATTGTAAATTAATTACCATTGTCATTTTTTTCTTTGCTAAACAATTAATTGCCACAATTAACACTAACTACTTACTTACAACCACTTAAACCGTATCAATAAAACTTTTCTCTGTTCTATTAAAAACCAAAACTCCTGTCAAAAAAATGAAAAACGTTATTCCAAGAGTATAGCAAAGCCCCCAAACAGAAATTTGTCCTACATTCAACAACATATAACGTGTGGTTTCTATCAAATAAGCCAAGGGATTGTACTGTACCAGCCAACCATAATTAGGAAGTTTTTGCTGGATTAATTCCATTGGATACATTACTGCCGAAAGATACATCAGCAATTGAATTCCGAAAGCTATAAGATAACTAAAATCTCGGTATTTAGTTACCATAGAGGATATTAGCATTCCTAACCCTAATCCTAAAACGCCCATAAGAGCTATCAAAATAGGAAAAAATAAAAGTGAACTATTCAAACTCAATGCTGCTCCTTGACAATAATAAAAAACATAAAAAGCTATGAATATAAAAAATTGAATGCCAAATTTTATCAAATTAGAAATTACTACCGATAATGGTGTGATTATCCTAGGAAAATAGACTTTTCCAAAAATTCCTGCATTGGCTTTAAATGTATCGGAAGTACCATTTAAACAAGCAGTAAAGTAATTCCAAACCGTTATCCCTGCCAAATTAAATAAAAACGGAGGCACAGTTCCTGTATTAATTCCAGCGACATTATTAAAAATAATAGTAAAAGTTACAGAGGTAAACAAAGGTTGAATCAAATACCAAAGTGGTCCTAAAATTGTTTGTTTATATACTGTAATCACGTCTCTTTTTACAAAAAGAAATAGCAAATCACGGTATTGCCATACTTCAGCAAGATTAAGGGAAAAAAATTTGTTTTTTGGTGTTATTTCAAACAACCAGCCAGCAGGAGTATTTTCAGTTTTATTCATTTGGATTCATTAGTCCTTGGACAAATATAGCAATTTAAAGATTATAAAAAACCGCAAAACCAATTGATTTTACAGAAAACAAATCTAAATTTAATCAACAAATTAAGGTTAAAAAAATTAGATTTTTATTCTATTTATTTTTCAACCTTTAATTTAAATAACTAATTGTTTACCTTTGTAAAATGTTAGGAATCTTCAAATCAAAACCCGTACTCAAAGACTTAATCCCCGACAATCATGTCGATATTCATTCACACCTTTTACCAGGAATTGATGATGGTGCCAAGACTTTTGAGCATACCTTAAAATTAGTCAAGGCTTTACAAAACTTTGGAATTTCGCAAATAATTACGACGCCACACGTCATAAAAAACATTTGGGACAATACGCCTGAAATCATTCAGAGTAAAAAAGACACTACTATTCTAGAATTGAAAAACAACCAGATATCAATTCCCTTTAGTGCTGCTGCCGAATACATGATGGATGATAATTTTGTGAAGCTCTTAAACAATGAAAAACTACTTACATTAAAGAAAAATTATGTATTAGTAGAAATGTCATACATTAATCCGCCAATCCAGTTGTATAGCATTTTATTCGATTTGCAAGTAGCAGGCTACATCCCTGTTTTAGCACATCCTGAACGCTATTTATTTTACCATAATAATTTTGAGGAATATCAAAAACTAAAAAAATCTGGCTGTTTGTTTCAGTTAAATTTATTATCCGTTGTAGGATATTATGGAGATGAAATAGCCAAAGTTGCTGATAAATTACTCAAAAATGGTCTTTATGATTATGTAGGTTCTGATGTTCACCATTCGAATCATATTGCAGCTTTTGATTTAAAAATCAAAATAAAAGAATTAGTTCCTCTAAAAGAAATTATCACAAATAATCAATTTTTTGCTTTGGATTAATTATTTGTCTAACATCGCAAAAGTAGAATTCATACTGATAAACTCTGGAACTATTTTTTTCATTTTAGCTACAATATCATCATTATCAAAATAAGTAGCCATACCTATTAATTCTTGAATATCAAGATGTAAATCTTCATATTCGACTTGTAATTCTTGAGCAATCATGATTTTTTCGTGATGCGTTGGCAATGTCTTCGAAGTATCATTAAGCAATTCTTCGTATAATTTTTCACCAGGTCTTAAACCAACAATTTTTATATTAATATCTTTATTAGGTATATAACCTGCTAGTTTAATCATCTTCTTGGCTAAATCAATAATCTTAACAGGTTTACCCATATCGAAAATATAAATTTCGCCACCATTCCCCATTGCTCCTGCTTCTAAAACTAATTGACAAGCTTCAGGAATAGTCATAAAATAACGAATGATATCTGGATGCGTAATGGTTACTGGACCACCTTCGGCAATTTGTTTTGTAAACAAAGGAACAACAGAACCATTAGATCCTAAAACATTTCCAAAACGGGTGGTAATGAACTTGGTGTCATACAATCCCTTGTTCTCATTACATCTCAATAAAGATAATGATTGCACATACTTTTCAGCTATTCGTTTACTAGCTCCCATCACATTGCTAGGATTCACAGCTTTATCCGTAGATATCATCACAAATTTGTGAACTCCATATTCACAGGACAAATCAGCTAAATTTTTGGTACCTTCCACATTAGTTAAAATCGCTTGTGACGGGTTTTTCTCCATCAAAGGAACGTGTTTGTATGCCGCCGCATGATACACCACTTCAGGTCGGTACAATTTATATACTTTTTCTAAAGCTGTTTTATTTCTTATATCAACTATAACCGAATTTATAATAGTATCTCCTTTTATTTCTTCCACTTCCAAACCAATGTTATGTAAAGGTGTTTCTGCTTGATCTAAAATAATTACTCTTTTAGGATTAAATCTCAATACCTGTCGTACAATTTCGCTACCTATTGAACCTGCTGCTCCAGTGATTAAAATAGTTTTGTCCATCAATTGACTAGAAATTGATATACCGTCTAATACAATAGGCTCTCTTTCGAGTAAATCCTCAATTTGAATGTTTTTTACTTTTTGGGAAATTTCTTTTTGATTTTCCCAATCCGATACAGACGGAATGGTATATACTTTATAATTGTATTCTAAACATTGATCTACAATAATCAATTTTTCCTCTTTAGACAAGCTTTTATCTGCTATTACTAATCCATCAGCTCCAACCGAACGCATTAGAGCAGGTAATTTTTTTCGCTGAACCAAAATGGGTAAATCCAACATTCTTTTGGAAGCATTTTGGTTATTTTTATCCACAAATGCTACAATTTTAAAACGAGAAGGGGATTCAAATTTTAGAGCATTGGCTACTGAAATTGCATTGGCATCTGTACCGTAAATAATAGCTTTAATTAACTTGTGATCACTTTTTTCGATAAAATACAATTCAAAAGTTTGTTTCACAACTACTCTGTATAAAAACAAACCACAAAAAGAAAATACTGTATTGATAAAAAGGGCGGTATTTAGAAATATCTTTTGATTAAAGAATAATTCATACACAAAATTAAAACACAAAAAGAAAACCAAAACAGAAGTTTGGGAAAATAAAATCTTGACAGCATCAATATATGATGAATGCCTTATGATTCCAGAATAAGTTCTGAATAACCAAAAGAAAAAAATATTTACTATAAAAACTGAACTAATAAATGAAAAAGAATGTTCTGTAGAAATATAATCTAAACCCGTTCCTTTAAATATTAAATAAGTCAAAAAGAATGAAACAATTAATACTAAAACATCTATCAAAACTATAATCCATCTAGGTAAATAACTCAAATTATGAATATTCACCCTTAAGTTGTCTCTAGAGAAATATTTTGAACTTTTCATAGTAAATCTTTATGTTATTGCTATTAAATCAATTATCTATTGAAAAAACAACAATTTTATTGAAATCAAAAATACAAATTAATCTTTTGCTAAAACAGTTTCTTACAAAATATTTCACAATAATCGATGTAAAGCAAATAAAATCTATCTCTTGTAGCATTTTCTTTTTTATGAAACCAACCAATTCGATTGTGTAGGAAACAAAAAAATATTGACTTTTATAATCTAAAAAAAATCCCGAATTAATCGGGATGTAAACTTTATATTTTATGCTTCAACAATTGAAGCAAGTAATCTCCATAACCCGATTTTAATAAAGGCGTCGCTATAGCTTCTAGTTGTTCACTAGTGATAAATCCTTGTCGCCAAGCAATTTCTTCAATGCAACCTACTTTTAATCCTTGTCTTTCTTCTAAAACCTGAACAAATTGTCCTGCTTGCATCAAGCTATTAAAAGTTCCCGTATCTAACCATGCGGTTCCTCTGTTTAAGATACCTACTTTCAAAGCTCCTTTTTCGAGATATACTTTATTTACATCGGTAATTTCATATTCGCCACGGGCACTTGGCTTGATATTCTTGGCTATTTCAACAACTGAATTGTCATAAAAGTACAATCCGGGTACTGCATAATTGGATTTCGGCTCCAATGGTTTTTCTTCAATAGAAAGAGCTTTATAATTTTCGTCAAACTCTACCACCCCATAACGTTCTGGATCTGAAACATGGTAAGCAAAAACAACTCCTCCTTCAGGATTCGTATTGGATTGTAACAACTCATCCATATTGGAACCAAAGAAAATATTATCTCCTAAAACCAAAGCCACACTGTCATTCCCAATGAATTCTTCTCCAATTACAAATGCTTGTGCCAATCCATTAGGAATGGCTTGTTCGGCATAACTGAATTTACATCCAATGTTTGAACCATCTCCTAATAATTTTTTGAAATTAGGTAAATCATGAGGTGTTGAAATAATTAAAATTTCGTTAATCCCTGCCGTCATCAAAGTCGATAACGGATAATAAATCATGGGTTTATCATAAACTGGCATCATCTGTTTGCTCACTGCCAACGTTAACGGATGCAATCTTGTACCGGATCCACCGGCTAATATTATTCCTTTCATATACAATTATAGAGTTTAGATTGTAGAATTTAGATTTATTAGAATAGAAAATTACAATCTCGCCATCATTTTCTTCAAACTTATTTTATAATCAATAGGTTCAATTCCGTAAACGTCTTTTATTTTTGATTTATCCAATAAAGAAAAAGCGGGTCTTTCGGCAGGAGTTGGATAATCCGAAGCAGGAATTCCTGTAATTACACAATTTTTTTGAGCTATTTCTTTTATATCAGATGCAAAATCGTACCAACTAATTTCGCCTTCGCTAGAATAATGATAAATCCCTGATTCCCATTTATTACTATCTAAAACAGTCAGAATAACTTGTGCTAAATCTGCAGCATAAGTAGGAGAACCTATCTGATCATTCACCACGTTCAAACTATCTCTTTCGGTCATCAAACGCAACATAGTTTTCACAAAATTATTCCCAAATTCCGAGTAAACCCATGCCGTTCGTATAATAATACTATCAGGGCAATTCTTGGAACAAGCAATTTCGCCTGCTAATTTAGTAACTCCATAAACGCTTTTGGGATTGGGTTTATCCTCTTCTTTGTAGGCTATTGGAGATGTTCCATCAAAAACATAATCAGTAGAAACGTGAATTAATTTTGCTCCAGAATTAGTACACAAAGTAGCTAATGTATCTATTGCCAAATGATTGATAGCATCTGCCGTTGCCACGTCTTGTTCGGCTTTGTCCACTGCGGTATAAGCAGCACAATTAATAACTATATCAGGTTGAATTTGATTAAAATTAGCAACAATTTCTTGTTTTTTATCTAATGGAAAATCAGCTATATCGGTAAAAACAAAATCAAAATTCGGATAATTACTGGCTAACACTTTTATTTCTGAACCCAACTGACCGTTAGCTCCTGTTACTAAAACTTTCTTCATTAAAATTGAGAATTACAATTGGTGAAATCTTGCAAAACAAGATCTTTATCGGAAACAATTATTTCTTCAGGCTTAACTTTCCAATCAATTCCTAGTGTTGGATCGTCATAACGAATTCCTATTTCACATTCTTTGCTATACACCTGATCCACTTTATACAAAACAGATGCAGTTTCGCTCAAAACCGAAAATCCGTGTGCGAACCCATGAGGTATCATTAGTTGTTTTTTATTTTGCGCACTCAAGATCACACTAAAATATTGTCCGTAAGTGGCTGAATTTTTGCGTAAATCAACAGCTACGTCAAGAATTTCTCCCTCTAATACTCGAACTAATTTTGCTTGAGCAAAAGGAATATCTTGTAAATGCAAACCTCGAATTACACCTCTTGTTGAAAAGGATTGGTTGTCTTGAATAAACTGATACTCTATTCCGTTTATTTCAAATTTAGCTTGATTATAGGCCTCGAAAAAATAGCCTCTTGAATCTTCAAATACCGTAGGATTAATAATCACTAAATCTTTTATACCTGTTTGTTCAATATTCATTTTGTTTTATTTTTTTATCATTCATTTTTTAGAAACAATCTAAAAATCAAATTTTTAATCCTCTCTTTATCATCATACTCTAAATTTGAACCTGATGGCAAACACAAGCCTTTCTCAAATAAAGTTTCAGCCACTTTATTACCGTAATAGGGACAGTTACCAAAAATAGGCTGTAGGTGCATGGGTTTCCACAAAGGACGGCTTTCTATATTCTCGGCTTCAAAGGCTAATCGAAGTTTTTCTCTATCAATTCCATTTGTCAATACGGGATCTATAATTAGAGTTGTCAACCAATAATTAGAGAAACTATCCTCATTTTTTGTTGTAAAAACAGAAACACCTTCAATGTTTTTAAATAGTTCTACATAAAAATCATGCACATTTCTACGAGCAACAATACGATCCTCTAAAACTTCCATTTGAGCACGACCAATTCCAGCAACAACATTATTCATCCTATAATTGAAACCTATTTCGCTGTGCTGATAATGAGGTGCATCATCTCGAGATTGAGTTGCTAGAAACATTGCTTTATCTCTTAAAGTTTTAGTTTTGGTAATAATTGCTCCTCCTCCAGAAGTGGTAATAATTTTATTTCCATTGAAAGAAAGCACAGCAATATCGCCAAAAGCACCACATTTTTGACCTTTATAGCTACTACCCAAAGCCTCGGCAGCATCTTCTAGAATAGGAATTTCATATTTGTTAGCAATTGTTCTTATTTCATCTATTTTATACGGAACTCCAAATAGATGAACCGCAATAATCGCTTTAGGTTTTTGGCCTTTTGCCATTCTATCCAAAATTGCTTCCTCGAGTGCTATCGGACAAAGATTCCAAGTTTCACTTTCACTATCAATAAAAACTGGTGTTGCTTTAAGATACAAAATCGGGTTTGCAGATGCTACAAAAGTCATACTTTGGCAAAGCACTTCATCACCTGCTTGAACCCCCAATAAAATAAGTCCTAAATGTAGCGCTGCAGTTCCAGAACTCAAAGCTCCAACAGAGAAATCATTTGATAAATAACTTTCTAAATCCTGCTCGAATCCATCTAAATTATCTCCTTCGGAGGCAATTCTATTGGAATCAAGAGCTTCTTGAACGTATTTTTGTTCATTACCCGCTAGATGAAAAGAAGAAAGCCAAATTTTTTTATTACTCATAAATTGGAACAAAATTCAATAAATTGACAACTAAACCCCTATTGATTGAGGTTAATTTTGCGAACTACCATAGATCGTGCTGCCAAATATACAACTGTTAACAAGAATAAAATACTTAAAAAAACTAAAATAGAAAGCATTCCTTTTTGATCCAAATAAATCACAATTCCGTTGACCATCAATTGAACTGTAGCATAAATAATGGAAACCACAATATGAGGGTATCGCCATTCGTTAGCTAAATATTGATACAAATGAGAACGGTGTGCTTCTAGTATATTTTCTTTTTTTATGATTCTGCTAATGATAGTAATTCCAGCGTCAATCCCATAAACAGCAAAGAAAAGAATGTAACCTAATTGTCCTGTAGTGATAATTGTTTTAATCATGAAATAACCCAAAAACACTGCCATACTGATACTACCAACATCACCTGCGAATGTCTTGGCTTTCTTTCGAAGATTAAAAAAACCAAAAACCAAGCAGGATAAACCCATGATTATCAACAGTTGTAAATTCGATTCATGGATAGGCAAAAAAGAAAAACTCACAATAGCCGTCAAAGCATACAATACCGTTATTCCATTGATTCCATCCATAAAATTGAAAGCATTAATCCAGCCTATTAATACAAAAAACACCAGTGGCAATAACAATAATGCTTGCTGAAATAGATTCAAATCATAAGCTAGTAACAAAACAGCAATAATATGAGAACCAAAACGAGGTAATTGTGACAAGGGTTTTATATCATCAATAAAACTAACGATTGCCACCAAAACAACCGCTAAAGTCAATGCCCAACCCACATAGCCTAAAACAAAAGCGATTAGAATAGCTATCGGAAAAATAATTCCTCCACCTCTAATGGTAATATTGGTATGTGAAGATCGATGATTGGGTTTGTCGATGATATTGTAGGTATCAGCTAGTCTGAAATAAATTAATTCCAAAGCGAACAAAAAGATACTAATTATTAAATAGTGCATTATGGTCTAAATGATTCAAATGTTTGTAGTAATCCTTTTTTAGAAGAAACGGGTAATTTTTTTCCAATAGCAGCAACAATTTTAGTATTGCTAACTACATAATTCTCGGTTAGTTTTTGCAATCAACAAACGTTTAAATTACATCCTTTTCGTAGTATTCTAAAACTCCTTGTGGTTTCCAACCTAAAAACTCCCTTGCTTTAGTATCATCAAAAGTCAAGCCTAGAGTAATTTTTTTGATTTTCAAAGAATTTAGAGGCATTTTATTCCCCAATAAATCTCCAAAATACCCCATTAATTTAGCAATAAATAAAGGCAAATTATATGGTGGTTTTTTATTTTGGTGTATTGAAATAGCAAGACTCAACTGGTAAAAACTAGGATTTACGCCATCAGTAAGATTATAAACTCCACCAATAGGAGCTGCATTAGGAATAAGTCTAGCAACATCTTTTGCTAAGACCATACTTTTTTGCGCTAAACCTCCACCAATGTTAAAATAATATCCTTTGCTAATTGCTTTTACCATATTTCCAAGATTCCCAGGAGGATTTTCCCCTACCAGTAATGGCAATCGTAAAATAGTACAAATGACATTATTAATTTTACACCATTCTAGTATCAATACTTCTGCTTCAATTTTACTCAAGCCATAAGGATCTTTAGCGTTTAATGAAAATTCTTCATTTATATTTTCCCCAAAATCCTGACCATAAACTGAAACAGAACTAATAAATACAAACTGTTTTGGAAGATTTGATTTTTCTAATCCTTTTAAAAGATTTTTAGTTCCAACCACATTTACCTCATAAAATTGCTGTCTCTCCTCAAAAGTTTTAGGTAAAACATGTGCTTTCCCAGCGGAATGAATGACCAAATCGAAAGAGTTTTCAAAATTTGGTATTACTTTATCTAAATTTACCTTGTAATCACCAACACTTCTTGACAAAGTTATAATTTGATGATTTTTACCTAATTCATGTACAACTACGCCTCCTAAAAATCCATTAGCCCCAGTAAGTAATATTTTCATTTAATAAAATTATTAAGTTAAACAAACTGAATCAAGCGTTTCAAAACTCTTAAGGGCATCAAATAAAAGGGAGCTTTTAAGCCATTATTTTCCCATGACTTAAATATCTCTTTGTTTTGATTAACTATATTAATATAACTTTTATTTGTAGCTCCACCTAATCTCATTTTTATTATCAATCTATCAATGTATTTAGATTTAAAGTGGTGTTTCTTAAATATTCGAAGCATAAACTCATAATCCGCAGCAAGTTTATATTCTAAATTAAATAATCCAGCTTCTTTATATACTCTACTACTTAAAAACAATGAAGGATGTGGTGGAACATTAGCATTTTCAAAAAATCTTTCATAGTAAGCTTTTGATTTCCAATTTCGAACTATTTTTTTTATATCATCACTTTTTACATATACTAAATTCCCATATAAAATATCCAAATCAGATTCATCATTAAATTGTTGCATAACATCCTTAATAACGTCTAAATCCTCATACAAATCATCAGAATTTAAAATCCCTATCACATCTCCAGTTGCGGCATGAATTCCTTTATTCATAGCATCATACAATCCTTTATCAGCCTGGGATGTAAAATAACCTAATCTGTCTTTATACTCTTCAATTATTGAAACCGTATTATCTTTAGAATTTCCATCGATAATCACATACTCGATATTTGGATACGATTGATTAAGTACTGATTCAATTGCTTGTCTAATGGTAGCTTCGTTATTAAAAACTACAGTTATTATTGAGATTTTCATCTTAAATAATTCTTTATTGCAAAATTTTATAATTCAAACAACAAAAAAACTATAGCTTTTGCAATTTGAACTAATTAATTTTTAGTGTATTAAATTCTGAACATTATATTTTTTATAAGCCAATTATTCCTTATCTAATTTTACGAATCTATGAATTGAAACGCAAAATCACTTTAAAAAAAGAATAAACTCTAAATTGTATTTTAAAAAACAATGAAGTTGAACTGATGTGAGTTGACACATTTTCACCATGTCTTCTGTACAATAATAAAGGATTATTTACGACATAGGTTTTAAAATAAAATTCCGATATCATAGCAATCCAAAAGTCATGAGGACACAATTTTGAGTTACTTGGAAAAGGCAGTACTTTTTTTAGAATTATTTTTCTAAAAGCCATACAACAACCAATATATTTTAATTTTTTCAAATTATTCATAAAACCGTTTTCACCACCACCCCTTAACTCAAAATAAGTAGTACCTAGACTTTCTAAATTGGCATTTACCATTTTGGCATCACTAACAACAAAATCATATTTCATTAATAAATTAGACATGATTTTAAGTTTATTATCGACCCAAATATCATCTTGATCCGATAAAAAAATATAATCTCCAGAAGCCTGTTTTATTGCATTCTGAAAATTATTCGTGTAACCTTTTTTATCATTAAAAAAAATCTTGATTCTACTATCATTTAAATCCTCTATAATTTCAATAGTTTTATCTTTTGATAAATCATCCGAAATAATGATTTCATCATTACTCCCTATTTGTTTCAAAATAGATAAAAGTTGATCCTTTATATATTTTTCGCCATTATAGGTTGCCATACAAACTGAAATCATATATTTTGTAATTTTTTAAATTATTAAATATCCCTTTTTACAACTAAATTTTGTCTAACTTATATTTTAATTTATTCCAAACACAATAGGTTAAAACCCCTAAAACAAAATAAGGAATTATAATAGTTAATGCCCTGTAATAAAACCATTCTTTTTGATAAATACCATAAAAAAGAGTCAAACCCATCGCTATAAAACCTCCTATTTGTATTAATGAATTATAAGCTTTATGGCTAATTATGTCCAAAACATTTTTTAAAATAGTAAAAACAACATAAAAGGGAAAGGCTATGAATATATATTGGGAAGCTAAAATAGCATTAGACAATGAACTAAAAAAAGTAATTATTAAATAAGGTACTAATAGATACCCTAATACAGAAGCTAATAGAGCCAAACCTCCTGAAACAAGTAAAAGCATATTAACTTTCTTTATAAATACATCTGAAGATTCATTTTTGAATCCTTTGCCGTAGACAGGCAGAATAAGCGTTCCTATCAAATCAAAAGAGACAGATGCCAATTTAAAAAACATAAAACTTAAAGACAAATAGCCTGACTCTTCAAGACTTATAAAAATACTTACAATATAAATAGGAATAAAATCCAAAGAAAATAAAATGGCATCAGCAATTACTCTTGGTGCTCCATAATGAGCTAGTTGCTTAACTTTGAATTTAGTTCGTTTATAAGAAATGGGGTTAATATAAATATTAAATATAATTATACTAACCAATACAACAATGGTCAAAATTGAATAATACAAAAAATAATCAAAAATAGTATCAGAAAAAAAGACAATGGCTGTTGGCAACAATGATAAAACCAAAACATTCAACAAACTACTCCTTCCAAACTGAATTTTTCCGCGAAAAAAAGAACTAATTATAACGAAAACTCCTTGACCAAATACAAATAGAGCCACAATTAGTAAAATAGTATTAGAGCTACTCGTTTTGAATGAAGAAAAAATAAGTTCTGGAAATAAAAATAATAAAAATAAAAACGCAACAAATGTTATTAAAAATATAATCAATCCAGCAAACAAATACTCTAATCCTTGTGAGGTATCATTTTTACTTTTTTTCAGAAAGCTAATATATCTAGGAATACCAATACCAACCCCTAAAAGAAGAGGAAATACAATAAAAGAGCCTAATCTTTTTAACAAATTATAGGTTGCAAAGCCCTCTATTGACCATATTTTTTCAATTTTATAATTTATAAACAAGTTACACAACATAAATAGTACTTGTGCTGTCAACATATAAATAAAAAATTTAGACTTCCCGTCAAGTAGTTTTTTTAAGAACAAAGCTATAGGAATTAAATTTTAATAAAATAATAAATAATATGAGAACAAACGGAACAATATTCCATGTAAGTACACTAATTATGAATGAATAGTAAAAAATGACTAACATAAATATGGTAATAGTTGTAGAAATAATAGGTCTTTTACTATTCAAAAAAACATAAAAACAAAGATGTAATAGTAAGCCAAGAATAAAAACAAATAAAATAGTTCCCAAAACCCCAAAATCCATTACCATACCTCTGAAAATAGTATATACATTGGAATCCATTTGTTCTAGTATATTATTATACTCATCATAAACAGCATCTGGTGTTTCTTTTTTATAACCAAAAAACCTATAAATTGAAGTAAAAGTATAAAAGCCATAATAATAATGACTGATGTCAAATTTTGAATTATTGAAACCATCCCAAAAAGCAGTAACCCATTCCGAAAAGTTATACAAATGGGCAAAGAAATAAGAGGCTAAAAGGAATCTCAATTTTTCAAAAAAAACAGAAACATCTTTAACGTCTTGTAAACCTCTAGACATTAAAGAGAATATAAATAAGATAATGGAAAACGAACCTATTTTAAATACAATTTTTAAAATATTAGCTTTAAAAAGTAACAATTTATTTTGTTGCAAACTAGTTACAAGTATCCCTCCTAAAAAATAAAAAATAGAGCCAAAAAAAGAACCTTTTGCTGATTGAGTAACCATAATTATAATAGAAGGCAAAAAAGCAAGCAACACCCATTTTTTTCTTGAACTATTACTAGTTGATCCGAATATTAAGCCTGCAATCAAAACTGCAAGATAAGCAAAACCCAAACTCAAAGGTCCATATGCCGAATAAACCACTTCAGAAGCATACCTAGAAACTGCATATTTTGCTGCAACCAAGACTATGTCTTCATAAAGCTCCGCTAATGAAAACCCTTGAACTAACATCACTTTTATCGAACACACTACAGAAACAAATATGGAAAACCAAAGTGTAAGCCTTAATAATTTAGTATCATAAACCCCCTCTGCAGATGGTTTATTTAAATTATTGTTAAATGCTTTTTTCCAGTTAAAAAAAATAAAGGTCCAAGAAAACAAAATTACCAACAACGAAAGATAGCCTACTGCCCAAGGATTAATTGGAATTTCAAACATTATGATTAATGGAAAAAAAATAAAAGCAAACCAAAATAAAGAAAAAAGAGTAGCTGGAAACAACCAAGTTCCAACCATTCTCCGTATTAAAATAGCATTAAATAAAATCAATAAACTAATAAATATTGATAATAATTTTGATAAAATAGCTAGTGCCAATTTCGTGTGTTTTTTTGAGATTTCAAAAGTTGATAGCGCTATGAAATTATTTAGACAAACAGTTTTTCTGTAAATAATTAAATCAATACCAAAAAAATTATGCTTTTGCAGTAATCAATAAAAAGCAATGTTTAATAAAGATAGATATTAAACTATTTTTTTTAAGATATTTTTAAGTGTCAAAAATAGAAGTGCTAAAAATCCAAATAAAAATCCACCGAAAAGTAATCCTAATAACTTTCCAGTTTTTTCTTTTTTCAAAGGTAAAATTGGTCGATCAATTATCTGTATCAAAGGAGTTTCTTTTCGTAAAGTTACTTTAGCTAATTCGGTTTGCTTTACTAGTTCAGTCAAAATAGCAGTATTAGCTTGCACATCAACTTGACGACGGGCTGAAGGAACTCTACGCACATTCAAAGAAGGATTTAACCCAAAAGTATTATCTGTAGCAACTGCAACTCCAGCAATTGCATTATTTAGTTCTCTCCTGATAGAATCCGTTTGTCTCTCTAAAATAGACATATTAATTCGTGCCTTTTTACTCTTGGTTTTGATATAAAAATCGCCTACTTGTTTGGCTAGAGCTTCTGTAAAATACTTGGCAAACAATTCATTTTTGGAAGAAACCTCAATAGTTATAATATCAACTTTTTTATCTTTCTGACCAACTTGTAATCCTTTCTTATATAAATTATCATAAATTACACCAAAAATACTATCTTGACTTCTTGTGAAATTCTTACGATTTGTATTGGGTAAAAACTGCAATCCAACTAATTTTGGTTTTTTTTTCCAATTCTCTCGCCATTCCTCATTTTGGATATACATTTCGGCTAATGAAATAGTTTTTCCATTTAAGTTTACTGGCATAAGCAATGTATTTTCAACCATCTGCCTAGACTTGAACAATTCTGTCAAATTAGAACCTTCAAATATCCCACCTCCACTACCTCCAAGATCAAAACCTAAAGAACTAGCCAATCCAAGAGCACCACTTAATCCTCCACCCGACTTATTACTTTCTAAAGCAAAAGATAAACTGGCTGTGTAAATTGGTTTTTTGATAAATGAATATGTCAATCCTAGAAGGCCTCCTATTATCCCTACACATAAAATAGTCTTCCATTTCAAGAGCATATTCTTATACCATTCTTTTACTATTTCAATTATCTCTTTTAAAGAAATTTGCTCTTTGTTAGTTGGCGAATTATTCTCCATATAAATTAAATTTTTATTTAAAAGAAGTTACAATCAATAAAGCAATACTAGTTATTACACTACCTATACTTACCCATTCTCCCGTACTCATTTTTCTCGTTTCTGGTTTTTCAGGAACCACAATTTGAGATCCTGGCAATACTTTAGGATAAGTTCTAATAAAGAAAAAAGAACTAGACACAGCTGCTTTTCCATTTGGATAAATAATATAAGCTTTTTTCTTCCAACCTTTAGCATCTGTTCCGCCTACGGAATTCAAATAATACCCAAAGCCTTTCCCTTTGTCATAAGGGATTTCAGAGGTTAACAATACATTACCAGTTACTTTTACACTTTCATTATTTACAGCTACTTCTATTTCATCACCAGGAAATAAAGTAACATTGGTTTTGTCTTCTGGATCTTTTACAATTTTCCTCCAATCGACTGGGATGGTTGCATATTTTAAATCTTCTTTTAATTTTTTGGTCAATTTATCATGCAATGAATCTTTTTTTCCTAAATTCAAATTAATACTTTCCAAATCTTCAATTTGTTTGGCTTGAATAGGGCGCTTGATTTTTACTCCATCAATATTAGCAACTGAATTTAATCCTCCTGCTCTTTGAATTATGTCGTAAATTTTTTCTTTTTTGTTCGCCAAAACATATTTACCTGAATAATGTACAGCTCCTGAAACAGTTACCATCTCGGGTTTTTCATATACAGACATTCTACGAATATTAACCACATCAAACGGCTCTAATGCAAAATTTTTGATTTGTTCATTATTGCCTGGAGTAATTTCTAAATTGAATAATTGTACTCTATTGGGATTGTTATCATCAGCTTCATCTGATTTAATCATTCTAGCCACTTCTACTCTTTTAGAAGCTGAACCTGTTAAACCACCTGCTTGTAATAATAAATCATTCAGCGTTAAACTTTCTTGATAATCATATTCCCCTGGGCTTTTTATTTCTCCATCTATAGTGATTTTATATTCTTCTCTAAAATCTAAAATAGAATATACGGTTACTATATCTTCTTTCTTTAAAGGAATATCTGCTGCTAGATCTCCCGCTAAAGCATTCGCTAAATTCACATTGGTCACTTCTGTTGTCAAATCTGATTTTAATCGAACAATAGTGGCTCTATTGGTGTAAGCGTCTTCTTTTAAACCATCTGCTTGTGTGATAAGATCTGAAACGCGCATTCCTTCATAAAAAGAATAGGTATTGGGTCTGAATACAGCGCCTTCAATTTTGATACGGTTTTCAAAACGATTCAAAATCTTACTCACTCGAAATACATCGCCCGAAAGAGGTTTATAGATTCCAAATTCAGCTGATTTTACATCTTTTACTTTAAATTCCTTGCTGGTTTTTTGTAATACACTTACCGATGCGGTATAGGCTAACTCACTAAATCCAGATGCAAAAGACAATAAGTCTTTGAAAGTTTCTCCGGCTTTCATCTCGAATATCCCAGGACGTTTTACTTGTCCTTGCAAAGTAACTCTTTGGCTATAAGCTGGAATTCGAATAACATCGTTATCTTTTAAGCCCACATTATCGGACTGATTTCCATTTACCAAAAATTTGTAAATATCAATAGTCTTATACAATCGGTTATTTCTTAATAATTCTATATTTCTATAACTTCCGTTTTTACCTGGACCACCCGCTAAAAACAAAGCATTATAGACTGTTGACAATGAAGAAACCGAATAATTTCCCGGTTGTTTTCCTCCTATTATTGTTATTTTTATGGTTCTAATACGAGTCAAACTTACATCTACTTGGGATTGTCCTGAATTTACAGTACTGTAAACTCTAGCGATGGCAGATTTTATTTTTTGAGTAGCGGCTTCAATACTCATACCTGAAACAGCAATTTGACCCACATACTGAATATTCACTTTTCCTTCTACAGATACAGGAATACTGGCATTAAATTCTTGCACACCGTAAACACTAACTTGCAATTCGTCACCTGGACCTAACACATAATTTACAGGAGTTGCTAATTTTGAACTTGGCTCAAAATTTAGTGTTGGATTATCAAATAATTCTGAACCAAAAATCAACGCGTTCAAAGTGTCTTTTACTTTCTTGTTGACAATTTTATCTTGCTTACGACCTATTTCTTCTTGATTGGTTTTTTCCGAATCAGAAATCACTTTTGGAGTGGATTGCATTCCTAATCGGGTCTTTAATTTGGCAAACTCGGTTGCCGACATTCCTTTTGCCAAAGCCAAAGGCTCTAACTGATCAATCGTGGTATTGTTTGTTTGTAATTGGGTTTTAATTTTAGCAATATCAGAATCTGATAAATAATCGACTCTCAAAGTACTCAAATCAGACGCCTTCAATACATCTTGCGCCATTAAAGCATTGGATTGAAACAACACAAACGACAGTAAAAGGGCGGTAATGATTTTTCTCATAATTCTACAGAAATTAATTGTATTTTATTTTTTAAATATAGATTCTCTTTAATTCTATTTTGCATTCCATGGCTTCGCCGCAGTGACTCCCATAATTAGGTGCACCAAAAACTTAAACTATTGCAAATTTATAGTAAATAAAAAATTTACCTCTTTTTTACACACAAAATATGACACTTTCAATGCCAAAACAAAAAGCACATATTAGCCTCTATCAAACTAACAACAAGGCTTTTATGATTAAAAATTATTTAGCTTAACAATTTAATAATAATAAAATCTTAAAATAAATAAATTAGTCTTCTTTTTTATCTATTCGTAATAAACAGCCCAACGATTCTAAAATCAAGATATAATGGTTTTGTTTTACTTCTTGAATAATGGCAGATTGACTAATAAATGGCCCTGATTCCAGCATGATTTTGTCGCCTTTTTTCCATTTATCTAATGAAACTTCATAAGTAGCTGGGGCAGCTAACCAAGTTTGAATGGCTTCAATTTCTGAATCTTTGACCATTGCTGGTTTTCCTAACCAAAACAAATAGCGAACGGCTCCCGGAATTTGAAAAACCTTATTTCGATCCTTTTCTTCAATTTGCACGAAAATATAAGAATTAAACAAAGGTACACTTATTGTTTTTTTGCGATCAGACCATTGGCTTGTTTTGGTTACCAAAGGGCAATACGTAACTACTCCAATTTCATTCAATCGTTCGGCTACTTTTTTTTCCCATTTGGGTTTGGTGTACACTACATACCAATTCATATCTTATCTACTCTTTTTCGAGGTTGCAAATTATGGTCTGAAATTTAATTTTTATGACAACTTACTGCCTTCTTCTAACTTCTAGGAATACATTTTGTCGTAATATTTCTCATAATCGCCAGAGGTTACACTATTCAACCATTCCTGATTATTAAGATACCAATCTATGGTAAACTCTAATCCTTGTTCGAAAGTAACCGATGGTTCCCAGCCCAATTCTTTGTTTATTTTATTAGCATCAATGGCATAACGCAAATCGTGTCCAGGACGATCTTTTACATAAGTGATTAGTTTAGCTGATTCTCCAGTAACTCTACCCAATTTTGTATCCATAATTTGGCACAAAACTTTGACTAAATCAATGTTTTTCCATTCGTTGAATCCACCAATATTATAGGTTTCGTGATTTTTTCCTTGGTGAAAAACCAAATCAATTGCCACAGCATGATCCTTCACGAACAACCAATCGCGAGTGTAATTTCCGTCACCATAAACAG
This sequence comes from Flavobacterium eburneipallidum, assembly GCF_027111355.2. Lineage (NCBI taxonomy): Bacteria > Pseudomonadati > Bacteroidota > Flavobacteriia > Flavobacteriales > Flavobacteriaceae > Flavobacterium > Flavobacterium eburneipallidum. The sequence continues at coordinate 3,193,884 of NZ_CP114291.2, forward strand.
GCAAAGGTTTGTTATTAATAATATTGTTGATAAACAACGGAATTAGTTTTTCTGGAAAATGATTAGGTCCATAATTGTTAGAACAATTAGTCAAAACATAAGGCAATCCATAAGTTTCACCATAAGCTCTCACAAAATGATCGGAACTTGCTTTTGAAGCTGAATAAGGTGAATTGGGATCATAAGGAGTGGTTTCTGTAAACAAGCCTTCAGCACCCAAAGAGCCATACACTTCGTCTGTACTAACATGATAAAAACGTTTTCCTTCAAAGTTATTTGTCCATTGTTTTCTCGCTGCATTAAGTAAATTCACTGTCCCTATTACATTGGTTTTTACAAAAGCCATAGGATCTTCGATAGAACGATCGACATGAGATTCGGCAGCCAAATGAATCACACCATCAAATTGATGCTCTTTAAATAATTTACCAATAAAATTTTCATCGGTAATATCTCCTTTTACGAAAGTGTAATTCGGTTCCTTTTCAATATCAATGATGTTCTCTAAATTTCCTGCATAGGTAAGTGCATCCAAATTAAAAATTTGGTGTTCTGGGTATTTTTGAACAAAACGCCTAACAACATGAGATCCAATAAATCCTGCTCCACCTGTAATCAGTATTTTTTTCATTTTCGAATTTTAATTTTAACTTTTTTAAATATCTATTTAGAATCTTACAATCTACCGTCAGCTATATGTCCTAAAACTCCTTTAACGTCATAAACAATACTGTTTTTATTGCGAATGGCATTAAAGTCTAAATCCAAAAACTCTTGGTGCGCCACTCCTAAAACAATGGCATCAAAAGTAGTTGTGGGTTTTTCTTTGCTGAAATTTAATTTATATTCATGCAAAACCTCTACAGGACTTGCCAAAGGATCATAAAGACTTACTTGAATTCCATAATCTTCAAGCGCAGCAATCACATCTACAATTTTAGTATTTCTTACATCGGGACAATTTTCTTTGAAGGTAATCCCTAACATCAAAAGACTTGCTCCATTGATGGTAATTCCTTTCTTAATCATCAATTTCACCACTTGCGAAGCTACGTATTCGCCCATACTGTCATTCAAACGACGACCTGCCAAAATTATTTCGGGATGATAACCATTTTCTTGTGCTTTTTGGGCTAAATAATAAGGATCAACACCGATGCAATGTCCGCCAACCAATCCTGGTTTGAAAGGGAGAAAATTCCATTTGGTTCCTGCAGCAGCTAAAACAGCTTGTGTATCAATCTCTAAAATATTGAATATTTTGGCCAGTTCATTGACAAAAGCGATATTAATGTCACGTTGCGAATTCTCAATAACTTTTGCTGCTTCGGCAACTTTAATCGATGGTGCTAAATAAGTTCCTGCTGTGATTACAGATTGATACAACTCATTTACTTTCTGACCAATTTCAATAGTCGATCCCGAAGTGACTTTCAAAATTTTATCTACTGTATGCTCTTTATCACCTGGATTGATTCTCTCTGGAGAATAGCCCGCAAAAAAATCTTCATTAAATTTTAGTCCTGATATTTTTTCTAAAACGGGTACGCATTCTTCTTCGGTTACGCCCGGATAAACTGTAGATTCATAAATAACGATGTCTCCTTTTTTTAATACTTTTCCAACCGTTTCACTTGATTTATACAAAGGCGTTAAATCGGGACGGTTATTTTTATCTACTGGTGTAGGAACTGTAACTATAAAGTAATTACAATCTGCAATTTCTGCAAGTGAAGAAGTACAGTACAAACCGTTACTATCAGACGATTTTTCAACTAATACTTGTTTCAAAGTGGCAGTATCAATCTCCAAAGTAGTATCATTGCCTTGTTGCAAAGCTTCGATTCTAGACTGATTAATATCAAATCCAATAACAGGATATTGTGTAGCAAATAATCGTGCCAATGGCAAACCTACATATCCCAAACCTATAACTGCTATTTTTATATCTGTTTTCAATTTTTTGTTTTTTTGTTCTCCTGAACTATCATATATTTAACACAGACGCAACACATTACATCTCTACAAATTATTCCAATACCATTCAATGGCTTCCTTCAAACCTTCTTGTAATGAAAATTTCGGTTCATAACCCAACAATGCTTTTGCCTTATCAATACTTGCTAACGAATGCGGAATATCTCCTGCACGACTAGGACCGTATTCAATTTTAACATCAGCGATTCTTGCATCATATCTTGAAAGATACTTTTTTAAATAACCTACCAAATCGTTTAATGTATTTCTATCTCCAAAAGCGGTATTGAATACGGTATTTATAGCATCAGGATTTTGTGTCAATATGGCTAATTCATTCATTTGAATTACATTATCAATATAAGTAAAATCTCTAGAATAGTTTCCATCGCCATTAATTAACGGACTTTCTAACTTTGTTAATTGCGATACAAATTTTGGAATTACAGCAGCATAAGCTCCATTAGGATCTTGTTTTCTTCCAAAAACATTAAAATAACGCAAGCCTATTGTTTCTAATCCATAAGTTCTGCTGAAAATATCTGCATACAATTCATTCACATATTTGGTTATCGCATAAGGTGAAAGCGGTTTTCCTATTACGTCTTCTATTTTTGGCAAACCTTGTGAATCTCCATAAGTAGAGGAACTGGCTGCATAAATAAATCGTTTTACATTAGCATCACGAGAAGCTACCAGCATATTCAAAAAACCCGAAACATTAACCTCATTAGTAGTAATTGGATCTTTAATAGATCGTGGCACAGAACCCAAAGCGGCTTGGTGCAAAACATAATCTACACCTTGAGTTGCATTCTGACAATCGGTTAGATTCCGAATATCGCCTTCAATTAATCGAAAATTGGGATGATTGATACAATCTTTTAAATTATGACGATGACCAGTGGAAAAATTATCCAAACAAGTAACCTGATAATTTTTGGACAAAAAATAATCACAAAGGTTAGAGCCAATAAATCCAGCTCCACCAGTAATTAATATACTATGTGTATTTTCTTTTTTCATTGGTTTATAATCCAATACTAGCTTTTATCTTTTGTAAACTTTTCTATTATTTTTTCAAAAAAATCTTTTGGAACACTATCATCTGTGTATCCGTTAGAATAAGTAGTATTCCCGTAGCCATAACCATAGCCATAACCGTAACCAGCACCATATTTGGCTTTATTTTGAAATCCATTCAAAATAATACTGGTATTATTAAGCTCACCTCGTTTGACTCTATTATTCAACAAGGTAATCATTTCTTTTTTAGTAAAATTTTGTCTAACAATATATAAAGTTACATCGCAATATTGAGCCAACTCTAAAGCATCTGAAACCAACCCAACTGGTGGAGTATCTAAAATAATGTAATCGTATTTTTGTTTTAATTCTTCGATCAACTCTTTCATACCATCGCTCAAAATCATTTCGGCAGGATTTGGAGGAATCGGCCCTGAAATAATAACGTCAAGAAACGGAATATGAGTATGATTGATAATCTCGTCAACTGTTTTTTGTTTGATCAAATAATTGACAACACCTACTTCATTAGTCAAATTGAATTCGTCAAAGAGTTTTGGTTTTCTCAAATCCAATCCAAGTATTACTGTCTTTTTTTCGCTTAATGCAAATACTGTTGCAATATTCAAGGCACAAAATGTTTTTCCTTCACCACTTACAGAGGAAGTTATCATAAGTGTTTTTGCACCGTCCAATTTTTGTTGTTTGTATAGAAATTGCAAAGACGATCGAATGGCTCTAAACGACTCTGAAAGAGCCGATTTTGGTTTTTCAAATACGGCCAATTCTGATTTTTCATTACTCAAACCGATAACACCAATCAATGGGATTTGGGTCAGTTTACTAACATCTTCCGTATTCTGAATAGCATTATTGATGAAGAAAATAGCAAATACAAAAAGTAACGGAATCAACAATCCTAAAAACAATGCCAACACATAATTGACAGAAGTTTTAGGGCCAATAAGACCTCCACCTATATCTTTTGCAGGATCTATAAAATGAATATCCGATAAATTAGCGGCTTTTACAATATCGGCTTCACTCCTTTTTTGAAGAAAAGTACTATAGATATTATCGCTTAAATCGTATTTCCTTTTAATTTTTATTAATTCTTGCTGATCTTCTGGGAGTTTTTTAATACTGCTTTCCGCCTCATTAATTTTACTATTTACCAAATTCATGTCGTACTGCAAAGAAGTTTTTGCAGTAGCGATATTCTCCAGCAATACTTTCTTGATGGCTTCCATCTGATTGTCAAAATCTTTGAATATTTTTTCGCTTTTGACAGCATAAGCCATTTCTGAACGTTGAGTAGAAAGTGAAATCAGCTTCGAAACATTCATTACAATATTAGGATCTTCAATTCCTGCTACTGTTGGCGCAGGAAGTTTAGCATAGTCCACACTATTTTTTAAATAGGCTTTCAAGGAATTATAATACGAAATTTTTCGGCTGATTTCATCTTTTTGAACATCAAATTCTAAAATTTGTCCCGAAAATTTCCCTCCTCCTTCTTCAATATCATATATGTTTTTATTGCTTCTAAACGATTTCAACTCGTTCGTAGTTTCTTTCAATTGAGCTTCCATAGCCACAAGCGTACTATCTATAAAACTTATGGTATTGGTAGCAAATTGGTTTTTGCTATCCAATTGTCTTTTGATAAGCATTTTTACAGTTGCATTCAAATACTCCACCATTCGAGCTTTGTTTGTTCCTTGCATTCCTAGGGTAATTATAGAGCCTCCCTTTTCGTCTGTACTGACATTTATGCCTCTGTAACCAGAAACAGTTCCGTCAAAATCATTGAATTGAACGAAATATTCATTCCCTTTATAAATCCCAGGGTTATCTTTTATTTGTAATTTCCAATCTAAAAAAGGCAATGAAACTCGTTGTCCTACTTTGTATTTTTTTATGAAATCGCCAACTGCCACGGCAGTATTTCGATAGGAATTATCCGAATAGGTAACTAACGAAACTGAATTGGAAGCAAAAGGTATTCGAATTTCATATTCATTTTCGCTTAAGAATTTAATTTTGATAAGAGTTCCTGCTAGTTGCCCTTTGGATTTATCAATATCTACATAAAAAGGAACGGCCCCATAAGCATCGACCAAATTGTATTCTCCTTGCGATAAATACCCAATATAATACTGAAGTTTATCGACCACTAGCTCATTGTGAGAACGCGATTTTAGCGTTGTGGAAATGGTTTGAACTTGATCTGAAGGACCTCCCCAATTAAAAACCAAACTCGTATTGGAAGTAAACAATGGATTGCTTTCTTCTTTTACAGAGATTAGCGTTTCCATGGCATAAATTTTTTCTTTGCGAATGTTTACCTGATAGGCGATACTGAAAGTAATGGCTAAACTCAATACAAACCACTTCCAATAACTCGCAATCTTTAGTAAAAACCCTTTGAAATCAAAACCCGATTGGGCTTCAAAAATAGAAAAATCTTTTATGTCTAGCATTTTGGAATTGGTATTATAATTTTATTATAACTAAAGTAGTAGTTATTAAGGAAATTAATGTAATGATGGTACTCAACGATTCTATCCCTGTTTTTCCAGTTCCCCAGGTTTTTTGTTTGAGTGGTTTCACATAAATATAATCATTGGGTTGCAAATGATAGTAAGGAGATTGCATCACTTTCTTATCAGTAAGATCAATGTCGTGCATTTCGGTTCCAGAAGGGGATTGTCGCATGATGGTAACTGCTTTTCTATCGCCCGTTATGGTGATGTCACCAGAATTAGCAATAGCTTCCATAATATTAACGTGATTCTGATATAAGAATTTAGTCCCAGGATTTCCTATCTCTCCATTCATTGTATATTTGAAACCCGCTAATTTTACGGTAACAAAAATATTTGCCTCTTTTTTGAAATACTCATCTAAAAGCTGTTTTTCTAATTTATCCCTTAACTCTTCTACTGTATAACCAATGGCGTTTACTTCTCCTAAAATTGGAAATCTAATATTGCCGTGATCGTTTATAGTGAATCCGTCAAAATACAATGAAGAAGCATCTTTTCCTGATTCGCCTCTAGCTGTAGGGGTAAAAATAGATACTAATGCAGGATCACTTGCCTTTAAAGTAATACTCAAAACATCGTCAACCTGAAGTCTGTAAGGCTTTTGCATCACTTCGGTTATAGCAACTGAAGGTTCTGTTGCATTTTTATTTTGAAGGTAAACAAGATCTTTAGTAGGTATGCAGGATTGTAAAAAAAGACAAACTCCAAAAACTATATAACGTATGAATTTATTCATATTCCATTTTTTCAACAAATATAGTTTTTCATTTCACAAATTAAAAAAATATCGTTGTTCATTATCATGAATTAATTATTTTTAAAAAAATTCTCAAAAGGAACTCTCTGTAAAATACTCCTTCCCAAAGTTACCTCATCGGCATATTCTAATTCATCGCCAACCGATATTCCTCTTGCAATCGTCGAAGTTATAATCTCACAATCTTGAATCTGTTTGTAGATATAAAAATTAGTGGTATCGCCTTCCATGGTGGAACTTAAAGCAAATATCAACTCCTTTACTGTCCCCGATTTTACTTTTTCAACCAACGAACTAATATTCAATTGACTGGGTCCAACTCCATCAATTGGTGATATTTTTCCCCCTAGAACGTGATAAATCCCTTTAAATTGTCCTGTATTTTCAATCGCCATTACATCGCGAATATCTTCTACTACACAAATAATTTGGTGATTCCTCTTCTCATTAGAACAAATTTCGCAAATTTCTATATCAGAAATATTATGACAGCTAATACAAAACTTAACTTCCTCCCTCATTGTAGTTAAAGCTTGTGATAAAAAGCTAGTTTGCTCTTTGGGTTGTTTTAACAAATGCAATACCAATCGCAAAGCGGTTCGTTTTCCAATTCCAGGCAATTGAGATACTTCGTTAACTGCTTTCTCTAAAAGTTTTGATGAAAATTCCATAGCTACAAATGTAACAATTTGTTTAGAAAAATGAAGACTTCTTCGATTTTCGTAGTTCGATTTTCGTAGTTCGTTAAACCAAAAACGTTGAACAATAGATGAACAACGATTAATAAAAAAAGAGGCTTTCGCCTCTTTTTCTTTATGCTTTAAATATTTTCTTGTACCAAGGTTTTTCGTCCACTTTGACTCCATAGCCGTAGCCGTAACCATACCCATAACTTTTATTCATTTTAGTATCATTAAGTACCAACGACATATTTTTAAGTTTTCCTTCTTTGTAAATCATTTTAGGAATATGAATCATACGCTTATCCAATACACCAGCTCTACAAACATAAACAGTTGCATCTGCATATTTAGACAACATCAAGGTATCGGATACTAGACTAACTGGTGCCATATCTACGATGATATAGTCGTACTCATTTTTAAATTGAATAAATAATTCTTTTACTTTTTTACTCATCAATAATTCTGTTGGATTGGGCGGAATCACTCCAGCAGGGAGAACATAAAAGTTTTCAAAACCAGCTGTTTTGTGTATGTAATCACTTAAGATGGCTTTATTCGATGATAAATAATCTGTTAAACCTGAATTATTAGGCAAATCGATGTATTCATTCAATTTAGGATTTCTAAAATCCATTCCAATCAGGAGGACTTTTACCCCAGAAAGCGCCATTGTTGCCGCTAGATTAGCCGACAAAAATGTCTTTCCTTCTCCAGAAACAGTCGAGGTCATAAACACAGTTTTGGCCTCACCATCTGGCACTTGACTTAACATAAAATCTAAGTTGGTTTTCACAATTCGAAGCGCTTCGGCAGTACCTGTCCTACTGGTCGCATCTATTAAGCCATCGGTGGTAATAGAATTAGGCACATCTCCCAAGAACGGAACATCAAATTTATTCATAACATCAAAACGACTTTTTACTTTCGTATCCAACAAATCAATTATGTATATAATTCCGAATGGTATTAAAAGTCCTAAAAATAATGCAGCTAAATAGATCATCTTCTTTTTAGGAGAAACGGGAACATCTGATGCTTTTGCTGCATCAATTACTCTAGCATTCGGTTCTGTTGCTGCCAAAGAAATAGCCGTTTCTTCTCTTTTTTGCAACAAATACAAATAAAGTTCTTCTTTTACTTTTTGTTGACGTGCAATTACTCTAAACTGACGTTCTTGCACTGGAATATCACCTATTTTGTTGTCTAAAATGCCTTCTTGACTTCTCAAGTCTCTTTTTTGAATACCCAAATTAGACTGTATTCTTCTCAAACTCTCGCCCACATTGGCTTTTAAAGAACTGATTTGTTGGTCTAATTTGATAACCGTTGGATTTGCTAGAGTTGCTGATTTCAAAATTCGGTTACGTTCCAAAACCAATTGATTATAAGAATCCACCAATCCTGCTGCATCACCATCGCTAGAAATCATATTGGTTGGCAACAAATCGGAATTGTTGCTTTTTTTGATAAAATCCAACATAGAAGCCACCATGTTTAACTGAATTTCGATCTCCACTCTTTTTTTATTGTACTCACTAGAGCCTTCGATAAACAATTTGGCTTCGGTTTCGATATCAGTAAGTTTATTAGCTGTTTTAAAACTTTGTACATCTTTTTCTACTCCATCCAACTCTTGGGTAATCAACAACAATCGATTGGAAACAAATTTGGAAGTATTCTCGGAAATAAAACTCTTATCAGCCGCTGCATCTTCATTGTAATTTTTAATCAAATTATCCAAAAAGACTTCTGCTTTTTTAGAAACAGGATCTACTATAGAAACACTTACAACACTACTCGTTTTACTTATTGGATCTACATTCAATCGTTGCTGAAAACTAGCTACAACATTACCCAGTGGGTTTATTGTAATAATAATAGATTTGCCCTCAACATTTTTAAACGCTTTTTCAACAGAAGATTTTGTAATTATCAAACCAGCATTTTGAAGGGGAATAATTTCTCCATATCGAAACTCTTTTTTATTCACTAAAAGCAACTTACTCCTATCTGATTCAACTGCGTTTTTTAATTGAAAAGTGTTAGATGTCAACTTAACAAATTCAAAATTCATTCTATCCTCATAAAACTTTGAATTGGCATTGACAAACTGTACTTTGATTGGGGATCTATCATACATTTCTGTACTATTTACTTTCCCTTTTTCGATTATTGATGTGTTTAGTTGTAATCTTTTAACTGTTTTTTCAACTAAAGTTCTGGACTTCAATATCTCGATTTCATTATCCAAATTACTTTTCATTCCACCTCCCAACCCCATGTCAGCAAAAACAGATAATTCAGAAAGCATACCCCCTTTTTTATCATCTTTAACCAATATAGTAGTACTGGCAGAATATTGAGGAGTTGCATACCTTAAATACACATAAGCTACGGCAAGTGACAAAAAAGCAGCCAATACAAACCATCGCCAATGCTCTAAATAACGCTCTAAACTATCTCTTAAATTAAAATCTTCAATTTGATCTTCGTCGGAGTTGTTGTAAAAATCCATAGTATATTTAGTTTTTTGCTGTAACTATCAAGGTTATTAAAGTAATCACTAATGAGGTAATCGAAATGATAACATTGGTATTGGCTCCTACTGCCGCTCCATTGATTCTCGTTTTATTAGGCTCTACATAGATCACATCATTTTGTGCTAAATAATAAAATGGCGAATTGATAAAATCCGCTTTCGTAATATCTACCCTATTGTAAGATTTCACTCCATCAATTTCTCTAATAATCAATATATTATCTCTTCTTCCGTAGATAGTCAAATCTTTTGCCATACTGATGGCTTCGATAAGAGTAACTCTGTCTGATGTCAAAGGATAAGTCCCTGGAATAGTAACCTCACCTTGCAATGAAACTTTAAAATTCGTCAAACGAAGATTGATAATTGGATTTTTGATATATTTCGCAATTTTTGATTCTAATAATTGCATCACTTCTGTACGTGACAAACCGCTTACTTTCAGTTTTCCCAAAACTGGAAAATCAATAAACCCATTTACGTCTACTAAATACGACTGCATCGATTCTTGTCCTCTAGCATTCATCAAATTATTACTAACAGCAGAAGGCATACTAATAGTTGTCAAATTGAAAGGAACTGCCGTTTCAGGATCGTCGGCAGATACGATAATTGTGAGCATATCATCAGGTTGAATCTTAATTTCATACGAATCCAATTTTTCTTTAGAAGACAAACTATCAATGTTTTGATAATAAACTAATTCTGATTTGGGTTTACAAGAAAACAAGATTAAAACAATACAAAATGGAATTGTTTTTTTTAATAAAGAGGTAAATTTCATGGGTGAATACTTTTTATTATTTAGGTTTGCTAGAAATATTTTGAATATTTATTAAAATCATTAAGAAATGTAAGGAGATTAAAAAACACAACAAACCTTAATTTTCTTAACAAACTTAATGGTCCAACATTTTTAAAATTATTTCTAAATGTAGTGACTTCAAAAATACTTTAAAATCATGGCAAAGATATGCAATACGGCAAATAATACCTTTAAAAGACAACAGAATTTACTTTCAATTATATAAATTTCTAAAAATCATAATTTTAGAGCTTAAAAAACTAACCCGTTGGGTGTAATTATTAAAAATAAAAGAATTTAAAAAGATA